>HF998010.1:147147-184837 GCA_000433015.1 Firmicutes bacterium CAG:631
GGAGCGAGTGAAAGCCTTTTTTCTCTATCCCGAGTTTCTTTTGTAACGTCTCGAAACTCCTTTGGTAGGAATTTACCCTGACCGGTTCCCCTTTCGTCGTCTCTATCACGTACTTGGAAAGGCTATTCCTTTTCTTCTCTTTCAAAAGCGGCAAAAGTTGTTTTGGTATCGGTATCGCTCTCTTTGACGACGCCGTTTTCGGCGTATCGGTGATACGGCACATTTTCCCGTTTTCGCCCCGCCCGTCGTGACAGGTTTTACTTACCGTAATCGTGCCTTTATTGAAGTCAATATCCGACCATTCCAAAGCCAGCAATTCTCCGATGCGGAGTCCCGTGTATAAACAGAGTACAATGCCGAACAGTTTGGGCTTTTTGCCTGATAATACGGCGCATTCGATTCTTTTTTGTTCCGAAAGAGTAAAGCAGGACACTTCTTTTTCTTTCGCTTTCGGGCGTTTGATTTTATTCGCCGAGTATTCCTTGACCTCGCCGAGCATATACGCGAGTTTCAGTGAATTCTGTATTACGGTAATAATGCCGTTTACAGAGTTTGCCGACAAGCCTTTTCCCGTTACGATATTGCCGCCTTTCAGCAGTTCCGTAACATATCTCTGCAACGCGAGCGGCGTCAGCTCATCAAGTTCGTATTCCCCCAATTTTACTTTCAGGTGTTTTTCAATAATTTCCGAGTATCTCTCGCACGTCTTTTTCTTCGACGAAGGCTGTATGTAATTACGAAACCATTCGTCCAGCCATATTTTATATTTCATGTAAATCTCCCTTTTTTGTCTTAATCTATATTATAATTCTGCATATGCTTACAAAAAACCTTTTATTTCGTAAGGCAATAAATAAGAGAGAACCAAAATCTGTTCTCTCCCATGTAAAAAATGAAATTAAAAAAGTCGAACTATCTCAACGATTATCCGACTTTAAGCTATCATTTGAAGGCTGTATTCGTATTCGGGTTGGCTGACCTGCAGTTTTTTCTGTCGTTTTTATAATCCTGATTTATTGTCGAGCGAATTTGTTTCAGTTCGGTTATTTTCCATTTCAGGTACTGCGCCCACACAATTATAAATAATTTCTATTGTCTGCCTATGCCCACCTTGTGCCTTTTCGCCTTTGTGAACGTAAATCTTATCAATAAACGTTCTAACTATTTCAGGACTTAACTCGGTAATCTCTGTATATCTTTTTACAAGCCTCATAAACTTGTTTAAGTCTGCGGTTTCTTTCTGCGCCGTTGCTAATTCGTTTGTCAATATTTTCAACTTGTTTGTCAGCTCGGCTTGCTCGTTTTCATAATTTTTCGACAACTTAATAAACCGTTCCTCGGTAAGCGTTCCGTTTACTTTATCCTCATAAAGATTTTGAATGATTCGGTCAAGAGCGTCAATGCGTCTTTCAGCTTCTTCTCTCGCCCTCTCCTTTTCGGATAAATCTTTTTTAGTCATTCTTTTGCTCTTTTCTTGTAGCATAGCGATAAATTCCGTTTCGTTATTCCTCGCCATACCTAAAACGCGCTGTAAATCATAAAGCACAATGTCCTCAACGGCGTGTAACGTTATGTAATGTGAAGTACATCCCCGTCCTTTCTCTTTTCGGTATGAAGCGCAGTTAAAACAATCCTTTTCACTGCCTCTGTGCCTGTTCAGATACATTTTCGCACCGCAATCGGCACAATACAAAAGCCCGGAAAACATACTCATCTCGCCGTCGATAGACAGTCTTCTCTTTACGCCTTCTCTCAACTTCTGAACGGTATCGAACGTATCCTGATCTATTATCGCTTCGTGCGTATTCTCAAAGATTACCCAATCTTCTTTTGGCAAAAAAACCACCGAATGACTCTTATATGATTTCTTTTTGGTACGGAAATTAATCGTATGCCCTAAATATATAGGATTTGACAAAATACGACGTACTGCCGTTACCGTCCACAGTTCGGGTCGTTCCACTTTTTCCAGTTTATATTTCCACCCTACTTTCTTTTTCCACACAACGGGAGAGATTGCTTTCATCTCGTTTAACTTCCTGCTGATTTGCATCGGTCCGTAACCCTGAATACACATTGCATAGATCTTTTTTACAATTCCTGCGGCTTCTCTTTCAACAAGCCAATTCCCTTGCTCGTCTTTTACGTACCCATACGGCGGACAGTTACAGGTTGATTTCCCCGACATCCCTTTTGCACGAATAACCGCTCGAACTTTTTTACTTGTGTCTTTGGCATACCATTCGTTCATAATGTTTCTGAACGGCGTGAAATCGCTATCGTTTTCTATCGTATTATCCACGTTATCGTTTACGGCAATAAAGTGCACGCCCGCTTCCCCGAAATACACCTCGCTGTAATAACCCACTTTCAGATAGTCTCTGCCAAGTCTCGACATGTCTTTTACAATAACCGTTCCGACAAATCCCGAGTCGATATCCCTTATCAATTCCTTAAACGCAGGACGATTAAAATTCGTTCCCGAATAGCCGTCGTCCACATAAAATTTAACGTTATTGTAATTATTTTTTCGTGCATACTCTCCAAGCATTTCCTTTTGATGAACGATACTGTTGCTATCTCCGTCGAGTTCGTCGTCCACACTTAACCTGCAATAAAGCGCCGTAATCGCGTCTGCCACCGTCCTTGCTTTCATATTCCGCCTCCTATCCTGCTCCCGATAAATCATTCAGCAGCAATTTTTTAATTCCGGTATCCACCTTTTCCTTTGCCCCTTCCGCTTCTTTTACGACAATTGAAAAAGTAGTTCTTCCTATCTTTCTTGTATATGTATATTGATTCTGCTCCACTCGTTCCCCTCTCTTTTTTATTGCAGCAGAACCTCCTGACTATCCTTTTGAAACAAACACATACAATTTTTGTTTATCGTATATATACTATATTTTTCAAGATAAGTCAAGTGGTTCTGCGTTAAATTTTTACTTTAACAGTAAGATTATCGAAATAGCTGTCTGAACGGCAAGTAAAACCGGCGTAGCCCAAAAGAAAAATTTACGAAATCCACGTTCGTAATAAATGTCCGACTTTGCCTGTTCTATCTCTTTTTCCGCATCTTTCAGCTTGTTTTTCACCTCTTTCGTCTCCTCGTCAATTTTGGCAGAAAACATTTCCACACCGGCTTTAATCACCTTTCCCGTAGCTATTTGCACTTCCTGAACCGTTTCCGTTTTCATCGCCGCCTGTTGGCTTATTAACGTTTCGAGCCGCCTCGTCACGCTCTCTACTTTTTCCGTCAAGTTCCTCACGTTTTCGCTGTTGTTCTCTTTTACGTTCCTCACTTGCCGCGTCAAGTCCTCGATTTGCATAGTCTGCTGTCTGATTAAGTTGTTGCATTTCTCGTTCGATAGCGCCAATGCCTTCTGAAATAAGCCACCCTGCGTTACTGCCTTTAACTCGTCCACCGCCGAATCGAGTTTTATAAGTTCCGGATTGTTCGTGACTATCTCTTCTTCGCCGTCTATAATCCGCTGCGGTCTCCTGCCTGTTATTCTGTTTTCCAATTTTCTTTAACACCTCGCTTTTTGTATAATTCGTCCCGAGCCGTTGTCCTCGGATTGCCTTTTTCTTCTGTGGATGCAGATACGAAAAATCTTTGCCTTTTCTCGTTATTTCTACTCCGTAATTCGTTTGCAGATAGGATATGAACTCCTCTTCGTTATGCGATACCATTATGCCTTCCTGAATAACTTCTCGGAGTTCTTCCTTCCAACTCGTCCCGCCTTTCAACATAATATGTTTTTCTTCGGACGTGCGCTTATGTTTTGCTCCTTTACGCCAATTCAATTCGCTGAAACCGTATTTTTTACCGATTCGATTTGCCTCGTCTTTCATCTTTGCGTATTCGTCCGAATTGATATGTAATTTCTTTCCCGTAATTGTGTCTACGGAATTGACGATTATGTGACTATGTACCGTTTTCGTGTCTGTATGCGTTGCGATAACGCATTCGTGATCGCGAAATAACAACTCTGCCATTTCCTCCGCATACTTCTGTGCCGTCTGCGGTCTTACATTATCTTGCCTTGCACAAGACAATTTTATATGGTAATATTTTCTTTCGTTATATCCCGTCCCTTTCCCGAATCGTTTTGCCGTTTCGTCAAATTGAGAAGCATAGTCCTCGTCCTCGAATAAATTGCGCACTGAAATCAATTCCGCTTTGTTCGGATCTGTTATATAGGCTATCGCTTTTCTCGGTGTACTTTTGCTCGACGAACATTTGAATAGCGGCATTACGATTCCCCTATGGCTTTCGTAATAGCCTTATACGTATTCTTTAATTCGTCCACGCAAGACAAAATATCTCGTTTCGTTGTCAAACCACAGTAGTTCGCTCTTGCGAGCTGGTTTAAGTTATTGCCCTGCCTTTTCAATTCGTTCAGAATTTCACCTGAATTTTCAAAAATCATAATCGGCTTATTCGTAATGGACTTTATAATAAAGTCGGTCATCGTTAAACTGCTCGCTTTGAGTTTTTCGTCTATTATCTTCCTTTCATTTTCCGATGCCCTGAACGTATAGGCATACGGTCTTGTTCTGTTTTCCATTTCATTTTTCCTCCCGTTTTGCGTACATAAAAAAGGGTATTAGGGAAACGCAGTTGCCCTAACGAGGCGAGCGGTGACGCTCGGTATTTGGCAAGCCAAATGCGTACCTCGCTATGACCGTTAAGCCCATAATACCCCCCTGTATTTTTGCAGGTAGTTTGTCAGCCGTTTTTGATTGCCGCACGGCACTTTTCGCTTTGCAACAACCAATATAAACTATGACTTTGTTCAAGCGATTTGTCTGCCTCGATGAGTTCGTTTAACCTTGCCCAATTCACGCTTCTCAATATCCCTCTGCCGTTCGGGTAAATATCGTCTTTTATTGCAGGATGCAATTTCATAAACCCGTCGAAAGTCATCTGAATCCTTTCTTCTTCCATCGCTTTTCCCGTCTCCTTTATATCGCTCTCCCCAACTGCCGAAAGGTCGTTTCGGGAAGATTTCTTTTCCGTTTTTCTGCTTGTTTTGGCGGCGTTACTTCGCTTTTTTGATAACGATAATCTGAGTTTCGCAAGTGCAAAATATGCGTCCGCAGGCGGTATAAGTCCGGTCGTTTCGATGCCCTCGAACATATACTTGCACAAGGCTTTCGTGTATGCTCCGCTTTGCTCGTCGTCCATCAGGTCAATCGCCCTGTAATACGTTTCAAGAAAGGCAAAATGCCGCATTTGTTGATTTAGCGTTTTCAGACTTTTCCCGTTCTTTTCCGCTTCCTTTGAACGTATCAAAAAGTCCTCGATATTGCTCCAAATGAACGCTTCTTTCTTGTCTTTCAAGGTCGGCAGTTTGTTCCCCGTAAACATATACTGACAGATACGTTTAATAAACCGTCCCGCCGTCTGATCGCTCTCGTTTTTGATAAGCGACCAATACAATTCATAGAACATAAACTTCGTTATCTGATTTCCCATTTCCATCTCCGATTTCTTCTTATTTTGTCCACGCAAGAGAGAAAATCACCTACAGTGTCGTTGCCGATGTCCGTCTCTCGCACGGTGTTCGGATTGTATATCTCAATCCTTTCCGTTGGCTTTTTTGTCGTTTTTCTCATTCCCCTATTGATTTTCCTTTTTTTAATGATTTACTATCCCTATGGAACGAACTTGTTCATTAAATTTTTATAATTATCATTTTCTACAATTTTTCCTTTGTTCAAAACCAATGTTTTATCCGAATGAAAGGTACTTCCCATTCGATGAGAAATAAAAATAATTGTTTTATCTTGTTTAGACAATTCATAAATATTTTTAAATAAATCATATTCTGCCAAAGGATCAATCGTTGCAGTAGGTTCATCAAAAATAAATATTTTTGAATCTTTATATAAGGCTCTAGCAATTGCCAATTTTTGTTCTTCCCCACCTGAAAATTCCACGCCATTTTCATCAAATCGTTTTGTATAATTGGTATGAATGCCAACTTCAGCAATTAAATCATTTAAATTTAGACAATTTAAAACTTTTTCTAATTTTTTATTATCAATATTTTTGTCAAACATAATGTTTTCCTTAATGGAATAACAAAACATTTTATAATCTTGAAATGTTACACTGAAAAGAGATTGATAGTAATCATAATCAAAATTTTTTATGTTTTGCCCATTAAAATAAATATTTCCTTGGTTAGGATCATATAAGCGTAATAATAGTTTTATTAATGTAGACTTTCCAGAACCAAATAAAAAGTAAACACTTGCTTATTTTGAAAGTGTTTACTTTTTTGATAAATTTAAATTTATAATTTTATTTACATTTAAAAATCTCACCATTGATTTTGTTTAAATCAATATGGTTTTGATTCGAATAAGCACATGCTTTTCCTATGACTTCAGCGATATCACGCAAGGTTGCTTGAATTCGAACCGATGCTTCAACTCGAAAACTACAAGATAAATGCCGACCGCCAACAATCAGGTTATCACAGTGTTTAGAAATTAAACAACGATAAGGAATTTCATAATACTCACCTGGTTGATATCGATGTAAGTCCTCTTCTTTGATTTCGTGATCGTGATGAACATCAACATACCAATCGGCTTTCGCAATACCATCCTTAAATTTTGCTTGATTGAGATAATCTTGTTCTGTTAAAACATAATCACCAATAATACGGACTGATTCACGAATGCCTAACATATCAGCAATTTTGCTGACAAAGGCGTTTTCAAATCCAGGGATATAGCCTTTTAAAAAGCGACTAAATCTTTGAACCATCATTCTTCCTTCACTAGCATAGTAACTAAATCCATCAGGAGTGTTGACATCTTTACAATTAGGCAATTCTGGACAATTAAAAGACATTACATTGGGTTTGCCTGGTACTGCAAATCCTTGAATATATTTAACATCGGCTGAAGTAATAACCCCATCTTGAATGGCTTTTTCAAAATAAGGAATTAAGGCTTTGTCTCTAATAAATTCTAAATGATTCGAATCTTCAACTGCAGGGATACCAAATCCTTGATATTGAATAGAACGTAAAAAATTACATAATTTAAAATAATCAACATTAGCCATTTCAAAACGCAATGAAACAGATTGGTGCATGCCGTTTTCGCCTTGATCATCAATAGGAACACCGGCAGCTTTAGATACTAAAGCTTCTGCTGTTGTATCAACAAATGTTTTGGCTTCAATGGCATATAAATCATTGTGAATATAAGCGATGGCATAGCTAATTTTATTGTTTTCTTTGATGACATCAATAAATGTGGCATCATAATAAATTTGGCCTTTTGATTCTCTAATTTTTTGATCATAAAAAGTAGCAAAATCTTCGCCATTAAAAGATAAAGCATAAGGGCCGGCGTTGTATTTAGAATCAGGACTATATTTTAAAAATTCTTCATTTAATTCTTTCGTTAATGTTCCGCATCCAACTTTTGTAGCCATGAAAGGATGAACTAAAGCTCTAGTTTCACTTCCACCTAAATAAATTCCTTTTTCTAAAATAATTACGGATTGCTGATGATTTAAAGCAGAAAGGGCAACGACAACGCCGCTTGTGCCGCCTCCAATGACTAAAACATCACAAGAATTTAACACTTTTATTTCTTTTTGATTATATAAAATGGTTTTCATCTTTATCACCCTCTTTATTTTATATCAAATGAAAAAAAAAAGATAGAATGATGTATAATAAAAAAAGAAAGGAAGATAAACTTATGGACATGTTAGTCAATTTATATGATTTAAAAGAATCAAAAGTGGAAGAAAAAACTTTTCAAATTCAAAGAATTTTATCACCTAATATTTATTTATTAGAAGAATTTATAAAAAAATATTTTCATCCTGGCTGGGCAAGTGAAGCAAAAGCAGCTTGCTATAAAGCAAACCCGACTTGTTTTATCGCTACTATGGATCAAAAAATTGTCGGCTTTGCTTGCTATGATGCAACAGCAAAAGGCTTTTTTGGACCATTAGGGGTGGCTTTAGAAAAAAGAAATCAAGGGATTGCAAAAGCATTAGTGCTTCGCACGTTAAAGGCCATGAAAGAAGATGGTTATGCTTATGCGATTATTGGAAGTGTTGGTGAAAACGTCATTCCGTTTTATGAAAAAGTTTGCCAAGCTGTTCCAATTGGTGGCGAAAAATCGGTTTATCAACGAATGATTTAAATACCAATAAAAATTGTAAAAATTCCAATAAAAACAAGATAAATAGCAAAATAGCGATAATGTTTATTATTAAATTTTTTAAAAATAAAAGTTAAAGAAAGTAAAGTAAAAATAAAAGCAACAATCATAGCAATCATCGATAAAATTACCATTTGAGAATCTTGAAATAAATATTTCGCATCATCTAAAGAAAAAATAAAACTGCCCAAAGCTGCAGGAATAAAGAGCAAAAAAGCAAACTCTTTTGCTTTTTCTTGTTTTAAAGAAGCACATTTTGCCCCACTTAAAGTCACTCCACTTCTTGAAACACCCGGGAAAATTCCTATTAGTTGAGCAAAACCAGTATAAATAGCGGCCTTCAAATCGACTTTTTCTTTATTTCCTTCTTTTAAAAAACTGATGATTAATAAAACAAAGGCGGTAAAAAGAAAACTAAAACCAACAAATAATAAGTTGGAGAATAAGGATTCAATGGAATCTTGAAATAGTATTCCGATAACACCAATGGGAATACTTGCTACAATTACATATAAAAGAAGTAAAAAATCATCTTTTCGGTCTTTATTTTTATAAAATAAATATTGAAAACTACCGCTTATGATGCGATAAATTAATTTTCTAAAAAAAATAAGTAAGGCTAATAAAGATGCAAAATGCAAAAATATAGTAAAAGTAGCAATAGCGGACTCATTTACTTTTAAAAGATGTTGAGCAACCATTAAATGTCCACTACTTGAAATGGGTAGAATTTCTGATATTCCTTGTAAAAAACCTAGAAATATATATTTTAAGATTTCGATGAATCGTTCCATGAGCATACCCCTTTAATATAATTATAAATATCATTGAAAGGATTATGCCTCATATCAAACCAATGTACATCGAATTGATGTTTTAGCCATGTCATTTGTCGTTTTCTGTATTGTCTTGTTTTTAATTTGATTTGTTCTTTACATTCTTCTAAAGAACATTTCCCTTGTAGATAGTCTTGAATTTGTTGGTAACCAATCGCTTTAGAAGCAGTTGATTGTGTGGGAAGATTTTTAACTTCTTCAATGATTGGTTGCAAAAACATTTCCTCAACACGATTATTAATTCTTTGATTCAATTCTTCTACCGGTAAAGTTAAACCAATAAAAATACAATCATAAAGCAAATGATGCTTTTGTTGATTTAACAAAGAAGATTTTGATTCACCAGTATTTTCATAGATTTCAATCGCTCGTAAAACTCTTCTTCGATTATTTGGATGTAAGATTTTGGCGCTTTCTGCATCGATTTGGGTTAAATAATCAAATAATTGTTGATTGGTAAAATCTTGATATTTTTTTTGTATTTCTTGATGTTGATTTTCTTTTTGTTCTTTAAATTCATAATCATATAAAGCGGCTTTAATATAAAGACCTGTTCCTCCGACAATAATGGGGGTTTTATTTCTATTTTGAATTTCTTTGATTTTTAAACGGATATTTTTTTGATAATCGGCAACATTATAATCTTGACTAATAGGCAAAAAACTAAATAGATGATGAGGAACACCTTCCATTTCTTCTTTTTTAATTTTTGCCGTTAAAATGTCTAATCCTTGATAAACTTGCATTGCATCTCCGTTAATGATTTCGCCATTTAATTTTTTTGCTAATTGAACGGAAAGATGCGTTTTTCCTACAGCGGTGGGACCAACAATAACAATTAAAGGCTTTTTCATCTTAGGTTCTTTTAAAAGCCTTTTGTAGTTCTTGAAGGGTATATTTTAAAAGTGTTGGTCGGCCATGAGGACAAGTATAAGGATTTTGACAAGCAAATAAATCATGAATGATTTTTTCCATGTCTGCAAAAGATAAATGAGCATTTGCTTTTAAAGAGGCTTTGCAAGCCAAAGTGGCAATGGCATAATCTTTTAAGGCATTTAAATCAATTTTTTTATTTTGAATAATTTGTTGAATCAAGGTTTCAACATAAGTTTTTAAATCAATTTTATCTAAATAATAGGGAACATGAGTAATTTTAATAGCATTATTTCCAAATAATTCGGCATCGATTTTGACTTCTTTTAATAGAGATAAATGCGGAAGTAATTCTTGATAATCACTATTAGAAAGTTCAATGACCAAAGGAAATAATAAATCAATGGAATGATGATTTTCTAAAAATAGTTTTTGATAGCGTTCATATCGAATTCTTTCCGCAGCAGCGTGTTGATCAATAATGATAAAACCATCTTGACTTTGAGCTACAATATAGGTGCCATGAATTTGCCCAATCGGAAGATAATAATGATCTTCTTGATGCGGTAAACTTTGAGGAATAACAAATTCAGTTTCATTAGAATTTTCCATTTGTGTGAAAGATGAAGGATAAGTTTCTTCTTTTTCTTGAATAGAAAAATCAAAGAAGGGTTGAATGGGTTGTTGTTCTTGTCTTGTTGAAGACATTCGAATTTCATTGATTTTTTTGGTTTGTGTGAGTGTTTCATGAATCGTTTCTTTTATTAATTTTCTTAAATCAAATTCTTTAGAAATCCGAATATCTTGTTTGGTTGGATGAATATTGACATCTAAAATCGTTGGATCGGCTTCAATATATAAAACTGTAAAAGGATAACGATTTTCAAACAATAGTTCATGATAACCTTCAATCACACTATCGGTTAAACCTTTATTTTTAATATAACGGCCATTGACATACGTAAAAATACTATAACGATTCGATTTAGAAAAAGAAATAGAACTGGTATAGCCATAAATTTTAAAATCATGCGTTTGTTTTTCAAAATAATGCATGTTTTTAGCCACTTGTAGTCCAAAAATTTCTGATAAAATTTCAATAATATCGTCTTTGCCGCTTGTTTGAAACATTAGTTTTTGATTAGAATACAATGAAAAACTAATTTCTGGATGAGCTAGAGCTAATTTATTCGTAATATCTAAAATAGCAGAAAATTCGCTTGAATCGGCCTTGAGATATTTTAATCTAGCAGGCGTGTTATAAAATAATTCTTCTACTTGAATGATGGTTCCTCGTGTTAAGGCACAAGGTTCAATACGAACCACTTCACTATTCAAACACACTAATTTCGTTCCTACTTGGTTTTCTTCACAAGTCATTAAAGTAAATTTGGATACAGAACTAATTGCACTCAAAGCTTCTCCACGGAAACCCATGGTTTGAATAGAAAATAAATCATAATCCGTTTTAATTTTACTCGTTGCATGGCGACGAATGGATAAAATAGCATCTTCTTTAGACATGCCAATGCCATTATCTTTGACTTCAATAAGCGTTCTTCCACCATCAATAATACGAATTTGGATTTGTGTTGCTTTGGCGTCAATGCTATTTTCAACCAATTCTTTAACGACACTACTAGGACGTTCGACAACTTCTCCAGCAGCAATTTTATCCGCTAATGCAGGATCTAAAATAGAAATGCGGTTCATTTATTCCCCTTCTTTCATTTTTTGTTTTAATTGATAAATAAAATTTAACGCTTCCATCGGAGAAGATTCTAAAGGATTAAAATCTTTTAATTCTTTGTACCAATCTGGTTCTTTAGGTTTCTTATTTTCTACTTGCTGAATGATAGGAATTGTAGATAAGGTTACTGAAGGGTTCTTTTCCCTTTCAAGCAAAATATCTTTAGCACGATCTAATAAAGAATCGGGCAAATGAGCTAATTTTGCAACATTAACACCATAGGATTTATTGGTTGCACCAGGAACCATTTTATATAAAAATGTAACTTTATCATTTTCTTCTACAACGGCCGCGTGTAAATTTGTAAGTCCTTTTAACGATGAAGAAAGAGCGGTCAATTCATGATAATGTGTAGAAAATAAAGTAACTGCTTGAATGTGTAGACAAATATATTCAATAATGGCTTGTGCTAAAGCCATGCCATCAAAGGTAGCCGTTCCTCTACCTACTTCATCAAAGATGATTAAAGAGTTTTTCGTGGCATGTTGTAAAGCATAGTTGACTTCGTTCATTTCTAACATAAAAGTGGATTGTCCCGAAATCATATCATCACTAGCACCAATTCGCGTATAAATGCCATCAAATAAAGGTAAATTGGCTGAATCTGCAGCAACAAAACAGCCCATTTGTGCCATAATAATAGCCACAGCAACCTGACGCATATAGGTTGATTTTCCACCCATATTTGGGCCACTAATTAATAGAAAATAAGTATTTTCATCAATATGAACATCATTAGGAATATAATTTGTTGAGCGATTGATGACTTCCATTACAGGATGACGACCATTAATAATTTCTACTTTATTTTCATGATTAAAAGAGGGTTTAACATAATGATTACTAATGGCAATTTCAGCAAAAGATCGGATGACATCTAAATAGGAAATTACATCAGCTACTTGTTGAATTTCTTTGGTTAACGATTTAACTTCATTTCGTAATTGATTAAAAATTTCATATTCTAATTTAATAATTTTATCATCAGCACTTAATATAAATTTTTCTTTTTCTTTTAATTCTTCGGTGATGAAACGTTCTGAATTAGAAGTGGTTTGTTGACGAATGTAACCAAATTCATCTTTAATAGCTCCCAAATAAGATTTCGTAACTTCAATATAATAGCCAAAAACTTTATTAAAGCCAATTTTTAAGGTCTTAATTCCTGTTTTTTCTCTTTCTTTATTTTCTAAATTAGCTAAATAATTTTTGCCATCTTTACTGGCTAGTTTTAAATCATCTAAAGTGGAATCATACCCAGGTTTTATCATGCCGCCTTCTTTGACACTTAAAGGAGGATTATCGCAAAGGGCTGATTCTAATTTTTGAACCATGGGATCTAAAGTTAAAATTTGATTACTAAAAGTATCTAAAGAAAGTTCTTGTAATAATTTTTTAATGGAAGGCATGACTTTAAAAGATTTTAGTAATTGTAATAAATCTCTTGCATTGGCATTTCCATAACTGATTTTAGCGATTAAACGTTCTAAATCATAAACTTCATTTAAATAACTTGCTAATTCTTGTCGACGCAAATAATCTTTTGTAAATGTTTCAACATGCGTTAAACGTTCTTCAATTGCTGCTTGATTATATAAAGGGCGATTGATAAATTTTTTTAATAATCTTGCACCCATTGCGGTTTTGGTTTTATCTAATAGCCAACATAAACTTCCATATCGATCATCACTTCTGACCGTCCTTGTCAATTCTAAATTAATGGCCGAATTATTATCAATTTTTAAATATTGTGAAGATTGAATCACCGATGCCATTTTTAAATATTCAATGGGTCTTTTTTGGGTATTTGTGAGATAAAAAACTAATTTAGATAAGGTGTGAACTTGTCTCACATCTTTAATACTTGCGGTAATTTCATGCATTTCAAGAGGCATTGCTTCTTCTTCAGAAACGGTGATAAAAAATTGTCCTTTTTTATTGAAGTCTTTACTATATTTTGCTTGAATAGCAGGAGTAGTAACAATTTCTTTACAATCTAAAGCAAGCAATTCATTGGTTAAAAGAAAAATATCAGAGGCCACATTCATGACCCCTAATTCACCAGTAGATAAATCACAATAAGCTAAGCAAAAAAAAGTAGAAAAATCATCAACATAGGCAATATAATTATTTTTCTTTTCATCCAATCCTAAGTTAATTAAAGTACCAGGTGTAATAATTTGAACAACATCTCTTTTGACTATTCCTTTGGTAACGGTTTGAGGGTCTTCTAATTGTTCAACAATCCCAACTTTATATCCTTTTTTAATTAAAGTTTCAATATAGGAAGTAATGGAATGATAAGGAACGCCACACATAGGAACTTTTTCATCGGCTCCTGCATTTTTTCCCGTTAAAACAAGTTCTAATACTTTTGATGCAATTTTAGCATCTTCAAAAAACAATTCATAAAAATCACCCAATCGAAAAAGAATGAGTGTATCAGGATATTGCTCTTTGATTTCTAAATATTGCATCATCATTGGCGTATATTTTGGTTTTTCTTTCATACTAACACCTCTACCATCTCATCTATTTTAACATAAAATCAAAGAAAAAAGAATTTTTTATCCAAAAATCGACAGAAAAAGTTCAGCATTCTTTCATTGGATTTTTAGGGTAATTGTGATATGATTATTTTGGCCTTAAAAGGAGTGAAAAGTAAATGGAGTATAAAAGTAAAAATGTTGAGGATACGTTTACTTTAGCAACAAAATTAGCTCAAATCATTCCATATGGCAGTATTATCCTTTTAAATGGTGATTTGGGTGCAGGGAAAACCACCTTTGTTCAAGGATTTGGTAAAGCTTTAGGAATAAAAACACCAATAACCAGTCCAACGTTTACCATTTTAAAAAAATATGCCATTGATGCGAATCATGAACTTGTTCATGTCGATGCTTATCGTTTAGAAAATAGTGTTTTTATGGAGTTAGAAGAAGAGATTACACCCAATAATATCGTTTTTATTGAATGGAGTAATTTTCTTTTAAATCAAGAAATACTTCATGAATTTTTTGCAATTGATATTCATTATCTTAGTAAAAATCAACGAAAATTTGTTTTTCGCGCTCAAGGTGAAAAATATCAAAAAATATTGAATCAGGTGATAGAATGTATAAATTGTATTTAGATACCTCTACAAAATTTTTGTGTGTTGGCATTACACAAGATGATCAAATTATTTATCAATATGAACAAATTGCTGAAAAAAAACAATCAGAAATGGCAATCCCGGTTTTGCAAGAAGCGTTAAAACAATCCCATATTGAATTAAAAGATATTCAAGAAGTTTGCGTAACGATAGGACCTGGCTCTTTTACAGGAATTCGGATTGGCATGTGTATTGCTAAAACACTAGCTTATGCCAACCAGATTCCTTTAAAAGCAATCACGAGTCTTAATGCGTATGCAACGAATCAAGATAGCATTGTTGTTTTAGATGCAAAAGCCAATCGATGTTATTTAGGCATCTATCATCAACACAAACCTGTTATCCAAGAATGTGTAGTGCCATTAACAAAAGCGCAAGAAATCATAAAATCTTTTTCTAATTATGATTCTATTTTAGATGCTCATCTTTTAAACTTACCAGCAAAACCAGTACAAAATGTGATTCAGCAAATGATTATTATTGCAAACAAAACACAACCCATAGAAAATATTGATGCTTTGATTCCATTATATTTAAAGGATGAATAAAATGACGATAGAACCGCTTTTAAAAGAGGATCTTGATTCTATTATTCTATTAGAACAAGAATTATATTTAAAACCATGGCAAAAAAAAGATTTCTTGTATGAACTAGAAGAAAATCCCTTTGCTTATTATTTTAAATTGGTGGACAATCAAAAAATTATCGGATATATGGGCTTTTGGATTACTTTTGATATTGCACAAATTACAAAAATTTCAATTTGCAAAGCCTATCAAGGGAAAAAACTTTCTTATATTTTAATGCAAGATTTAGAAAAAAGAGTACGTCTAGCACATTGTAAAAGCCTTTCTTTAGAAGTACGTGTTAGTAATCAAGTAGCGATTCATGTCTATCAAAAATGTGGTTTTAAAATTGAAACCCTACGCAAAGATTACTATGATAATCATGAAGATGCCTACTTAATGGTAAAGGAGTTGAAAACAAATGATCATTTTAGCGATAGAAACGAGTTGTGATGATACGAGTGTGGCTGTTTTAAAAGATCAAGAATTATTATCCAATGTCGTTTCTTCACAAGTTGCTTTTCATAATAAATACGGAGGCGTGATGCCAGAATTAGCATCGCGTTTACATGTAGAAAAAATTACTTATGTATTAAAAGAAGCGATAGAAACAGCAAAAATTTCACTTCAAGATATCGATTATATTGCTTTTACACAAGGACCAGGGTTAATTGGGTCTTTACATGTAGGAATGCAGGCAGCTAAAACGCTTTCTTTATTGTTAAAAAAACCTTTAATTCCGATTCATCATTTAGCAGGGCATATTTATGCCAATCGTTTTGTTCAAGACTTTACTTTTCCATTGCTAGCATTGGTTATTTCTGGCGGCCATACAGAATTTGTCTACATGGAAAAAGAATGTTCGTTTAAAGTGGTTGGTTCAACCCTTGATGATGCCGTTGGTGAAGCGTATGACAAAGTTTCACGCTTATTAGGACTTGGTTATCCTGGAGGTCCCATTATTGATCAATTAGCACAAAAGGGGAAAGCCATTTATCCTTTACCTTTAC
Organism: Firmicutes bacterium CAG:631; assembly: GCA_000433015.1. Classification (GTDB taxonomy): domain Bacteria; phylum Bacillota_I; class Bacilli_A; order RFN20; family CAG-631; genus Caccosoma; species Caccosoma faecigallinarum. The sequence goes on from HF998010.1 coordinate 163,540, forward strand.
CTAAAAACGATCAAACTTTAGATTTTTCTTATAGTGGTTTAAAATCAGCTGTAATTCATTTAATTCATCGATTAGAAAGTAAAAATATCGCTTATAAAAAAGAAGATATTGCGGCATCTTTTCAAAAAGTGGCGGTAGAAATTTTATTACAAAAAACCAAAAAAGCATTAAAAAAATATCCGGTTAAGACCTTTGTTTTAGCTGGTGGAGTCGCAGCTAATCATGAACTTAGAGAAAAAATGCAACAAATGATGGAACATGATTTTTTAAATATTCAATGTATTTTTCCAAAACTAAGTTTGTGTGGAGATAATGCAGCCATGATAGGAATGTGTGCTTACTATAAATTAAAAGAAAATCAACAAGGATCTTCATTAGATATTAGTGCTTTAGCGTCGTATCCGATAGAAAATTTTTAAAAAATCATTCGAAATCTTATAAAATGACAAAATTCGTTTTTTGAAATGGGTATACTTTGCAATGGTTAGAGGTGATACGCATGAAAAAAACGATTTTTTTGTGTTTATTTTGTCTTCTTTTTCCTTTTTTTATTCAAAAAGAGACAAAAAACGTGCAAGCAGAAACGGCGTCTTTTCGAAATTTTAGTATTTCTTCAGGAAAAAATCATAGTTTACTAAAGACAGATACTGGTGAAATTTTTGCTTGGGGAACATGGGGAGATATAAGCTTAGAAAGTGATTTAGAAACATTTTCCAAAATTTATCCATCAGATATTACGAATTTAATATCCTTACAAAATAATGATTCGATTAAAGAAGTGAGTAGTGGAGATCAACACAGTTTTATATTAACGGAATTTGGAGAAGTTTATAGTTTTGGTTTTGATGGACAAGGCCAGTTAGGTGATGGTGGAGAAGTTTACTTTGTTGGAGATTTAAACTATGCCTCGCAACTCAAAAAAGAAGCAAGTTGTATTACAGATCTTTTTGATTTACAACCAGGAGATAAAATTATTCAAGTTGATGGTGGCTCAAATTTTAGTATCGCATTATCGCAAATGGGTGATGTCTTTACTTTTGGAGAAAATAATAACGGACAGCTAGGTATTAATCAACAAGAAAATGTTTACCAAACAGCACCAATTAAAATTACAGAAAATTTTGATTTACAAGAAGATGAGCAAATTACAAAAATTGCAGTTGGATCTTCTCATGCTTTGGCTTTGACACAACTTGGAAATGTTTTTGTTTGGGGAAATAATAATTTTGGGCAATTAGGAAATGACAAAAGAGGGATCAATGCCTATAAACCAGAAAAATTGGAACTTTATGGAGAAAAAGCAATTCAAATTGCGTGTGGTAGTTTTCATAGTTATGTTTTAACGAATTTAAATTTTTTATATGGATTTGGTTATAATGGCTATGGACAATTAGCGGATAAGGCCGTTATTGTTCACACCGGAAATGATAAAAGTGTACCTTATGAAATGTCTAAGAATTTTAATTTAGAAGTGAATGAAAAAATTGTGGATATCTATAGCGGGTTCTTTTATGGAATGGCCATTACATCTAATCATAATATTTTTAGTTTTGGTCAAAATAGTAGCGGACAATTAGGAACTAGAACCAACATCTCCATTTCTACTCCACAAAAAATAACTCAAAATGTTCCTTTTTCAACAGAAGATCAAATTCAATCTTTAGCACTAGGTGAAAAGCATAGTTTAATGGTTTCTAGTCGTGGAGAAGTTTATTCATGGGGAGACAATAGTTCTGGACAGTTAGGAGAAGATTACTCTATATCTTTAATTTTAACACCGAATGATATTACTGAGAATTTTCCACCGATTATTTCTTTTTCTACTTTAGGAAGTTCCATTTATCAACAAGAATATGAAGTGTCCGTCAAAATCCAATATATTAACCACTTAGCTATTGAAGAATTTAGTTATGCATGGTCTCATACCGATCAAGAAAAACCCATTGACACATGGGAAAATGGTAGTACCGATCAACCAATTTGTTTAAAAGATGGGGACGGAACGTATTATTTATGGATTCAAGTTGTCAATTTACATGAAATTTCTTTTTATAAAGTATCCTCTGCATTTTATGCGGATAGTATAAAGCCAACTTTGCAAGTTCATCAAATTGACAATACGCCTGTCAATTCAAATGAAATCGTAGATGGTTCGGTTTATGTTAAAGCTTCTGATAATAATGAAGGAGTAAAAATTGCTTATCGAATCGATTTTCATGGTGATTTTGTTGAAATTGATGAAAAAGAACATGTATTTAATGAAGATGGAACCTATGAAATTAAAGCCATCGATGTGGCTAATAATCAATCAGATATTTTCCTTTTTAGAATTGATACGCAAAATCCTTATATTCTATCCATGAATCAAGATTTAATTCAAAACAACACTTATTTTACAAGAGAAAAGAAGTTGACTATCCAATCCAGTGAATTAGTTTTAGGTTATTTTTTAAATGATCAAGATTATATTACAGCTTTAAATGAAGAAAGCGATGAATTTACCATTCAACTTAAAAAAGGAAAAACGACCATTCGTTTAGTGGATATTTCAGGTAAAGTTTCTCAAGTTTATGAAATTGATTATAAACCTTACTTTTTAGAAGATACGGAATTATTATTATGGATTTTTGGAACAACGGCATCTGCTATTATTTTAATTGTTGTCATTGTTTATACCATTCGTTCTAAAAAACAAATTAAAAATGGATTAAAATAGTGATATTAAATCACTATTTTTTGTTTTGAAAGTTATACAAGGATAGTATATAATGTAAATGGCTGAAAAAAGGGGATATCATGAAACAAAAAACAAAAATAGCTGGAATCTTGATACTTGTTCTCATTTTAACACTCCTTTTTGTTCTTCTTCCTTTTTTAATTAATGGAAAGTATTTAACTTGGATTGGTATCATCAAAGAAAAAGATGGGATTACACAACATGCAACTTTTTTACAATATTTAACAAGAACAGATTGGAATTTTGTCAATCATTTTGATTTTAATATTGGATTAGGAGCAGATTATTTTGTTAGTTTTATTTATTATATGATTTTAGATCCCTTTAATTTGTTTTTACTTGTTTTTCCATTTTCTGATTTTTTAATTTCTTATAGTTTATTGATTGTACTAAAATTTTTGGCATGTGGCATTTTTATGTACATTTATTTGAGGCATAAAAAAACAGAAGTTAAAATTGCCATTCCTATTAGTGCTTTATATATGATTGGGGGATATTTATTATTTAGTTTTCTTCGACATCCTAATTTGAGTAATGGAGCCATTTATTTACCTTTAATTATTTTAGGTATTGAGCAATTATTTGAAAATAAAAAGCCATATTTACTTATTTTTAGTACATTTTTTTGCTTTATTTCTAATTTTTACATTTTTTATATGGTTTCTATTTTTGTTGTTTTGTATACCATTCTTTATTATTTTGAAGTCCATTCAAAATTTGAATGGAAATCCTTTTTCTTACAAGTGGGGAAAGTGGCCTTTTGGTATTTAATTGGTATTTTATTAGCTTCTTTTATGTTACTTCCGTTACTTTCTGGATTTTTAAATAGTGCTCGAGATGATACCAAAGGATTTCAATGGTTTTCTTTAACTTATTATTTAAACCTTTTAAGTAAAGTTATTGTTTCCCCGCTGTCTTTAGGGCATTTGTCTTTAGGGTATTATACGCCACTATCCTTTAATCTTGTTATGCTTTTTTGTATTTTGCCATTTTACTTTTTTAAAACCAACAAAACTTATCGAATTTGTTTGACGATTTTATTTATAGGACTTATCATTCCACTATTTGGTTATGTTTTTAATGGATTCAATTATGTGAATAATCGATGGATTTTTCTTTTTGATTTTGTTTTATGTGTAAGTCTAGCTCTTTCTTTAAAACAAGTCAAAGAAGTACAACCTTCTTTTAAAGAAAAACGACCGATAAAAGAAAAAATTGTAAAAGTTGTTCAAAAACCTTTGATGATGCCTCTTTTATTTGTTGTGACTTTGGTTTTTGGACAAGTTTCAATGTGGTTTTATCAAAAAGAATTTGATGATGGTACCGTATGGCTTGCTCAAGAATCCATTCAAGAACAATATGTTGCTCAATTACAAAAAGACAACACTTTCTTTCGAACAGATAAAATTCACCAATCTGTTTATACGGATAATTATTCCAATACACCAATTAAAAATCAATATGCAGGAACTTATTTATACAATACGATTACGAATCAAAAAGTGTATGACTTTTTAAAAAGTTTAGGCATGTATAATGCAACACAAACATTAGGAATTACTGGACTCAATCAAAGAAAAGCAATTCAAACTTTACTTTCTGTTTTATATTATATTCAAGATGATGAAAAGACACAATTATATGGATATCAAAAAACAGAATGCGATGGTGTATACCAAAATGAACATTATTTACCTTTTGGTTTTTTATATTCTGATAAGATGAGTGAAGAAGAATTCTATCAATTGCCGATTCAAGAAAGACAAGCTGCTTTAATGCGTTATTTAATTGTCCCTTCTAAAGAAAATAAGATTGCTTATCAAAATCAAACCCAAGAGATTCAACCATCCATTCAATTAGAAGGAAATATTGTATATGATGAAAGTTTACAACAATTGATTGTCAATGAAGACGATGCAAAAATCATTTTTACTTTCCCTGCAATAGATAATGCTGAATTATATATGAACTTGCAATTCACAACACAAAAAGCAAAAAAACAAGATATTTTGATTGAATCCAATCAAATGTTTTATCATCAAAGAGTATTTAAAAAAGGAGAGCAAATGTATAATGATTTAAAAGAATTTTCTTATTGTTTAGGATATTATACATCTGATCTTTTACCACAAGTGACAATTACTTTTCCTAAAGAAGGAAAATATAAAATAGAAAATCTTTCTTTTTCAACCTATTCCATGAATGATTTTGAAACAGCTTATCAGCAATTAAAGGATTCAACGATGACCATGACCCAATTTACTAAAAATAAAATTGAGGGAACAATCAATGTTATTCAAGAACAAGCGAGCTTATTTTTTTCTATTCCATATAATCAAGGCTGGAAAGTAAAAATAGATGGGAAAGAGTGCCCTTTATATCAAGCACAAATTGGGTTTATGGCTGTTGATATTCCTCAAGGAGAACATCAAGTTGAATTGTATTATCAAACTCCCTATTTAAAGACGGGGACCATCATAAGTGGTGTGGTATTTGCTTTTGTTTTAGGATATTTTATTTATGATCAATTCTTATTGAAAAAGTTGCAAAAAAATAAAAAAAAAATTATAATGAAATAAACCGATGAAAAAGCATAGAAACTAAATTGATTTTCAAAGAGAGTTAGTGGTTGGTGGAAACTAATAAAGGTTTAGTGGAAATTGGGGCTTTGGAGGGAATTCCGGGTTCTCCCGTTATCGAGAAAAGAGTGGTTATATAGATTTATATAACAAAAAAGGTGGCACCACAGGTTTACGCTTGTCCTTTTATTGAAGGATGAGCGTTTTTTTATAAGGAGGCAAACAAGATGAAAAAAAGAATGATTAGTGGCATTAAACCCACAGGAGAGTTAACACTTGGCAACTATATTGGAGCGATAAAGCAATTTATTCAGTATCAAGATGAATACGAATTGTTTGTTTTTTTGGCTGATTTACATGCTTTAACTTTGCCGATTGATGCTAATGAACTTAGAAAAAATAGTGAAGATATTTTAGCCATTTATTTGGCATGTGGATTAGACCCTAATAAGGTTGTTATTTTTAAACAAAGTGATGTACATGAACATGCAGAATTAGGATATATTATGGCTTGTAATTCCTATATGGGTGAACTTCAAAGAATGACTCAATACAAAGATAAAACCCAAAAAATGAAAAATGATAGCATTCCTACAGGAATTTTTATTTATCCTACCTTAATGGCCGCAGATATTCTTTTATATCAAGCAGATTTTGTTCCCGTAGGAATTGATCAAAAACAACATGTTGAATTAACACGGGATTTAGTGATTCGTTTTAATCATCATTATCAAAAAGATGTATTTGTTTTACCTTCCCCTGTTTTACCAAAACAAGGAGCAAAAATTACATCTTTGTCCAATCCCTTAAAAAAGATGTCCAAATCAGAATCAGATAAAGGAACTATCTATTTATTAGAAGATGTTCAAATTGCACGCAAAAAAATTATGAGTGCCGTGACAGATAGTGAAAATGAAATTCGATATGATATGGAAAATAAGCCAGGAATTTCTAATTTATTAACGATTTTATCGGTTTTAACGCATCAATCTATTGATGATTTACAACAAAAATATCAAAATGTTGGCTATGGTCAATTTAAAAAAGATGTAGCTGATGTAGTCTGCCATGAACTAGAAACATTGCAACAAAAAGTTCAAGAAATCAAAAATGGGCATATCCTTGAATCCATTTTAAAGCAAGGAGCAAGCAAAGCTTCATCCATTGCCTCTCAAACATTACAACAAGTATATGAAGTTATCGGCATTAAATAATTGTTTTTTTAAAAATTTTAAATTTAGCAAAACAAGCAAGAACCATTAAAGTGATGCCTATTGGGATAAAATAAGTTTCTAAATGACTAAAAACACATTGAAAAAATTCATTAATAGTATAGCCTGGTTCTAAATAAGAAACAAAAAGAATCGAAAACATGATGCCGATGGTTGCTAAAATTAAGCCTAGAAGAAACAATAAAATTCGATAAATCATCCTATCACCATTTAATTATATGAAAAAAGAGGTGAATTCAATGAATAAGTTTATTTTTGCTTTAGATTTAGATGGAACATTAGCTCAAGATAATGCGTTATTATCTGTTCAAACCATCCATCAACTTCAACAATGGGCAAAACAAGGGGTTTGCATTGTGATTACAACGGGAAGAACATGGTTAAATGCAAAAGATATTTATGAAGTTTGCCAGTTATCTACACCCATTATTTTGTATAATGGGGCCTATGTTTATTTGCCTAAAGAAAATAAAGTGTTACAGTCTTTTACTTTAGAAAAAGAATATATTCATTATTTATTATTGAATGAAGAATTTGCTTCCTTATTAGCCTTCGTAGTTTGTGAATATCAAAATCAACATTTTGAAGTCAATCTAACTCAAAATACAACACAATCCTTTATTGAAAAATTAACGATTAATCCAACTTCTTTTGTCCTTCAATTAAAAGATAAAAAAGACCAAGAAAAAGTAAAAAAGATGATTGAAAAAAATCCTCGATATGGTTATCGATATTGGGGAAGAGAATGGGGAGAAGTTTATCTAAAAATGATTTCTAAAAAAGAAGGTATTGATGTAGTTTTAAACTATTTTCATTTAAATTCAGAAAATTTAATCTTTTTTGGCGATGGGCAAAATGATGTAGAAATTCTTCAATATGCTAAAATTGGTGTGGCGATGAAAAATGCAAAAATAGAAATTCAACAATATGCGGATGAAATTACGACAGAAGATAATAATCATGATGGAGTGATTAAGCATATGCAAAAATGGATTGTAAAAAAGGAGATCTGTCAATGAAGCAACAAGACGAAAGAGTCATTATTACAGCTCAATATCCAGTAAAAAAAAGTATGCCACTTTTTGAGTTTTTACTATTGAATTGTAAAAAAATGTCTCGAAATAATATCAAGCATCTATTATCTAATAAACAAATTTTAATTGATGGAGCAGTTGTTTCTCAATTTGATTTTTTATTGTCCAAAGGAGATCTTGTTCAAATTAGTAAAAATCCTGTTTCTAAAGTGAAAAGTAAAAAGCAATTAAAAATTCCACCTATTATTTATGAAGATGATGAATTTTTGGTGATTAATAAACCCTCAGGACTCTTATCTATTTCTAACGAAAAAGAAGTACAAAACACAGCTTACCGTATCATGATGGATTATGTATGTTTAAAAAATCCTAAAAATAGAATTTATGTTGTCCACCGCATTGATAAAGATACATCGGGAGTATTAGTTTTTATAAAAAACGAAAAATTAAGAAATCATTTACAAATTCATTGGAATGATGTCGTAAAAACAAGACAATATATTGCTATTGTCGAGGGAAAAATGGATAAAAAACAAGGGGACATCGTTAGTTTTTTAAAAAAAGCTTCTACGAATTTAATGTATTCTTCAAAAAATCCTCAAGGAGGACAAAAAGCGATAACGCATTATCAAGTTTTAAAAGAAAATAATTTATATTCTATGCTTTCCATTCAAATTGATACGGGAAGAAAAAATCAAATTCGGGTTCATCTTTCAGATTTAGGACATAAAATTATTGGCGATCAAAAATATGGTCCAGTAAGTAATCCAATTCAACGTCTTGGTTTACATGCTTCTTTATTAGAATTTGTTCATCCTTTTAATCATAAAACATATACTTTTAAAGCAAAGGTGCCTACGATTTTTAACACCTTATTTTAAAAGGAGAAGAAATATGAAAATTATTGATATGCATTGTGATACTTTTTCACTTTTATATCAAAATCCTAATGAAGAATTAAAAAAGAATAATTTAGCAATAGATTTAGAAAAATTAAAAAAGGGGGAATATATGGCGCAATGTTTTGCTATGTTTGTCCCCTTTTCGTCTCATCGTTTATATCAAACATGTAAAGAAATGATTCAACTTTTTAAAGAGCAATTGCAAAAAAATGAAAATTTTATTCAACAAGCGTATACTTATCAAGATCTTTTAACCATTGCAAAAAATAACAAAATTGCAGCTATTTTAACGATTGAAGAAGGGGCAGTCATTGAAAATGATTTCAAAAAGTTAGAAGAATTTTATCAATTAGGAGTACGAATGATGACCTTAACTTGGAATTATCCAAATGGTATCGGATCTCCTAATCTAAAATATCCTTTAACACATCCATATGATTTTACAATAATTAATGATCAAGATGGCTTAACCGATTTTGGCATACAAGTTGTTCAAAAAATGAATGAATTAGGGATGATTATTGATGTCTCCCATTTATCAGATAAAGGAGTAGAAGATGTATTAAAGTATAGTTCAAAACCCTTTGTTGCAAGTCATTCTAATGCAAGGAGTGTATGTAATCATTGTCGAAATTTAAGTGATGATCTAATTCAAAAAATGGCCGCTAAAAAATGCGTGATTGGCATAAATTATTATCAAGATTTTGTGATTTCAAAAAAAGAATCTTCTACATCATTTATGGATTATTTAATTCAACATATTCGGCATATTGTCTCTATTGGTGGGATAGATGTTATTGGTTTGGGTTCTGATTTTGATGGTATTCCAACAAACCCTGAATGGAAAGATTGTTCCATATTACCTCAATTGGTATTGAAATTACAACAAGAAGGCTTTACACAAGAAGAGATTGAAAAGATATGTTATAAAAATGTATTAAGAATTTTTAAAGAAAATCTAAAATAAATGATAATTCCTCTTTTTTTTTAAACATAAAGTGCTATAATGGATTACGGTTTAAAAAAGGAGGCTTTTTTATGCTTTTTTCTATTCCTCAATTTGCACAATCTACATTTGACATTTATTATGCCATTATGTTTTTGGCTGTGCTCATCATTGCAGGTATGATTCTTGGAAAACTAGCTGAAAAAATTGGAATTCCTGCTGTTACAGGTTATATCATTGCTGGGGTTTTAGCAGGACCTGTTTTTCATTTAGTGGATGATACGACGATTGCTGGATTGAACATTCTTTCTGATATTTCCATTGGTTTTATTGCCTATCAAATAGGAATTGAACTATGGTTGCCAAAATATAAAAAATCAGGGAAACAGATTTTAATCATTACTTTTGTTCAAGCAATTATGACAGTACTTGTCGTCTTTTTAGTTCTAATTATTTTTAAACAACCCCTTTGGATGGCATTAGTTTTGGGGGCGATTGCTTGTGCTACAGCTCCGGCTCCAATTATGATGATTATCAAAAGATATCATGTCAAGGGAGAAGTAGCAGATACTTTGGTTCCTGTTACAGGATTAGATGATGGCATTGGTATTATCGTATTTGGAATTTGTTTATCTATTGCCACGGCCATTTTAAATACGGGAGGAAAAATTAATATTCATACTGCACTTTTAGATCCATTAAAAGAATTAGGATTATCTATTTTATTAGGTGCAGCATTAGGATTTTTAATTGTTTTAACAAATAAGTTTGTGTTTAAAAAATACGAAAAACATGAAAGAAATGATGCTTATTTGTCGGTTGCCATTTGTGTTGTATTCTTAAGTGTTGCAGCGGCTCACTTTTGGGGATTATCCCCAATTTTAACACCAATGGTTGCTGGCGCAGTATTTACGAATTTTGTAAACAAAGATACCTTTAAAGTACAACAAAAAACGGTAGATAAATTTGTTCCACCATTAATGATTGCCTTTTTTACTTTAGCTGGTGCAGATTTACATTTAGATGTACTCATTAAAGCAGGTTTAGTAGGTATTGTATATATTTTGGGTCGGGCAATTGGAAAGTTTTTCGGCGCGTGGCTTGGAGCAAAACTTTCCAAAGCTTCTAAAAATGTTCAAAATTATTTAGGGCTTGCTTTATTACCCCAAGGAGGAGTAGCCATTGGAATGGTTCTTGCTTGCGTTAGTTCTTTTCCAAAAGAAGAAGGAATTTTTATTCAAACTGTCGTTTTAGCTGGAATCTTTATTTTTGAACTCATTGGGCCAGTACTTGTAAAACTTGTCTTTAAAAAGACAAATGAAATTCATGAAGAAAGTGAAAATGTTCCTGTTTTAACAGAAGAAAAACCGACAATAGAAGAAAACAAAAATTAAAGTTTTCTTCTTTTTTTTATTTTGATGTTTTCGTTTTTAAAGCACCCTTTCTTTTTAAAATAAAAAAAATATTTGACAGAGGGATTTTTGCGGTTTAAAATTAATTTTATATAATATGAAGGAGGGAATTGAATGAAAATTAAAAAGTGGATTTTTTTATTTGCAAGTTCTATTTTACTAGTGGCATGTAATCAAACACAAGGCAACTCAAATTCGAGTTTATCCGTTTCTAGTGGCGGAACAAGCACACCGTCTTCTTCTAGTTCAAGCTCTAGTTCTAGTTCTTCTTCTATTGGAGGAAGTAGTGAAAGTAGCGGAGGAAGCGATAGCAGTAGTAGTGGACAAGTCGTTGATCCAAGTAAAACAATTGATGAAGTGATTGCTGAAACTGTCGGCAAAAAAGATCTTCTTCTTAAAGGAACAATTCAATATCAAGAACAATCTTATGTGACGAATGAATATACGATTGAATATGAATATGGAGCAGATGATTTCTTTTATTTTACAGAACCTGATTGGTCTGGTCAAACACAACAATTTTATTTAGTCTATGATCATAATAATCAAGTTGTTCCAATCCAAGTAAGTTCTGATCAAACAATTAGCAAACCTTTTGAAACGTTCGAACAATTTGGCTATCGATTTGACAATGTCATGGGTTATGATGCAGTTTATTTTGGTGTAGAAGATTTACTTTCTGGTCTATATGATGTTGGTGCAGAAAATATTAATCAAGATTTTAGTGAAAGTTATTCAGAGGGGAAATATCATTATTCTTTTGGTTATATTGCTTCACCAACTAGTTATGATTATTACGAGATTGATGTTGAATTTACAATTGGTACTCAAAATGAATTTAATTGGGCAAATGTAACTTCAGAAACTTATGCGAATACGAGTTTCATTTATGATGATGAATATGGTGTTGTTCAATTATTACCTGGTGCGACACCTAGCAGCACTTACATTTATGAAATTTCGCAACAAACAGGAACAAGAACAAAAGAAAACCCTTATTCTTACGACAGTTTAATGGCTTCTAGTTTTGATTTATTATATAATGAAGAAGCCATAACGGACAATCAAGTGATTGAAATGGAAGTTGGTTATGAAAATGCAATTAGCATGACCATTGGTAATGTTTTACCAGCCACAGCTAGTTTTGCATTTGATTCGATTACTTCTTTAGTTGATAATGGAAGTAATCCAAATGTCAGTGTATTCTTTAATTCTTATTCTAATTCTTTAGAAATTAATGCAATGGTTGCGGGAACTTATGCGATTACGATTCAAAGTACAAATGTTACGAAAAACTTTACAATTCAAGTAAAAGAAGCGCAACCAAGATCATTATCAGTGACTTATTATCAACAATCTATTGAAGGATATTATGCTGATGTTTTAGCAAATCAATTGACAAGTTATGTTAATTCACCACTTTATTTCCAAGCTAGTGTTTTACCAATGGAAGCTTCTCAAGAAGTTCAAATCAACATTTCTGGTGCGGATAATGCTTATTCTATTCAAGATACAACGATTCAAAATAGTATTGGTGCATCTATAAATGTAAAAGAAGTTCTCTTTACTAATACTGGAACATATACGATTACATTTACTTCAACGGTTAGTGCACAAGTCTCTCAATCTACAACGATTCAAGTGGTTGAACGTCCAGCAATGAGCGAAATCTTAACGGGAGAATATGGACATAAATCAACAGGAACGAATTTTGATTACTATATTACTTTTGTTCCAACAGGAGATGGAATGTCTGGATCAGCCACTTTAGAAGATCGTTCTTTGGATGCCGTTGAAAATGTCACTTATGTAGTAACAGCTAGGCAAGATGGTTGTTATGATGTTGTCTTTACGCATGTTGATGGATCAAATTTAAATTTTGAAGTTGTTTTAGGTCCAAATTATGATATGGTTTTATACATTAAAGTTAGTGATTATGTATCTAACAGTTATACTTTAGATAAAGTCACTCCTGCTTTAGTTATTTCTACAACATGGGAAGGAACACTTTCTGATGGAACAATGATTAGTTTTGGATTTACTAAAAACGGAGTGGTCAATGTTACAGCGATGAATTTTAATGTTGATTATTATGAAAACTTTGAATGTTTCTATTCAGTTACTGAAACGGATAATGGATATGCAATTACTTTCACAAAGAGTAGTTACACACCAGAAACGAATACAATCATTTCCTTTGATGAACAAGCCTTAGTGACAACAGATTATAGTAATATTACGGTTACCGTTTATTGTACAGGTAGTGCTGAATCTGTCACATTAACTGCTGTTTTATGGTAAGGCATCATTGGATAGGGCTATTTGTTTGTTTAGCTTTAGTCTCTTGTCATCAAGAAAAATCTAATCAAATTCAAAAAGAAGCGGGAATTACCAATACCAATTTAATTTTGCAAAATACAGATGATTACAAACAAAATTATAATTTAAGTAGTTTAGGTACACAAAAAATTTTGGTAATTCCTTGCCAATTTAAAGATGAACCTAGTTTTACTTCAGAAATGCTAGAAAAGATTGAAAGAGCTTTTTTTGAAGAAAATTTATCATCCAATGAGAATTGTTACTATTCTTTAAAAGAATATTATGCAAAGACAAGTTTAAATCAATTAGAAATTACTGGAGAAGTAACAGAAGTAGTTCAAATTCCTTATACCGTTGAAGAAATTGAACAGACACTCAATTACTTGCCTGGTATCCCTGCACAATTCTTTATGAATGAAGCTAGTGATACTCTTTTGCAAGAATATGACGCTAATCAAGATGGCTTTGTTGATAGCGTTTGCTTTATTTATTCAACACCAATGAGTGATACGAGCAACTTTTGGGCATGGGTGTCCACCTTTGATACCCAACCCAATGTCAATCGTCCAGGATTGAAAAGACATATGTGGTGTGGATATGATAGTTTTGAAAAAGAAACTTATGTGATTGATACGCATACAATTATTCATGAAACCGGCCATTTATTAGGATTAAGGGATTATTATCCTAGTGATAATTTAAATGTTGCGCTAGGAGGACACTCCATGATGGACTATAATATTTCTGATCACGATCCTTATTCTAAAATGCTTCTTTCGTGGTGTAATCCTATTTATTATGATTTTTTAAAAAATCCGACCATTACAATACAATTAAAACCCTTTCAAGGAACAAATGAAGTTCTTTTGTTAAATGTTTCTTGGAATCATTCTGTCATGGACGAATATTTATTGGTAGAATATTATACTCCTGATGAGTTAAACGAATTAGATGCTAAAACGAAATATGAAAATCGCCCAATTGGCTTTTCTAAACCGGGAATCAAAATTTATCATGTCGATAGTCGTGTTGCCCATTGTACATTTAATGCTTTAACCAACCAAGTTGATTTTATTTCATATGTCGATGAAATTCCACAAGAAAAGGGTTCTGAGTTAGACTATTATGTCATAGGAGCCAGCAATAATCTTGCCGATTCTTATACTGATGCTTCCAGACAAGGAAGATATAAACAAATTCAACTGATTGAAAATAAAGAATATAATTTTTTGCAATCGGGGCAAACAGCTGATGATGATTCTTTATTTTATGAGGGAGATGTTTTTAATTCGAACCAATCGGCATTTTTAACAAATGGATTATTTAATAATCAAGAAAAAATTGGCTTTCAAATTACTATAGAGCAATTAGCTAAAGATTATGCAACACTAACAATTTCTTATGATGGAGGAGAATAATATGCATTTTAAAAAAATATCATTGACATTACTATCTATTTTTATTCTTAGTTTAGCATCAAGTTGTAATCAAAGTAAAAACACGGCTTCTTCAACTATTAGTTCTTCACCAACTCCTATTGAATATCCTTCTTTGAAGGAAGCTATTGAAAATACGCAAGAATATGCGATTACATTGGTTGGAAGAGAAGAAGATCCAGAATGGTTTTTTGAAATTATGTTGGATGATTTTTATTATTATGATCCAGCTGGAGAAGGATATATTTTTCTTGAAGAAGATCCTAATTATTTTCATGCAGTAACAAAAATAACCCACTTAAATCAAGAGGGAAATGCTTATTATGAATTAAATGTTCATGGAAGAAGAGGACCTTTATCTTTGATTCAAAATTATTATTCTTATCGATTAATTGATATTATTGATCGCTATGTAGATGATTTTACTCAAGTGGATGAAAATTTGTGGTCTTGTTCTGTTGCTCAACTTGGAAGTGAACTTCGAAACTATTTCCAAGCAGATAGTTTAAGATATTCGAATTATTTTGAAATTGAAATTGGAGAAGATGGAAAAATTTCGAAATTTACTCCTTATGAAGTTTCTACACAAAGTGAATATAAAATGATGGAAATTGTTTTTAAAACTTTAAATTTAGAAGATTATCCGGCTTATCAAAGATGGAATGAAAACGGAAGAACCATTGATTTAAAAATTTATGATTTAAAAATGGGTTATTTTGTTGGAAATCAATATTATGCTGCCTATAATCAAGAAAAAGTGCAAATTCAAGGAAGTGTTATCGCTATTGATGAAAATCAAAATGTTTATATTGCCAATGCTGATACATTATATGGTAGTGTAGGATTAAAAGTACAATTATCTAGTACGACGCAATTGCCTTCCTTAAATGACATTATTATTGTTGAAGGAACGATTACATTAGATGGATATTCGACATATTTATCTAATGCAACTTATACGAATACGGGAAATAAAGTAGCCTATGCACCGACTTACGATGAAGAAACGATTGTAGATTCATCAGGGGGTGGTGTTTATGCAGCAAACTTCTTTTCTCAAGTCCCCTATTTTAGTGATTCTTTATATTCGACATTTGCTTATATTGAATCTTTACCTGATGAAAACATTGTTGGTGAAGATACAGAAATTACCTTAATTTGTCCTGCATTTGTTGATGAAAGTCGTAATCCTTTACGAATGAAATTAGTGTTACCTAAAGGATTAAATGAACAAACAAGAAACGCATTTTTACAAACGTTAAAAGAATTAGGAATTTATCAAGACACGGCACAACCAGGAGTTGAAATATCTTTACAAAATGTATTAACCCAATTTGATATGGATTATGAATACCACGTTATTTTAAAAGCCACAGAAAATACAATCATTACTAAAAAATTTAATTTTGTAGAAAAAGTAGAAGCCGTAATCGGTTATTCTAATTTTCCAATGCCTGAAACGAATACCTATACAAGTTATCGTTTTGGTGGATCAACAGGAATGTATTTAGAACAAAGTTATGGTTTAGAAGAACAAAATACAGTTGGCGTTTATCTTAATATTACCAATATTTCTAGTGAATTAGTTGATCAATTTGTTCAAGATTTAGTAGAACAAAACTTTGTAAAATATGATGAAATTAAAGATGTATCTAGTGCACGGCATCAAATTTATGTCAAAGATGATTATGTAGTTGATTTTATCGTGCAATCGGCAATGTTTGACTATGACAATAAAGCCATTTTATTATGGGTTTACAAAGGAGATGTTTTACAAAACAAAACCATTCATGAAATTGTACAAGAAGAAGTCGGTGATTTCTTTGTTGCAGATGATTTTATAAAACTTGCTAATTCTTTTGATGCGGATTATACGCATTTTGAATTGCTAAATTATGCGGGTCATGATTTTACAAAAGAAGATCCATTGCATTGTTTTACTATTGATTTAAATTATGAAGGGTTACTTGATTTAACCCGAGCTTATCAAAATAAGGGCTACTCTTATTATCGTAATAGTGATAATAGTTTATATACTTATACGACACGCGGAAGCAATCATTATGTACTTTACAAAGATATTGCAAATAGTACAGAAAAAGTGTTTGTCGATATTGCAATGTATCCAACAACCGATTATACTTTTGTTGGTCATAATTTATTTACATATCGTGTTGAAGTGCTCATTTATAAAGGAGCAGCCCCACTTTCTGTCATTTATGAAAGCAATCTAGATGGTTTTATGGAAGAAGTTTGTTCCACTTTTGAAGAAGCTGCTTTTAGTGTTACTCTTCCAGAAGATGCCAAAATTGAATATTTAAAATCAAGTCATTCTTATGATTTTGTCAATTATGGATATTATACCGATGCCCAATTATTTATTTATTCCAGTGATGTTAATGCTGTTTATCAAGCACTTGTTGATGGGCTTGAAGCAGCGGGATACTCTTTTGCATATTCTGGTGTAAAAAGTGATACATATCAAAAAGTGATTGACCCTAATACTTTTTCTAATGCAAGTATCGTCTTGATGAAAGATGAACAACGTGGTTTTGTTCGAGTCATTAATGGAATCGGAGGAACAGATTTTTAATCTTAAAATCCAATATACCAAAAACCAGTTTTAAAACTGGTTTTTTTGTGCATAAAATCATTTAAAAGAACAAAAAATAACAAAAAGGAGTGGTAATTTTGGCTTATAGTTATAAAGGAAGTATTAGTTTTGGTTTTGTATATATTCCCATTACTTTACATGCCTCCACTCAAGAACATGGCATTTCATTTCATCTTTTAGATAAAAAAACAAAATCTAGAGTTAAATACAAAAAAACTTGCGTCGATTGTAAAGATAAGGAAATTAAAAATGAAGACATTATCAAAGGGTATGAATATGAAAAAGGGAAATATGTTTTATTTGATGATGATGATTTTGAAAAAATTAAATCAATCAAAGAAAAAAGCATTGTTATCGAACAGTTTGTCAATTTAGATGAAATTGATCCGATCTATTATCAAAAAGCGTATTATGTTGTTCCAACAGGGGCTGAAAAAGCTTATTATTTATTGTTGCAAGCCATGGAACAAGAAAATAAAGCAGGTTTAGCGAAATCAATTATTGGGACGAAAGAAAATTTAATTATCATTCGAGCAAAAAATCATCAAATGATACTAAATACTTTATTTTTTGAAGATGAGATTAAATCGAATCCTAATCAAGAAATTACGGAAAAGGTAACTCAAGCAGAATTAAAATTAGCAAAGACTTTGATTCAGGAAATGACAGCTCCTTTTAAACCAAAACAATACAAAGATGAATATCATCAAAAAATAAAAAAAGCAATTGAAGCAAAGATTGCTGGAAAGAAAATTGTTGCTGTAAAAGAAAAAGCCCAAGTTCCTATTGTAGACTTAATGGAAGCATTAAAAAATAGTTTAAAACAAACAAAAAAGCCTAAGACAAAAAAAGATTCTACTAGTGAAACAATTATTCCACCTAAAAGTAAAAAAAGACCTTCAGCAAATGCATAAAAAAAGAGTTTGAACCATTCAAACTCTTTTTAGTTTTTTAACTTTGCACTGTATCTTTTTGAATTTCTTTGATTTGTGGCATTGATATTTCTTGTTGCATCATTGGTAATAATACCATAAACGGAAGATAAACTAAGACTACTAATGCAGGAAGCCCACCAATACTCATCGCATAAAGTAAAGAAGTGATTAATGGGAAAAATAAACTAATAAAACAGAACAAAGAAATATAAAAGACGATGCGATAACTTAAAATAGACTTTGTGTACCATTTAAAAATCAAATAAATGAGGCCAAAGAAAGTAGGAATGACAAACATAAAAGAAGCCCCAGATAAGAAAATAGAAGAAAATACATTTAAAACACTTTGAATTAAAACAGCACTTACTAAGAAAGTTTCTTTTTCATCATCTTTAACAAATTTTTTAAAGAATAAATAACAACCAATAAGCATAGCAACCATTGTTAAAGCCAAAATTAAATTGCTTTGACGACTTCTTACATTGGTAATACTCCAAGGATATCCTCCAAGACGAGCTACAAGTAATGAAATCACTAAACCAAATAATAAAGAAAGAATAAGGCCTCCACCAATAAGTAGTGCATGTTTTCCCATTTTCTTTAAAGAAATTTGTTGCTTTAATTTTTTAAAGACAATCATCGTTATGAAAACAATAAGACAAAGAATGGCCAAAACAATGGCAAAAATAGAACTATAAGAGACAAAAATGCTAGGAACAAAATTGAAAAAGACATCATCATAACTACTTTCAAAATAATCCATTTGACCATACTTTTCATTAAAAGCATATTCTTGAATAATTGGCAAAATTTGATTGCCGTAATGTTGTAAGGTTGCCGTATTGACATTCATATAAGAATCAGAAGGCACATGGTAATCATTAATATCATTTAAAGTGGAAAAATTTAACCCTGTCTTTCCAACATCTAAAAAACTAGTAAAATCAGTATAATTAGTCATTACAGAATAAACGGCAGGAGCAATAGAATAAGTGAGTGGTTCTTTTGCTTTTTTATACAACTCCATGACTTTATGGTTATTTTTAGAAGTTTCAAACATATAAACGCCACCATTCATTCCTCGAGATTCGACATTGATGACGAAGTTAACTTTATTCATTAATTCTTCATTACGAGCCTCTAAAAAAGAACCCATCATGTTGGTTTCTTCTGCATCGGCAAATAAGAAATAAATGCTATTTTGTAATTGATCTTTTCTTTCTACAAAATAACGCATAAATTCTAATAAAGAAACAACACCATATCCATCATCACCGGCACCATTGGATTTTGCAAGTTCTCCATAACGAACAATATTCCCTCTAGAATCATAATGCGCAACTAACAAAATACCAATTTCTGATTGACCAGGGATTTTAGCTAAAATATTTCGAATATCGTAGGTAGCATCCAAATTATTTTCTTCTAATAAATTCGTTTGGACATAAGTAATGCCTTCAGAAGGATTAGTATTACTTGCTGTCAAGTAATTTCTTTCTTCCACATTTTCTTGACCAACCAAAGATTTTGTTGTTTCTAGTAAATATTGACGCACTTTTTCGTGTTCTTTATAATCGGTCACAGAATGGGGTTTATCTGCAATAATTTGTAAATGTTCTAATGCAGTTTTAGCATTATAGCCATCATCATCAAAAGACATCGTTGAAGGAGCAATCGTAATTAATCCTAAAACAATCGCTATAACACTAATACATGTAATTAAAAGTTTTTTAAGTTTCATAATATCTTCTCCTAACTTTTAATATTATACAAAAAAAATAAAAAATAGCAATTTTTAAATGATTGTAAGAATCGTTTTAACTATCTGAATTTTAGAATTGTTAATTTATTAGCATTCTTTTTTTTATAAAATGAAAAAAGAACAGTTGGAACTGTTCTCTTTTCGTTGCATGTCCTTCATGGCATTTATACTATATGCTAATTATTTACAAAGTAAATAAGCATATTGATTTGTTGTTGATTAAAAAACTGCCAACAAATCTTAATTGAATTTTGTAAGCAGTTAAAGGGTTTTTATAATGATTTTTTATTAAACTTTTTTATTGAGCATCTTTGCATAGCGATCATACAAGTCTTTAAAACGTTGATAATGAACAACTTCTCTTTGTCTTAAAAACAAAAGAGGTTGTATGACATCAGGATCTGTTGTCAAATTAATTAAATGTTCATAGGTTGCTCTTGCTTTTTGTTCTGCTGCCATGTCATCTGCAATATCGGCTAATGGATCTCCTGTTGCTCCAATTCCACCTGTGGAGAAAGGAACACCAAAGGCATCACTTGGAAATAATGCTTCACCATGTTGTGCATAATTTTTTCCTAATCCTTCTTTTTCTAATTCTTCCAGTGTTGCTCCTTGCATTAGTTGATAAATCATGGTTGATATCATTTCTACATGACCAAATTCTTCTGTCGCAATATCTGTTAAAGTAGCTTTCCCTAAATCATCAGGCATTGTATATCTTTGATTTAAATAACGCAATGCCGCACCCAATTCACCATAAGGACCACCATATTGTGTAATTAAATATTTAGCCATTTTTAAATCTTTCTTTTTGATATGAATAGGGTATTGTAAGTATTTATTGTATTTCCACATTTTTATTTTTCCTCCCAAGGCCATGGGGATTGTACCCATTGAAATGGCGTTTCATTTAAGTTTTCATCATTCATTCCTAATGCCCCAAATTGTTTTTGGTAACGATTCATGGCATTGTTATATTGTTTTAAATAGAAATTGCGTAAATCTAATGCAGCTTTAGCATTTGGATGTGTATCTAAATAAAGCCCTAAATCATGGGCTGCAAATCCACTTTTTTGAATGAAAAGTAATAAAGCTTCTCTTTCATTATTTATTTTTGGTTCAACGGGAACATAATTTTTATAAGGATCATAAATGGATTTTTCAATATTCCCTTTAATAAATCCCTCATTTGCATCATAAAACATTTCTTGACTTGAGGAATCGACAACATTGTTTTGATAGTTCATATTTTTTTATTTTCACTCCTTCATAGGTATCGTATTCTTTTTTCCTTTTTTGCTTTAGGCCACCTCCTATTTTTCGACAAAAAAATAATTCGTGAAAAAAAGAACAAACAATAAGCAAGTTCTTACTACAAAAAATAAAATAA
>HF998010.1:184861-188886 GCA_000433015.1 Firmicutes bacterium CAG:631
AAAGATAAAAAAACAGCCATTTTTAAAGTTTTTTAAAACAAAAAAAATGAAAATAAAATTTAATAAAAAAACAAGATAAAAAAAATCTAAAAATGCATATTGAAAAAATAAATTTGCTTTTTTATAATTGGGGTACTTGATAAACAGAATGACTGACATCGAATCAAGAGAGAGTTATTTTTTTATACACTAAAATTGTAGAGGGGGAGAAAAAAATGGTGCAAAAAATACAAAAACGTGATGGTAGAAAAGTAATCTTTAACCCAGAAAAAATCTATAACGCAATTTTTAAAGCTGCTGAAGCTTGTCAAGTTCATGACAAAGAACTCATTCAAAAAGTATATGATGGCGCTTTAAAAGAAATCAACAAAGAATATAAAAAGAAAATTCCTACTGTTGAAGAAGTTCAAGACATCATTGAAAAAACATTAATTAATCAAGGCTGTTCTGAAATTGCTAAAGCGTATATTTTATATCGTGCAGAAAGAACACGTATTCGTGAAACAAATTCTCGATTAATGCAAACTTTAAAAGAAATCACTTTTAAATCTTCTAAAGATAACGATGCAAAAAGAGAAAACGCCAATATCAATGGGGATACCGCAATGGGTACCATGTTAAAATATGGTAGTGAATCGGCTAAAAGTTTTTATTTGAATTATTTAGTAGAGCCTCGTTTTTCTAAAGCTCATCAAGATGGAGAAATTCATATTCATGATTTGGACTTTTACTCTTTAACGATGACTTGTTGTCAAATTGATTTGATTAAGTTATTTAAAGGTGGATTTTCTACAGGGAATGGCTTTTTAAGAGAACCAAATGATATTCGCAGTTATAGTGCTTTAGCTTGTATTGCTATTCAAGCCAATCAAAACGACCAACATGGTGGACAAAGTATTCCTAACTTTGATTATTCAATGGCTCTTGGTGTCCGTAAAACCTATCGTAAATTATATATGGCAAATTTAGCAAAATTGCTTGAATTTGTAAAAGGTGAAGACTGCACGGAAAAAGTAAAAGAACTCATTGAAACCATTGAAAAGAAACATCAATTCAAGATTGCTATGGTTCGGCCTGATATCGATCAAATGGTTGCTGAAGAAGTAAAAAATACTTTTGCATTAGATGATGCAACAACACAAAAGATTATGAAAGAAACTGTAAATGCTAGTTATAAAGAAACTAGACGTGCAACCTATCAAGCCATGGAAGCATTATTATGTAATTTAAATACGATGCATTCACGTGCTGGCGCTCAAGTTCCATTTAGTTCTATTAACTATGGAACAGATACTAGTGAAGAAGGAAGAATGGTTATGGATTGCTTGTTAGATGCAACAGAAGCTGGTCTTGGTGATGGAGAAACACCAATCTTCCCAATTCAAATTTTTAAAGTAAAAGAAGGAATTAGTTACAATCCTGGAGATAAAAACTATGATTTATTTAAAAAATCTTTAGTTGTTTCTGGAAAAAGATTATTCCCTAATTATTCTTTTATTGATGCTCCTTTTAATCTTCAATATTATAAAGAAGGAGATTACAATACAGAAATTGCTTATATGGGCTGCCGGACAAGAGTCATTGCCAATGTTTATGACCCAACAAAAGAAATTGTAACGGGCAGAGGAAATTTAAGTTTTACTTCGATTAATTTACCTCGAGCAGCGATTAAAACAAGAAAATATAGTGCCTTTATTAAAGAAGTTGATCGTTTAATAGATTTAGTTATTGATCAATTATTAGAAAGATTTTACATTCAATCAAAAAAGAAAGTTTATAATTTTCCTTTCTTAATGGGTCAAGGCGTATGGCTTGATAGTGAAAAATTAAAATATGATGATGAAGTTGGCGAAATCATCAAACATGGTACATTATCAATCGGGTTTATTGGTTTAGCAGAAGCTTTAAAAGTTTTAACTGGACATCATCATGGCGAAAGTAAAGAAGCCCAAGAAATGGGATTAAAAATTATTGGTCATATGCGTAAAAGATGTGACGAAGCTGCTCAAAAATATAAATTAAACTTCTCCTTACTTGCTACTCCAGCAGAAGGTTTATCTGGAAGATTTGTTAAAATTGATAAAGAAAAATATGGCATTATTGAAGGCGTTACAGATAAAGAATTTTATACCAATTCTTTCCATGTTCCTGTATATTATCCTATCAGTGCTTTTGAAAAAATTAATATCGAAGCACCATATCATGCTTTAACCAATGCGGGTCATATTTCTTATGTCGAAGTCGATGGCGATATTGCTAAAAATCCAAAAGCTTTTGAAAAAATCATTCGTCATATGAAAGAAAAAGGAATTGGATATGGAAGTGTAAACCATCCAGTTGATCGTGACCCAGTTTGTGGATTCAATGGTATTATCAATAACGAATGTCCAAAATGTCATCGTCAAGAAGGCGATGTGAAATTTGAACGAATTCGTAGAATTACAGGCTATCTTGTAGGCACTTTAGACCGTTTTAACAATGCAAAACGTCAAGAAGTAGAGTACCGTGTAAAACACACAGGACTTGAAAATGAAAATTAGAATTAACAATTATATTAATGAATCGTATGTCGATGGACCCGGCATACGATTCAGTGTCTTTACACAAGGATGTCCTCATCATTGCAAAGGATGCCATAATCCACAAACACATGATTTTTCTTTAGGAAAAGAAATTGAAACGGATATTTTAGTACAAAAAATGTTAAAAAACCCTCTATTAGAAGGAATTACTTTATCAGGTGGTGAACCTTTTTGTCAAGTAGAAGCATGTCTTGATTTATTAAAAAAATTGCATGCAGCAAATCCTTCTTATGATGTGATAGTGTATACGGGATATCTTATGGAAGATTTGTTAAAAAAGAGTCAAAAGGATTCTACACTTTATGAATTTTTAACTTATATTGATTATGTTATTGATGGACCGTTTGTTTTAGAATTAAGGGATTTAGATTTAGATTTTAGAGGTAGCAAGAATCAACGAATTATAGATGCTAAACAATCAGTTAAACAAAACAAAGTAATTGAAACACATTTTGAAATGTAATTAAAGATGGTTAAATTCAATATAAAGTTTTGTTATATAAAGGTGAACGCATAAAAATGTGATTCACTTTTTTTATTTATAAAAAAAGTCATTTTTCTACAATATTTGCAATTTAAAAAACAAATGTTTATAATAAAATTGTTAAACAATTTTAATCAAAGGGGAATAATCAAATGAACAAAGAAGAAATGAAAAGGCGATTAGAAGAAAATGTAGAGCCTAAGTATAATAAGCAGAGAAACTTAGAAGAAATTAAATCTAATTTGACATTTACAAACGAAAAAGAGATTATGGAATCAATGGTTCAAGAAAAGCAACAACAAACCAAAAGATTTCGTTGGATAACAACTTTATCAATTATTTTTGCTTGTGTTTTATTAATTGGAACGAATTGTATGACATATGCTTTAACTCATGAAACAGAAACAATTATAGTGAATGGGAATGAAATACCACAAGCATTTCTAAAAAATAATTTTAAAAATTATAGTCAATATCCTATATCATCTAAATCAATTAAGGATACTTATTGTATTGAAATATATAAGGGTATTGATGATAATAATGAAACAAAGTTTGTTTATTATATTTATTCCTATTTTTTAGTTGATAAAAATTTACAAATAACTATAACTTTAGAAAGTACTAATGAAAAAGATATAATAGAATTTAATACTATTAATCAATATGTTTTGGGAATTTTAATGATAGATGATTTGATGGAAGGAAATCAACTTAGAATTAATTTTTCAGATGAACTTTCTGAAATCAGCAATTTCTTTTTAGTATTATAATGAGGAGAAAAGAAAATGAATTACTTAACTTTTTTATTATTTGTAATTGGTATTCCTAATTTACCATCAAATATTGAAACTTTTAAAATTTCAGATAAAATTGTATTTGAGAATTTTGAAGTGTCTCCAATGAGTGTATCTTCAGAAAATACAAATCAATCAACTGATAAAGTAGAAATCAAAGTA
>HF998011.1:0-31992 GCA_000433015.1 Firmicutes bacterium CAG:631
GTGTCTACTTTCTCTTGACTAGTGCATATTGACTGACCATCTGGTTCTTGATTGAGCTAGGCGGCCTTTTTTTATGCCCAAAAATACTTTTTTAACTTTTTTCAATTTATACCCCCCCATCAAAATAGCCTCCAAATCTCCATATGGTGAGAAGGGTAGTGTTCGCTCTTTTCTAGATCAAACGGAGGTAAAAGTTATGAAACACAAATTAACCATTGGCGTTTCTAACGCGTCTCCTAAGAGTAGAGTAGTTACCTATAAGAAAGTATCACTAGAAGCCAAAGTAAAAGATGTAATCGGTAATACAATTTTTAATTTTATTATATTAAAATTATTGTTTTATTGCCCACTTTATATTATAATAATTGTGTTAAAAATGGGTGATAAAATGATTAAAGCAAATGAAATAATTAATGAATGTCTCTCGTATGAAGGCGAAAGAGAATGGTTTGAATTTAAAGAAAATTGGTTTGAAAAGGACCAGTTAGGCGAGTATATTTCATCTTTATCAAATAGTGCTGCAATTTTAGGAAAAGAATGTGCCTATATGATATGGGGAATCAAAGATTTTGATCATAAAATAGTTGGTACTTCTTTTAATTATGAAATTGAAATCAATAATGAACCGTTAAAACACTATTTAGCTAGAAATTTAAGTCCAAGTATCCATTTTTATTTTTTAGAAACGATAATGGGCAAACATAGACTTGTGATTTTAGTTATCCCAAGAGCAAAAATTGTACCTACGTCTTATAAAGATGTAAGATACATTAGAATAGGTTCTAGCAAAGAAAAATTAAAAAAATATCCAGAAAGAGAAGCCTTCTTATTTTCCGTATTAACTTTTGGATTGCCTACTATTACAAATAAAGAAAGTGAATATCAAGATTTAACATTCAATCAACTAAAGGCGTATTATGTTTCAAAAAACATTATTTTAAATAATTCTACATTTTTTAAAAATCTTCATTTATTAACGAAAGATGGCAAATTTAATATAATGGCTCAGTTATTATCTGATAATTCTCATGTTCCGATTCGAGTAGCTATCTTTGAGGGCAAAACAAAAGCTTCTAAAATGTATTCAGTAAAGGAATTTGGTTATAAATGTCTTTTATATTCTTTAAATGATGTTTTAAATTATGGTGATGTTTTGAACATTCCTCAAGCAAACGAAAAAAATCGAATCATGGAGAGAGAGGAAATAATGCTATTTGATTTTGATTGCTATAGAGAAGCCATTATCAATGCATTTTTACATAACGAATGGATCCATCTAAATGAACCAATGATTACTGTTTATTCTAATCGAATCGAAATTTTATCAAGAGGCACTTTGCCTCCTATGCAAACTCTTGATGGTTTTTTTGAAGGACACTCAGTACCAGTTAATGAGAAACTATCAGAGTTGTTTTTACAATTACACATCAGTGAAAAAACAGGTAGAGGAATTCCTATCATTACTAATAAATATGGCAAAAAAGCAATAGCCATAAACGAAAATACGATAGTAATAACTATACCATTTAATCGCATTAATGATGTGGGTGATAAAGTGGGTGATAAAGTGGGTGATAAATCACTTAATAAATCTCAAATACGAGTCCTAGCGGAAATTAGAAATAATCCAAATATTACTAAATCTCAATTAATGATAAAATGTGAGTTAGGCAAAACATCAATTGATAAAAATATTAAAGTTTTAAAAGATAAACATTATATAAAAAGACAAGGTTCAAATAAAACTGGGTATTGGGAAATATTAGATAAAAAAACTAATGTATCGTGACAGCGTAATTGCCAATTCAAAGAGATTGTTAACAATCATGATAAAGGAGTATTTAAAATGAATTTTGAAGAAATAATAGAAAAATTTTTAAATAATGTAAAAGAGAAAAAAATAGAAATTTACAATGAATTTTCTTTAAAATTTGAACTTGGTATCTTTTTGAAAAATGAATTTAAGAAATATAAAGTTGAGTTTGAAAGAAACGTATCTTTTTTTGACATCACGGGTTCAGTGAAACATGAAATTGATATTGTAATTTATAATGAAAATAAAGAAAAAAATATGCCATAGAATTAAAATTTCCAAGAAACGGTCAATACCCAGAACAAATGTATTCTTTTGTAAAAGATATTGTTTTTATGGAAAATTTAAAAAGTGCTGGTTTCACTAATAAATATGTTTTAACGATTGTTGATGACGATAAATTTTATAAAGGCAATAAGAAAACAGGCATCTATCAATATTTTAGAGACAAAAAGCCTGTTGAAGGAAAATCGTTAAACCTACAAGCAACAGTGAGAAAACATTGACGCTAGAGATTAAAAATTCTTATAAAATAAGGTGGAAAAATTGTGGCGACCTAGAATATTATTTTCTTGAAATTTTATAAGAATTCGACCATAACTAAATTTAGCAAAAGTTATCGTTGTTGCCGTTGTAAGGGTGAACAATGTATTAAAAGCGTAGTATGTAGACATGATTGCAGACGAAAAGGCTGCAAATGAACGTTTTTGAAAAGCGGTACAGAAAACAACAGGGAGGCAGAACATGAAAAACAATAAAGAACTGATCAACGAGATCATTAAGGATATCAAGCACGATATGACGGACGAGGAAATCATCGCATTGCTGGCGGGAAGTAAAATATCGGTGAATCCAGCAAAAGAGACGAAGACAAAAGTTTCGTTTGGTCAGCGCGCAGCGGACGCAATCGCAAAATTTGCAGGGAGCTGGGCGTTCATCGGCTCGTTCGTCGGTGTGTTATTATTGTGGATGATACTGAATATTTGCTTGGTGGCAAAAGCCTTTGATCCGTACCCGTTTATTTTGCTCAACCTTGTCTTATCCTGTGTGGCGGCGATACAGGCACCCCTCATCATGATGAGCCAAAACAGGCAGGAGGAAAAAGACCGCCAAAGAGCGGAAAACGATTATAAAGTCAATCTCAAAACGGAGATTTTGATCGAAGACTTGTACAAAAAAGTAAACCGCATTCTTGCGCGGCAGGAAGCTATTTTGAAACATATTGAAGGAAGCGAAGAAATCTCTATCGACAAAGCAAAATAAAGTACTTAACCCCAAAAGTTGGACAGTGTTTTAAAATTACATTCATTGTAACTGATTGTAGGATTGTTGTCTATACATATATGGACTCAATCCTTTTAATTTTACTGTAATTCTCTTTTGGTTATAGTAATTTATATAATTAATAATAGATTCTTCAAGTTCATCAAGTGTTTCAAATTCATATTCATGGCCATAAAACATTTCATTTTTCATAACACCGAAGAAATTTTCCATTAAGGAATTATCTAAACAATTGCCTTTTCGAGACATACTTTGGATAATTCCTTTTTCTTTTAATATATTTCTATAAGATTCCATTTGATATTGCCAGCCCTGATCAGAATGGAAGATTAATCCTGATAAGTCATCATATTTTTCAAATGCTTTATTGAGCATATCCAAAGTTTGTTCAAAGTTTGGACTTCGTGATATATTAAATGACACAATTTCTCTATTATGCATATCAAGAATAGGCGATAAATACAATTTACCTGCTGCTATATAAAATTCAGATACATCAGTAGTCCATTTTTCATTTAGTTTAGTAGTAGAAAAATCTCTTTTATAAATGGTCTTATGATTCGTTTTGTCAATTACCTTAATTAATAATTTGTTATTACAAGTTTTACCCACTTCTCCTTTATATGATTTATATTTTGCTCGGGGTTGTTTAGCAAATAATCCCAATATAAGGATGTGCAAAGTATCTAACAACATAATGGTAATTCATTTCTGACACTCTAAAAAGGGTGTGACTCTTACACGACAATTCATTTTTTGTACTCTCCTAATAACGACAACTGCACATCCTTTAAAAATTTATGTTCTGTTTCTCTATATGATGAAAATGGTAGTCCCTTTTTCTAGATTACATAAAGATAAAACATAACGAAATTAGAATATCATTTCAAAATATTGACAAGATTAATATTAATATAGTTGAATTTAATCTTAGCATCTGTACAAAGTTTATTGAAATATGTTAAAATTTAAAAAAAAGGGGGAATAATATGGCATATCTAGTTAGTACACAATGTATTGAAACATTAAAGGAATTAAACCAATCTTTTAATAATAAAGAAGAAATAAAACCTTTAAAAAATAAAAAAGATGTTGAAGAACTACTTATGTCTTTAGGTTTGATTGTGATGGCAGCTCAATTTAAAAATGATGATAGAGCAAAAGAACAAATAAAGCAAATTAACGCTGCTGGCGAAGAATTGAAAGCACATATTGATGAATTGGATTTGGATTATATAAATAACAATATT
Organism: Firmicutes bacterium CAG:631; assembly: GCA_000433015.1. GTDB lineage: Bacteria > Bacillota_I > Bacilli_A > RFN20 > CAG-631 > Caccosoma > Caccosoma faecigallinarum. Next base: position 4,348 of record HF998011.1, read on the forward strand.
TATAAAAAATAAAATTCCGAGTGTTTGTTAATCATACATAAGCAATTTATTTCATTCAAATTGTTTGTTATGAAGATATTTTGACATATTCCCAACTGAATTGAATAATGCAAAAGTTTTAGAATATGTTTTTATAGAAAATTGTTGGGATTCATCAATGTCTTTTTAGTACATTTTCTTAAAACAATTTATTCTTTTCAGTTTTAATTTTTTATCTTTTAAATATAAAATTCAAATTCATTTTACTTTTTGATATAAAAATTAAGGATATGATACTCGTCCGAGAAATCGGATATTTTTTTATTTTTAGTTTTTTACTAAACAAATAAAATCTCACTAGAAAAACAAAAGTCTACTAAATTATTAATGATACCACTACATTTTATTATATTCTTTTTCGGGAAAACTCATAAAATTTCTAGTTTTAGGGATTTTTAGAAAGTAAAAAAATATTTTTTTATTTAAAAATTTTATGTTTTTTTAAAAATAGATATGTTTTGCTAATTTTCATTATATAATTATAAATTGAAAGGGGTGTGACTTATTGTGGAAGAACTAAATATGCTAGATTTTGAACTCATAAAGAAAGCAAAAGAGGTAATAAAAAAGAACTATGATGGTCTAAAATTTAACCATACAGTTGGTTCAGCACTTAGATGCAAAGATGGAAGTGTATATGTAGGAGTTAATGTCTATTCTATTCATGGAGCTTGTGCTGAACAAGTGGCTTTAGGAAGTGCTATAACTAATGGAAAGAGAGAATTCGATACTATTGTTGCTATAAATGGAGAAAATGGTGAAATAATGTCACCTTGTGGAAATTGTCGCCAAATTTTTTCAGATTATATGCCTAATTGTTTAGTCATCATTAAAGATGGAAATGATTTAAAAAAAATAAAAGCTAGCGAGTTGATTCCTTATTCTTATCACGCTCAATATTAGTTAAAAATTCTCTTTTATAAAATTTCTTTAAAGTAATATATATCTTTCATATCATTAAAAATGTCATTAGTTTTCACTTTTTTACTAACGATTTCTATGATTTGAGTCCTCCTAATTGGGTGTAACGATTTAATGATAAGGGATTTGAATCACTTTTTCTTTTTAGTTGGGTTCATATCTATTGTACTTTAACAAAAAATATTTTACTTTTTTCAATTCATATTTGAAATAATAAAAATAATTGTATATAATATAAGTGCAAAGAGAATTTAGGCATGAAAAGGGAATAGCTAGGACTATTCCCTTTTCGATTTTCAAGGATACTTTGACAAAGAGAATTTAGTGAAATTAATTTTTCTTATTGTTTTCTTTCATAATTAAATAGATAATCAATAAGATTATCAACAATAATTCCATATTACTTTTCTTTCTGACTATCTCATTCGCCAAAGTCTCCTTTATTGAATGATATAATCATTCTGCCATTTCTCCTTTCCAATCACATTCATAGGAATGCATTTTATTATATCAATCATTAATTAATAAACTTTTTAATACCTACAAATTTTGATTTGATGATATAAAAAAATATGTTAATATAAAAATAGAAAAGTATGTTGAATGAAAAGTCAAATTATAAGGTATTATAAAAATTAAAGTGAAAGGATTGAAGAATTATGATTAAAAAAACATTATTCATTTTATTTTCTATGTTTCTTTTATCTAGTTGTCAGGCTAATTCCTCAACTCAAACAAAGACCATTGAGACCTATGTTGAACAAGCAAATCAAGAAAATAAAAAATATGCTCAAGATGGAAAAGACTATCTATGGTCTAATATTGTTGTTGAACGAGATTCTTTAGGGCAAATTCTTATTTATGGAAATTATGATAATCCTCCAAAAGATTTAGGAAATTTAGAAACTGTTCGAGCAAGTATTCGCAAAAATTCTTTATTTTCATCTCTTTATTATACGGATTCTAATGCAGAAGATCTTTCTAACTACATCTTTCGAGATATAAATGGAGTCACACATATTCAAGGAAATGTAGAATTTAAAGATGTCAATGGTTCTATAATTCCATTAGATGAAATAGAGGAAGGGTCTGTATTCATTGCAAAACGAAGTGCAAATTTTACCTATATTAGTCCCATGACGTTAAAAGTTTCGGAAATGATTTTTATAGGTTTAATTGAACCTCTCAATTATTTATAAATTTATAGAATTAAGGGCTCTGATTAGAGTCCTTTTTTAAATATCGTTTTCATGTTATAATGATGATAAGCAGTTTAGGGAGAGATTGATATGAAAAAATGGTATGATGAAGAATATGAATGGGAAATTGAAGTCAAAGGTTTTTTACACGGAAACACTACAGAAAATTATTGCCGAAATGGAGAAGAAATTGGTGATAAATATACTTGTACTTATGGGTGTCCTGTCAACGCCCAAGGTCAAGGTATTTGCTCCAAAGTAATGATGATGATGTTTCCCATTATGGAAGCAGTAAGAAGTGGTGGTAATTTAGAAAATATTGGCGGAGATAGTAAATATACCAAAGAGGTTGTCTGTCCTGATGGTTGTGTCCTATTTAAAATGAAAGCAAAAAAATTAAATAACAATCATTTTTATAAAAAATAATGATTCATCGATAAAGGAACAATAAATATGGGAATACTTACTAATTTATCCAATCGCATAAAAGGAACTGTTGGCGAATTAAAAGTCAAAAAGAAATTGACCCCTCTTTTATTTGGTCGAGTTTATCATCGTCTCATCAATAATCTTTTGCTTCTAGATGAGAATGGAAAAAGCCATCAAATCGATCACATTGAAATTAGAGAAAATGGCATTTTTTGCATTGAAACCAAAAACTATATTGGTATCATTACAGGTCAAGAAAACAGTGAAAAATGGGTTCAACATTTATACAAAGAAAAACATGAATTTTACAATCCGATTAGACAAAATAAATCACATATTTATCATTTAAATACCATTTTAAAACATCAATATCCCATTTATTCTATTATTGTGATGGTCAATAATAATGCAAAGTCTATTTCATGTCCTTATGTAATTAATCTAAATCAACTCCAAAAATATCTTAAAAATTTTAAAAGCGAAACATCATTAAAAAAAGAAGAAATGGATATAATTTATCAAACTTTAATGCAATCAAAAACAAAGTTATCAACAAGAAAACATGTCTCTAATATTCAAAATACAAAAAAAGATTTAATCAATGAAATATGTCCACGGTGTCAAGCAAAATTGATTTTAAAAATAGGACAATATGGCGAATTTTATGGTTGTAGTAATTTTCCTAAATGTAAATTTAAAATCAATAAAGAAAAGTTAGACCGCATCAAACAAGAAAAAAGCACATAAAACGAAACCGTTTATTTTGAATTGAAAATAAATATGTTACAATAAAAGTAGAAATAAAGGAGGTTTTTTGATGTATATACCCAATCCAAATCGTTATCAAAAAATGCAATACCAAAGATGTGGAGATAGTGGATTACTATTACCTAAAATTTCATTTGGTTTATGGCATAATTTTGGAAATAATTGCAACTATGATAACATGAAAGAATTAATTTTTACTTGCTTTGATCATGGTATTACTTATTTTGATTTAGCAAACAATTATGGTCCTGAATATGGAGCGGCTGAGACAAATTTTGGTAAAATTTTAAAAGAAGAATTGATGCCCTATCGTGACCAACTCATTATTAGTACAAAAGCGGGTTTTGATATGTGGGAAGGCCCCTATGGTAATTACGGCTCAAGAAAATATTTAATGGCATCAATAGACCAAAGTTTAAAACGACTACAACTTGATTATGTCGATATTTTTTATCATCACCGTATGGATCCAAATACTCCTTTAATGGAAACAATGACGGCCCTTGCAGATATTGTTAAAATGGGAAAAGCCCTCTACATTGGACTTTCTAATTATGATGGGGAAACTTTAAAAAAAGCCACTGAAATTTTAACTTCTTTGCATGTTCCTTTTATTGTCAATCAAAATTGTTATAACTTATTCAATCGTGAAGTTGAACAAAATGGTCTACTCAAAAATACTAATGCCTTAAAAAAAGGACTTGTCGTTTATAGTCCTTTAGAACAGGGTTTATTATCTAATCGCTATATCAATGGTATTCCTACGGATTCAAGAATTGGTAGTGATGGACGCTACTTAAACGCTTCTAATTTAACGCCTCTTATATTAAAAAAGATACAAAAATTAAATGCTTTAGCACAATCTCGAAATGAAAAATTAGCAACCATGGCTTTACGCTGGCTTTTACAAAAAGAGGGCGTTACCTCTGTTATTATTGGAGCTAGTAAAAAAGAACAAATTTTAGAAGATTTAGAAGCTTTAAAACCTCATCCTTTTTCAAAGGATGAATTAGATGAAATTGAAAAAATTGTACTTTCTATCGAATAAAAAACAGTTAAAAAATTAACTGTTTTTTTCATATGTGATTTCTAAAAGATATGCTTTGGTACTATCATCTTCACCTATAAATTCTTTGGTTAGCATTGCATATGGAATCCATAAACAATGATTTTTCATTTGAATTTGTGAAGTGATATCTTTTTGAGTTAAATGAATTAAATCAATAAGATTGATTCGTTGAATTTTAAAATCATTTTCAAATTGTACTTTTAAATGGCGAATGTGATTTGAAAAAATGGCAATATGAGAAACAAGTTCATCCATTTGAACACAAACATCTACAGCATAGATTTCATCTTTTTCATGATTGAGTCGTTTAAACGTACCTAAAGCATAATGATGGTTCAAGTCTTTACAACAAACCACATAGGGCACTTTTTGAATAGGATGTACTTTTGGAAGAGACGTATTTCTAGCTACTCTTGCTGGACATTTTTGTTTCACTAATTGATTAGAAACATTTTCACTCCAATAAGGTCCAAATAAAACTTCATCTGTAAAAATTTCTTTTGATAGATGTAATTTTGTGCCAACAAAGGGTTGTGATAATGTGCGATAACGCATGGCTGCAATTGCTTCATTATACCGATAATGAAAAGAACTTTGCGGTGTAATTTTAGAAAGCGTGCATTGATTATTTCTTTCTATTCCTAAACTACATCCTAAAATTGCTCCCATATAAACCTCATCTTCACAATTAATGATACTATGTTTTTGTTTTAATAAATAACAAAGACGGGCTAAAGTCGTTGTGGAAGATAATTCTTCAGTGACATCATAACTTCTAAATACTTCAGATAGTTGACAAACCTTATCCATATAGTTTTTTGTTTGTTGATTCCATGGGAATTGATACTTTCGATTTTCTTCTTCACCAGCATTCATTCCATTGACAGGAGGCATACATAAAGTGTTTTCAATAATGAGTTCTGGATAAATTTCTTTAGCTAAGTTTGTTAACATTTTACGAAAAGAAAAATCATTGCCATACACGCCCCAATCCACTTTCCAATAGACAATACGAGCATATTTTGACCATTCCAATCTTTTTTTAAAATAAGCTTTTAGTCTTTTAACAGAATAAGTGTAGGCTTTTTGATATCCTTGTGCACAAACCCAAATTCCTACTCCTTTCCAACCATAAGACATGATTTTATCCACCAGTTTTTTTAATCTTTCTTCTGGTTTTCCTTTAAAATGGGGGAAGCGATCTTTTTTTATCTCATGTGATGCAAAAGGATAAGGTTCCTTTTCATTTTGACTATAATAAACATCCCAGCCATCATCTAATATAAAATATAAATCTTTTCTACATTCTAAAAAAGCTTCAGCAAGACCATTTTTTTTAAATAAGGCTTCTTCATCTAAATAATCGCGATTACTAACTCCCTTTTCTTGACAAAAGATATTTTGTGCTTGCCACGTACAATAATAATCATAAGTTTTCATTTTTATTCTTTCCTTTTTAAGCAACGATTTTTTCTTGATTGATTTGTAACATTTGATAGTATTGATATCCGCCTTTTAAATTATAAACATCAAATCCATTTTGCATTAAAATGCGACAAGCAAGATAACTTCTTAAACCTGAATGACACATCACATAAATTGATTTTGAAGAATCTAAAAGAGATAACTTTTCTCGTAAAGAATCTAAAGGAATATGTAAAAAGCCATCAATTGACCCTTCTTGGTATTCATAATCTGTTCGCACATCTAATAAAAGTATATCTTTTTGATTTTGTAATTTTGCTAAATCTAAAAAAGAGGCTTGTTTTACTTTATGCGTTTCAATGTTTTCTGCCATATATCCAATAATATTTAAAGGATCTTTTACCGATGAATAAGGAGGCGCATAGGCTAAATCTAAATGTTTTAAATCCACTATTTTCATTTTAGTTTGAATTGCTGTAGCCAAAACATCTATTTTTTTATCGACACCCTCATACCCAATAACTTGTGCTCCTAATATGCAAAGTGTCTTTTTATCATATAGCACTTTTAAAGTTAATGGTTGAGCATGAGGATAATAAGAAGCATGATGTGTGGTGGAAAGTAAAAGTGTTTCATACTCATATGCATAAAATTGTGCCATTTGCTCATTTAATCCTGTAAAACCAACGGATAAATCAAATACTTTTAATATAGAAGTTCCTAAAGAGCCCTGATAATGACTTGCTATACCACAAATATTATCTGCCGCTATTCTTGCTTGTTTATTAGCAGGGCCAGCTAAAGCAATCACAGATGGTTGTTTGGTTATGAAATGAGAAATACAAACTGCATCACCAACTGCATAAATATTTGAAATGGATGTTTCCATTTGATCATTGACCCAAATACTTTCTTTTATTCCTAATTTTAATCCAGCTTGTTTTGCTAAAAAAGAATCAGGAACAACGCCAATGGCAACAATTACTAGATCAGCTAAAAAAGTAGAACTATCCGATAAAAAAACTTGACATTGATCATCATTTTGTTTAATTGATGAAACATCAGCCTGACAAAGAAGTGAAATCCCTTGCTTTTTCAATTCTAAATGGACAGTTGATGCCATATCTTCATCTAAAAAACTTAAAACATGACTATCCTTTTGCAAAACTGTCGTTTGAATGCCAAGTAAACGCAAATTTTCAGCCATTTCTAAACTAATAAATCCACCACCAATCAAAATGGCAGAAGATACTTGATGTTGTAAAATATATTTTTTAATTTTTACCATATCTTCAATGGTTCGTAATGTAAAAATAGAATCTTTGATTGGCATAGAAGGAAAAGTCATCGGTTTAGCACCAGGAGAGAGTAAAAGCTTATCATAAGATTCAAAAAAGCATTCATTCGTTTTTAAATTTTTAACTTGTACTCTTTTATTAAAAACATCAATGGATATCACCTCATGTTGAACGCGCACATCAATACGATATCGTGATGCAAAACGTTTTGGAGTTTGTAATGTTAAAGCATTAAAATCGGTAATGACTTCTCCAATATAATAAGGCAACCCGCAATTGGCATAAGAAACATACCCGCTTCTTTCAAAAATAATAATTTGCGCTTTTTCATCTAATCTTCGAATGCGAGTCGCTGCTGTTGCTCCGCCAGCAACTCCACCAACAATGACAACTTTCATCTATATCCCTTCCTCATTTTCAATTTAAGTATACAAAATAAAAACAAAAATACCAATTTATTTTTATCAAAACTTTTGTTACAATATAAAAAAGGCAAGGGAAATGATATGGATCGAAATGAGCAATTTATAGAATTATATAATCGACTAGATAATCTTTTAAGAGAGTATTATCATTTAAGCGAACGTTCTTTTTCTGTCATCAAAAGATATGAAGATGAATTAAAAAAATCATCTTTATGGAAAAATCGCGAAAGAGGGATGGCTCTTGAAAGTATTCGAACGGTAAGAAATACATTAGTACATGAACCAAAAATAAAAAATCAAGATATTTTTATGATTGAAGAATCTGTTTTAGATTTTTTAAAAAAAGAAATTGATTTACTGATTCATCCTTGGACTGTTTATGAAAAAAGAAAACCATTAGAATCAGTTGTTTATTGTCATTTAGAAAGTAAAGTAAAAGATATCACAAATTTAATGCAAAAAAAGCATATTTCCCATGTTCCTGTATTGAATTGCCATAAAAAAGTCATTGGCGTTTTTTCAGAAAGTACGATTTATACTTCTTTACTTTTTCATTCCAAAGTATCCATTAATGATGAAACAACTATTCAAAATTTTATACCTTTTATTGAATTGGATCATCATAGTTCGGAACGATTTGCTTTTTTAGAAAAAAATGCGCGCATGAGTGATATCTATGAATTATTTGACAAAAGAAAACCTCATGATAAACGATTAGTCATGATTTTTATCACAGAAAATGGATCTATTCATGAACCATTACTAGGCATTTTAACTTTACCTGATTTAATTCAAAGTATCGAATAAAGAAGAAAATTTTTTCTTCTTTTTTTTATTGACTTTATATGGATGAATTTTTATAATAGTTGCGTACGCAACAAATTAATAGGAGGTATGTTTAGTTTATGCCAACATTTATGAAGGCCATAGGTGAAATATGGCGATGTGCTAACTTATATCGAATGAAAGCCTACGAACCTTTAAACATTAATTCATTTCAAGATACCTATCTTTTGCAAATTTGTAAAAATCCAGGTATCACACAAGATCAATTATCAAAACGCATTTACGTTCATAAAAGTAATGTTGCTAGACAAGTGGCCTCATTAGAAGAAAAAGGATTAGTTTATCGCTTAAACCATCAAGACGATAAAAGAATATTACAAGTTTATCCCACAAAAAAAGCATTAGATTTAATACCTTTAATTACGAAAATGAATCAACAATGGAATCAATTATTAATGGATGAATTATCTTTTGATGACCAACAAAAATTTTTAGAAATATTATCCTTTTTAGCTAGTAAAGCAAAAGAGACTGTCGAACATTTGGAGGAAAAAGAATGAATAAAAAACTTTCATTTTATTTAGCTCCTTATCAAAAAAGAATGGCGCTTGGTTTATCCATTAAAATTATTGGAACAATTGTGGAATTATTTTTACCTCTCATCATGGCTTATATGATTGATTATATTGCTCCTACGAAAAAGATTTGGATTTTAATTTTACTAGGAATTGGCATGCTTGCTTTAAGTTTAATCGCTTTTTTTGGCAATGTCATTGCCAATCGTATGGCTTCCAAAGTAGCTAAAGATATAACCAATCAAATTCGCAATGATTTATTTTCAAAAACCTTGCATTTATCTTCTCAACAAATTGATGCCTTCAGCATTCCTTCTTTAATTTCACGATTATCTTCAGATACTTATAATGTTCATCAAATGATTGGCATGATGCAACGATTAGGTGTTCGTGCTCCAATTTTATTAATCGGCGGAGTATTATTAACTTTTACGATTGATCCTATCTTAGCTTTAATATTATTAATCAGTGTTCCTTTTTTAACACTAATCGTTTTTTTTGTTTCAAAAAAAGGGATTGCTTTGTATACAAATTTACAAAAATCAAATGATAAAATGGTTCGTAAAGTTCGAGATGATTATACAGGAGTTCGTGTCATCAAAGCGTTATCCAAAATTGAAGCAGAACAAAAATCTTTTCAAAATATTAATGAAGAAATTGTAAAAAATGAAGTCAAAGCAGGTTTGACCGTTGGCATTACCAATCCTTTAATGAATGCGATTTTAAATCTTGGCATGGCTATTGTCATTTTTGTAGGGGCTTATCGTGTCGCCTCAAATCATGTCTTAACTGGAGATTTAATTGCCTTTACTTCTTATTTTACGATTATATTAAATGCCGTCATTTCCATTAGTCGAATTTTTGTAATTTTATCTAAAGGAAGTGCTTCTTCTAAAAGAATTATGGAGATTTTAAATCAACCACAAACTCTATTAATTGAACCTTGCAACCATCAAAAAAAGAATGAAGCCTTCATTTGCTTTCAACATGTCTTTTTTGGTTATCATTCTTTTATGATTTTACAAGATATTTCCTTTGCTATTCAAAAAAATGAATCTTTAGGAATTATTGGAGCTACTGGAAGTGGGAAATCGACACTGATTTCCTTATTATTACGTTTTTATGATGTTCATCAAGGAGAAATATGGATTGATGGTAAAAATGTAAAAAGTTATTCTAACGAAGAATTAAGAAAAAAAATTGGTGTGGTTTTTCAAAATGATTTTTTGATGGCCAAAAGTATTCTAGAAAATATCGATTTTGAACGAAACTTATCTTTTGATGACATTCAACATGCAGCAAAAATGGCTGATGCCCATGATTTTATTATGAATCATGGTGGCTATGATAGTTTATTAACAGCCAAAGGAAGCAATTTTAGTGGTGGGCAAAAACAACGATTACTCATTGCTAGAGCCATTGCCGCTAAACCTGAAATTTTAATTTTAGATGACTCTTCTAGTGCTTTAGATTATAAAACCGATGCTTCTATTCGTCAAACTTTACTAAAAAATTTAACACAAACAACCATTATTTTAATTGCACAACGCATTAGTTCTGTTCGTTTTGCTGATCATATCTTGGTCCTTGATCAAGGGAAAGTGGTCGGTTTTGGTAATGATAAAGAATTAATGCAAAATTGTCCTGTATATCAACAAATCTATTCTTCTCAACATTCCTCCATGAAAGAAGGCAAAGATCATGAATAAATCAAAAAAAAGTCGAAAAGATGTTCTTTTAAGACTCTCTAAATATTTTTTACAATATAAATTTCGTGTTTTTCTCGCTTTCATTTTAATGATTGGTAGTAACCTATTTGCCTTACTTGGTCCATATTTAACTGGAAAAGCGATTGATGCCATTGATGTTAAATTAGGAATTAATTTTGAACAAGTTACTTTTTATTGCATTCTTATGGCAATCTTTTATGTAGTTTCTTCTATTTTATCTTATGTTTTATCCATTGTTATGATTGATTTAAGTCAAAAAATAGCGAAAAGTATGCGTCAAGATGTTTTTGATAAAATTTTATCTTTACCAGTTTCAACTTTAGATACCCTTCAAGCAGGGGATTTAATTAATCGTATCTCTTATGATATTGATACTGTCAATGCCTCTTTATCGAATGACCTTTTGCAAGCTGCAACAGGAATTATTTCGGTGATTGGTACCTTTATTGGGATGCTTACGCTTTCTCCTTTACTTCTTTGTGTCTTTTTAATAACCGTACCCATTTCTATTTACATAGCGATTAAACGTTCTAAAATGGTGCGACCACTATTTCGTAAACGTTCAGCAAAACTAGCAGAATTAAATGGTTTTTCAGAAGAAATGTTATCTGGCTTAAAAACCATCAAAGCTTATGGCAAGGAACAAGCTTTTATTGATCAATTTAAACAGAAAAATCAAGAAGCCGTTGATGCTTATTATCATGCTGATTATTATGGTAGTTTAATTGGACCAGCTGTTAATTTTGTCAATAATCTTGGAACCGTATTAATTAGTACAGTGGGAGCCATTTTTTACTGTTTTGATCTCATATCCATCGGTAAAATTTCTTCATTTTTACTCTATGCTCGAAAATTTTCCGGACCAATCAGTGAATATGCTAATATTCTTGGTGAAATTCAATCGGCTTTAGCTGCTGCTGAACGAGTCTATCGTTTATTAGATTTAGATTCTGAAATCAATGATTCTCATCTACAATCACTAACACAAATCAAAGGAAAAATTGAATTTCAAAATGTTTCTTTTGCATATCAAAATGAGGATTGGATTATTCAAAATTTATCTTTTGTTGCTAAACCAAAACAAACGATTGCCATCGTTGGTCCAACAGGAGCTGGAAAAACAACGATTGTTCATCTTATGATGCGGTTTTATGATATTCAAAAAGGGCAAATATTGATTGATAATCACCCCATCATTGATTATACAAAAGAAAGTGTTCGTTTAGCTTTTACGATGGTCTTACAAGATACATGGATTTTTGAAGGTACCATTTATGAAAATATTGCTTATGGCAAAGAAAATGCAACCTTAGAAGAGGTTATTTCAGTTGCAAAAAAAGCGCATATTCATGACTTCATTCAAACCTTACCACAAGGATATCAAACACTATTGACAGATGGTGGAATTAATTTATCAAAAGGACAAAAACAACTCATTTCTATTGCTAGAGCTATGCTTTCTACTGCGCATCTTTTGATATTAGATGAGGCAACAAGTAATGTCGATACAAGAACTGAATGGCTTATTCAAGATGCAATGGATCAATTGATGAAAAATAAAACGTGTTTTGTCATTGCTCATCGTTTATCAACCATTGTCCATGCAGATTTAATTTTAGTGGTTCAAGATGGTAAAATTGTTGAAAAGGGAACTCATCAAGAATTATTAAATCATCATGCTTTTTATGCCTCAATTTATAATGCCCAATTTGATTAATTTGTTTTTATGCTATTATATTATTTTATCAGTAAAAAAGAGTGATTTTTTATCTTTTCAATCACTCTTACTTTTTTCTTTTTAATCTTTCATTTTATTGTTCTTCTTGTGGTGAATCTTCACTTGCCGTTTCACTTTCTTTTTTACATGGCAAAATCACATTTAATAAAATTCCTACAATGGCAGCAATAGCCATACTCGAAATTTCTATCATAGATTGATTAATCGTGATGGCAATAACTGCTCCTCCAAGCCCAATGACAAGCATACTACTAATAATAATAAGATTTCGCGTTTTTGTTAAATCAATTTTTGAATCCACTAACACTCTTAAACCATTCGATGCTATAAATCCATATAAAACAATAGAGATTCCTCCCATAACGCAACTAGGAATGGCCGAAATCAAGGCAATAAAAACATTACTAAATGAAAGTATCATCGCTAAAATGGCTGCAAGTCCTGTCACCCATACCGAAGCTACTTTTGTCATACCAACAACCGATGTATTTTCACCATAGGTGGTATTGGCTGGTCCTCCCAACATGGCTGCTACACTGGTTGCAATCCCATCTCCTAGTAAAGTTTTATCAAGTCCTGGATCTTCTAAATAATCTTCTCCAGTAATTTTAGATAAAACGCTATGATCACCAATATGTTCACAAGCTGTTACAAAGGCCAAAGGAATAACGGGTAATGCTCCAATTAAATTCACTTTATTAAAATGGATGGATGTTCCTAAAACATCATAGGTTGCATCCTTTAAGGAAAGAAAATGAAATTCTGGAATCTTAAACCACTGCGCTGGGGATTTGATGATTTCAATAAATTCAGTAAAATCAACAAGTCCAAAAATTGCTGATAAGATAAAGCCTCCTGCAATGGCTAATAAAAATGGAATGATTTTCATAAATTTTGTTCCCTTTAAAGCAAACATAGCGACCATCAATAGACAAGCAATAGCAATCAAAATCATTTTCCATTGTTGTAAATGGCTTACATTTTCAATTGAAGCGACAAGCCCAGCATTGGAAATTGCACTTGTACTTAATCCAAGTCCAATAATCATAATCATTGGCCCAACAATAATTGGCGGTAATACTTTTTTTATCCATCCTTTTCCAAAAAAACGAACGGCTAAGGCAATTAAACAATAAATCACCCCTACAAAAAACATTCCTGTAAAAACAGCTCCTAAGCCATTATTTTTCATTAAAGATTGAATGACTGGAATGTAAGCAAAACTACTACCTAAATAAACTGGGACCTTTGCTTTGGTACACGCAATATAAATCAGTGTCCCTAATCCTGAAGTAAATAAAGCAACCGAAATTGGTAGTCCTGTTAAAATTGGAACTAAAACGGTCGCTCCAAACATTGCAAAGACATGTTGAAAACTTAAAAGCAACCACTTTAATTTACTTTTTGGTTTGTCTTTAGCATTTAAAATCATTTTTTCCATTCTTTTCCCTCCTTGTTTCTATTTTTAAAGAATCAAATGATTTCTTTATTTCCTTAGTAAATTTAAAAAAAACACTTTATCCAAAGATAAAGTGTCTCTAAAAAGAAATAAAGAAGAAAAAGGGGCCAAAAAAGAATAAAATAATGTTTTTAAAATACTCAGAATGTATTTTTTTCGATTCATTATTCATTTCCCCCTTTACTTTTTCTGCTCTATTATATTTTAAAAAAAAATAAAAGTGAAGTATTTTATTTTATTTTTTTTTGTGTTAGAATAAATTTGGTTTTCTTTTAAAAAACAATAAAACAAATAAAAAGGACTATAATTGTGAACTAGTCAAGCGAAAGTAGACAGTTCAAAAAAAGCCCTAATACCCCATATCATGTTTATACAGATGTGGGGTTTTATATTGCAAAGCATATGCTGGACGTTCGTGATTGAACCAATGTATGTATGCCTTGATAAACTTGTTTATATCATCACAATGCTTTAAATCAAAATCATAAAACATCTCATCTTTCATCCAACCGTTAATTGATTCCATAATTGGATTATCTGTTGGAGTTCCTGCTCGAGACATAGAATGTTTCATGTTAATATTAGTTAGAAGCTCGTTATAGCTTCTGGAAGAATAAACCGAACCTTGGTCTGTGTGAAGAATGGTAACCTGGTCAGTTTGTTCTTTTTTAATTAGTTTTATTACTTCTTTAAGTCCATCGTGGTATGTTCTTGGATCGCCCTCTCTAGAACTAAGCCTGTAAGATACTATTTCGTTATTGAATGTATCAAGATACAATGTTAATTCATAATGGATTCCCTTGTACCAGAACATTGTCATATCTGACACAATGATTTCATATGGTTTTGATGCATTCCAATTTCCACAAACTAGATTTGGAAATTCAAGTTTTTCCTCTTTTGGCCTTCTCCATTTAATTCTAGGTGCTTGAGATTTTATCCCTGCATATTTGCAACATACATGAACATAATTTGGCTTTAATATCAATCCATATTTTTGCTTTAAATACGCTGAGATCCATCTATATCCATGAGTTTTATGTTTGTTATGAACCTCTTGAATAATCTTTAGATTAGATTCTCTTCTTTTTACCCATTCTGGCTTATTAATTTGACGATTTTTCCATTTATAATATCCACTTCGATTTACATCCATGATTGAACATAGAAATTTAATTGGATATTTGTTAGACAAGAGTTCGATTATTTCGAATTCTTTTTGTTGATAATAACGTATTCTTTTCTTTGACCAACTCCTTTCACTGAGTAACCTTTTTTTAATCGTTCACACTCAACTTCCTTCTTAGCTAATTCGAGCCTTAACCTTTCAATTTCGGTAAGATTCTTTTTGGTATGTAATGCTGCATATGGATTTCCCTTTTTATGTTTTCCAACTTTTGATGAAAACCCCTTAATGCCTTCATTTCTATAAGTTTCAACCCATGTCCACAATAGACTACGAGAAACACCATATTTTCTTGAAATGGAATATGACGATTCTTCACCATTGATTAATTCAAGAACAATTGATTCTTTCTCTTCAGGGGAACGCCTATTGTTTTTAGTTCCTTTTGGTCTTCCCATAAAATTCCTCCTTTACCAAATCATACTAAAAGAAAAAGTAGACCGCACTTTTTTACGTGTCTACTTTTATCTTACCGGTTCAATTGTTTGTTTTCTTATAGTCCTTTTTGATTTTATTTTAATTAATTTAAAAAGTTGCAATCGTTAACAATGGTTTGACCATCTACTGTAATGGATAATACACAGAAAGCATAGAAATTTTTAGTATTCCAGTTACAAGGAGCAATTTCAAAAGTTGCTTCCATTCCATTATATGGATGTAAAAATTGATATTGATTCGCACTTGAACTATACAAATTCACTTCAAGATCACCAGCAACATTTGTCAATTTTATAGATGTAAAATAAGCAGACTCGATTAATTTTACTTTTCCTGTTACCACATAAACTTGTGTTGTATAATCTTCTTTTACAGATAATTCATATAATTCTTCTAAAGTTTTTGTAGAATCAAAGGTTGCTTTCGAATATTCATAATCCCCATATAAATTAGATACTAATGTTGCATCTAATAGACAAGATTGTCCGACAACTTCTCCTTCTGCTTTGTAATGTGCTCTTGTTCCTTTCATGATGACCATATTTCCTAAATTGATATTTTTCATTGTTTCTTTATCCGTGCGAATAGCAATCACACCCGTTTCATCAATAAGATAGAACCCTGTTTGATTGACTAAAGATGCAGCAACAACACCCTTAACTTGAACGATTTCATTATCTTGTGCTTCAATTGCTGTTTTTACATCAACAAATTCTGATATAGCGGGATCAACAACTTCAATTTTCACTTTTGTACTATAAGTAGAATCACTACCATAAGAACCTGTAATAGTAATATTCGCTGTTCCAACATTTTTGGTATGCATAAAGATATCATCCCCAACGGTTTCAAAATAAACAACATCAGTATTATCGGATTCATAACTTAAAGTTGCATTTTCAAAACCTAAAAGTGTGGAAGATACACTACGAATTAATTGTACATTAGGATCTGCAGTATAAGTATCAATAAATTGATCTACACCATAATATTCAACAACAAATTGAGCTGTATCTTTTAAATCAAAAACATATCCTTCATCGATTACTTCGATTGGCATAAAACGGAAAAAGCAACCAGAGTCCGTTGATTTTGCATTGATTGGTGATAAATAAACCGTACAAATCTTTCCATCAAATTCATCTAAGTAAGCAAAATCACTTCCATTACACATCGTGTAAACATAAGAGCCAGTCTTATCATCTAAATCATTAATATAATAGTTAACAAAACCTGTTCCAGGAACTTTTTTGACTAAGGCATTGACTTTGTAAATATTTGTTGTAATATTTTCAGAAATTGGCGTATTTACAATTTCTTTTACGGTTTTTTCTTCAATCCAAGATTTATCAAAATCAGATGTTTGATGGTCATTTTCTAACAAATAAGGATTTGCAATTTGACAAGATCCTGGATAACCATATTTTTCAGCATATCCTTTTTCACTTTCTAACACATAATAAGCTTTATCTCCTGCAATTGTTATAGTATTGCCTTCTTCTACTTGACCAGCAATCTCACCATAAACATATATCGAACCTGTTGTATCAACTAAATAAAATCCATTAGGAATCATTCCATTGGCATAAGTAATTTTAGCAACCACGCCTGTCAATTTTACTTTTGCATCAACAGCATCATTTCGTGCAGCAGCAACAGTTTTTTGGGTATAATCATTTGGATCCATATCGGGAGCATTGTGTTTAAAATCTTGGATCCATCCCGAACCCATTTCAGGAGAATTTTTAAATGTTTTTAAAGTTCCATATAAAACAACTTCGTCTCCTTTAACAGGTTTATCTTCTAACTCAGAATAACGTAAAACACCATCTTTTGAATAAGTACCATAAATATAAAGATCATTTGTTCCATCTGTAATCGTCATTTCGCCATATGTTGGATTAGAAACTGTAGTAATTGTACCATAGACATAATATTTTTCTGTTGTTCCTTCTTCACCCGCTTCATTTGCAATGCGAATAGCTTCAGTAACACTAGTACAATTACTAGGATTTTCAATCGAGCAACCCCCCCCGATTGTTTGGCTTTGTGAACTAGAATTAGATTGAGCATTGTCATCTTTACAACCGACTAAACTAAACAAACATAAACTAGCAGCAAACAAACTTAGACATCGAAATACTTTTTTCTTGAATTTCATACTTATTTTTCCTCCCACAAGTTATTATAAATTGGATATATTAGTTTGTAAATAAAAAAAAATAAAAAAGAGAATTTTCATCTCTTTTTCCAATTTTGAATGCGTTTTAACATTCCTTGAATATCTAAAACACCATAAGCAAATCCCTTTTTGATTAAATTAACAGGAACATACTCATCATATTTTTCAAATAAAGGAACTTCTTTTGGATAAACTAAATCTAACGGTTCTATCGGCTTTTTACTTTCATCTAAAAGAATTTCGTAAAATTCTTGAAAAGACACTTTCATTGTAAATTGCATAAAATAAGGCCGAGAAACATCCATTTTTTTCAATCCTAATCGTGAAGCACATTTTATTTTTAAAAATCGTTCTAGTGCTAAAAAACTATAGGTTCCTAACCAAGGAAATAAAGCATACATGTCGCCTCCTAGACAAATCAAAGGATCTTCCATTAAGGAGGCACTAGAAGCGATTTTCCGTCCTTCGTTTAATCGGACGATGGCTTGATTCATTAAATAAGGATAAATGGTTTTCTCATTTAAAATTTGATACATTTTTTCTAAAACTTTTGTATGAATATCTCCAGGACATAAACCAAAATAAGCAGGAACTTGTCCTTTGGCTTCTTCACAATAAATGACATGTTTTTTATAGTCAATTTCTTCAACCGTCCACACTTTTCCAGCTAAAGCAATCTTATCCCCCACAGGGGGTGGTTTTACAATTGATCCTAATTCTTGGGAATGGCAGCGAACAACATATTCTTCATTTTCTTGAAAAACAGCATAAAATTTAAAAGAATGAATGATTCTTTCACCAGCAAGTCCAATGATTAACCCACCATTTTCTGTCTTTTGGATATGATCAATTTGAACTAAATGACGTAATAAATCTTGATAATCTTCTAAAGAAACAAAGCGAAAATACGCTAATGAAAGAACTTTAGATGCTAAAAAAGAAGGAGTTAATTCACCATTTGATGCCAAAATAGACATCGTTTGATGATAAAGTAAACTATAAGGATGGGATGAAACCCTTAAAGGCTCAATCCATTTTTCTTCGATATAGAGTTGAATTAAAGCAATGGCTTGAATTAATTTCCAAGGGATGGTTGCAGGAAGCATTTCTCTTGTTGTAGGAAGTTCTTCACGGATGACAAACCACATTTCTGGTGGCAAATTTCGTCTTCCTGTTCGCCCCATTCGTTGTAAAAAAGAAGAAACCATCGCTGGAGCATCAATTTGGAAAGCCCGTTGTAATCGCCCAATATCGATACCCAATTCTAATGTAGCTGTTGTCACTGTCGTTTGGAATTGGGTTTCATCTTTCATGATTTCTTCAGCCGTTTCACGATAGGATGCTGATAAATTCCCATGATGAATCAAAAAACGATCCGGTTCGTGTTGTACTTCACAATAATGTCGTAAAGTTGAAGTTACCATTTCACATTCTTCCCTAGAATTCGTAAATACTAAACATTTTTTACCTTTTGTATGTTCAAAAATATACCCAAGCCCTGGATCAGCAAAAGCAGGAGCTTGATCACTTTTTTGATCCAAACAAGGTAAGCCCTTTGCTTTTTCTTCATCAGATAGCGTTTCATTTTGAACATAAAAATGTTGTAAAGATAATCTCCATTTGACAGGAGAGGCCACAATTTGAGGAATTAAAGTTCTTTTATTGGTTCCTAAAGACAGTAACTCTCCTACCTCTTTTGGATTACCAAGTGTAGCTGAAAGTCCAATTCGACGAGGCTCTACTTTAGCAATTTTTGAAAGTCTTTCAATTAAGCAAAGGGTTTGTCCACCACGATCATTTCTTAATAAAGAATGTACCTCATCAATGACAATGAATTGTAAATCAGAAAATAATTTAGTAATCATCCCATGTTTATGTAACAATAAAGCTTCTAAGGATTCGGGTGTAATTTGTAAAATTCCTGAAGGATTTTGAATCATTTTTTGTTTGTGCGCATAAGAAACATCCCCGTGCCAATGCCAAACAGGAATGTGTGCTTGCTCACAAAGTTCTGTTAAACGCATAAATTGATCATTAATCAAGGCTTTTAAAGGACCAATATAAATTGCTCCAATCGATTGAGGCATTTTTTGATAAAACAAAGAAAGAATAGGAAAAAAAGCTGCTTCTGTTTTTCCACTTGCTGTTGACCCTAATAATAAAACATGTTCATCGGTATTAAAAATGGCTTCCCCTGCTGCTACTTGAATAGCCCGTAATGATTCCCATTGACTTTGGTAAATAAAATCTTGAATAAAGGGCGCATATTTTTCAAAAATGGATTTCATATCCTTCACCTAAATTTCTAATTCTGTAAATAAGTTTTCTTCATCATCATCCCCATAAGAAGAAAATTCAAATTGTTTTGAATCAAAGACTTTTTTCATGGTTAAAGAAGGATTTTGATATAAAATATTTAACAATTCAATAAAATCACGAATGACTTCTCGAGGAGTTAAGTGAGTGCTTGCTCCGACTCTTCCGTATTCAATCTGGATAAAAGAAATAAAATCCTCTTGTGTCAATTTTGGCGTATAATCAAATAATGTTGCGTGAATATCAGCCACTTTTTCAATTAAAATAAGCATTTCTTCATAGGTTAATGGATTTAATTGGATGATGGGTGCTAACATATCTTTATATTCTTCTTGATTTAATTTGCCATAACTAATTCGCGAACGTAGGGCTTCATAACTAAAAAGACCTCGACGGGTATCTTCAATACATTGTGGCGTACCACACATGATAATTCCTAAATATTTCGCCTTTCCTTGTAAGGTATCGTTATACATCGTTAAAATTTTTTCATAATTGTATTGTCTCGTAATACTATTAGGGATTTTATAAATATTGACTAATTCATCAATTAAAATTAATAAACCCTGATAACCTGCCTTTTTTAAAAAGAAGGCAAAAAGTTTAATGTATTCATACCAATCCTCATCATTAATAATCATGTTCACACCTAAATCGGCTTTTGCTTCCGCTTTGGTATGGTATTCTCCCCGAAACCATTGTAAAACTTTTCCCTTTAAAGTCGCATCATCTTGAACATAGGCCCGATAATAACAAACCAATAATTTTGCAAAATCAAACCCATGAACGAGTTCATTTAAAGAATAAATGACTTCATTAATTTTCTTTTCAACTAGCACAAAAAATTGGGGATTGGATTCATCAAAATTGGTCTCTAGTTTAATTTGGCTTTGGATAGAATTAATCCACCGATCTAAAATTAAAGATAGGGCTCCCCCTTCTGGCTTTGTTTTCGTTGACATATTTTTAATTAATTCTTTATAAGTTGCTAATCCTTGTCCTTTTGTTCCTTGTAATCTTCTTTCAGGAGACAAATCGGCATCGACTACAACAAAATTTTTATCCATGACATAATTGCGAATCGTTTGTAATAAAAAACTTTTTCCGCTGCCGTATTTTCCCATAATAAAACGAAAAGAGGCGCCACCTTCTGCAATAATAGAAACATCATGCAGCAAAGCTTGAATTTCGACTTCTCTACCCACTGTAATATAAGGTAACCCAATGCGAGGAACAACGCCTCCTTTTAAAGAATTGATTAAAATAGAAGCAATTCTTTTAGGTATTTTCATGTTGCAACATTCCTTTCAAATCTTTGATATAATCTTCAACAATGGTAACATCATCGTTATCATCTATCATTAAAATATTATCTTGAAATGTATCAAAACATTTTTCATTAATTTCATCGACCAATAAAGAAATCATCCATTTTTTTTCTTTTGCATAAGAATGATAATCTTTGTGATTGAAAAGCAAAGATAAAAATGTAAAGGCATCTTTGGTTAAATGAAAAACAAAGGTTTCATTTTGTGGTTTTTTTTCTATAACTTCTTCTTCCTTTTGTTCTTCTTCCGTAATTAATTGATCAAATGTTTTTTGAGCTTGCTTTCGAATTGATGCCAATTGACTTGTATCAATAGCAATGACTTTTTTTCTTTTTACATTGAAATAACTTTCAATGACTTGTTTTAATTTTTTAATAATCTCTTGCGAAAAATGGGAAAGAATAACGTTGGATTCCATTTGAAAATAAGGCTTTAATAAAATTTCCATGGTCAAGCAAAAATATCCTAATTCTTTACTCTTTTTTTCCTCATAACTTTCTTTATACCATTGATGATTTTGATAAAAATAAGTGGTAATAGCATTTTTATAATAAGGTTGATAATCATTATCTTTAAAATAAAAAAGAGCACCCTTAAAAAAATAAACTTTTCTTACTATTTTCTTTTTAAAATTCTTTTCAAAAAAAGAAGTCCTCTTTTTTTTAGCATAATGGGCATCTAAAACTTGATATGCCTTAACAATAATTTGCCGTACTTCTTTTTCATGTTCTTGGTAAATTTTTGTTCTTTTTAAAGGATAGGTTGAAAGATTTTCAATCGCTTCAAAAATTTGTTTTTCAGAAGCTTTTGACACCTCAAAAAGTGTCAATAAATGATGACTTAAAGAATTTTCATTTTTTTTGAATAAAGAAGGATCTAGATGATAATAAATGATATAATCTTCAATCCAATTTTTTAAAAGAGGTACCATGGTTTGGTGAAGAGATGTCATCACTTCTAAAAAAGATGTTAATTTTTGATAACCATCTAAAGGAGAAGTGACTCCAATTTGATTGAGTAATTCATAGACATAAAGATAGGCAAAAGAAATGGAAGAAAATTCAACTTGATTTTTTCTAACCTTTGTACGCCAACCAAAATAGCAGCGAAGGTCTTCATCAGTCATTCTCTGATAGGTAGGTGTCGGATGAAAAAATGCATTAATTGCAAAATAATCATCTTCATAATTTTCCATTTGTTTACCTAAATGATAAAAATAATATGCTTCTGATTCTTTTCCTAATTTGGATTGTCTAATTTGCTTGCGAAATTCAACAATTTCTTTTGGCGTAAAATTTTTAACTTGACGAGCCGTTTTTAAAATGGGTTCATCACGAAAAATCATGGAATCAAATTCATGTCCATTTTTAATCTTTTCTTGATTTAAAAGAAATTGGATCAATTCTTTTGTATCCATGATTAAATCTCTCCTTCATGATAGTATAAATATACCACAATGAAACGAAAAAATCTTTATCTTTTTTGTTTTTCTTTTACTCAAAAAGGACTCAAAATGATTTGAGTCTAAAAAAATTTTTATCACTTTAATTAGCGATTATCGGTTAACATCTCATCGGTATAATAAAAATCATAAACAATTTTCGTTTGATACGTACAATCTTGATTTTTTCCTGGGTCTAAAAATCCAAGTAATAAATAATTGTTTTTATAATTATTATTGACACCCCAAATGATGGATTGATAGATAGTTAAGGTCACTTGATTCTCTTTTTTATCGACTTGATGAATTCCAAACATGACCTCTTGATCTATGGTTGCATAATTACGAATGGAATCGGATATTCCAACTAAACTATAGGTATCAAAAAAATCTTCACTGTATAAGAATGGACTTCCACCCGGAAAGTCTTTAAATATTGCATCATATTCTTCTTTGGTCGTAATAAAATACCATTCACTTGGAAAAGATGGATAAGATAAATCTTCATTCCATTCAAAAGAATGATATTGGGCTAAACTGTCCATGGTATTGGAATAAGGATAAAAGGTTGGTTCTTTTCCTTTTAAATGAACATTATACTCCCCTGAAACAGAAGATATATTTCCCTTTTCTTGACATCCTGTTAATAATAGACTAATCCCTATCATCAATAAAATCTTTTTCATTTTTCCCCCTCATTTCATTTTATTGACCTCATTATCTTTTTTTGCTTCTTTAATTTTAATATACATTATTTTAGATAGACTGTCAAATTCCCTATCATAAAGATTTTTTATTGTAAGGTTTGTCGAATATCAAAAAAATTTTTCCAAGGATCTTTTTTGGTTTTGATGCGCATTAAAACATCCTCCATTGTAAATTGGTCAGGTGTGACATTTTTTAATTCTTGATAAGAAATGGGAACTGAAACTCGTCCATTTTTGACACGAATAGAATAAGGTGCAACACTCGTTGCTTTTTTAATATTGCGCATCCAATCAATAAAAATCTTATTTTTTCGTTGATTTTTTTGCATATTTGCCGTATAGCGATCAGGCCATTTTTGTTCCATGAGTTGGGCAACATGTCTTGCAAAATCACGAAACTTTTCCCATTTTACTTTTGCTTGAAAAGGAACGACGACATGATATCCTTTGTTGCCACTAGTTTTTAAAAAAGAAACTAATGATAAGTCATCTAAAATTTGTTTTAAATCTTTTACTCCTTGACGAACTTTTGCCAAACTTAATTTTTCATCGGGATCTAAATCAAAAACCATGATATCGGGTTGATTTAGTTTTTGAACTTGACTTCCCCAACAATGAAATTCAATGGTTCCTAATTGCGCTTGAGCCACAATTCCTTGCGTATCTTGGATATAAAAATAAGTTTCTTTTTGATTGTTGGTTTGAATGGTTTTTGTCTTTACGCCTTGTAAGGAATGATAAAGATGCTTTTTAAAAAAGCATTGATTGGTTCCTTTAGGACAACAAACCACCGAAAGAAAACGATTTTGAAGGTAAGGAAGCATAGAGGTACTTATTTGATCATAATACTGAATGATATCTATTTTTTTGATTTTTTCTTTTACAAAAACAATTTTATTAGGATTAGTAATAGGAATGTTTTGAATGACTAAATTGGATGAGTCTTGTTCTAAAAAAACATCTTTTACTTTTTTATCTTCTCTTAATCCTTTAAAACTTGCTTGCCTTAAAAGTCCTTCTTTTGTCCATTCTGCAAATTGAACTTCAGCAATGTATTTTGGCTTTAAAAAAACTATTTTTTCTTTACTTTTGATGGCTTTAGAAAAATAATTTTTTGTGCCTTTTACTTCTTTCAATCGTTGAAGAAAATCTTTTTGCATTTTTTGACTCAGTCCTGTTCCCACTTTTCCTACATATTGCAATTGTTTGTTTTCATAAACCCCTAATAGTAAAGCTTTTATTGGACGATCTTTTTTTTCAGAAAAAGTATAGCCACCAATCACGAATTCTTGTCGATGATAACATTTTATTTTTATCCAATCCTCACTACGATGGCCATGATAAGAAGAATCCATTTTTTTACCCATGATTCCTTCTAAATGGTATTTTTGAGCATATGCAAATAATTGTTTTCCTTGATCAATAACATGTTGACTATATAATAAATGATCCAATGGTTCTTTTATCAATTGCGCTAAGATTTCTTTTCTTTGAATCAAAGGAAGATTTCTTAAATCTTTTCCATCTAATGCAAGAATATCAAAAAGAACATAAGTTAAAGGACTATCATTTTTTTTCTTTATCCATTGTTGCAAATCTTGAAAATGACTCACTCCTTGTTGATCTAGTATTACCATTTCCCCATCTAATACCATACTTCGATGATTAGCAAGACGAATTAAAGAAGGAATGACATCTTCAAAAGAAGTTGAATAATCTTTTTGATTTCTACTTTTTAATTGCACTTTATCCTTTTCAATAAAAGCTATAACGCGATACCCATCGTATTTTATTTCATAAAGCCATCCCTTTTCTTTGGGAAAATCTTTTTTCAATTCTGCCAATTGAACATCGACTTGTAAAAAGGGATTTTTGAAGTTATTTTTTGCAATTTCTTTCATTGTTTTTTGGCTTAGAATACTCGTTTTAAAACGTGAAATGCCTGCTGTTTTTTTTGCATATTGATCTTTTTCTTTTATCAGTAACCATTGCTTTTTTTCATGATCCTTATTGATTCGAACAAGCGTCCATTTTCCTTTTAAACGTTTCCCATTTAAAGTCAATTTTAAAACTCCCTTTTTTAATCCTTCTTGCATCAAACCTTCTACTTCATATTCTCCTTGATCCCAAAGCAAGACCGTTCCTCCACCATATTGCCCTTTTGGAATAACTCCTTCAAAGGTTGCATAATCAAGAGGATGATCTTCAACTTGAATGGCCAATCTTTTATCTAAAGGATTAAAAGAAGGACCTTTTGGAATGGCAAAACTGAATAATACACCTTCATATTCTAAGCGAAAATCAAAGTGAAGTTTGGTTGCATCATGCCATTGTACTACAAATTGTAAAGGTCCTTTCTTTTTTGACTTTCTTTTTTTCCCTTTCGGTTCATTTGTTTTTTGAAAATTTCTTTTTTGATGATAGGCTTTTAATTTTTTTTCTTTCATATCTTTATTATGTTGCTTTTTTTCATTTTTATTATGGATTTTTATTGGCGTAGTAGATATAATAGTATCAGTCAAAAAAAGGAGTTTATTTTATGCAAAACAACCCCTACCAATCCCTTTTAAATTTAAAAGATACCGAAAAAGCCATTAAAATCGTTAAAGATACTTTTGAAATGCACCTTGCCAAAAATTTACATTTATTACGGGTATCAGCGC
This sequence comes from Firmicutes bacterium CAG:631, assembly GCA_000433015.1. GTDB lineage: Bacteria > Bacillota_I > Bacilli_A > RFN20 > CAG-631 > Caccosoma > Caccosoma faecigallinarum. Next base: position 30,470 of record HF998011.1, read on the forward strand.
CTTTACTTGTTCATCCTAGTACCGGTTTAAATGATGATTTGAATGGGGTTGAACGCCCTGTTATTTTTGATGTTAAAGAAGATGAAGCCCCCGTATCCGTTGTGCAATCATTAGCTAAGTGGAAAAGATATGCTTTAAAAAGATATCAATTTAAAATGCATCAAGGCTTATATACCGATATGAATGCCATACGAAGAGATGAAGCACTCGATGCTTTGCATTCGGTTTATGTGGATCAATGGGATTGGGAAAAAATCATTCATATCAAAGAAAGAAATCTTTCTTATTTAAAAAAAATTATGACTAAAATTTATCATTCTCTTTTACAAACGCAAAAAAAGATCCATCAAGTTTATCCACAATTATCTTCTTTTTTACCTTCAAAAATTCATTTTATCACGACACAAGAATTAGAAAATCGTTATCCTTCTTTATTACCAAAAGAAAGAGAATATCAAATTTGCAAACAATATCAAGCTGTTTTTTTAATGCAAATTGGGCAACCATTGAATCATTCAAAAAAACCCCATGATTTAAGAGCTCCAGATTATGATGATTGGCAACTTAATGGCGATTTATTAGTTTATTATCCTATCCTTGATTGTGTCATTGAATTATCTTCCATGGGCATTCGTGTGGATAAAGATTCTTTGTTACAACAATTACAAGCAACAAACCAAACCAATAAAATGACTTTGATGTATCATCAAATGCTCATTCATCAACAACTTCCATTGACTATTGGTGGAGGAATTGGACAATCCCGTCTATGTCTACTTCTTCTTAACAAAAAACATATTGGTGAAGTACAAGCCTCCGTATGGCCTAAAAACATGATTGAACAATGTAAAAAAGAGGGCATTTTACTCTTATAATTGGCCATTTTGTAAAACTTGATTCATTAAATTGGGATATTTAGCAATAAATTCAAAAGAAGTATAATTTTGATTTTGAAAAATTAATTGCGACACTTTCATAAAGCCATTATTGACTTTTATAATTAAGTATCCAAAAAATAAACTTTGAATCCCGCCATTGGGTAAATATTGCATGGTAATCGGCCCAAAGTAGGGTTCGTAAGTAACAAAATAAATGGGCTTATCTAAAAATGTTGCTTTTAAAATCGCTTTAGAGGTGTAATCAATATCTTTATTAAAATCAAGAACTTGAATATTATCTTTTTCCATAGTCTTCCCTTCCTTTATTTGATAATTCTAATTTATGTAGGTTTATTTTATCATGATTAGGCAATGAAAAAAATAAAAAATTTGAGGTGATGCAAAATGAAAAATTTACGTTCCTTTTCTGTTTTAGACTTTGATGTGAAAGGATGGCTAAAAACGCAGTTGACATTGCAGGCTAAAGGATTAAGTGGACATTTAGATGAAATTTGGCCAGATATCAAAGAAAGTGCTTGGATTGGCAAAGAAAAAGAAGGTTGGGAAAGATTGCCTTATTGGTTAGATGGCTTTATTCCTTTAGCCTACTTATTAAAAGATGAAACTATGATTCAAAAAGCACAA
>HF998011.1:32046-39400 GCA_000433015.1 Firmicutes bacterium CAG:631
TCCAGCAAGAAGATGGTTGGATTTGTCCTTGTAAAAAAGAACAACGAAAAGAATATGATTTATGGGCTGTTTTTTTGATTTGTAAAGTTTTTGTCATTTATTATCAATGTAGTCACGACGAAAAAATCATTGATGTCGTTTATAAGGTCTTAAAAAATTTATACGATTTATTGGTTCAACAAGAAATTGCTTTAAAACATTGGGATCGTTATCGCTATTTTGAATGTTTTATCGCCATTGAATGGCTATATGATTTAAAACAAGAAGATTGGCTTTTACAATTAGCAAAAATCTTAGATGAACAAGGAATTCAATATGCACAAATGCTAGAAATCCTAAAAGAAACCCGTCTAACTTGGAATTTAGATACGCATGGCGTCAATGTCGCTATGGCTTTAAAACAAGAAGCGGTAACTTATCGTTTACTTTCTCGCCCCTATCAAGACATTGCTGAACAAATATGGCAAATTTTAGAAAAATATCATGGCACAGCCGTAGGAACATTTACTTGCGATGAATGTTTATCTGAACGTAGTCCCATTCAAGGGAGTGAACTTTGTAGTATTGTAGAACTCATGTTTTCTTTTGAAATTTTATTTGAAAAAACAAAAGATAGCAAATGGCTGGACCGCTTAGAAAAAGTTACTTTCAATGCATTACCTGCCACATTGAGTGAAGATTTATGGACACATCAATATGACCAAATGGTCAATCAAATTCAATGCACTCCTTTTCAAAATCGTTCCATTTTTAAAACCAATGGGAATGAAGCCCACTTATTTGGTTTAGAGCCTAATTATGGTTGTTGTACAGCCAATTTCAACCAAGGATGGCCAAAATATGCCTTATCTTGCTTTAAACGATGTGATGAAGGAATCATTCAAGCAAGTCTTGCTCCCTGTGATTTAAAAACAACAATTCAAGGCATTGCTGTTCACATTCAAGTAGAAACACAATATCCTTTTTCTTCTGAAATTCGTTATCAAATTACAACTGACAAGGATGTTTCTTTTTCTTTCTTTATCTATCTTCCATCTTGGTGTAAAACCATTTTATACAATGATAAACCCATTCCAAATCAATCTTTTTTAGAAATATCTCAAACTTGGAAAAAGGCAACAAAGTTTACGTTAAAACTAATCGATACGCCTCATTTAAAGCCCTATGATGATTGTTTGTATACTTTAGAGTATGGTCCTCTTGTCTTTGCTTTGCCTCTTCAAACCCGTTTTGAAAAAATAGAATATATCAAAGATGGCGTGACACGAAAGTTTCCCTATTGTGATTATTATCTTTATCGTGAAAGTGATTATAATTATGCATTTGCATCTCATCAATTTCAAATTTTTACGAATTTACAAACGAATAATCCTTTTTCTTTTCATCATCCAGGCTTAAGGATTCAAACCCAAATGCAAAAAATTGATTGGCCATATGAAAAAGGTTTTGATTCCGTTTGTGCAAAACATCCACTTTCTATTACTCCCATTGATAAGGTAGAAATAAAACAACTTTTCCCTTATGGCTGTTGTAAATTAAGAATGACAGCCATGCCTCTTCTTCAAAAAACAAAAAAAGAATTGCAGTAGACCTACAATTCTTTTTATTTTCCTTATTCAATAGGAATGAATTTGTTTTCTTTCTTTTCTTTTTCTTCTCTTTTTTCAATGTTTAAGGTCAAAACCCCATTTTCAAGTTTAGCATGGATATCCTTTTCATTGACATTTTCTCCTAAATAAAAGCTACGAGAGTAAGAACCATAATGTCTTTCTTTATGAATGTATTTTCCATGTTGTTCATTCTTTTCATTTTCATCATGGAAAGTGGCACTAATCTTTAAGTAGCCTTCATTTAAAGAAATTTTAATATCTTCTTTTTTAATCGCAGGCAAATCCATCTTTAATTGATAATGATCGCCTTCATCTTTAATATCTGTTTTCATCAATTGATTATAATTTCTTTCACCTGCAAAGAAATCATCAAAGAAAGGATCCATAAAATCAAATGGGTCATGACGTTTAGTAAGATAATTACGCATAATGTATTCCTCCAATCCTTACTTAGCACTCTTCATACCCAAGTGCTAATTATATTATACAACCTTTTTTAGCAATGTCAACACTTGAGTGCTAATTTTTTTACATTTTTTATTTTGCCCGCAAACTTAAAAATTATACCTTTAAAGAATCTTTTTTTTCTTTTAATTTTTTAGCCAAGGGATGATTGGATTCATAAACTTCTTTTAATCTTTTTTGAGTAACATGGGTATAGATTTGTGTTGTAGATAAGCTTTCATGCCCTAATAATTCCTGTACCATTTTTAAATCCGCATTTTGATTCAATAAATGGGTAGCAAAAGTATGTCTTAACATATGTGGAGAAACTTTAAAGGGTTTAGGCGCCATATTTGCTCTTTGTTGTAAAAGAATTTGAATCATTCTAGACGTTAATCGATGACCATTTTGATTGACAAAAAAAGCTTGCTCTGTTGGATTTTTTAAAGTCAATTGAGGATAAGCATAAGTGAGATACTCCATTAAATATTTTTTAGCACTTTCTTTAAAATAAACACGTCGCTCTTTATTTCCTTTACCAATTACACGAATGACTTGCTCTTCTAAATCAACATCTTCTTGATTGAGGCTTGTTAATTCACTGACACGCATGCCACTTTGGAAAAGTAAAAGAACAATGCATTGATTACGAAGTCCAATTTCATATTTTTTTTCACTCATCACTAAGAGAGACTGTACTTGTTCTAAAAATAAATCCTTGGGTAATGGTTTATCTGTTTTTAATAAAGAAAGGGTTAATAAAGGATTTTCAATCGATAAATGATTGACTTTAATATAATAAGTATAAAATCCCCTTAAAGAGATAATTTTACGATTGATACTTCTTTTACTTTGATGTTGTGCATGCAATTTGGCCAAATAGAATTGAAACCATTCTTCATCAACTTCTTCTATCAACATCTTTTTTTCGTTTAAAAAATCTAAAAATTGTTTTAAATCTCGTTGGTAAGCCAAAACAGTATCTTTAGAATATCCTTTAATTTGAAGTAAATATTGGCCATATTGTTCGATTAGATTTCTTGTGTTTTCCATTTTTTAATCGCCTCGATACTTTTTTGAGCCAATATTTTTTTATCTTCTTTGACATTCAAGATACCATAATTGGCATTCATCGGTTGAAATTTCTTTTCAGAAGCATGACTAATATAATGACATAAACTGCCAAGCATCGTGTTTAAAGGAGCGACAAGCAAAGGTTGTTTGAAATATAGACGTGCCGCATTGATACCCGCTAAAATGCCACTAGCAGCAGATTCTACATATCCTTCTACCCCAATCATTTGACCTGCGATAAAAAGATCTTCTCTTTTTTTACATTGTAACGTTGCATTTAACAATTTAGGAGAGCATAAGTAAGTATTCCGATGCATGACCCCATAACGAGCAAACTGTGCTTGCTCTAATCCGGGTATCATTGAAAAAATCCTTTTTTGCTCTTTAAATAAAAGATTGGTTTGAAATCCAACTAGATTATAAAGTTCTTTTGCAGCATCATCTTGTCTTAATTGAACAACAGCAAAAGGTCTCGTTCCATCTTCTTTTTCTAAACCAACGGGTTTTAAAGGGCCAAAGGTTAAAGTTTTATATCCTCGCTTTGCCATGGCTTCAATAGGCATACAGCCCTCAAAATAAATTTCTTTTTCAAATGCATGGAGAGCCACGGTTTCACCAGCAATTAGTTGATGATAAAAAGCAAAAAACTCATCTTTTGTCATCGGACAATTGATATAATCCGCACTTCCCTTGTTATAGCGATCTTTAAAATAAACTTTGTTAAAGTCAATGCTATTTTTATAAACAAGAGGTGCAGCTGCATCATAAAAATAAAAATCTTCTTCTTGAAAAAATGTTTTTAAATGTTGGGATAGTGTCTCTGAAGTAAGTGGACCTGTTGCTAACACCACAATTCCTTCCGGAAGGATAGTGACTTCTTGATGAATGACCTCAATGAGGGGATGATTTTGAATCTTTTGCGTAACCATTTGAGAAAATTGTTGACGATCGACAGCCAAAGCTTGTCCAGCTTGTACGCTTGTTTGATCGGCACATTGTAAAATTAAACTATCTAAATGACGCATTTCTTCTTTTAAAAGTCCACAAGCATTTGCTAAATCATTCGATTTTAAAGAATTGCTGCAGACTAATTCAGCAAAATCAGCAGTATGATGTGCTCCCGTACTTTTGATGGGACGTTGTTCATATAATTTTACTTTAATTCCCCTTTGGGCAATTTGATAAGCCGCTTCACTTCCCGCAAGACCGGCTCCTATAACATGAATGTAATCTTTCATCGTTTTCCCTTCCTATTTCTTTTTTATTATAACAAAAAAAGCATCAAATGATGCTTATTTTTTTTCGGTATAAGTACATTTTGGATAATTACTACAAGCCAAGAAACTACCATAACGACTTTTGCGAACCACTAAATGCCCGGTATGGCATAAAGGGCATTCGCGATCGACTGAATTTTCTTCTTTTAAAATAAATTTACAATTAGGATAGCCACTACAAGCATAGAAATTACCATATTTTCCCTTTCTTAAAACAAGTGGTTTACCACATTTAGGACAAACCTGCCCATTGGTTTGTAATTCTTTTTTGACCACGGGCATTTTTTCATAAGCTTCTTCTACTTCTTTTTCAAAAGGTTGGTAAAATTCTTTCAAAACAGTTACCTTATCTTTTTGACCCGTAGCAATTTCATCCAATGTTGTTTCCATTTGTGAAGTATATTCAACATCCATGATGTCATCAAAATATTCTTCTAATTTTTGTGTTGTCACAATTCCTTGTTGCGTAGGAATAAAATTTCCCTTTTCAATGGTCACATAATCTCGAACTTTAATCGTATCAATAATGGTAGCATAGGTACTTGGACGTCCAATGCCTAACCGTTCCATGGTTTGAATCAAACGCGCTTCATTATAGCGTAATGGTGGTTTCGTTTCGGATTGTTTTGACATGAGCTTGTGATCACCAATGACAGAATTAGGTTGAACTTGAACACCTAAACTTTCCCGTTTGATATTTTCAAATTCATTATAAAGTTTACTAAAACCATCAAATGTAGTGGTTTCTCCAGTGGCCAAAAAGCGATGACCCTCACACATTAAATAAACTTTATCTTGTTGATAGATTTCTTCTTTCATCATGGAACATATCGTACGATAATAAATTAATTTATATAATTTATATTCATCTTTTCCTAAATGTTCTTTAATTGTTTCTGGAAGTAATTGAATGTCTGTTGGTCGAATCCCTTCATGTGCATCTTGAACAGGAGCTTTTCCATTGGTTTTGTTTCCAACCTTTGCAACGCCAACATAATCCGTTCCATAATTTTCTTCAATATATTTTTTAGCCAAATTAATAAACAAAGGATTAATCCGCACACTATCGGTTCGCATATACGTAATTAAACCAACATTTCCATTGCCCAAATCAACCCCTTCATATAATTTTTGAGCAATGCGCATCGTTTTTTTACTATCAAATTTATAAAAGTTATAAGCATCTTGTTGTAATGTAGAGGTAATATGAACCGGTTTAGAATATCTTCTTTTTTCTTCTGAAAGCACCTTTTCTAAAAGAAAAGGTTTCTTTTTTAAATTGGTAATAAGTTGTTGNNNAATTGGTAATAAGTTGTTGTGCTTCTTCAAGTGTTTTAAAACGAATCGGTTGATCTTTATCATCAATTAATTGGATGTTGACATCGACATCATCAATAAAAACACGACCGTGAACTAAATAATATTCTTCTTTTTTAAAGTTTTGAATTTCTTCTTCTTTTTCAACAATTAATTTTAAAACAACAGATTGTACTCTTCCTGCCGAAGGAGAAGAAATTTTCTTTTTTAATAATGTAGACAATTTAAAGCCAATAATGCGATCTAAAATTCTTCTCGTTTCTTGGCTTTTTACTAAGTTCATATTGATATGTCGTGGATGTTCAAAAGCCTCTTGAATCGCTCTTTTTGTAATTTCATGAAATTCCACTCTTTTTGTATCGGTTATGTCTAAATTTAACACTTCTGCTAAATGCCAAGAAATAGCTTCTCCTTCTCGATCTGGGTCGGTAGCTAAATAAACTTCATCGGCTTCGCTAGTTTCTTTTTTTAAGCGTTTAATCATGGCTGTTTTTTTCTTATCAATTTCATAAATAGGTGTAAAATCATGATCAATGTCTACGCCTAAATTTTCAGTACCTGTAATGGCTAAATCTCGAATATGTCCAAAAGAGGACAAAACATGGTAATTGGACCCTAGATATTTCATGATTGTTTTTGATTTTGTTGGTGATTCGACAATAACCAATTTCATAAAAAGTAGCACCTCCATGCCGATACTCTTCCATTTTTACTACATTTGACCATTAAAGTCAATGTTATTTTTTATTACTTTATTCCTTAATATTAAAAATAATATTAAAAATTTAAAATTATTCAAAAATATCTTTTGCATGCTCAATTAATTTAGCCCCTTGTTGAATTAAAAAGTTACAACCACTATTTTGATTCGCCATCGTTGGAATGCAACCAACATCTTTTCCATATTCTAAAGCATAAGTAACCGTATTCATTGTTCCAGAATGTAATTGTGCTTCCACCACGACTAAATATTGACAACAAGCAGCAATCAAACGATTGCGAATTAAAAAATCTTTTTTTTGAGGGAGCCGTTGATTCGGATATTCACTAATCACTAATCCTTCTTCTTTAATTTGTTGATAAAGTTTTTGATTGGATTTGGGATAGCAATAATCTATTCCAGATCCTAATACGGCAATCGTATTTAACTTTTGTTTTAAAGCTTCTTGATGGGCAAGTCCATCAATTCCTTTTGCTAATCCACTAATAATACAGCAATTTTCATCTTTTAATTCTTGAATCAATCGCTTGCACATTTCTTTCCCATACAAAGAAGCATTTCGTGTTCCAATGACTCCAATTATTAAAGGATGGCAAAGCAAAGATAGATTGCCATAATAATATAATACCCAAGGAGGATTTGGAATGTGTTTAAAGGATTCAGGGTATGCTTCATCAATCAGCGTCACATATTGAGATTGAATTTTTTGTTCAATATGGTTTAAATCCTCTGGACTTACTTTTTCTTTTTGCTTAATTGCTTGATAAATTTTTTGATAATCGCCTTGGTATTTTAAAGAAAAGTAAAGTAATATTTTGCGCATATCATCACTCCTATCTTTATAATAGACAAGGAAATAAAAAAGGCTTTAATTTTTATTAAAACCTCAGACTGTAGACAAAAAGCCTTTC
>HF998012.1:0-24249 GCA_000433015.1 Firmicutes bacterium CAG:631
AAAAAAACGAGACAATTCAATTTTCAAAACTATTATTTTATCAAATCAGTTATGTTGTTTCTATATTAAGTTTTTTACTTGTAGATTTACTTGTTTTTAAAAGAACGGATGATGGGAATGTTTATCGAGTTTTCAATGGTCAATTATCTTTATATTTTTTAATTCCTATTCTTATTTTTGCAATTTATCATACGGTGAGCACGATTATTTTTTATCAAAAAAATAAAAAAATGGCAAAAAGTAAAATTTAAAAGAAAAAGGATTTGCTATTTTAAAAAAAGATGATTATAATATCAATGTAGCTTTGACTGAAGACAATGTCTTTTGGATGTTTGTTTCTAGAGAGAAAATCAAAGGTGCAAGATTTTTAACAATGCCAAAAGGATACTCCTTCACAGCTCTACTAATCCTAGCGTACATTCTGCGTTAAAGAATAAAGAGGGCATACATTTTTTGTATGAACTAAGGTGGTACCGCGTAACTTACGTCCTTAGCAAAAGCTAAAGGACGTTTTTTATTTTAAAGGAGTGAAAAATAAATGGTAAATATTAAAGAAGATGAACGTTTAAGTGTATTAAATCATAGTTGTGCCCACTTACTTGCACAAGCAGTAAAGCATTTATATCCGCAAGCCAAATTTTGGGTAGGTCCTGTGATTGAAGATGGCTTTTATTATGATATGGACTTACAAGATCAAGTCATTAAAGAAGAAGATTTGCCTGTAATTGAAAAAGAAATGAAAAAAATTGCTAAAGATGGCAAACGAATCATCAAAGAAGAATTGACAAGACAACAAGCTTTGGCTTTATTTGCTGATGATCCTTATAAGATTGATCTTATTGAACATTTCAATGAAAATGAAACCATCACAGCGTATCGTCAAGGTGATTTTGTTGACTTATGTCGGGGCCCTCATGTTGAAAGTGTAAAATTATTAAAACATTTTAAATTATTAAAAGTCAGTGGTGCCTATTATAAAGGAGATAGCAACAATAAAATGTTGCAACGGATTTATGGAATCTGTTTTGAAAATGAACAAGATTTACAAGATTATTTAAACTTTTTAGAAGAAGCAAAGAAAAGAGATCATCGAAAATTAGGAAAAGAATTAGAGTTATTTATGCTCAGTGAATATGGACCTGGCTTTCCTTTTTGGTTACCAGATGGCATGATTTTACGTCGTCAATTAGAAAACTTTTGGATTGAAGAACATTTAAAAGAAGGATATCAACTCATTCAAACGCCAATTATGCTCAACAAGAAACTTTGGGAAATTTCAGGACATTGGGCAAACTATCGTGAAAATATGTACACTTCAGAAATTGATAAGTACGAATTTGCAATTAAACCAATGAATTGTCCTGGAAGTTTACTTGTTTATAAAAATTCGATTCACTCGTATAAAGATTTTCCTTTAAAACTTGGCGAACTTGGATTAGTTCATCGTCATGAAGCAAGTGGTGCATTAAATGGATTATTTCGCGTTCGTACCTTTACGCAAGATGATGCCCATCTTTTTATGAGTGAAAATATGATTCAAAAAGAAGTCAAAAAATTAATTGCGTTTTATGACCGGATTTATTCTGTATTTGGTTTAGATTATCACATTGAATTATCCACCCGTCCAGAAAATAAATACATTGGAAAGATTTCAACTTGGAATCGGGCTGAAAAAGCATTAGCAAAAGCTTGTGAAGCTTCTAAAAAACCATTTAAAATTAATCCAGGAGATGGCGCTTTTTATGGTCCAAAATTAGATTTTAAATTAAGAGATTCTTTAGGACGAATTTGGCAATGTGGAACGATTCAATTAGATATGAATTTACCTGAACGATTTGACATTACCTATGTAGATAAAGATGGAACGAAAAAAAGACCAATTATGCTTCATCGTGCTTTATTAGGTTCAATTGAACGTTTTATTGGAATTATTATTGAACACTATGCAGGGGCTTTTCCACTTTGGTTAGCACCAAAACAAGTGGTGGTTTTACCCGTAAATAATGAATATCATCGTCATTATGCGCATCAAATTGTTCAAGCATTAAAAAAACATGGCATTCGTGCGCATATCGATGATCGTGATGAAAAATTAGGATATCGTATTCGTGAAGCAAATTTGAAAAAAATTACCTATCAAGTGGTCGTTGGCGATGAAGAAATACAAAATAAAACATTAAAAGTAAGACATTATGGCAAACAAGAACAAACAAGCATGACTTTCAAAGAATTTTTGAAAAAATTGCAAGTTGAAATTAAAAATAAGGCTTAATTCTTTATGAGAGGAAGAAATAAGCCTTGGGCAGATGCCTTTATCAAAGAACATGCAGAATATCTTTTTGATGCGAAAAAGCATTTTCAAAATCAAACTATTTATTTAGAAATTGGAATGGGCAAAGGCGATTTTATTTTACAATCTAGTCAATACTATCCTCATATTTTACATCTTGGGGTAGAAATGAATAAATCGATTTTTGCCATTGCCTTAAAAAAGATTGTTCAAAATCAAGCAAAAAACATATTGCTTTTGCAAGTCGATGCTGCAAAGTTAAATGAATATCTTCCGCCATCTTGTGTGGACAAAATCTTTTTGAATTTTAGTGATCCATGGCCTAAAAAAAGATATCATAAACGAAGATTAGTGCATCCCAATCAATTAGCCATTTTAGAACAATGCTTAAAAGAAAATGGACAAATTATTGTCAAAACAGATAATGAAGAATTATTTGATTTTGGATTAGACATTTTTAAACAAAGAGGATATGGCATTCTTGAAGTTGATCGCGATTATCAAACCATTGAAGGCGATTTTGTGAGTGAATATGAAGCTCGTTTTCGTAATTTGCATCAACCCATCTATCGCTGTATCGTTCAAATGAAAAAAAAGGAGGAGAAACAAGATGGCCTTAACGAAAAAGCAAACTCAAGTTCTTAGGGAGTTTTGTTTGGCCTATGGGGCTTCGGGTTATGAAAAAGAAATCAGCAACTTATTTAAAAAGTATTTAGTGCAATATGGTTATGAAATTGTCTATGATCATTTAGGTTCTATTTATGGACGCAAAAGATGTCACCAAGACCACCCTTTAAAAGTCATGGTTTGTGCGCATAGCGATGAAGTGGCTTTAAAAGTGACCAATATTAATGAACAAGGGCTAATTCAGTTTCAAGAAACTAGTATTTGGAGTCAAATCTTAATGGGACAACGGGTAACCTTAATCAATCAAAACCATGAAAAGTTTAAAGGAGCCATTTGTGCAACCCCTCCTCATTTACTTTCAGCTGAATTAAAAAATCAACCAGTAGCTACCAAAAACATGGTTGCAGATTTTGGCTTTTTAAATCGGCAAGATGCGCTCAATCATCACATTCGATTAGGAGATGTCATTATTGTTGATGGTTCATTTGAAGTTTTAAATGAAAATCGAATTTTAGCTAAAGCATTAGATAATCGAGTGGGATGTGCTTTATGTGTAGAATTATTGAAAACGATGAGTCAAATCGATTTACCTTATGATTTATATATTGGTTTAAATGTGCAAGAAGAAGTAGGGTTGCGCGGAGCAACGACAGCAGCACAAATGATTCGCCCTGATTTTGCCATTGTGGTGGATTGTTCTCCTGCAAATGATTTAACATCTTCAAAAGAATTAGGACAATTAGGGAAAGGTTTATTGGTCCGTGTCATTGATGGAAATATGATTGCTTTTCCACAACTCATTGATTATCAACGCAATCTTTGCAAAAAATATCAAATTCCTTATCAATATTATCTTTCTAATGGTGGAACCGATGCTGGACAAATTCATCGCACATATCATGGTGTGCTTACTTTAACGTCCTGTATTTGTGCTCGAAATATTCATTCGAACTCTTCGATCATGGATAGCAATGACTATCAAGCGAATTTGAAGTTTTTAAAATTAGTTTTAAAACAATTTGATGAAAAATTGTATCAAAAATGGATAAAGGAAGGTCGATAGAATGGCTTTTGCATTTTATGTTCCCCACATGCTTTTAATTAATTTAGGATCGAATCAAAAGACAAAAGAAACCAAAGTTTTAGATCAAGTGATTGTCTTATATAATCAAAATCAAGAAATTATTGGTTATAATTTGCTGGATATTGAATTAGATTTACCTTATGGACTTGTCATGCATCCAACTATAAAATTGCAAGAAATCTGTAATCAATTATTAACAAAAAATCAATTGGCACCTCTTGTTTTAAATGGAGTTGAAAATATTGTTGTTGGGCAAGTTTTAACTTGTGTGCCCCATCCTGATTCGGATCATTTACATATAACAACTGTTGATGTCAAAGACGAAATTTTATCCATTGTTTGTGGTGCTAAAAATGTAAAAGAAAACATTAAAGTGGTTGTTGCTAAAGTGGGAAGTATGATGTTTGATGGTACATTTATTGAGGCAAATACCTTGCGAAATGTTCCTTCTTATGGTATGATATGTTCAGGGTATGAATTAAATTTGCCAAACTATCAAAAAGGACAAGGCATTTTAATTTTAGATGATTCTTATATCATTGGTGAACCATTTTTTAAATAGGGGTGAAAAAACATGGCAACAGAAAAAAAAGATGAAAAAAAAGAACTTCAAGATGAAACAGGATTTATTCATACCGAAGAATTACGAGATCTTTTAAAAGAAAAAGAAAATGAAAAAAAATTGCCTTGGTATAAGAGATGGTTTGGTAAAGGAAAAAAACAAAAGTAAAATGGAGAAGAAAGAATTTCGTTTTTTGAAATTCTTTCTTTTTTATTCTATGATTTATCAATATTCATCTTGCTAAACGAAGGCAATATTGGTAAAATAAATATGAAATGGTGGAGGGAAGTACATGAAAAAAATTTATAATAAGGTCATTTTATCTAGTTTTTTATTAATGGGGTTCCTTTCCGGATGCGGTTCAGTTGCAAATGGAACAAAAACGTATAGTTATGAATATGACTATAAAGAAGTCGAAGGTGGCTTAGAAATTACGGGCATTCGATATAATAAGAAAAACAAAGTTTTAGATATTACGATTCCAAATGAAATTCGTGACAAAAAAGTGATTTCTATTGCACCCAATGCCTTAAAAGATGTTGACATTATTCGTCATGTGATCATGGGAGCTAATATTCAAAATATTGGTCAAGAAGCTTTTTCTTCTTGTGATAATTTGGTATCGATTACCTTCCCAACTGAAGTATCCATGAAAATTGGTGATCGTGCATTTGAAAATACAGCGTTAACCTCCATTCAAATTAGCAATCGAATCGAGTTAGGAAAAGAAGTTTATAAAAATTGTCAAAATGTCACTTCAATACAATCCAATGCAACCGTTTATGGAGAAGATGTCTTTGTAGGATGTCAAGCCGTAACAGATTTAACGATTAATTTTATTGGTGCAGATAGCGAAAACCCTAAAACGCTAGATTATTTATTTGGAACAATACCAACCACTTTAAAAACAATTACAGTGACCAATGCTGCAACCTTTGCTGAAAATACTTTTGCGAATTTATCTAGTGTTACAAGTATTGAACTACCAACCAATCGTTATGCTAAAACATTACCAGAAGGACTTTTTGCAGAAAGCAATCAATTAACTAAAATTACGATTCCGTTTGTGGGACAACAAACTTATGATGAAACGAATCCGCTAGCTGATTATAATTATTCTTTAGCTTATTTGTTTGATGTGGCAGACAATAGTTTACTTCCTACTTCATTAAAAGAAGTTGTTTTACATCCAACGACAACGATTGAAAATGTCAAATATGGACAAAGTGTCATTCGCCCCATTAATTTTTCAAATAGCGCAACTTTAACGACTTTAACCCTAAATAGTGGAGTTGAAACCATTGAAGCGAGTGCTTTTGATGGATGCAGTGCTTTAGAAAATATTACTTTATCTTCTTCTTTAAAACGAATTGGTAAAGATGCCTTTAAAGAAACAAAATATTACACCGATGCGGCTCAAACAAAAGATACATTAATTGTTTTAGATTCTTGGGCTATTGGTTTTGAAGCCAGTGGAGAAAATCATGATGTTCAAATTAATAATTCAGTAGTGAGTGCAGTCTCTGATGAATTATTTAAAGATAATCCTTATATCACTTCTGTTCGTTTATCTAATGTTAAAACTTTAGGAAATGAAGTATTTAAGGGTGCAACCAATTTAAAGAGTGTGGATATGAATCTTTTAACAGATGTTCCTGCTTCAACTTTTGAAGATTGTACTTCTTTAACAGAAGTGAATTTGCCACGGATTACAAATGTAGGAGCGCGTGCTTTTGCAAATAATACAAGTTTAACTTCAATGAATCTTTCTCGAGTGACAAGTATTGCAGAATCTGCTTTTGAAGGTTGTACACAATTGGAAACCATTACAATTTCTAGAAATTTAAATGAAGTTGGTGCAAATGCCTTTTTAAATACGGCATTGAGTAGTGTTGAATGTACAAACATCAATCAAGCAGCTATTGATGCTTTAAAAGCTTTAGTTGCTAATGCTGAAAAGTATGCAACAACAGGAAATGAATTATTAACTCAAGCAATTAATGCTTTACAACTTCCAACGGAAGAAGAATAAAAAAATAGATATGTCAGTAAAAAAAGAGTTGATGAAAATCAACTTTTTTTGTTGTTGACAACAAAAAAATTAGAACCCCAGCAGTTAAAAAGAATATTTTTTAAAATTTAGCACTAAACTATTGACAGTGCTAAAAAGAATCTGTATAATAATTCTAGCACTTGAAAACATATAGTGCTAATAGGTGGTGATGATATGGAACAAATCCCAAGAAAATTTCTCATCTTGAAGTTAATTGTTGAGGAATTTATCAAAACAGCGCATCCTGTGGGTTCAAATACTTTAATTGAGCAATATCAATTAGACTATTCCAGTGCAACTGTTCGAAATGAAATGTTCAGTTTGGAAGAAGAAGGGTATATTGAAAAACCACATACTAGTGCTGGACGGGTACCATCAATTAAAGGGTATCGATATTATATTGAACACTTAAGAAGTGATGATCGTGCAAAATCTATCAAATCAAAAATTAAAAATTTTATTGAGGATCATGCAACAACGATGCACACAGACCAAATTATTGATGAGTGTTGCCAAATCATTTCCGACATGACCAATCTTGTCTCTGTTGTCATGGGTCCAGATGGAAGCCAAGAAAAAATAGCAAAGGTTGAGTTGATTCGTTTAAATTCTTCTACGGCGATTGTTATTTTTGTAACGGATAGCGGTTATGTAGAACATAAGACAATCAACATTCCAAGTGGCAGCAAGATTGAAGAATTAGAAGATTGTGTAAAGATTATAAATAAGCGAATTATTGGTATCACCTTAAATGATACGGATGTTGCTTTAAAAAGTATTCAGTTAGTTTTATCGGAACACATTAAAAATTACCAAGCTGTCTATAATGCTTTCGCTCATGCTTTTTTAAAATTTGCATCCGAAAGAATATCTTACTATGGTAAAAATAATTTGCTCAGTCAAAAAGATTTTGCCGATATTCAAAAGATGAAAAAAGTAGCTAAAATTTTAGAAAACACGAATATTTGGAAAAGTTTTGATAATGAGTATGAAGGCATTAATGTTTCAATTGGTAATGAAAATCATGTAACGGATTTAGAAGACATCTCTATTGTTTCTACAAAATTAAAGTTGTCTAATTCTAATTCTGGAACC
The DNA here is from genome assembly GCA_000433015.1 of Firmicutes bacterium CAG:631. Classification (GTDB taxonomy): domain Bacteria; phylum Bacillota_I; class Bacilli_A; order RFN20; family CAG-631; genus Caccosoma; species Caccosoma faecigallinarum. Next base: position 7,712 of record HF998012.1, read on the forward strand.
ATTGCTGTTATTGGACCTACTCGTATGGATTATAGTCAAGTCATGGATGCGTTAGAATTTTTATCAAACTCCATTGATGAACTAGTCAATAAAAAGGAGAAATGATTATGGATGAAGAAGTAAAAGAAAAAGAAACGAAGACTGAAGAAAAAAACAAAACATCTCAAGAAACAGAAGATGTTTCTAAAGAAAGTGAAAAAAAAGGAAAAAAAGAAAAAAAAGATTTGATCAAACACTTGCAAGATGAAGTTAAAGAATGGAAAGATAAATATTTTCGAGTCTATGCAGATATGGATAACCTTCGCAAGCAATATCAAAAAGATTATCTTAGCATGGCAAAATATCAATCTCAAACCATTATTGAAAAATTATTACCTAGTTTAGATATTTTTTCAATGGTCATTGGAAGTGCAGATCAATTGCCTGACGAAGTTAAAAATTATGTCATGGGATTTGATGTTGTTTATCGACAAATGCTTCAAGCATTAGAAAGTGAAGGCGTTCATGAAATTCCATGTGCAGTCGGTGATAAATTTAATCATGATATCCATTTTGCAATGGATACCACAGAAGTAGATGATGATAATCAAGTGGATACCATCACTAAAATCTATCAAAAAGGATATAAACTACATGATCGTTTGCTTCGCGCAACCACAGTCAGTGTAGGTGTAAAAAAAGTTGAAAAAGAAAATAAAGAAGAGCAAAAAGCTCAAGCTTAAGGGAGGAATACATTATGGCACAAAATAATATTATTATTGGTATTGATTTAGGAACAACAAACTCTGTTGTAAGTTATATGCAACCTGATGGAAAGTGGAAAGTTATTCCAAATCCAGAAGGAAAAAATACGACTCCATCTGTTGTCGCTTTTAAAGCCAATGGAGAAGAAATTGTTGGTGATGCAGCAAAAAGACAAATGGTCACAAACATTGATACAGTGGCTTCCATTAAAAGAAAAATGGGAACCAATGAAAAAGTTCACATTAATTGCTTGAATAAAGATTTAACACCACAAGAAATTAGTGCAAAAATTTTGCAATATATGAAAAAATATGCTGAAGACAATCTTGGACAAAAAATTGAAAAAGCGGTTATTACGGTTCCTGCTTACTTCAATGACGCTCAAAGACAAGCAACAAAAGATGCTGGTGTCATTGCCGGATTAGATGTTGTTCGGATTATTAATGAACCAACTGCAGCTGCTTTAGCCTATGGTATGGAAAATAAAGGCAATGAAAAAATCCTTGTTTACGATTTAGGAGGAGGAACTTTTGATGTTTCTATCCTTGAAATTGGAGATGGTACTTTTGAAGTTATTAGTACTGCCGGCGATAATCGTTTAGGTGGCGATGACTGGGATGAAGAAATTCAAAAATGGATTTTAAAAGAAATTCAAAATGAATTTAATCTTGATCTTTCAAAAGATAAAATGGCTATGCAACGTTTAAAAGATGCGGCTGAAAAAGCTAAAATTGAATTATCAGCAATGGTAGAAACAACCATTATGTTACCATTTATTGCAATGACGGCAAATGGCCCTGTCAACTTTGAAAGAAAATTGACTCGTGCTAACTTCCAAAACATGACAAAACATTTGCTTGATCGGACAACAAAACCTGTTGAACAAGCTTTACATGATGCAAACTTAAAAGCTAGTGATATTGCTGAAATTTTATTAGTTGGTGGTTCAACTCGTATGCCAGCAGTTGTAGATAGTGTTAAAAAATTACTCGGAAAAGAACCAAATCGTTCGATTAACCCAGATGAATCGGTTGCCATTGGTGCTGCAGTTCAAGGTGGAATTATTCGTGGAGATGTCAAAGATGTCTTATTACTTGATGTTACTCCATTATCTTTAGGTATTGAAACTTTAGGTGGAGTAATGACCGTATTAATTCCTAGAAATACAACGATTCCTACGACAAAATCACAAACTTTCTCTACGGCTGAAGATAATCAACCCGCCGTTGATATTCAAGTTTATCAAGGTGAACGTTCGATTGCTAGAGATAATAAATTATTAGGAACATTTAAACTTGATGGCATTCGTCCAGCACGTCGTGGAACGCCTCGAATTGAAGTTACCTTTAATATCGATGTCAATGGTATTGTTAATGTATCAGCCAAAGATTTGGATACGAATAAGGAACAATCTATTACAATCAGTGGCTCATCTGGTTTAAGTAAAGATGAAATTGATAAGATGGTTAAAGAAGCAGAATTGAATAAAGAAGCGGATGAAAAACGTCGTGAAGAAGTAGAAACGAAAAATAAAGCCGAATCTTATGTCAATGAAATGGAAAATCGTGTCAATGAACATGGAAATCTTGTTGATGGAGACGTTTTAAATCGTACAAAAGAAGCGATTGAAAACTTGAAAAACGATATCAATCAACTTTCCCCTGCTGAATTAAAAGGTAAATTACAAGAATATGAAAGAATTTTTGGTGAATTTGAACAAGCAGTCCAACGTGCACAAGCAAATCAATCAAGTTCAAATAATCAAAGTAATAACACACCAAATGATGATGAACCTATTAATGCATAAAAAATGAAAATTGAGGGATTGGGAGTGTAGAAATTCTACACTCTCAATTTTAAAGAAGGAGAAATGTGTATGGCCCAAGAAAAAAGAGATTTATATGAAATTTTAGGTGTTAGCAAAACAGCTTCTCAAGATGAAATTAAAGCGGCTCATCGTAAATTAGTTAAAAAATATCATCCTGATTTAAATAAAGAACCAGGTGCAGAAGAAAAGTTTAAAGAAGTACAAAATGCTTATGACATTTTAAGTGATGAAAAGAAACGGCAATTGTATGATCAATACGGATATGCTGGAATTGATCCCAATGCCGCAGGTGGAGCCGGTTTTAATGGAGCCAATTTTCATGCAAATTTTGGTGACTTCGGTGATTTTGGTGATTTAGGAGATATTTTTAGCAGTTTTTTTGGTGGAGGAAGACGAAGTTCTTCAAGAAGTCAAAGTGGGCCAATTCGTGGAGAAGATGAATATCGGACATTAACAATTTCTTTTATGGATTCTGTTAAGGGTGTTACCTTAAAAGTGCCTCTAACTTACTATAAACCATGTGATCATTGTCATGGAACGGGTGCTGATTCACCATCTGATATTGAAACCTGTCCAACTTGTCGTGGAAGTGGAAGAGTCAAAACGCAAACGCAAAGCATTTTTGGAAATATGATTTCTGAAAAAACTTGTCCAACTTGTAATGGAACAGGAAAAAGAATTAAAAAATCTTGTAGTCAATGTAATGGTCAAGGATATATTAAAGTTAAAGAACAATATGATTTGAAAGTACCTCAAGGAATTAGTAGTGGTCGTCAATTGCGTCTAGCCGGTAAAGGTGGAATGGGTAAAAATGGCGGAAGTTGTGGGGATTTATACATTGAAATTATTGTAGAATCTCATCCTGACTTTAAGCGAGAAGGCAATAATGTTTATATTGACTTCCCAATTAATACCACTGATGCCATTTTAGGATTACGTTGTGAAGTACCAACTATTTATGGAACAGAAATAATTGACATTCCTGCTGGTGTTCAAAATAACTCCACAATACGAATGAAAAATAAAGGCTTTAAAGATGTTCGAAGTGATGCTTATGGGGATCAAATTGTTCGAATTGTCATTAAAGTTCCAACCAATATTAGTAAAGAAGAAAAGAAATTGTATGAACAATTACGCAGTTTAGAAGGCGTTAAAAAAGATAAACCAAATGAACGGTTTATCGATAAAATTAAAAAAACTTTTAAATTATAAACTTGAAAAAAGCAAATTTATCGTGATTTGCTTTTTTTTATATTTTAAAATATAAAAAATACTGGTATAATAAAAAAATGAAGACAGGTGATTAAAATGGCAAAAGATAAGCACCAAAAAATTAAAGAAGAAAAAACAAAGCCAGTAAAAGAGCAAGAAACCATTATTGCTGTTGTTGGCTTAATTTTTATCGTCTTATCTTTATTAATTATTGCCAATACCGGTATTGTGGCCAATGCTTTAAAATATGCCTTTATCTTTTTATTTGGTTCTTGTTATATTTATGTCCTTCTTTTTTTATTGTTCATGGGAGGCTACATGGTCATTAAAAAGAAAAAATTAAAATTTTTTAGCAAAATGAAATATGTCCTCGTTTTTGGTTGTTTTATTTGTATTTTAGCGTTATCTTCTTCTGGAAATGAAGTTACCATTACGAATTTTTCTGCGGCTTTTAAACGAGTTTTACCCAATAGTCTTGCGGAAACAGATGAAATTATTGGTCGATACGGAGGCGGCTGGGTTGGTTATTTATTAATTGCTATTTTTAATACTTTATTAGGTTCGGAAAATTGGTCTATCGCCATCTATATTCTTTTTTTAATCGGATTGCTTTATTTGTTATTTCAAAAACAAATTGCAAAACTATTTACGATAATCAAAACAAAAATAAAAAAATCAAAAGAATTAAAAGCGCAAAAAAAGGAAGCCTTAAAGCAAAAAGAAAAAGAAGCAGCTGTAGCACCTGTAGAGCCTGTTATTGAAAATCAAGAATCAAAAGAAGAGTCAACTACAACTGCTACTTATTTGATTCAAGAAGATATTTCTCAAGCAAAAGACAAAGCACCGATGAAAACAGAACCGATGCATCGTAAATTAGCAGATTTTGAACAAGTCATTGATGATCTTCAAGAAACGGCTATTTTTACACGACCACAAGGTTTTGATGACCATAAAAAAGAAGAAACATCAGAAAACTTTCCTTTTTATCCAGCTCAAAAAGTTCAAAAAGATTCAAGCACACAAAACTTGTTTGTGTCTGATGCTTCTATTCATCCAACACAAGAAGCAACCAAAAAACCAATAACGCCAGAAAATGATTATTTACAAAAAGAAAAAGAATATGCTGCATTTACCAAAGACTTACAAGAGCAAAAGCAGCAACAAGAGGAAAGTGAAAATATTTTACAAAAAGAAGAAACAAAAGAGCAAGAATATAATCATGATGAATATCAGCTTCCTCCTCTTTATTTATTAAAAGAAAGTTCTAGTCAGCAAGATGCGACTTATCGAAATGAAGAAATTGCTCGACAAAAAGCAGATATTTTAACACAAAAAATGAAAGAATTGAATGTCAATGCTGCGATTACAAATTATGTCATTGGTCCGTCTGTTACACGATATGAAATTATGTTACAACCTGGTGTTCGAGCTAATACTTTTATGAATCTTCAAGAAGACTTTAAGCTTGCTTTAGGGGCCACTTCTTTAAGAATAGAATCTCCCATTCCTGGAAAGCCTGCTACCATTGGTATTGAAGTTCCTAATGAAATACGCGGAATGGTTACTTTAAAAGAGTTAATGTTGACATTACCTAATAAAAAAGAAAAATTATATGTTCCTGCAGGAAAAGCAATTAGTGGGGAACCGATTTCAATTAGTATTACGAGTATGCCACATTGTTTAATTTCAGGAGCAACCAATAGTGGAAAATCGGTTTGTGCGAACTCCATTATTTGTTCTTTGCTTTTAAATTATAAACCAGATGAATTAAAAATGATTATGATTGACCCTAAAAAAGTAGAAATGCTTTTTTATACGAATTTACCTCATTTACTTTGCCCCATTATTACAGAATCTTCAAAAGCATTAGTTGCTTTAGATAAATTAGTAAAAGAAATGATGCACCGCTTTGATACATTTGCTAGTTTGGGTGTGAAAAATATTGCTTCGTATAATGAATATAGAAAACAAAAAAATGAAATGATTATGCCATTTATTATTTTAATTGTTGATGAATTTGCTGAATTAATGGCTTATAAGCAATCGAATCTTGTTGAAGAAAAAGTGCAAACATTAGTTCAATTAGGACGTGCTGCTGGAATTCATTTGATTTTATGTACACAAAGACCATCGGTAAATGTCATTACCGGAACGATTAAGAATAATATCCCATGTCGAATGACCTTCCGGTTATCTTCTTTTGCTGATTCTAAAACGGTAATTGATGGAAGTGGTGCTGAAAAATTATTAAATAATGGAGATATGTTACTATTAACTCCTGACTTTACAGGGCTAAGAAGAATTCAAGGAGCTTTTGTCTCTGATCAAGAAATTGATGATATTGTCGCTTATTGTAAAAAACAATGTGCTCCGCTTTATGATCAAGAATTTTTAGATTTACGAACAGAAGAAGAAAAAGAATTTGAATTACATACAAAATTGAATAGTGGGAATACTAATGAAGAGGATAATGGCTATAATGCTAAATATATGGATGTCCGTAATTTTGTTTTAATAGAGCAAAAAGCAAGTACCACTTTAATTCAAAGAAAATTTAAAATTGGTTATGGCAAAGCCGCTAATTATATGGATATGTTAGAAGATGAAGGAATTGTGGGTCCTGAAAATGGAAGTAAGGGACGTGAGGTTTTAATGACCTTTGAAGAATGGGAGGCAAAAAATGAATCGGAAAATAACTAAATTATCTCCACATTGTCGATTAATCTTGGAAAAAGATAAAAAATTTAAATATATCGGAATGGAAATTGTCTTTAAAACCAAATATCGTTATGAAGATATTACCGCATATCGTGTTTTAAGTAAAATTTTAACAAACACGAGCAAAAAATACCCCAGTATTTTAAAAATGAGTCAAAAAAAGGATGAATTATTCGATGTAGACATTGGATTTTCTCATTCTTTTTTTGGGAAACTCAGTCTATTAAAATGTTCTTGTAGTTATGTTCATCCCTCTTATGTTGATGATAAAGATTATGAAACAAAAGTTTTGCAGTTAGTTCATGATTGTCTTTTTGATGCCAATATTCATCAAAATCAATTCAATGAAGAAATGTTTCAAATTGCAAAAGATTTAGTTTATAATGACATTTTAATTCAAAAAGATAATGCTAGTGCGCATGCTATATTAGAACTTTTACAAAATGTTGGCTCTAAGCGACAAGCCATTGCTGCTTCCATTCGAGGAGATAAAAATGTTTTAAAAAAATTAGATTGTAAACAATTGGTTGCTTATTATCAAAAAATGATTGCCTCTCCTTTTGATATTTATATTGTTGGCGATATTCAATATGAGCCGATGATTCGATTAATTAAACAATTTTTTGTTAAAAAAACAGTCAATAAAAAGAATTATATTCCTGCTCTTCCTTTGTCAACTTCCATCGTGTCTCCAAAAATTGTGCATAAAAATATTTTACAAACAAGATTAGCAATTTTATATACGACACAAAAAGTATTTTCAGATAAAGAAAGTTATGCTTTACGCATTTTAAATGATATTCTTGGAGGTGGGATGCAATCAAAATTATTTTTAGAAGTGCGGGAAAAAAAGGGATTATGCTATTCAATTAGTTCTACCTATAATTCTTCTTATGGATATTTACTCATTCATACGGGTATTCAAGCAAAAAATGTAAAACAAGTTCTTCAAGAAGTACAAAAGCAACTTGATGCGATAAAAGAAGGAAAATTCACACAAAAAGAAGTACAACGAAGTGTAGACTCTTTTTGTAGAGGAATTCAAAGTTATAAAGATGATTGCTTTGCCTATATTGATTTACATGTGCGTTATGCTTCCTTTCATCAACCTTTTGATTTAGAGGATATCTTGGTTCAATATCAACAAGTGACAAAAAAACAAATTATGGAAGTGGCACAAAATATTCAATATAAAACGCATGCTGTACTAACTAAAAAAGGGGAATGATTATGAAATTAAAACGTTATCCCAAAATTAAAGAAAAAGTTTATTCTTGTATTTTGAAAAATGGAATGCAAGTTTTTTATCTTCCTCAAAAAAATTTCCAAGAAAAAATGGCTATTATCGCTACTTCTTTTGGTTCTTTTCATTCTTTATCTTATTTAGATGATAAAAAGACAAAAATTCCACTAGGAGCAGCTCATTTTTTAGAACATCGCATGTTTACTATTGATCAAGATGATGCAACCCAATATTTTGCTGATTTAGGGGCTACATCAAATGCTTATACCACATACGATCGAACAGCCTATTATTTTAAAACAAAAGAACATTTTTATGAAAACTTAGAAATTTTATTAAGAATGTGTGATTCATTTGATAGTACAACAAAACAAATTGAAAATGAAAAACAAATTATCATTGAAGAATTAAATATGTATCAAGATGATCCTTATACGAAATTATTGATGACACTTTATCAAAATGCTTATCAAATTCATCCAATTCGCTATGATATTGGCGGTACAGTTGAAAGTGTTCATCAAACGAATAAGGAAGTTTTAAACGCTTGTTTTCAAAAATACTATCACCCTAGTAATTTAACTTTAGTCATTGCTGGTGATTTAGATGAAAATGAAATTGAAACTTTTTTAAATCAACATTTAATTCGTGAAAAAAGTGAACCGCATTTTCATAAATTATCTTTTAATGAACCTTCTTTTGTAATGAAAAAAAAGGAAATCATTCAAGGGAATGTATCTTTACCTTTATTTGGTATTTTATTTAAATTGCCACCCTATAACAAAAAACAAGATCAACAAAAAGAACTATTAAAAGTTGAAATTCTTTTAAACTATTTCTTTTCATCTTCAGGAATTTACACTGAACCTTGGTTAAAAAAGAAAATCATTCAAAGTGGAATAGGGTATTATCATTGCTGTAATATTGATTTAAATTTTATAATTTTATATAATATAAATGTAGATTATGAAAACACCATTCACAATCTCTTATCCATTTTTGATAAAAAACATTGGGATATGTCTAAAAGTGATTTTACTCGTATAAAAAATAAAATGACGGGTGAATTTTTAAAAAGTTACAGCGAAGGATGTAATCTTGCTAAAGAATTTTTAACATATCATTTAGATGGATGCAATTATTTTAAAGAAATTGATAAATTAAATGAAATTACCATAGAAGACATACATCAAGTTTATAATTCTATATGTGATGCACCGTCTTGTATAGTCATTGAAAGGGGAGATGCAAAATGATGAAGGGTATTGGAATTGATATCGTTGATATCAGTCGTCTTTCAGAAAAAGTTGCCGATAAGATATTATGCAAAAAAGAAATGTTAGAATTTAAGGGATATTTAAATTCTAATAAAACACGTGCAATGGAATTTTTAGGCGGTCGTTTGGCTGCTAAAGAAGCTTTTTTAAAAGCAGTAGGTGTTGGAATTTACAATGGAATTTCTTTAACAGAATTACAAGTTGTGAAAGACCAATTTGGGAATCCAACATTTAAAGATAATCAATCTTGCTTTTTATCCATTACACATGATGCTGGAGTGGCTGTAGCGATTGTTGTTGTTTATTAAAAGTCCAATCGGACTTTTTTTGATACTTTATGCGATTTTTGAAATTTTGAATTTATAATAAAAAATGCTAAATTAATGATGGTGATCAATANNATTAATGATGGTGATCAATATGACAAATGTTGTAGTATTAATTGGAGTAATTCAAAAAGCCTATTATGATAAACAAAAAGATAGTTATTTTGTTGATTTAAAATTGGAAAAAACAATTAAAAATGAAGCTGGAACAATTGAATTTGAAACGTACAAGGTTAAATTATGGAAAGGTTGCTATCATGATATTTCTTCTCTTTCCTCTTTTAAACCGGATCTTATTTTAGGCGTAAAGGGTCGTTTAGAAAAAGATGGAGATGAAGTTTATGTTGTTGCTGAAAAAATTTCTTTTTTAGGAAAAAATAAATAAATTAAAATGCACTCTTATTCTTTCTTTGCAGATATGCTATAATGAATTCAATTAGTAGCGAGGGAAGAAAAATGGAGCAATATAAACAATTATGTAGAGATATTTTAGAAAAAGGGCAATATAAGCCTGATCGTACAAATACAGGAACCATTTCCTACTTTGGATATCAATCGCGATATGATTTAAATCAAGGATTTCCATTATTAACAACGAAGAAAGTGTTCTTTAAAGGTATTTTAGCAGAATTATTATGGTTTATTAGTGGCGAAACCAATATTCGGCCTTTAGTATTGCAAAATGTAAAGATATGGAATGAATGGCCCTATGAAAAATTTAAACAATCACAAGATTATCACAATGAAACATTGGAAGAATTCGTTGAAAAAATAAAAAATGATGAAGAATTTGCTAAAAAGTATGGGGATTTAGGTCCAGTTTATGGAAAGCAATGGCGAGATTTTTTTGGTGTTGATCAATTAAAAGAATTAGAAAAACAATTAAAAGAAAATAAATTCAGTAGAAGACATATTATTTGTGCTTGGAATCCAGCTCAAATTAAAGATATGGCTTTACCTCCATGCCATGCGTTTATGCAATTTTATGTTAGTGCAGATAATCGTTTATCTTGCCAACTTTATCAACGTAGTGCGGATGTTTTTTTAGGTGTTCCTTTTAATATTGCTAGTTATTCATTATTAACGATGATGTTAGCCAAGGTTTGTGGGTATCAATTAGGAGAATTTATTCACACTTTAGGAGATGCACATATTTATAGTAATCATGTAGAGCAAATTAAAGAACAATTGACGAGAAGTTGTAAAAAATTACCCACATTAAAAATTTTAAGAGATGTCTCTTCTATTACCGAATATCGTTTTGAAGATTTTAGTTTAGAGGATTATGAACCATGGCCTGCCATTAAAGGAAAAATTGCTGTATGATTAGTATGATTGTTGCTTATAGCCAAAAAACAAAAGCCATTGGCTATCAAAATAAAATTCCATGGCATATTAAAGAGGACTTTCAACACTTTAAAAATTATACGATGCATAAAACAATTTTAATGGGAAAAAATACTTATTTTTCAATTGGTAAACCTTTACCCTATCGAAAAACGATTATTGCTTGTAATGATGAAAAGTTAGATATTCAACATGAAGATGTTTGTGTTGTATCTGATTTATTTGAAGTATTAAAAAAATATCAAAATGAAAAAGAAGAGTTAGTGGTTTGTGGTGGAGCGATGATTTATCGTTTAGCTTTGCCTTATGCGGATAAATTAATTATTTCCGAAGTTAAAAAAGAATATCAAGGGGATACATTTTTCCCTGATTTTGAAGATCAGTTTGTATTAGTTTCAGAAGAAGAAAAAGAAGAATTCATTATTAAAACCTATCAAAGAATGCAGGTGAAAAAAGATGTTTAAATGGTTTTGTATGATCTGCAAATTATTTTTTCCTTTTCTTTTCTTGTTGCCAAAATTAAAAAAGCATGCGAAACATAAAGAAAAATATTCATTAGAATTTCGTTACCAAACGGTTCGAAATTTTATAAAAAAACTATCTAAGGCTGAAAAAAAATCGATTGATTGTTATCAAAAAGAAATTATTAATCGGCCTCATGGTGGAAGAATTTATATTACCAACCATCAAAGCATGGATGATATATGTACAATGGTTGAATTATCTAAAAAACCCATTCGGTTTATTTCTAAAATAGAAAATCAAAATGTCTTTGCTTTAGGAAATGCCGCAAAATCTATTGATTGCTTTTTTATTGATAGGCATGATGTTCGCCAATCTTTAAAAGTATTAAAAGAAGCGGCTTTAGCAGCACAAAATGGTGATGATATCCTATTATTTCCTGAAGGGACACGAAGCAAAACAGGAGAAGTATTGGAATTTAAAAGTGCTTTAACCAATTTAGTACAAATGGCAAAAGTAGAAGTGGTCATTGTTGCTTTAGACCAAACGGTTTTATCTTTAAAGAAAAGAAAATACAAACCATTTTCAGTTCAGGCAAGAGTTTGCCAACCAATCTCTTATGAAACTTTTTTAGAACATAAACACGATTTTACAACTTATGCGCATGATTTATTAAAACAAGAATTAGCAATTTTAAGAAAGGAGCAATCCCAATGAACATGATTGATATCATCATTAAAAAAGCTAAGAAAAAAGAATTAAATGTGAAAGAAATTGATTTTTTTGTTCAAGGATATACTAAAAATCAAATTCCAGATTATCAAGTTTCTTCATTATTAATGGCGATTTTGTTAAATGGAATGACTTTAAAAGAAACAACGGCACTGACAAAATCGATGTTAGATAGTGGAAAAGTAAATGACTTATCTACCATTCAAGGTGTAACCGTAGATAAGCATTCAACAGGTGGAGTGGGGGATAAAACCACTTTAGTGTTAGCGCCTTTAGTTGCTTCTTGTGGCCTTGTCATGGCAAAAATGTCTGGGAGAGGACTTGGACATACAGGAGGAACGATTGATAAATTAGAATCCATCCCAGGGTTTAATACCTCGCTTTCTTCACAACAATTTTTTGATCAAGTGAATCGTATTCATGTTGCTGTTATTGGTCAAACCGATGAACTTGTTCCCGCAGATAAAAAATTATATGCCTTACGTGATGTCACAGGCACTGTAGATTCAATGCCTTTAATTGCTTCTTCTATTATTTCTAAAAAAATTGCCTCTGGTGCCCAAATTATCGAACTTGATGTAAAATATGGTGATGGCGCTTTTATGAAGACAAAAAAAGACGCCAAAGCACTAGCACAATTAATGATTCAAGTTGGTAAAAAATTAAATAAAAAAATTAGAGCCGTGATTTCGGATATGAATGAACCTTTAGGTTATGCGATTGGTAATAATTTAGAAGTCATTGAATCCATAGAGACATTAAAAGGGAGGGGACCTCAAGATTTAAAAAATCTTTGTTTACACATTTGTGCTGATTTTTTAGTAGCTGCAAAACGTTTTAAGCAATATGATGAAGCTCTTCAATTTGCAACAAAACAATTAGAAAGTCAAGCTGCTTTAGAAAAATTTAAAGAANNNNTTAGAAAAATTTAAAGAATTTGTCATAGCTCAAGGTGGAGATGTTCGCTGTGTTGATGATTATTCTTATTTTAAACAAGCAAAATATACTTATTCTATTTTATCCGATCAAACAGGAAAAATTAAAAAAGTTAAAGCCCTTCAAATTGGACATGCAGCGATGTTACTTGGAGGTGGAAGACAATCCAAAGAAGATATTATTGATATGAGCGCAGGGATTGTTTTAAAAGTAAAGGCAAAAGAAACGATTAAAAAACAAGATCCCTTGGCTGTTTTATATACCGATAAACCACTTACAAAAGAAATTGAAACATTAGTGAAAAGTGCATTTGTTTTTGAAAAATGAGCATGAAGGTGCTCATTTTTTTACATATTTTTAAAGTTATGGGCATATAGAATAATTGAGGTGTCCAGTATGTTTAAAAAAATAGTCTATCCTTTTATGTGTGTCTTACTCCTTGTTGTTGGAATATTATGTATTCAATATGAAAAAGATGCTCCTGCTTTACAAAAAATAATGCCAGTTCAGGCCATTGATTTAAATTTAAATTGTGGAGCAAGTTATTTAATTGAAGAAAAAACAGGAAAGGTATTGTATGCTCAAAATGAAACGGAAAGACTAAAACCGGCTAGCATGACAAAAATGATGGGGTTATTATTAATTTGTGAACAAATTGATCAAAAGAAAATCTCTTTAGATGATATTGTAACTATTAGTGCTTCTGCTGCCGCCATGGGTGGTTCCCAAGTTTTTTTAGAAGTAAATGAACAAATGAGTGTGCATGATCTTTTAAAAAGTGTATGTATTAGTAGTGCAAATGATGCAATGTATGCCTTAGGTGAGTTTGTGGCAACGACGAATGATCGATTTGTAGAACTAATGAACCAAAAGGCCAAAGAATTGAATTTAGAAAATACCCATTTTGTAAACGTCACTGGATTTGATGATGATAATCATTATACCTGTGCTAAAGATATGGCCATTATTGCTCAAAATTTATTGCAATATCCGGATTTAATTTTGCCCTATACAAGTATGTATGATGGGTATATTCGTGAAAATTCTGAACAACCCTTTTGGCTTGTGAATACGAATAAATTAATTCGTTTTTATGAAGGAATGGATGGATTAAAAACGGGTTATACTTCGCAATCTGGATTTTGTTTAACGGCCACTGCAAAACGAAATAATGTTCGACTAATCAGTGTCATTATGAAGGCGGATACGAGTGCCAATCGAAATGAAATGACAAAAACTTTATTAGACTATGGGTTTAGTAAATTAGAGGCGAAAACTTTATATCAAGCAAATGACAAAGTGGCTACAATTGAAATCAAAAAAGCAAAACAACCTAAAGTCGATGTTTATACTCCTCAAGATATTCAAGTTATTTTAGATAAAGAAAAAGAAAATGTAAATATCAAACAACAAATTCAGTTAAAAGATTCTTTAAAGGCCCCATTAAAAAAAGATAGTGTCATTGGACAATTGGTGGTAACTGTGGATGAAGATGTTTATACATTTGATTTAATTATCAAAGAAGATATTGATTTATTAACCTATAAAGAAATATTTGGTGACTTTTTAAAAAGCATTTTGGCTTAAATATTGCTTATCAGATCATAAAAAATATTAAAAATTGAAGGTTTTGTTATTCCAATAGCAAATCTTTAATTTTTTTTGTTTATATGCAATCAATAAAGAGGGAAGTTAAGTTTATATTGCTTAACAATCAATGTTCCATCGAAGAATATTGATTGAGTCATGTGCTAACATTTTATCTTTATCCACTTTAAAATGTCGAAGGCTAAAAGCCTTCTTTTTTTATGATAAAAAATGATTTTTATTCTATTTTTATCTAGTTTTGTCGAAAATCTATTAATTTTTTAAAAAAAGAGTAAGATGTTAAATAGAGGTGATGATATGACAAGTAAAGTATCTTTTAAAGTGGTAGATAGTCATTTAATTATAAAATTTGAAGGTGAATTAGATAATATGGCCACCTATCAATATAAGACCAAATTATGTGAAGTCATTAAGCTTAATGAATTTGAAATGGTCATTATGGATTTAAACAATGTCACTTTCATTGATAGTAGTGGCATTGGCCTCATTCTAGGAAGATATAATCAAATTCAAAAATATGGCGGTCATTTAATCTTGTGTGGCATTAATAAACATATTAAAAAAACGATTCAAATATCAGGAATTGCAAGTATTATTGATATTTATGAAGATAGTTATGATCAATTAAAGCAAAGTGAGGTTCTATTATGACAAACAAATTAGAAATTAAAATTGCCGCGATGCTTGAAAATGAAGGAGTTGTTCGTAATGCAGTTGCCTCCTTTGTCAGCAGTTATAATCCAACATTAGAAGAAATTATTGATATTAAAACAATTTTATCAGAAGCTGTATCCAATGCAATTATTCATGGCTATGAATTTGACAAAACAAAGGATGTTTATGTAAAAGCAACGATAAACGATCATGTTTTAGAAATTATTGTTCAAGATTATGGTAAAGGCATTGAAAATGTTCAAGAAGCTTTAAAAAATCATTTTTCAACCAAAAAAGAAAATGAAAAAACAGGCATTGGTTTTACCATTATGCGTTCATTAAGTGATCAATTTGAAATTCAATCTTCATTGAATGTGGGGACGAAATTAAAAATTATAAAAATTTTGCAAACGGATGCAATCAAGGCGAACTAATATGAGAGATGAGCAATTTGAATCTTTGATTAAAAGGGCTCAAAACGGGGAACAAGAAGCAAAGGATCTTTTAGTACAAAATAATTTATCATTGGTTTGGTCTATCGTTCATCGTTTTAATAACTTAACCTATGATAAGGAAGATATTTTTCAAATTGGCTGTATTGGGTTAATCAAAGCGATTCAAAAATTTGATTTAAACTATCAAGTGCAATTTTCAACCTATGCTGTACCGATTATTTTAGGAGAAATAAAACGTCATTTTCGCGATGATGGGGCAATTAAAGTTTCTCGTTCATTAAAAGAATTAAATAGTAAAATTGCACAAATTAGTGAACAATTTTTAATTGAACATCAAAGAAATATCACCATAAATGAATTATCACAAATTCTTCAATTACCCGTTCATGAAATTGTTTTAGCGATGGATTCAAAATATTATCCGACTTCTCTTTCTGAACCCATTTATGAAAAAGATGGTTCTAGTATTTGTGTTGAAGATCGAATTGAAGATGTGCAACATTTTTCTGTCGTCGATAAAATTACATTACAAGAAGAGTTAAAAAAATTATCTAAAAAAGAGCAACTATTAATTCAATTACGTTATTATGATGAACTTAATCAGGAAGAAATTGCTAAAATTTTTCATGTATCACAGGTGCAAATTTCAAGAATGGAAAAAAAGATTATTGAAAAATTGAAAAAGCAATTTATTTAAAATGTCAGAAATTTCTGACATTTTTAAATTTTGTTAAAGTTAGCTTTAAAATGAAAAATCATTTATCCAGGTTCAAAAAAGAAAAGTTGCAAAAGTAATTGATGGATTTTATCTTTCAAATTGCCTGAAACTGTAACGGCTATTTATGTGCCAGCAGGTGTAAAAGAAAAAATGGAAAAACTAGCAGAAGAAGATGAAAATTACGCTTATTACTGGCCAGAAGAAAAACTTGCACTTATCATAGAACTGAACGTATAAAAATTTATTAAATACTTATCAAGTCGTCCATTTTCAAGGAC
>HF998012.1:24294-34324 GCA_000433015.1 Firmicutes bacterium CAG:631
TTTCTTAATCAGTAGCAAAATAAATAAAAAATGATGAAAGAGGATGTTGTATGTTTTGATGTGTATCAAAAACATAAGGGCTCTTTCTTTTTTATTTTAAATATTTTATATAGTATTAAAGATTCAATATGACCCCATACTTATATTGAAGTGGGTGATTGAAAATGATATTAAAAAATCAAGAAATACAACAAGCAGTAAAAGACAATGGAAAGAAAAAAAAGAAAGGAATGCATATCATCAATGCCTTTTTAGTGGGCGGTTCTTTTGGTTTGATTGGCCAAGGATTTTATGAATTATATCATCGAGTTTGTAAATTAAGTCAACAGCAATCGATGTTACTTGTTAGTTTAACATTAGTTTTTATAGGTGTATTATTTACTTCGTTTTGTGTTTTTGACAATTTAGCAAAACATGGCGGCGCAGGAAGTTTTATTCCAATCGTTGGTTTTGCAAATGCAATGTCTAGTAGTGCAATTGAAGGAAAAAGTGAAGGCCCTATTTTTGGTGTGGGTGGCAAAATCTTTTCGTTAGTCGGCAGTGTATTTGCTTATGGTATAGTAGCCACCTATATTTGTGGGATTTTATATTATATTTGGAAGGTGATTTTATGAATAGTCAATCCGTTTTTGTACAACATGTCTATTTAGATGCTGTCGGCATCATTGTTGGTAAATTAGAAAAAGATGGGCCTTTACGCCGTTATTTTAAAAATTATATTGAAGATAGTTATTTTGGTGAAAGTACTTTTGAATTAGCACAAAAAAAGTTATCTTATCAAGCAATTCAAATTGCATTGCGACAATCCAAATATGAAAGCGAAGACATAGAAATTGCTATTGGAGGAGATTTAAGCAACCAAATTCATGCTTCCACTTCTTCTGTTGAAAAATACTCTTTTCCCTATATTGGTGTTTATGCAGCTTGTGCTTCCTTTGTTTTATCTATGATTTTGGGAAGTATTTACATTGATAAACAAATTACAGTCAATGCTTTATGTTTTACTTCTAGTCATTTGGGTGTTTCTGAAAAACAATTCCGTTATCCTAACGAATATGGCATTCAAAAATGCGATACGAATACCACGACCCTTACAGGAGGTGTAGCCCTTATTTTAACTAAAAATAGAAATAAAATTAAAATTAATTCTTTTACTGTGGGAAAAGTCGTTGATGTCTTATCTAAAAATGTTAATGATATGGGAACTTGTATGGCCTATGCGGCATTAGATACGTTTAAAACACATTTGACAAACCTCAATAAAAATTTAGATGAATATGATCAAATCATTACTGGGGATCTTTCTTTATATGGCAGCAAAATTTTTATTGAAGAAGCCAAAAAAATGGGATATTTTTTAGAACAAAAACATAGCGATTGTGGTTCACTGATTTATGATATTACAACACAAGATGTCAATGCCGGAGGGAGTGGTCCCACTTGTTGTCCCGTTGTTACGTTTAGTTATTTTTTAGATAAAATGTTAAAAGGTGAAATGAAAAGAATTTTAGTGATTGCAACGGGTGCTTTGCATTCGCAAATCTCCTATCAACAAAAACAAAGTATTCCGTGTATTGCGCACGCTATTGAATTGGAGGTCAATTATGCTTATTGATTGTTTATTTGCTTTTTTAGTTTGTGGGGCGATTTGTGTCATTGCACAAATCATTGTGGATAACACCAAGTTGACACCAGGACATGTTACATCTATATTTGTCGTTGCGGGTGTTATATTAGAATTTTTTGGCCTTTATCAATATATTCGTAAAATTGGTAGAGTTGGTGCTAGTATTCCTATTTGTAATTTTGGTGCGTTGATGATGGAAGGTGTTAAACAACTTATTGAAACGCAAGGCTTATTAGGAATTGTTAATGGTGTGTTTTATATTACAGGTGGAGTCATCACATTCTGTGTCTTTTTATCTTTGGTTGTTGTCATTTTTGCGAGGGCAAAATCATGAAAAAAGAACAATCATTTATAAACATTAGTGATAAAACATTAGCTAGTCGATTAGGATATGGTGTTAATTTTGATGTTGTTCGTAAACAGGTACAGTACCAAAATCAAAATATTGTTTTTTATTTTTTGTCTTCTTTGGTTAGCCAAGATGCTGTCAATGATATTTTAGAAAATATTCATAAGAAGGATTTAATTTGCAATGGCTCTGTTGATTTTGAACAAGATATTAATGTTGTTGAATCTCAAGTTCAAGCAGGAATGTTGGCCATTTTAAATTATCCCGGACATAAGTATTTAGTGGTTGATGTTCGTTCTTATCCTGATCGTTCCAGTCAAGAACCAGAAAGTGAAAAATCAGTCAAGGGCTCTCATGATGGGTTTACTGAACATATGTTAACCAATACTGCTCTCATTCGTCGTCGAATTAAAAGTCGAAATTTTCGTGTAGAATTATTGCAAATTGGGGAACTTTCAAAAACCTATGTCAATATCTATTATATTGAAAATCGTGTAAATAAGCAGGTATATCAAGAAGTGATGCAAAAGTTAAAAAATATCGATATCGATAGTTTAACCATGACCGATCGAGCTTTAGCGGAAATTTTATTTCAACAAACCTTTAATGTTTTTCCTGTCGTTCGTTTTACAGAAAGGCCAGATATTGCGGCGATTCATATTTTAAAAGGATATTTAGTTTTAATGATTGATACCTCTCCTGGTGCCATTATTGTCCCAACTACTTTTTTTGAACTTTGTCAACAGCCGATGGAATATCATTTTTCACCTATTATTTCTTCTTTTGGTCGGCTATTGCGTTATTTTAGTATTTTTATTGCCATGTTTTTAGTACCTCTTTGGTTTTTAGTGGCATCAGATCCAAGCATTGATTCGAATTTTTTAATCTTGAATGAATCATTGAGTCGACAGGAATTATTTATTCAAATTTTAGTGGTAGAATTATTTTTATCTTTTATTCGTTTGGCTAGTTTTAACACACCTGGATTATTATCGACATCCATGTCTTTGGCCGCTACGATTATTTTAAGTGAAGTAGCTGCATCCATTGGTTTAGTTCAAGGAGAAGTTGTCTTTTATTGTGCCTTAAGTAGTTTAGCTGCTTTTGGCATCCCTAGTTTTGAAGTGTCTCGAGCTGTAACCCTTTGGAACTTTTTATTTGTTTTAGCTATCGGATTTTTTAATAAAATTGGATTCATTGTGATGAGTTTTATTTTGTTTTTAACTTTAGTTAGTATTCAAAATTATGGTAGTGCTTATTTATATCCATTTTTACCCTTTTCCTTGCAAGATTTTTTAAAAACGATTTTCCGTGTTTCTTCCGATAGTAAATACACAACAAAAGTAAAATAAACATTGACTTTCTTTTACAAATGGTATTAAATAATCATCGGAAGGTGAAACCTTATGAAAAAATTAAAAGTTGCCTTGATTGGTTATGGCAATCGAGGTTGTATATATGGCTCTTTTATTTTATCCAAAAAAGAACAATTCGAAGTGGTTGCTGTTGTTGAATTTTTAAAAGAAAAAAGAAAAAAAGCGCAAAAGGATTTTTCTTTAACGGACAATCAAGTTTTTGAAAATGCTGATGATTTTTTTAATGCAAAATTAAAAGTGGATTTGCTCATTATTGCTTCTATGGATCAATATCATTACAAGCAAGCGATGCAAGCACTTCATTTAGATATGCATATTTTATTAGAAAAACCCATTGCTTTGACCTTACAAGAATGTGAAGATATTGAAGCCTTAGCAAGCAAAAAAAATAAGGCTGTTGTGATTTGTCACGTATTACGTTATTCTTCTTTTTATGTTACGATTAAAAATGCCATTGAAAATAAAGAAATTGGCGAAGTGGTTCACATTGCTCAAACAGAAAACGTCGGCTATTGGCATCAAGCACATAGTTATATTCGAGGCAATTGGAGAAATAAAGATATCACAGGGCCAATGATTTTAGCAAAATGCAGTCATGATTTAGATATTCTTTATTGGCTCATTAATCAACCTTGTATCAATGTTTCTTCCTATGGTTCTTTAAAACATTTCAATCATGAAAATCAACCACGTGAAGCCGCTAATCGTTGTTTTGAATGTGCATTAAAGGAAAGTTGTCCTTTCAATTGCTTTAAATTTTATTTAGAATTTGGTAGAGAATGGGCTCGTCAATTAGTTGGAGATGATTTGTCCGATGAAAATATTACCAATTATTTAAAAGTCAGTCCTTATGGACGTTGTGTTTATAGCTGTGATAACAATGTTGTTGATCATCAAGTTGTGAATATGTTGTTTCAAAATCAAGTCACAGCATCTTTAACGATGAATGCCTTTAGTCGTTATTGTGATCGTACGATTCATATTTATGGAACGCAAGGTGAAATCATAGGAGATTTTGAAAATCGGCTTATCACGATTCAGCCCTTTTTAAAAGAAAAGAAGGTCATTGATTTAAATCAAATTAGTGATGATTTTTCTGGTCATGGTGGTGGGGATCGTCTTATGTTTTTTGAGTTTGTTGATTATCTTTTAACTCAAAAATGGACAAAAGGGCTTTCCTTTATTCAAGATTCGATTATGAGTCATAAAATGGCTTTTGCTGCTGAAGAATCTCGTTTACAAAATGGAAGACCAATCAAAATTAAATAAAGGGTGTTTCTTGATGACACCCTTTTTTTATAAAAAACTGTCAAAATGATGACAGTTGAATAAATTTTTATTGTAGTGCTTTAAGCACTTTTTTTGTATTTGCAAAATTATATTTGACATATTTTTTTAAATATTCCAGTCCGTGTTCCTTGGCAATCGCAATGGCGAGTTGATCCACTTCATTAGAAGCTCCTTTTAGTAAGGGACGTTTTAATTCTACACTCATTTGATCCATTCTTTTTAAGAATTCATAACGGGCAATAATACTAGCACAAGCAACAGNNATAATACTAGCACAAGCAACAGCCATAAATTGATTTTCTGCTTTAATATAAAAGGAGACATCACGAATAACATTGGTTGCTTTATAATCTTTTAAATATTTAAAATATAATTCCTCGTCGCAAAATTGATCAATAATAATAGGACCTTCAAATTTTGTTTCTTCTTTTAATTTAGCAATTAAAAAGTTGTGTAAATAGGATTTTATCACATTTAAATTAAAATGATCCGAATGATAAATTTGATTATACTTTGTATTGCTTAATATCGAAACTTTAGCTTTTAATCGCTTCATTAATAAAGGGGCTAAAAGACGAATTTTTTTATCATCTAATTGCTTAGAGTCTTTCACACCTAGTTGATTTAAAAAAGGATAATCCGCTTCTTGAACCAAACAACAAGCCACAACAATAGGTCCAAAATAATCTCCTGTACCAACTTCATCACTACCCATATGGGCAAAGCCATCTTCCATTTTTTGCCAAATTGCATATTCATTGACTGCTTTACTACCTTGAATTAAGACAGTATAATTTGTATAAATTTGAATGGTAAAGGCATTGGTGGCAGCACGAAACAAAATGTTAGGATTGTTTGCTGTCACTTTACAATAATCATAAAAGTGAATAATTTTTTCGACTTGCTGCGGATTGGCTTTAAAAGAATATGCATTACCAGCCATTACTATCCACCCGCAGTTTGAGCTCATTTAATAAAAAACGTAATGCCTTTCTTGTTTTTCCTTTGTTTGCAGGACTAAAAACAGCAATATTGATATCGGTTCCACTTTTACTTCCTTGCACAAAAAAGGTGACATCATAACCGGCTTTTTGAGCAAAGATTTCATTAAATTGATTATTACAACGAATATGAGGATAATGTAAATCTTCAAGCATTTGTTGAATTTCTTTTTTCATTGCTTCGACCCCCAATTTAAAATTTAGGGTTCTTAAAGTGGGATCTTTATGATCTTCTTTGCTTTCAGAAAAGGTTTCAAACATACTTTTTATTTTATCAAACATTCCTATCACCTCATTTCATACTTATTATAGCATATTTTTGCTTTTTAGGGAAAATAATGTTATGATATTTAGCGGAGTGGATGAGTCATGCAATATTATTTTGTTAGTCAAAAAGAAGGAAAATTTCAATTGACAAAAGAAGATTATCATCATGTTAAAAACGTGATGCGACTAAAAGAAAATGATCATCTTGTCTGTGTTTATGACCAAAAAAAATATTTATGTGCTATTCATTATATTAAAGATTCTTATTGGCTTGAAACTTTAAATGAAATGGAGCCAACTAAAGAATTACCATTGCAAATTGAACTTTATCAAGCGTTAATTAAAAATGACAAAATGGATTGGGTCATTCAAAAAGTAACAGAAATTGGAGTAACAAAGATTATTCCCATGATGTGTAAACGTTGTATTGTTAAAATAGAAGAAAATAAACAAGAAGCAAAACGAATTCGTTATCAAAAAATTATAAAAGAAGCCTGTGAACAATCCCATCGTAGTTTTATGCCTATTATTTCTGAATTTATAAATTTAAAAGATATTCAATTAGAAAAAAATACATTAGGGCTAGTTGCTTATGAAGAAGAGATTCAAAAAAAGGATTGGACTTTAATTATTCAACCTAAGTTATATCAAAAAATCGCGATTGTTATAGGTCCTGAAGGAGGATTTGAAAAAGAAGAAATTGAACTTTTAAAAAATAAGGGTTTTCATTGTATTTCATTAGGAAGTCGGATTTTACGGAGTGAGACAGCAGCAATTTATGCATGTTCCGTTTTAGCTCATCATTTAGAATATCAAAAGGAGGAATAATCATGTCCCAATTTTTTATTTATGCTTTGGGGTGTAAAGTAAATACATATGAATTAGAAAGTATTAAAGAAAGTTTAATTGCTTTAGGATTACAACAAACTTTTGATGTGACTCAAGCCGATTATATCCTTTTAAATACATGTTGTGTGACAAATACAGCTCAAAGTAAAAGTCGTCAAAAAATTTCAAGTTTTCAAAAGGCAAATCCAAATGCAATTTTGATTGTAATGGGATGTTATGCTCAAGGCTTTGAAAAAGAAGTTCAAGAACATTTTCATGTTCAATTATTAGTCGGAACAAAAAATCGACATCAAATTGTTGATTACATTTCAAAATTAGAAAAAGAATCACAAATTTCTTTGGTAGAAGATGTTTTAAACTATCATGTCTATGAAAATTTAAAGGTTTCTCACTATAGCGAAAATACGAGAGCCTTTTTAAAAATCCAAGATGGATGTAATAATTTTTGTAGTTATTGTATTATTCCTTATGTGCGTGGTCCCATTAAAAGTCGTGATGTAAAGGATGTACTTGAAGAAGCAAAAACCCTTTTAAAAAATGGCTATAAAGAAATTGTTTTAACAGGGATTCATACCGGTAGTTATGGAAAAGATTTAAATGATATGAATTTTAGCGATTTAGTCGAAAAATTATTGCAATTAGATGGTTTATATCGTTTACGCATTTCTTCTATAGAAGAGAGTGAAATTGACGATAAACTCATTTATTTATTAAAAACATCGCCTATTTTAGCAAAACATTTACATATTCCTTTACAAGCAGGGAGTGATGCCATTTTAAAATTAATGAATCGAAAATATGATGCGCAAACTTATCTGCAAAAAATTCAAAAAATTCAACATGAAATTCCTCAAATCGCCATTTCAACTGATGTGATTGTCGGTTTTCCTAATGAAACCGAAGATGATTTTTTAAAATCAGTTGAGATGTGTAAAACGATTGGTTTTAGTAAAATCCATGTCTTTCCTTATTCTAGTCGCAATCAAACTCCTGCTGCAAAAATGAAAGGACAAATTCATGGAAGCATTAAAAAAGAAAGAGTAAAAACGTTAACTGCTCTTTCCGATACGTTAATGCAGCGATATAATCAACAATTTGTAAATCAAGAAGTTGAAATGCTAGTTGAAACCATCGACCAAGATATTGCCTATGGACATACAAGTCAATTTATCTATGTCCAATGTAAAATTGATACTAAAAAAGTTTTTAAAAATGATATAATTAAAGTGAGATTGATTCAAATTCATCAAGATCACATGATTGCAAGCTGGGAGGAATCAAAATGAAACTAAATCAATACATTGATCATACTTTATTGAAACAAGACGCAACACAAAAACAAATTGAAACATTATGTCAACAAGCAATTACCTATGAATTTGCTTCTGTCTGTGTGAATCCTTATTATGTTTCTTATTGTAAATCGCTATTAAAAAATAGTGCGGTTAAAGTTTGTACGGTTATCGGTTTTCCTTTGGGAAGTAATACCACTGCAACAAAAGCCTTTGAAACGGAAGATGCCATTTTAAATGGTGCCGATGAAATTGATATGGTTATCAATGTCAGTGCTTTAAAAAATAAACAAGATGATGTAGTTTTAAAAGATATTGAAGCGGTTGTTGCTGCTGCTAAAGGCCATTTGGTCAAAGTCATTTTAGAAACCTGCCTATTAACACCTCAAGAAATCGTAAAAGCGTGTCAATTGGCCATGAAAGCAAAAGCACAATATGTAAAAACTTCTACCGGTTTTTCTACCATGGGTGCTACCATTGAAAATGTTAAGTTAATGTATGAAACGGTTCATCCAACTTTAAAAGTAAAAGCTTCAGGTGGCGTTAGAAGTTATGAAGATGCACTAGCCATGATTCAAGCAGGAGCTAGTCGAATTGGAACATCAAATGGAGTAGCCATTATGGAACATCAAGACGCCAAAGAGGATTATTGATGAAAATTGGCATTGTAGATAGTGGGCTTGGAGGTATTGTAGTTTTAAAAGAATGTATTCAACAACATAAAACCGCTCATTTTATCTATTATGGAGACTATCAACATTCTCCTTATGGAAATAAAAACGACATGCAGTTAAAAAGCTATTATCAAGCTGCAATGTCGTTTTTTTTAAAACAAAATTGTGATTTGGTCATTGTTGCCTGTAATACGTTAGCGACCATTATTGATCCCACTGAAAAAAGATGTGTCACTCCCATTATGGCTGTTCAAAAAAAAATTATCGAATCTTCCTCTTCTAATCTTATTGTTTTAGCTACAAAAAGAACCATTCAAAGCAAAGTTTATGATTTTCAAAAATGCAATCTTGTTGCCTGTCCCCGTTTTGTTAAAAAAATTGAAAAAAATCCTCAAAGCGATTATCATAAAGTCGTTTGTCATTATTTAAAAAAATATCCCAATGCAAAAACTATTGTTTTAGGATGTACCCATTATCAACTGCTTAAAGAAACAATTCAAAATCATTTTTTACATCCCATTACGATTATTGATAGCAGTGAAGAATTAGTGCGACAACTATCTTTTAAAAATTCGCCTTTAAAAATTGATTTATATGTAACAAAATTAACTCGACGAATTCAAAAAAATATTGCCACTCTTTTAAAGAATGAAAGTTATCAGTTGCAAAAAATAAAAAAGGATGAAATCTCATCCTTTTAATCATTAATTTTAAATGAAAAGCCCATTAATTCAATTTGCTTTGTTTTTCCCGGTAATTTTGTTGATAATGTAAAAGTATCAATACTATCAAATCCTAAGTGATGATAAAGTTTTAATGCTTTTGTGTTGGAAGGCATGACTTCAATTTGAACGCGTTCATTTCCTTTGTTCATTAAAATTTGTTTAATTTCTAATAATGCAAAAGAACCTAAACCTTGTCCTCTAAAAGTATCTTTAATGTATAAATATTCAATGTTATTGACATAACCATATTTATCATTGACATAAATAAAGCCAGCAATTTGCTTGTCATCACTCATAATTAAATAACTGACACATTTAGGGTCTAGTAAACGCCGTAAATCTTCTAAAATATCTCCCTTTGAAACATCTTGTTGTTGCGTTTTCCAGAAATCTTTAAGCATGGTTGATAATTCTTGTAAATCATCTAATTCTATTTTCTTTAAATAAGGCATGTTATCCTCCTTTGCTTTACATACCAATTTCATTTTAGCATTTTAGTCGGTAAAAAGCAAATTTTAGCAGAGTAAGGAGTTTTTAGAAAACAGAACATTTATATCTAAAACTTGATGATTTCCCCAAG
>HF998013.1:0-6856 GCA_000433015.1 Firmicutes bacterium CAG:631
CTTTTTTGAAAAATATTTTGTCATTGTCTTTTTACCATTTATTTTAGCTTTGATTCTATTTTTATTGTTACTATTGGTTAATTTTGATGATTATTTAAAAGTGGGGTATATGTTACCTATTATTTATGCTATTTGTTTATATTTTTGCTTGGTAGAATATCTTTCTTTTGTTCAAATTTTTAAAAATTATCCTGAATTTGAATATGTTTATTTATTGACCAAAAAAGATAGTGAAAAAAAGAAAAATTTTGCTTATGGAAAAGCGGTTCAAAAGTTATACAATCAATTAATCAAACGAAGAACTATAGCTAAAAAAAGATTGAAATATAAATTTTTTATAGGAATTATTGTTTTTCTTTTCATTTTCTTTACGATTTTGATAGGTCAACCTTCTGCTTCTCCAGTGATTGTGGCCGTATTTATTATCTTTTTCTTGTATTTTATTATTGATTTAATCATGCGTTTTGGTGGAAAAGGAGATTCTTAAAAAGAATCTTTTTTTACATTTATTTCCAACTAAGTATGATTTTTTCACTTCAGGGAAAAATGATGATGAGGTGAAAATATGAAAAGATTTTTAAATTGGTGTAAAGAGGCCAAGTTCGGATTAATTTTAGGAGCCGTAGCCTTTGTGTTTATATTGTCTATTACATTAATTGCTACAGGAACAAATAAAGATACTCCTGTCGCTAGTGTTCCTTCAACCAGTTCATCCATTTCACAAACTACTCCACCGGTTGTAGAACCAGAGCCAGAAAAAGTAGACAAACCATTTACAGTAAATGCTACCATTGCTCGCTATTTCTTTGATCCAGAAGATCCAGTCGATATTAAAAGCCAAGCATTAATTTCTTATGATAATAAAGTTATGCCAAGCTTAGGAATAGATTATACTTATGATGGAAAATCATTTGATGTGACCGCCTCTTTTACTGGTACAGTAATTGCTAAAAATAACGATCCTCTTTATGGTCTAACGATTGCAGTTGAAAGTGAATCAGGATTAATCGCTTACTATAGCGGATTAACAGAAGTCAATGTTTATCAAGATGAGGTTATTCAACAAGGGGACGTAATTGGAAAATCTGGCGAAAGTACGATTAATGCTAGTTTAGGCAATCATTTACATTTTGCTTTAAAAGCAGATGGCAATTATATTAATCCATTAAAGACTTATGATAAATTAGTTGAAGATTTATAAATCTGAAAAAATGCATTTTGAGATGCATTTTTTTATAAAAAAATGAATAGTGCTTGATAACCAAAAATAAATGGGATATAATAATCATAGTTAAGTGATTTTTATACACTAAAGGAGAATAAAAATGAAAGGTAATTTGAAAAAACTTTTAGCAAGCTTTTTTGTCCTTGCAATGGTTGCAGCACCTTTATATGGTTGTAATAAAGATAAAGGTTCTTCAACAGCTTCTACTTCAACTGGGCAAGGTGTCATTGAAAATGAAGAAATTTTAGTTGAGTTAGGTAGAACCATCTATTTAGTTAACGAACCTTTGGACATTGTTAGTGTTCAAAAATGGAGCAACTTAGGTTATTTTGTACCTGCTGGCAACTATCGAATTGAAAATACAGATTGGAACCAAACTCCTGGAAAGAAAAATGTTGTCATTGCAATCGGACAAGATAGAAAAACGGTTGCAGTAGAAGTTTATGCAACAAATGCTGATGCAGCTGCAGCTCATTCTATCTATGTTGAAGGTGGAGACAATTCGGCTTATTTCAATGAAAGTGAAGTCATTGATGTTGCTAGAAAAAAATTGAAAAAAGAAACTGTCATGGGCGAAGATGTCAATGGTGACCCAATTTTAAGATCTTTTGTTGGAAGCAAACCGGCTTTAGCTTTAAATAAAGCTTCTGGTACGAATTCAGATGTTTGGACAGCTGATGAAAGTAATCCAAATCGTTCTGTATTAGATCCAACTCGTTATTCTACACCTCATACTCGTTCCAATAAAATTGATAATCCAGCCAACCCTGATGCTTCAAATGCAAAATATATGTATGCTGGTTATAATGGTACAAGATGGAAAGCTGAATTAATTTTTGATGCTGAAGGAAAATTAGTTTATTTTGCAACTTGTATTCCTGATAACACATGGCAATATTCAGGACATATTCATACTAGAAAATGGTATTCTCATCCTGATTATGAAGATGATACAACTAATCCTGGACTTGTAATCGAAAAAGATGCTGAAGAAGTCCAAAAATGGAAAGATGAAGGTTGGGAAACTGTAAAAGTAGAAGAAACTGACGCTACAGAAGCATACCCAGTTGGAGAATACATTTATGAAAAAGTTATTCCAGAAGGTGGATTCTATGTATTTATGCCAAATGATGTAGCTGAAGATATTTGGCAATGGTTAAGTGGGTCCGATATCAATATTGTTGGTAGTGAAGGAGATATTAATCATACTTTAGTTTTCACTCAAGACAATAGAACAAAAACAACCTTAAATGAAGGCCGTGGCTTCTTTGATGAATCTGATTTTAAGATGAAATTTTATGCACCTTCTACACCTAAACAACAATATGCATATTATTATTTAGAAGTATTAAATGGTAGCGAAACAGATGCTGCTAAATATGCTGAAGCTTTAGCTTTCAAAGATGAAGTTTATCAATTAATTGTTGAATCAGCAAATCCATTAATTGAAACTGAACCTGTTTTAGCAGACTATTATGATGGTGTTGTGGAAGAAAAATTAGATCAATGGGCAGATATGATTGCTGCAATTGAATAAAACAAAAAAGCCATTTGAAATGGCTTTTTTTCTATTAATATGAGTATTCAATCCATTCAAGAAAAAGTAGAAAATACAATTATCATAGAAAAATCTAAGTTTATCACTTACCTTTTGCCTGTTTTTAATATTCAAGAAATTGAAGATCAATTAGAAATTTTTCGACGACAACATAAAGAAGCAACGCATGTGTGTTATGGTTGGATTTTAAATAACAATGGTATATTATCTTTTAAGTCTAGTGATGATGGAGAACCCTCATCTACTGCTGGCGCACCAATTTTAAATGGGTTAAAAAAGAATCATTTAGAAAATATTTTATGCATCGTGGTTCGTTATTTTGGTGGGATTAAATTAGGAGCAGGAGGGCTATCCCGTGCTTATGGCAAATCTTGTTTAGAGGCAATCAAAAAAGCAGTGCTTGTTCAATGGGTAGAGGCTGATGTTTATGAACTTTCTATTCCTTATAATCAAGAAAAGAACTTTCTTCAGTACTTAAAATTTTATAATGTTTCTATTCTTTTAAAAAAATATGAGCTAGAAATTATTTATACCATTGCTTTTTATCAAACAAAGGATTTATTAAAAATAAAAAATGATATAGGCATTGAATTGAAAGAAAGTTTTCTTTATAAAAAATGGCTAAAAATGTAGGATTCCTACATTTTTACTTTAAGAATAAAAATGTGGTGGAAAAATGAAAAAAATTAGTTTATATGCTTGGTTTGGTGGCAATGTTTCCATTTTTGAACGATTTAGAATCATAAAAAAAGTAGGCTTTGATAGCGTTTCTTTATATTGGGGAGATGATTACCCTGAAATTACTGGAAATAAATATGATGTTGTGCAGATGGTAAAAAAACAATTTCAATTAGAAGTTGAAAATATTCATGCACCCTATAATCATGCAGATGATTTGTTTTCAGATGATGAACATAAAGCAAAAGCAGTCCTTCAAACTTATATTCAATGCATCCATGATGCTGCTCAATACGACATTCCTGTTGTTGTTTTCCATTTAACAGGAGATCATCCCAATTTACCTTTAAAACGAGAATATCTTGGTCGAATTCAATATTTGGTTCATGCTGCTTTAAACTATCGAGTGAAAATTGCTTTTGAAAATTTAACGGATAAAGGTTATTCTTATTTAGAAAAAGTTTTAGAAATGTATCAAGAAGAAGTCGTTGGCTTTTGTTATGATGCCGGACATGATTATATTTATAGTCAAACCCCATTTTCTTTTCTAAAAAAATATCAAAAAAGATTATTTGCAATGCATTTACATGGAAATAATGGTAAAAATGATTCGCATCAAAGAATTGTGGATGGTTCGATGGATTGGACTAAATTAAAAGCAGTTCTCAATTCTATTTCTTTTTCTTGCCCTATTGCTTTAGAAGTCATTCAAAATTTACATTTTGAGCAACTTTGTGATTTTGAAAAATATGTTAAAGATTTAAAAAAAGATTGTTTATTTTTTTTAAAATAACTTATTTTTTAAATTTTATTTTAATGATTAACAATTAAGATAGTAAGGAATGATTATTGATAAAAAAAAGAAATTTATGCTATAATCATAAAAAGGATGGTAATGATGAAGAAAAAAATTAATTATGGAACAATTCTATATGGGGCATTTGCTTTAATCATTGTTTTGTTTTTTTTGTTTATGCCAATACTTTATGTAGACACAGATAACGATTTTTATGCCAATGGATATCGCATTTTAGTTGGAAGTTATTTGCAAGTTCCTTCAGATATTGACCCTGAAGTGATAGAAACAGTGACCTTATTAAGGACTTCTTCTTTTAATTTTTGTGCAATTTTATTTCCAATTGGTACCTTTTTGTTTTATCGAATTGTAAGTTCGGCACCCGCCAAACGTTTTAGTGCTTTTTTATGTGGAGTTGTTGGTTTTCTTTATATTCTATTTATCCCTGTAATGGCAAATTATTGGAGAAATCGAAATTTTCAAATTGATATTTATCAATCTTGGGGTTGGTATGTAGTTATCGTTGTTTATTTAGCTTATCTTGTGTTTATTATCGTTGATTTAATTTTAACAATTAAAAAAGAAAAAAAGGAATTATCCATTGAAGAATAATTCCTTTTTAATTTAGTTTGATATTTTTATGACATTATGAGCTTGAAGACCACGTTCGGTTTGACATAATTCAAATTCTACGTCTTCTCCCTCATCAAGAGTTTTATATCCATCATATTGAATTTGTGAATAGTGAACAAAAATATCTGGACCTTCCCCTCTGTTAATAAAACCAAAACCTTTGTTAGAATTAAACCATTTTACTTTTCCCTTCATAATTTTACACCTCTCTTGTATAATGCTAACAATGTAAGTTTACCCCCTTATGGGGTAGAAAGAAAGAAAAATAAGCCGTCAAAGTTCGACCTTTTTTTCTGTTTTGCAAATACATAATATTTTCAAATCTTTAATCTTTGAAATATTTTTTTGAAGAAGTAAAATGCATGCTTGAATCGTATTTCCTGAAGTAAAAATATCATCTATTAATAAAATTTTTTTATTTTCTAAATCTTTGTTTTTTTTAAATGCGATAATTGAAAAAATTTCTTTTTTAAAACTAAAGGGCATTTTAGATTGCTTGTAATCTTTTGTTTTATAAAAGACGTCATAAATAGGCAAACACAATGGTTTTGCTAATTCTTTGATATGTTGAAATTTTCTTTTTTTAACTTCTAAATCATTAGAAGGAGGATAAACAATCACATAATCTTTAAATTCTTTTTTTAATTGCTTCAAATGATAATTTAAAAAAATCGGTGCTAACTCAATATCATAACATCCCTTATATTGAAAAAATAGTGTCTTTAAAAAATCATTATAATAATAAAGAATTTTAATGGAACAATGGAGTATAGAAAAAGTTAAATTTGCCAATTTTAATTGACTAAAACATTGCTGGCAAAGATAAGGATGAAAAAATGTAAGAGATTGAAAACTAATTCCTTCTAATAGATTTTTAAAACAAATTAAACAATGGTATTGTTTTTTGATTTTAAAGTTTTTAAACATGATTTAATGGCCAAAGTTTTTTGACTACAAATAAAAATAATTTCTCCGTTTGGATGTGCTTTTTTTCTTCCAACTCTACCACAAATTTGGACTAATGTTTTTAAATCAAATAAATAATGTTCCGCTTGGTATACGATAACTTGTACATCATCTATTGTAATCCCTCTTTCTAAGATAGTAGTAGTTAATAAAAAAGAAAATTGTTTATTTTTAAAATCATCTACAATTTGCTGTTTTGATGATAATCCTGCATAAACAAAAGGAATAGTTAATTTTTTTGCAAGAACTTTACCAATAAAAATGGTGGGAACAAAAATTAATACTTGTTTTTTGATCGCTTTAAATTTTTTTAACGATTGAATCAAATATTTATTTTGTAAAAAAGGTAAAGTTAAAATAATTTTTGGGATTGGTAAATCCACATTATGAAAACGCCGATGAACTTGAACTTGCTGTGGAATTTTTTTTAAATACCAAGTATTAAATGTTGCTGATAAATAAATAATGGGCCCTTTACAACTTCTTTTCAAAAACAATCGATTGTAAAATGGGAAGGCATCGGCCTCATCTAAAATGAGTAAATCAAAATGTTGGTGATAGCGATAAAGTTGATAAGTAGTTAACACAATGATTTGTCCTTCTAATTTTTGTGTATGATTTCCGTAAACAGCAATAACATCAACTTGAGGATAGTCTTTCTTTAATCGATGATAAAGTTCAATGACGACATCCTTTCTAGGTATAGTAAATCCGATTTTTTTACCCTGATTTAAAAAATATTCAATAGTTGTATAGACAATTTCTGTTTTCCCCGCTCCGCATACCGCATCCACTAAAACAGATTTTCCTTGTTTTATAAAACTTAAAATTTCTTGGGCTGCTTTTTGCTGTGTTTTAGTCAAATCATAAGTCAATTTTGCATGATACTCTTTGTTTGGCTGATAATTTTTTACTTCAAAAGTTTTTTCTTTTAATAAAATACACTTACGACAATAAGGTTGATTATCTAAATAACCAATATATCGTTTTTGATAACTAT
>HF998013.1:6925-32005 GCA_000433015.1 Firmicutes bacterium CAG:631
TAGTTAAAAAAGCGAAAAAATCTTTTTTTAATGCGTAAAAAATGGTAAGATAATACACAGTGGGAGGGATGTTTTATGCTAAATAAAATTAGTATAAATCAACTAAAAGAACTAGCTTTAAATTTAAAATTTGATATGGAAGAAAAAGAATATCAAACCTTACAAAATGAATTTGAAATTATTTTAAAACAAATGGAAATGATTAATATGGATTTTAATACGGAAAATGTTGAACCCATGTCTTTCCCTTTTGAAGATTATCATACTGATTTAAGAGAAGATAATGAAATTATTGAAAGTAGTCGTGAAGATATTTTAAAAAATGCTGCTGTTGTCGTAGATGGGCAAATTAAAATTAATAAGGTGGTTGAATAAAATGCATATTTTAGATTTAGGTTTACAACAAATTCATCAAGCTTTGCTGGACAAAAAAATAACCATTGAGGAATTGGTTCAAGAGTCTTTAAAAAGGGCAAAAGAACTACAAAAAGAAACGAATGCATTTGTCACTATCTTAGAAGAAGATGCTTTAGCACAAGCAAAAGCATATCAACAAAATCTTTCAAAAGATAATTTATTCTATGGCATTCCCATAGCAATTAAAGATAATTTTTCTACACAAGGCATTTTAAGTACAGGTTCTAGTAATATATTAAAAAATTATGTTCCTATTTTTGAATCAACAGTAACACAAAAATTAAAAGAGGCCCATGCTATCAATATTGGGAAAACGGTTTTAGATGAATTAGCGATGGGTGGTAGTGGTTGTACAGGAAATACAGGAATTGTTAAAAATCCCTTAGATCCAAAACGATTAATTGGTGGTTCATCTGCTGGAAGTTGTGCGGCAGTTGCTGCTCATGTCGTTCCTTTTGCTTTAGGTAGTGATACGGGTGATTCTGTTAGAAAACCAGCTTCATTTGGCGGAGTAGTAGGTTTTAAACCAACCTGGGGACGTCTTTCACGCTATGGATTATTTCCTTTTGCCCCATCTTTAGATACGGTGGCTTATTTTACTTATACTGTTAAAGATAGTGCTTATGCATTTGACCTTTTAAGTGGTTATGATTCAAAAGATTTTACATCGTCAAATCGGCCAAAAGAAAACATTTATCCAACGATAGATGGGAAAGTTCAAGGTAAAAAAATTGCCATCTTAAAAGAAATATATGAAACCATTTCTAATCCAAAGGTCAAAGAAAAATTTGATGCTTTTATCAAACAATGCGCATCGATTGGATTACAAGTTGATTTTGTTTCTATTGATAAAAAATTATACAATACGATTTATCCAACCTATATGATTTTATCTTGTGCCGAAGCAACTTCAAATAACGCGAATCTAGATGGTATTAATTTTGGAAATACACAATCAGGAAATAGTGTAGATGAGGTAGTGGTACATACACGAACAAAAGGATTTAGTGAATTAATTAAACGTCGTTTCGTATTGGGTAGTTATATTTTAAGTAAGGAAAATCAAGAAAAATTATTTCTTAAAGCGAAAAAATTACGTCGTTTAATTGTCGAAGATATGAATCGCATTTTTAAAGAGTATGATGTGGTAATGCTTCCTGCTTCAAAAGATGTGGCTCCTTTCATTGAAGGAGAAAATTTAGACCGTTTATCCGATGAATATCTTTTATTAGAAAATCATATGGCTATCGGTAATTTTGGTGGTTTTCCAAGTATTACAATTCCTTGTATTCAAATTAATGGACTACCTATTGGAATGAATTTTACAGCAGCAGCATATCAAGATCAAAAACTTTTAAATATTGCTTATGCAATTGAACAAATGTTAGGAGGAAAATAATATGAATTTTGAAACGATTATTGGAATAGAAATTCATCTTCAATTAAAAACAAAGACAAAAATGTTTTCTCCTGCTCAAAATGTTTCTAATGCGGCACCGAATACACATGTTCACCCCATTGACATGGGCTTCCCTGGTGTTTTGCCACGTGTAAATAAAAAAGCTGTAGAATTGGCTTTAATTGCCTGTCAAGCATTGCATTGTGAAATTGATACATTATTATGCTTTGATCGTAAGAATTATTTTTATGCGGATTTACCAAAGGGTTATCAAATTACACAAGATAAAAGACCGATTGGGAAAAATGGTTATCTTTTGATTGATGTGGATCAACAAGAAAAGAAAATTGAAATAGAACGTATTCATTTAGAAGAAGATACGGCTAAGCAATTGCACTTTGATACTTATACACTTCTTGATTATAATCGTTGTGGTGTGCCACTAATTGAAATTGTTACAAAGCCAAATATTCGCAGTGGAAAAGAAGCTGCAGCCTATGTAGAACAACTAAAAAATACGCTTTTATATTTAGATGTATCGGATTGTAAAATGGAAGATGGTTCCTTAAGATGTGATGTGAATGTATCAATACGACCTTATGGACAAAAAGAATATGGAACAAAAGTTGAAATTAAAAATTTAAATTCCATCAGTAATGTCGAAAAAGCTATTGATTATGAAGTTAAACGACAAAAAGCTTTATTTTTAAAAAATCAAACCATTGATATGGAAACTCGAAGATTTGATGAACAATCTAAAACGACGGTATTAATGCGTAAGAAAACTTCAGCTGTCGATTACAAATATTTTACGGAAGATAATATTGTGCCCATTCAATTAGATGTGAATTGGGTTCATCAAGTTATTACGAATTTACCTGAATTACCTCATCAAAAAATGATTCGTTATCAAAAGGAATATGGACTTTCCAATTATGATGCTAGAGTTTTGACTTCTAATAAAGAATTAGCGCATTATTTTGAAGCGACCATTGCCCATTATTCTAATTATAAATTAATTGCGAATTGGTTAATGGTGGAAACATTAGGATATGTAAATAAAAATAATATTTTATTGAAAAATATAAAAATGAAACCTCAAGATTTAGCAAAATTAGTTCAATTGATAGATGAAGGAAAAATTTCTTCAAAACAAGCTAAAAATGTTTTTGAACAATTGATGCAAAAAGAACAAAGTGTTGAAGAAATTATACAAAAAATGAATATTGTTCAAATTAATGATTCTAATCAAATCAATGAATGGATTCAACAAGTTTTGCAAGAGTTTCCTGCTTCAGTAAGTGATTATCAAGCAGGAAAAGATCGTGCTTTTGGATTTATGATTGGCCAAATTATGAAACGATCAAAGGGACAAGCAAATCCAGTTTTAACCAATCAATTGCTAAAAAAGGCCCTAGATGAATTAAAATAGTTTAAAAATGAGAAAGGAACACAAAATAATATTGAGGTGTTCCGATGAAACAAGAAAAGACATTTTTAGAAAAAAGTAAAGATGCGTTAAATGAATTATCGAAAGAAGATGCAATTTATGATGAAATACAAATTGGGCCTCAAGAAGAACCTATTATTCATGATTTTCCCATCAATATTCATCAGTATCGTAAATATGTAAAAAAGAAAAATCAAAAAAAGAGTCAAAGCAATTGAAGTGAGACCCAAAGTTAGGCTGGCTAACAGGAGGGTCTCATCTCAAATTGACTCTTTTTTTATTCACTTCTTAATGCTTCAACAGGATCTTTTTTCGAAGCGATAAGAGCAGGAATTAAACCTGAAATCAAAGTAAGTAAAATACTTAATGCAACCATGATTATAGCCACATAGAATGGTAAAATAGCAATAGCTGAAATATTTGCAAGATTACCAACAATTAAATTGATAATACCTGATAAAATATATGTAACTCCAATGCCGATTAAACCAGAAAAACCGCCAATGATAAAGGTTTCTGCATTAAATAAACGAGATACATCTTTTTTTCTTCCACCTAAAGAACGAATAACCCCAATTTCTTTAACTCGTTCAATAACAGATACATAAGTAATAATAGCAATCATAACAGTGGAAACGACCAAAGACAAAGCAGTAAAGGCAACCAAAGCAATGGTAACAATATTAATCATATTATCAATTAAACTAATCATAACTGCTAAATTATCCGAATAAGTAATCGTTGCTCTTTCTTCTGGAGTTAAAGTGATATTATCAAAGGTTAAAGTTTTATTTCCATTCCATTGATCTAAATAAGCAGTGACTTGGTCTTTTAGTTCAAAATTTGTAGGATAAATATGAATATCACTAGGGAGGTTGCATCCTCCTAATTCTCTTAAAGTTAAAGTGTAAATCGGATTATTTTGACCCGTAATGGTTCCCATAAAACTACTTAAAGAAGAAGTGTTTCCAACAAATCCAGTTTCTGTATATTCTCTATCTTCAAAATAATACGAATAGTCATAAATGATACCA
The DNA here is from genome assembly GCA_000433015.1 of Firmicutes bacterium CAG:631. GTDB lineage: Bacteria > Bacillota_I > Bacilli_A > RFN20 > CAG-631 > Caccosoma > Caccosoma faecigallinarum. The sequence goes on from HF998013.1 coordinate 11,226, forward strand.
ATATTTGTTCCATTATAATTCATGCTCGTAAATGCTTCTTCTTCGTTTTCATTTAAATAATGCACAATTTGAGATTGTACATTATCCATAATGATTTTTTGTGTTAAAGCAGGCGTATAATAAATCCCACTACTTAAACATCCATAAGAGACATTTTCTTTAGGTTTTAAAATGGCTGTAATTTTTAATTCAATTCCATTTTCCCAAGATTTTTCAGCATAAGGTTGATAAGTAAAAGGATTTAAAGAAAATAATGGAGAAGAAGGGTCGGTTTGTTTAAATATTGTATCGTTAGGATAATAAATAAATGTTTTATTTAATAACTCATCATAACTAAATTGATTTTTATCTAAAGAAGGATCATATTTTTCGCTATCAATAGCTTTATAAATGATGTTGAGAAACTCTTCTTGTGTATAGTAACCTAATTGTGCCAATATTAAATCGGTTAGTTCTTGATCATCGTTGACAACAAGCATAATTTCATTTGCTTCTTCTGCAAATTTACTTTCTTTTGGATTAGAAATGATATCATATTGAGTAGCAATGAAATCATTATTATTCACGGCTTGATTGATATTATTTGTTACCATTCCTACTAAACTAGAATATTCTTTTAATTCCGTTTGGTTTAACATTGAAGTATAGGTTGTGATGATGGAATTTAATGACATGATTTTTTCTTCATAACCTTGTAATTGAATATTGGTATAAATATTATTTTTTACATCAATTCCATAATAAGTTGCGATAGCAGCGTAATACTCTTTTGGCATATTTTGTAAGAATTGCAAATATTCTTCACTAAATTCGTTTTGAATGCGGAACGCATCTAAACTACCGGTTTGTGAAACTAAATATTCAATAAAACGATTGACATTGATATAACCATCTTCAATAGAATCTTTTAATGCTTCTTCTTGAGTCGATGTATCAGTCATAGATAATAAGGATTCTAAATTCATTCCCGTTTCACTAATAGTAATGGGGTTTCCTGAAAGCATATCTTCTTGCATGTCATTAATATAGCTTCTAACGCCTGTTGAAACGGATAAAACTGTCGCCACACCAATAATGCCAATGGAACCTGCAACACATGTTAGAATTGTTCTTTTTAATTTAGAACGCAAATTTCTAGCCGATAACTTAAATGCGGTCCAAAATGATAATTTTGATTTTTTTTCAATTACCTTTTCTTCTTTTTTAACAATTAATTCGTTTTCTAATACCGGATTAGAATCAGCGGTAATTTTACCATCTAATAATTTTACAATTCTTGAAGAATATTTTTTGGCAATATCTGGATTATGGGTAACCATAATGACCAAACGATCTTTTGATATTTCTTTAATAAGTTCCATAATTTGAATGGAAGTGGTTGAATCTAATGCTCCCGTTGGTTCATCGGCAAGCAAAATATCTGGATTATTGACTAATGCTCTTGCAATGGCGACTCTTTGACATTGACCACCGGATAATTGATTTGGTTTTTTATGATATTCATTTTTTAAACCAACTTTATCTAAAACTTCTTTGGCACGTTGCAATCTTTCTTCTTTACCAATTCCTGCAATTGTTAAAGCTAATTCGACATTCTCTAAAATAGTTTGATGAGGAATTAAATTGTAACTTTGAAAAACAAAGCCAATTCGATGATTGCGGTAACTATCCCAATCTCGATCATTAAATTCTTTTGTACTGATTTGATCAATAAACAAATCTCCAGAAGTATAATGATCGAGTCCGCCTATAATATTTAATAATGTTGTTTTTCCACATCCAGAAGGCCCTAGAATAGAGACAAATTCATTATCTCTAAAAGTAATGCTTATTCCTTTTAAAGCGTGTACTTGATGATTAGCGACTGGATAATCTTTGGTAATATTGATAAGCTTAAGCATTTTATGACCTCCTTTTGTAATAATATATTATAGGATGTAAAAATATGAAAGTCAATATTTTAAAATATTTCTATAGAAATATTTTAATTTTTATATAAAGCAATAAAAAATGCTTTTGTGATAAAAGCATTTTTTTAAATTTATTTATGCTACAGGAGGATAAACATAAATTTGAATGACATAACTTCCAAAGAAGTCTAAATAATTAATTCCAACTTCTATTCCTTCTGCATTGACATAAGATTCTTCGTCATTTTCATTTAATCCTTGATAAGTATATCCATTTTCAGTAAGTAATGTTGTAAATTCTTCTAAAATTTCTTGAGCTCGTGTATCACTTGCTACAGAAATTTCTAGATTCCCAGCACCACTCCAAACGCCAAAGTAAGAATAACCTTCCTCTGGGTAATAGAATGGAACAACTTCATTGAAATCCTTTCCAAAAAGAGTATCTAATTCTGTTTTAACACTTGCATCTAATTCTTCCCAAGAAGTTGGCACAAAATATGGGTCATATTCAGTTTCTAAATCATATGGGAATACAGTAGTACCTAAATTCGTTAGTTCTACAGTGATTATTCCTTCTGTAATGAATGAAAACGAATAAGAATAGGTAATTTTTGATAAATCATCAGCTACTTCAAAGATAACTGGAGTACTCATATACATATAAAGCAAATTAAACATTGAATCAGGTAAAAGATAGTTTAATTCCGAAAAAGCATCCATTAAAACATAGCCCAATTCGGTTGGTAAAAATAGATTAACATTATAATCGCCAGGAGTTAAATAATCTGTAATTTCTTCGTCAGCGTAGGTTTCTTCAACTGCTTTTAATCTTCCATTTTCTGCTACCACAGAAGCAACTCCACCATTTGGATCGGAAATTAAACCATATGTTTCGTCAGATTGTGTTACTAAATAGCCATCTTTTGTTACAACGGCAGTAAAAGTTGGTTCAGTCTCTGAAACAGCACTACTATAACAAGTCACTGTATAATTTTGATTTTGAATGGCTTGCAAAGCAGCTTCCATTTTTTCCATTCCTTCTAATTCGGGGTAAGGTACGACATCAATAATATTTAAATCTTCTCTTGTTGTTAATTGTGCTTCATAAGTATAAGTCATGGTATAGGTAGTACCAGAATTATCTTGTGCAGCCATTTCATCACTGACAAACGATAAAGTTTCAGGTAAGTAATTTTCATCTAATGTTATCGTTAAAGTACTAATATCAAATTGTTCACCTATAAACATGATTGCAACAAGTTCTCCAAAAGTAATTTCTTCATCCGTAGTAAATGTAGAATCAATAGTAATTGAATATTGTCCATCATATGATAAATCTAAATCTCCTAATGAGGCTAGTGGATTATAAAAAAGATCATCAAACATGGCTGGTGTTACGCCATCTTCATAGACCATTAAATAGGTTTGTACTTCATTATGGCGATCAATTGCTTTTTGAGTAACAACGCCATCTTCGTTTTTGGAATAGTGAGTATCATTATAAATGACTTGATCGACTTTACTTACTTCATGTACATAATATTCATCACTAGAAATATATGTATTGATTAAACTTTCGTCAGTAACGACATTATTTGGATTGCCTGTTTCTATTGCGTTTAATTGCAATTCTCCTTTTAAAGCTAAAGGCGTTTGCAATCGATTTAAGACCGCATTGACATCATAGGAAGCAACAGGCTTAGTACTTTGTGATTCTGAAGACGTTGTTTCAGTGCAACCACTAATCACAAAAAGTGCGATAAGACTTAGTGACAAACAAACTTTTTTCATTTTTAATCCCCCTTTAAATATTTTCTATCATTATAACATCATAAAAGAATAAATTAAAGTAATTTTTTTAAAAATAAAAAAAGACTCTTTTGAAAAGAGCCTTTATTGATTGACAGATAGTTCAATGTAATGTTCTACACTTCCCACGGTGTTCGCAGGTAAAACATATTGCATAGAAATCATTTTTGCAGAATGAGCAGGAACTACAAACTCAAAAATGGGAACATTTCTACCAGTGCAAACAGTTAAAGTTGCGCCAGCTTTTAATATGTTGTTATTTTCGTCTTTTGCGATATAGAAAAGCGATCCTCCATTATGCATATAAAATTTAATCTTTCGATCTACATTACCTCGATTGACAAAAGTACAATTATCATGATATTCAATCATCCAGTTTCCATAATCCCAAATGTTTCCAGCAGGATTAGCGATGTAGTTAGATAAAACGATCTCTTCTCCATTATATTGAGAAATAATGTCAATCATATCTTTACCCGTGTATAAATGATTGAGTTGAGCAGATAAATGGGTAAACCACTTTGTGCCACGAACTTCATGTGCAGTCACATTTTCTACCTTTTCAAATGGTTCATAAGATTCTTTTAAAGTATCTGCATAATAATTGGTATAATAAACACCCAAAGTCGTTTCTCTAACAGCATCATTAAATGTCCATACAGGATTGTTATCAATTACACCATGAATTGGACTATATCCAATTCTTCCGCCCATCGTATCATCTGTACTATAGGGTCTTAAAAATTGAACTTTAACATCAGGTTGATTAATTTTTTCAATGTCCGTATAAACACATAAATCTCCACGTGCTTTCCCGTTTGTAATAATAAATTTTACATTGCCATTAATACATTCACGAGCAGCAATAGGTACATTTGCTGTTCCGTGAACATTTATTCCTTGATAAGCATCTTTTGTTGTTCCACCAATCACATACATATGTTGACCAGCTGGAATTTTATAAGTAATTGGTTTGATAGGATTTGGAGTGTAATTTAAATCAAAGTTTAGATAAGCATTAAACCATTCCATCGCAGTCCAAGTTTTTCCATCAAATTCGAAAGAATCTTCTAAGAAATTGGAGGTATCCATGTCATATTTTACACCATAATAATCCATCCAAGATTTTTCACCCAACCAAGAGCCTGAAGTTTGATAACCAATATTTGTTATCGTAACATAAATATCATGATCTTCAGTGTTAGTAATACGATAGCCCATATAAAGACCATTGAATCCAGTGTTGTTTTGATGTTCAAAAGTTAAAAAACATTCACCAGTTAAATCTAAATGTCTCATTAAAATTGTATCTAAAACTTCACTTGGCATTGATTCTGGAACATTAGAATAAAGATAAGTGCCACCTTTTCTTTGTTGATAATCAATTTCAGCAGATTCCATCACCGTGCCATCTACATTACTTACGTCAAATTTGCTAAGATCTGTTGTTGTATTAATTTCGTAAGGTGTTACAACATGATTGTTGATAGGATAGAGTTCATAGTTAAAATTTTCATTGCTAGTCGCAGTTTTAACTTTAATAAAATAGGTTTGGCCTTTTGTTAATTGAATCTGTGTGTTATTACATTGTTCTTGAATTACATTTCCTTTATTATCATAAAAAATAATATCCGTTGCTGTCGCACAATTACTAAGATATTGGTCTGTAACCATTGCTTTTAATTTGTAAATTTTTTCACTATTTTCATCGGTATTATCGACAATATTTCCCGCATAAAATGCAGTTTCATTGGTACAATTTTCCATTTGATATTCTCCTCCATTTTCTTTGCTTTTATCACATCCAGTAACGAATAAAGATGTCGCCATCAAACTGATTAATAGGATTTTTTTCATTATATATCCTCCTTCAATGATTATAGTTTATCACAATTCATATAAAAAATATATTAAAAAATATTTTTTAATCAATCTATTTTATTTTGATGTTTAACTTGTAATGCTCTTTTTTGAATGACTTTAGGAAAAGTAGCAAAAATAACGATACCAGTAATTGTTCCAGCAATTAAATCTGCAATTCCTTCGGATAAAAATACTCCTTGATAGCCAATGGTATAAGAGAAAATAAAGCACAAAGGAATTAATAAAATTACTTTTCTAAATACAGCTAAAAAGATAGCCGTTTTTCCTTGACCTAAAGCAACATTGATATTTTGCAAAGTCATTTGAATTGAAAACATAATGGTTCCCATTAAAAATAGAGGTAAATATTTTTTTAAAATAATGGTTACTTCTTGATCAGCATTAAATACAAATGCATAAATTTGTGGAAAAATCATAGAAGGAAGATATAAAATTAACGAAAAGATGAAAGCAATAATAAACGTATATTTTATACCTTTTTTCAGTCGGTATGCATCCCCTTTGCCATAATTATAGCTAACAAAGGGAGCAATCCCATAACCTAAGCCATTTAAAGGTAATGAAATGAGTTGTAAGGCACTTAGCATGATGGTTAAAGAAGCTGTAAGTGTACTTGTTTTTCCATCACTTGCCATTTTTAAACATACATTAAATACAATTTGGATCATACTTTCTGTTAGTGTCATAATAAATGGAGATAAGCCTAAAAACAAAATTCCTAAAACAGTTTTTTTCTTCAATTTCATTTCTTTCATTTGAATTTTAAAAGTAGATCCTTTCATAAAGAAAAAGGAAATAACCCAAATAAAAGAAACAAATTGGGATATAATGGTGGCTAAACTTGCGCCTTTTACACCAAGATTAAAAGTAAAGATAAAGATAGGGTCTAAAATAACATTAAGCAAGGCACCAATTAAAATGGTTAACATAGCTAAAATAGAATGCCCTTGAGCACTAATAAAGGGATTTAATCCTTGAACAAAAAGAATAAAAATGGTACCCAAAGCATAAATTTTTAAATAGTCCACTGCATAAATAATGGAGTTTTGGGGGCAACCAAACAAAATAACAATCGGTTTAGCAAAGAAAAAAAGAATGAAAGTTAGCATTACCCCAATTAAAAATAAAAGAAAAAAAGAATGATTAAAAATTAGATTGGCCTCTTTTTTGTTGTTTTCTCCTAATTTGATTGATGCTTTAGGAGAAACCCCCAATCCAATTAAGTTAGCAAATGCTTGCACAATAATGGTTATCGGTAAAACAATCCCTAAAGCTGCCAAAGCTTCTGTTTTGATTTCTTCAATATTAGCTACATACATTCTATCAACAATGTTATATAAAAAAGTAATAAGCTGGGCAATAACAGCAGGAATTGTGAGTTTAAAAACAAGGGGTAAAATTTTACCATCCCCAAATCGATTTGTGATTTCTTTCATAAAAATATACACTCCATCATCAATCACTAAAAAAAGATTAAAAAATTAATCTTTTTCACGTTATTATTATATCATTTTTTTATGTTTTGTCATTAGGATTCAACAATTCGAGACACTAATTCACTGTATTGAACATCAAACGAATTATATAGGTTAATACAATGAATAAACAACCAAGAAAAAAGAACAAGACATAAAGATAAAATAGTAATAATAACAATTTGACCTATTTTATGAGTCATTATAATGTCCACCTCACACTTTTATATTAAATATTTTATTACATTACCAAATATAACAAAATAAAAAAGAGTGAACTTTGTATTCACTCTGTACTATCGACTGGCAGGGACAGTAGGAATCGAACCCACATTGATGGTTTTGGAGACCATTGTTAAGCCATTTAACTATGTCCCTAAAGAGCATGCATATTTTAGCATGTTCTTTGAATGAATTCAAGTTTTTTAAAGAAAATCCAATATTAATGAAATTCTCTATTAATAAATCGTCCATAAACTTTTGAAACGGGAACGACAGTAATAAAACAATCCGGATCGAATTTTTTAATTTCTTTTGCTATTTCTAAAGTTTCAAAAGAAGTGGCAACGATATATAAAAAGTCTTTATGATTACCAGTATAAGCTCCTTTAGCATCAATTTGAGTAACACCACGATAAAAGTTTGTCATGATAAATTTAGAAACATCTTCACCCTTGTTAGTAATGATATGAATCATATTTTTCTTATTTCGATTAAATACAGTATCAAGAGCTAAGGAATTAATAAAGATATAAATTATAGTATACATTGCTTTTTCAACTCCTTCATCAGGGAAAAGGACAATGCTGAGTATGACAATTGCCGCATTAATAAATGTATTTAATCGACCAACAGTTACTTGTTTTTTGCTACTATAATAATAAGCAATAATATCCATTCCACCACTACTTGCTCCCATGTGGAATGCAAATCCTGTTGAAACACCAACAATTGCACCTGCAAAAATGGCTGCATCTAAAGTATTAATACTATTCCAAGCTTCTTTGAAAATGATGGTATTTAAATTATCTGGCAAAAATGTCATCAAAATTGATACGGTAATAACATGAACAGAAGATAAAATAGCAAACTTAATATTTAATTTTTTCCAAGCAAGAATTAATAAAGGCACATTAAATGTAAAACTCAAAACCCCAGCAATGTTGGTTTCTGAAATCGTTTCGGTTGCAAATAACCGGCCAAAAATCAAGGCAATTCCAGAAACACCACCTGCTAATAATTTGTGAGGAGAAATGAAAATTGTAACGGCTAAAGCATAAAAAGTAGCTGCAATCATAACGCAGATTACAGCAATTATCCATTCTAGTACTTTATTGTGCTTAATGTCGTATTTAAGCATACCCTCACTACCTTTATTTTACAAAAATTATTATAATCATAAATAAAATAAAAAACAATAAAAATTAATCTTTAAACCAATAATAAGAGCCATTAGGATCAAAATATCCAGTTAATGGATTGATTTTTTCTTCTTTTAAAAATAATCCTTTCTGATACCAATCATTTATATTTTCTTTTGTTGTTAATTGGTTTGCAATTTCTTCAAACATTTTTCTAGAAAGACTGGTTTCATACAATGGTCCATTATTATCTTTTCCAACCCAAACAGCAATGGTGTAATTCGGATTATAAGCGACGACTAAAGAATCTTGTAATGTTGATCCTGTTTTGGCTGCATAAATTGCATCTGGTTGATAATTTAATAAAGTTGGAGTGGCATATCCTTGAGCATTCGCATCAAAGGGAGCTCGCAATAATTGATTTAAAATTAAAGTTGTTGCTGGATTTAAAATTTGTTTTCCTGTTTGTTTTGCTTGATATAGTACTTTTCCTCTTTTGTCCGTTACTTTTTGAATAAATTTTGGTTCATAATATTTTCCTTCTGAAGCAAAAGTGTTATAAATACTTGCCAATTGTAAAAGCGTTAATTCATGAACACCTAAAGCTGCAGAAGGCACTTCATTGCGTGCTTCAACGCCAAATAGACTTAAAAAATCATTAAGTTTAGATGTTCCTAAAAAAAGTAAAGTTTTTGTCGAATAAATATTATCACTAACTGCAACAGCCTCAATCATGGTGATATCTCTATTTGCATAGACATGATTACTATTTTGAGGCGAATAATCACCAATTCCTTCAATATGAAAGGTTGTTTTTTCACTTTTAAATTTACTTATAGGCGTAAAACCATAATCTAATGCCATGTAATAGATACAAGGTTTGATTGTAGAACCTACTTGTCTTACGGACATTAATGCACGGTTGTATTCATCTTCGACAGAAAAACTTCCTGCCATAGCAAGAATTTGATTTGTGTAAGGTTTTAAAACTAATATGGCCGCTTGTGTATCTGTATTGGGGCGAAATTGTTGCAAGACTTGATAAACGATATCTGTAACTTTTGTAGAAAAAGAAGTATAAATATTTAATCCAACGGCTAAATTTTTTTTCGTATATAAACCTAGATTTTTTAATTCTTTTACGATTTCTCTTTGATAGAATTGATATGCATTTTCTTTTGCTAAAGGCTGTATTTGAATAGGGGTATCAATATTTTTATATGTTTCATAAATTTCTTTGGTAATTTGTTTATTTTCATATAAATTGGAAAGAACATAATTTTTTCGTTTTAAAGCCTTTTCATAATGAATATCTGGAGCATTGATTGCTGGCGCGTTGGCAATACCGGCTAGCATTGCTGCTTCATCTAATGTTAAATCTTGACAACTTTTATTAAAATAATAGCGAGAAGCAACAGCGACTCCATATAAATCATGTCCTAGATAAATCGAATTTAAATATTGTTCTAAAATTTCATCTTTAGAATAATTCATTTCAATTCGAGCGGTTAAAATGGCTTCTTGTATTTTTCTTGATAATGTTTTTTCGTTAGATAAAAATAAAGTTCTAGCTAATTGTTGCGTGATGGTTGAGCCTCCCTGTGTATTCCCTTTAAATATCGTATTAAAGGCTGCTCTTAAAATTCCACCTAAATCATAGCCATAATGTTGATAAAAATTTTGATCTTCTGCAGCAATAAATGCAATAGGAAGATAAGGACTCATTTGTTTTAATGATACATATTGTCCCGTAACATCATGATGCGTTTGAATGATTACTTCATTTTGATTATCATAAACAGTGAGATCATTACTATAAAGCATCTGTACTTTTGGTAAAATTAGACAAACAAAATAATAAAGACCGACTAATATGTCTACTAAACTTAAAAATAATAGTAATTTTAAAACTTTTTTCATGACATCACCTAAAAAAAGTTTGTCCAAATCGTAAAAAATAATACAACTTTCTTCATGATTTTGTTATAATATAAAACGTTAAATGAGTAGGTGAAAAAATGAATGCAGATAAGCTAATTCATCAAGAATTAATGAATGCCTTAAAAAAAGCAGAATTGCCCACAGATTTATCTTTTGTGGTGGAAATTCCAAAAGATACTTCTAAAGGGGATTATGCAACAAATGTTGCTATGCAATTAACAAAAATTGTTCATCAAAATCCACGTGAAATTGCTCAAAAAATTGTTCAATATTTTGATGTAAATCAAGCTAAAGTTACCAAAGTTGAAATTGCTGGACCAGGATTTTTAAATTTTTTTATAAAGCATGATTTTTATGAAGAAATGATTGAAAAAATCTTAAAATTAGGTTCTTTATATGGTCATAGTGATTATGGGAAAAATAAAAAATATAATATTGAATTTGTTTCAGCTAATCCAACTGGAGATTTACATTTAGGACATGCAAGACAAGCGGCACTAGGGGATAGTATTTGCCGTCTATTAAAAGCCATCGGCTATCAAGTCACAAAAGAATATTATTTAAATGATGGTGGAAATCAAATTAATAATTTAGCACAATCTTTATTGGCTCGTTATCAACAAGCATTAGGATTGAATGTAGATTTTCCTGAAGATGGCTATCATGGACAAGATATTATCGATATTGCTAATGATTTAAAAAATCAATATCAAGATACATTATTAAATCAAAGTTTGGATTATTTTAAAGAGATTGGAATCAAAAAAGAAATGGATAAAATTATCCAAATTCTAGATGTATTTAGAGTTCATTTTGATGTGTTTACAAGTGAAAAAATGCTTTATCAAAAAGGATGGGTAGATGAAGTGATTCCTTATTTGACAAGCAAAGGATTTACTTATGAGTTAGATGGTGCTATTTGGTTTAAAACGACTTTATTTGGTGATGATAAAGATCGTGTATTAAAAAAATCGGATGGAAGTTATACCTATTTAGTTCCTGACATTGCTTATCATAAATATAAATTAGAACGTGGATTTGATTATTTAGTGAATATTTTGGGTGCTGACCACCATGGCTATGTAAAACGCTTAGAAGCAGCCATTACGGCTTTAGGTTATCAAAAAGAACAAATTCAAGTTCTCATTCATCAAATGGTTCGTTTAATTAAAGATGGTAAAGAATTAAAAATGTCAAAAAGAACAGGGAAAGCCTATACATTAAATGATTTATGTGAAGAAATTGGGGTCGATGCCGCTCGTTTTTCATTTGCAAGTAAAAGTATTGCCACACACATGGATATTAATATTGATGAAGTGGTCAAAAAAAGTAATGAAAATCCTTTATATTACATTCAATATGCCCATGCAAGAGGTTGCTCTGTTTTAAAAATTGCTCAAGAAAAAAAGATTCCTTTTGAATCCAAATGTCATCTTTTAACTTTAGAAAAAGAAATCCAATTATTGAAGCAAATTAGTCAATATGAAAAAGTGATTTTAGATGTCGCTTTAACCATGTCTCCTTACAAATTGACCAATTACTTATATTCTTTGGCACAATGTTTCCATGGATTTTATAATGAATGCAAGATTATAGATGAAAATAACCTTGAATTAACAAAACAAAGAGTGGTTTTAGTGAAAATTAGTAGCATTTTGATTAAAAATGGTTTAGAATTAATAGGTGTCCAAGCCTTACAACAAATGTAAAAGAAAAAGAGGGAAAAAATATGATAGAAAATGAATCAATGACTGATGTCGCTTATAGTATTTTAAAATCAACAAAAAAAACAATGTCTTTTTATGATTTATGGGACAAAGTAGTTGAAAAAATGCAATTTGCTTCTGAAGATGAAGCCAATCAATTAATTTCTTATTTTTATACCAATTTAACAATTGATGGACGTTTTGTTAATGTTGGTGATAACAAATGGGATTTAAGAGAAAGAGTTCCTTATGATAAAGTTCACATTGATATGAATGAAATTTATCAAGAAGATGAAGACGAAGAAGAGGATGATGAAGAAGGATACTCTGACTCTGAACTCGAAGACGATGAAGAAGATATGTACATTTCTGATGATGAAGAAGAAAAGGGAAATAAATACGATGAGTTTTCTTCTTTAATTCCAGATGATGAAGATGAAGAATAATTAATTAGATATTAGAATATAAAATAAAAACTAGGTTCATAATTTTGAACCTAGTTTTTTTAAAAAAAATAATACTTAAAATGAATCATTTAAATAAAAAGTTGACAAAATCCAAATTGAACTTTGTCAACAAATATTAATCTTTTTTATTTAATAAAGATAAAATAATTGGATTGAGATGTTTGGCTAATAATTCATAAGCCTTACGATTTAAATGAAGACCATCTAAAGTTAAATCTAAAGGTAAAGAAGAATTTTGATCAGCTAATAAATGATAGGCATCAAAGAAGTAAATATCGTCTTGGGTTTTAGCATAATTTGTAAGACATTCATTCAAAGATTTGATTTTTTCAATCGGACGATATTGACTTTGATCATCTCGAATATGTTCTCCTTTATAATAACAGCAAGGAGGTACACTGCAAAGAATAATTTTACAACCTTTGTTGAGTTGTCTTACATATTGAAGTCCATCGTGAATATAATCAATCGTTAATTGATTATTATAGCCCCAATAGGCAACATCGTTTGTTCCAATCATAAGATATAAAACCTTTGGCTGCAATTTACAAACTCTTTCTTCCATTGTAATATTGATTCCTAATGATAAATCTCCTTGAATTCCTCTGTTTTTAGAAGAAAAATCTTGAAATAATTCATTTGTTGGAAACATTTGAGTAATCGAATCGCCGACAAAAACGACATCCACAGGATTGACCGGTTCTTGATACAATTGGAGTAAATGCTCTGTCCAATAAGGACTGGCTTGAAAAGGAATATGATTCATGTTAATTCACCACCACAATATTGACAATTTTATTGACAATTGCAATTACTTTTTTAATTTCTTTGTTTTCTATATATTTTTTAATTTCTTCTTTATCTAAAGCTAATTGTTTTAGTTGTTCTACTGGTGTATCTTTTGCAGTAATTAATGTTGCTCTTAATTTTCCATTGACTTGAATGGCAATGGTAACCTTTTGGTCGATAATTTTTGTAGGATCATAGGTTGGCCATGGCTCGTAAGTAATGGATTGTTGATGTTGATATTTTTCCCACATTTCTTCACAAATATGAGGTGTTACAGGATACATCAATTTAATAAATCCTAATACATATTCTTTATAAATGGTCTTTGCTTTATAGGCTTCATTAATAAAAATCATCATTTGAGCAATGGCTGTATTGAATTGAAGATTTTGGAAGTCTTCTGTTACTTTTTTAACTGTTTGATGATAAACCTTATCTAAAGCACCATCATTGGTTTCACTTATTTTACTTTGATATTCTTTTTCCATAAAGAGACGATAAACTCTATCAATAAAGCGACGACTGCCTTCAAGACCTTGTGTTGACCAAGGCAAAGAAGCTTCTAATGGTCCCATAAACATTTCATACATCCGTAAAGTATCGGCTCCGTATTGAAGAACAATTTCATCTGGATTAATGACATTACCTCTGGACTTAGACATTTTTTCGTTGTTTTCACCTAAAATCATTCCTTGATGGAAAAGTTTTTGGAATGGCTCTTTGGTTTTAACAATTCCTAAATCATAGAGAACCTTATGCCAAAAACGAGCATAAAGCAAATGTAATACAGCATGTTCTGCACCACCAACATATAAATCAACAGGTAACCAATGTTCTAAAAGTTTTGGGTCTCCAATCATCTCTTTATTTTTGGGGTCAATAAAACGTAAATAATACCAGCAAGATCCAGCCCATTGAGGCATGGTGTTGGTTTCTCTTCTTCCTTTTTTACCATTGATTTCAACATTTAACCAATCCGTAGCATGAACTAAAGGAGATTCAATACTTCCTGATGGCTTGTATTCTTTTAAATTAGGAAGTTTTAAAGGAAGTTCTTCAGGCTTTAAACAATAAATAGAGCCATCCTCCATGTGGACAATAGGAATGGGTTCTCCCCAATAACGTTGTCTAGAAAATAACCAATCACGAAGTTTATAATTGACTTTTTTATAACCTGCTTTTTTAGCGATTAAATCTTGTAAAATGGCTTTTTTTGCATCTTTAATATTGAGTCCATCGGCATAAGAAGAATGAATATGTTTTCCATCTTCAACATAGGCTTGAGTAGAAACATCTCCTTCAATGACTTGAATCATTTCTAAATGATATTTTTTAGCAAATTCATAATCTCTTTGATCATGGCAAGGAACAGCCATAACAGCACCCGTTCCATAAGAGGCTAGAACATAATCTCCGATATAAATGGGGATTTTTTTATCATTGACAGGATTGATAGCATAAGCTCCAGTAAAAACACCCGTTTTATCTTTATTTAATTCTGTTCTTTCTAAATCTGATTTTGAAGCGCATTGTTGTACATATTGATGAACTTCATTGATATGATCAGGTGTTGTGATTTTTTTAATTAAAGGATGTTCAGGAGCTAATACACAATAAGTGGCGCCAAATAAAGTATCGACTCTTGTGGTAAAGACCTCAAAGGTTTGATCACTTTGATCAATTTTAAAAATGATGACGACTCCTTCACTTTTACCAATCCAATTTTTTTGCATTTCAATGGTAGCACTAGGCCAGTCTAATGTATCCAAATCTTGCAAAAGTCGATCGGCATAATCTGTAATTTTTAATACCCATTGTTTCATTGGTTTACGAACAACAGGATATCCGCCACGTTCAGAAACACCATTGATAACTTCTTCGTTTGCAAGAACAGTGCCAAGTTCTTCGCACCAATTGACCGGTTTTTCATCAATATAAGCTAAGCCTTTTTCATATAGTTTGGTAAAAATCCATTGCGTCCATTTATAATAATCAGGATCTGTTGTTGCAATTTCGCGATCCCAGTCATAGCTTAAACCTAAAGATTGAATTTGTTTTTTAAAGGTAGCAATATTTTTATAGGTAAAATCGCCAGGGTGATGGTTGGTATTAATGGCATATTGTTCAGCAGGCAGACCAAAAGCATCCCAACCCATTGGATGTAAGACGTTAAATCCTTGCATTCTTTTCATTCTAGCAATAATGTCGGTAGCGGTATATCCTCTAGGATGACCAACATGAAGACCAGCTCCTGAAGGATAGGGGAACATATCTAAAATGTAATATTTAGGTTTTGAAAAGTCTGTTGTATCGGTTTTAAATGTTTTTTCTTTTTCCCAACGTGCTTGCCATTTTTTTTCAATTTCTAAATGATTATAAGCCATAATTTAACCCTCCTTGAAATAAAAAAACGTCCTTAATTTTTCTAAGGACGCTTGACGCGCGGTACCACCTTAGTTCATACATTGTTGTATGCGCTTTAAAGTATGTTGAAGTTGCTCCACGATTAATTTCCTAAATATTCATATCATCTTCCAGCAAACCAATGACTCTCTGTAATGAATTTAGATAGTACTTCTTCGCTTCATCGCAAGGCTATTGTATCATTAGCAAAAAAATTTGGCAATATTTTATTCTTTTTTTTCAAAAAAAGAAAGATGACTTAAACGACGATCCAACTCAACTAAAAAATCATGTTCTGTGGTTTGAATAGAATAAGTCATTGCAAAACGTACAGCAGGTTCGGCTTCGTCCCATGGAATGGTATAGATTCCTGCTTGATAAAGCAAATAAAGAGCAAAATCTTCTGCTGTTTTAAAAGTAGATGGGACTTGAACATATAAATAAAAAGTGGCTTCTGGAACTTTACAATATAAATGATGTTTATTTAAAATGGCAGCAACTTGAGTTAAACGTCGATAATAGTGTCCTTTTAATTGAGGTAAGGTATGGGATTCATTTTCAAATGCTTTCATAGCGGCATATTGAATGGGAATATATTGTCCAGAGTCCATGTTGTCTTTTACTTCTTTTAAAATATGCATGAGTTTTTCGTTTGCAACCATAAATCCGATTCGAAATCCCGTCATATTGAAGGCTTTAGAAAGGCTATGCACTTCAATACAATAGTTTTCACTATCAGGAATGGAAAAAATACTTAATGGTTCCGTATGATAAGTAAGTGGTCCATAAACACAATCATTGACAATCAAAAAGCCATATTGCTTTGCTTTTTTTAGAAGTTGAGCATAGAATTCTTTGGTCGCTATCGCACCTGTTGGAGAGTTTGGGTAATTTACTAAAAAAATCTTTGTTTTTTGATAAATTTCTACGGGAATACTCTCTAGATTTGGTAAGTATTGATTTTGCTTTGTTAAAGGAACTTCATAAATTTTTCCTTTTAACCATTTTGCCATTGTTGGTAAAACTTGATATCCTGGGGTTGTACAAATTACCACATCTTCATCACTAACAAAGGCAAAAGGGATAATACATAAAGCACTTTTAGCGCCAATGACATGATTAATTGCAAGATGCTGTTTGTCACAATCAATTTGATAAATTTCTTTTAAATGTTTTTTTGCAGCCGCTTTGAAGGGCTCTATTCCATTATCCGCATAGACGCGATTTTCATAAATATAAGCTTGTTTCGTTAATTCATCTAAAACAGCAATCGGTGGCATTTGATCACTTTCACCAATACCAAAGTCTAAAATAGGATAGGGAGCCTGCTTTAAATATTGTTTTTTAATCTGACTAAATTTTTCAAATTTATAATAACTGGTTTTAAAAAAATCTTTTCCACCCAATCGTGTTGAAATCAACTCATTATCATTCATTATCTATCTCTCCTTTGTATAAAAAATGAACAGGGCCCTTTAAAAAATAGCCTTCATTATTTACAAAAACTTCAAGAATACCTCCTGGGACATAAATCTTTAAATTATTTTTACAGAGTTGAAATTGATAAAGAAGATAAAAACAAGCTAAAGCGCCACTGCCACAAGATTGCGTTTCTTGAACACCATATTCATAAACACGCATTTTGATATTTTCTTTATCTATTTGCTGAATCACTTCAATATTACAATGATTTTCTTTTGAAAAATTTTTTAATTTTTCATCAAAGAAAAACGAGTCAATATGATCGATGAATTGGACAAAATGTAAATTACCTACGTCGATAAAATAACCAGGGAAATCCTTATTTTTTTTCTTAATAAAGCAAGGAGATTGCATGGATAACTGTGCATAGTCTTTTTTTAAATAAGAAAGATAAATTTCTTTTTCTAAAACTTGAACTTTATGGTTGCTTTGTGCAGTTAAATCATAGAGTAGATGAGATACACAACGCAAACCATTTCCACACATTGCTGCTTTTGAACCATCTTTGTTATAAATAGTAATGATTCGTAATTGGTCAATATTAATGATTCCATCAGCACCAATTCCTTGATGAACATCACATAACTTTTGCACTTGTTGTGGTTCAAATGTTTGATTTAATGTTAAAATAAAATCATTTTGTGTTGCTTCATATTTATAAAATTGCATTTTCATTCTCCTTGATAGCAGATAATGCGATTTCAATAGCATTACTTGCTGCTCCTTTTAATAGATTATCACTGACTAGATAAAAGGATAAAGCATGATGATCTATTTTTCTAATTCGACTGATAAATACTTCTAATTGGTTGACACAATTGGTATTGATAGGTAATAATTTTTTAAATACTTTTAAATTTTTTTGTTTTTTAAGGCTTTTAATTGCCTGATCGACATTGACTTCTTTTTCAAATTCAACATAGACCGATTCACAGTGACAATTTAGGGTTGGAACACGTACACAGGTAGGAAATATTTTAATCTTCTTTTCTAAAATTTTTTGTGTTTCCTCAATGATTTTTTCTTCTTCGGTGGTATGATTGGAATCTAATAAAGAACCAACTTGAGGAATACAATTGAATGCCATTTGATATTTTATTTTACTTTTTAAAGATGGAAAATAAGGACTACTATAAGATAAATCATCTAAAAATGAACGGGTTTGTCGCTTTAAATCTTGCATCGCTTGATAACCGATTCCAGATACGGATTGATAGGTTGATACGACAACTTTTTGAATCGAAAATAGAGCATCTAATGGTTTTAAAACACTACATAAAATACTCGTGACGCAATTTGGATTGGCAATTAATTGAGGGTGATTAGCTAAAAGGTGAGTGTTTACTTGAGAAACAATAAGAGGGACTTGCTCATTTAATCGATAAAAAGAGCTATTATCAATGACTAAACAATGCTTTTTTAAAGCGATAGGAACATATTTTTGCGAGATTTGCTCATCTGTACAAAAAAAGCAAATATCTTTTCCATCAAAAGAAGATTCTTTAAGTTCTTGCACTGTGTAGATATAGTGCTGATAACGAATTAATCTTCCAGCACTTTTCTTTGAAGCGAAAACTTCAATGTTTTTAAAGGGAAAATTGAATTTGTGAAGCCATTTTAGACATTGTTGGCCGACGGCGCCAGTAGCACCAATAATTGCAATTGAATATTTTTTCATAATTTAACTCCTAAATAGGGAAGAACAGACGATATGAAAGATTTCGTTTTCATTGTGGTGATGCGTGGTAATTTCTATCGTTTCTCCTAAACAAAGCAATAAATCATAAGGAATATTATTTTCAAATAAAATTTTTTTAATAAATAAAATATTTGTAAATCCATCAATGTAAATCTTATTGTTTAAAATATTGACTGAAAGAGAACTATCTCCTTTTTTTTCATCTATTAGAGTTCCTTCGTTACATAAAGCAAAATGTTTGATTCGCAAAGCAATTTGATATTCTTTTGCTTTTTTTAAAGCATCTAATTGTAATAAATTAGAGCCATGTTTAGCAAATAAAATCATTTTATCATATCCCACATGGGCTAAGATTTTATTATTTGAAAAATATTTAGGATTGCATAAACTAACACCAGCAACATCTTTAAAAAAGGTGACCTCAGAAACGTTTAACATTTTTGCTAGCAATACGGCAGTTAAGTCACTTCCACCACGATTTAAAGAAACGATTTTATGATTTTGATCTATTGCTGTAAATCCTGGACAAATTAACAAATCACATTGCTTTAATTTTTGCTCAATGATGGTAGGATTTAAATTCGTAATTTGAGTTTGCTCTTTTTCTTTTATGACTTCAATTCCAATTTCTTCAGGATAAAGAAAATCACAATTGACGTATAAATTTTTTAATTCATTACAAATGATAAACGTACTAATCATTTCGCCTGTTGTCAAAAGACGTTCTTGCATATAATAATCCGTATTATGATGAATTAGATTTAGTAATTGATCGGTTGCATAAGGAGTGTCTTTAATTGCAGAAACAACGATAATTTTTTTCTCTTTATCTTCTTTTAAATGTTTATAAATGCTTTTTCTTGTCGTTTCATTTTTTAAAATATTACCACCATATTTATAGATCTTCATATCTCTGCCACCACCATCATTTCAATATATGTTTTAGAATATAAATAGTTTCTTGTTTTTTAATGTTCTTCTTGTTTGTAAAAAAAGAAACGTTTAAAATAAAAGTGGAGGGGAATAAGTGATGATTCAGCAAGGCTTGAAAAATTATTTTAAAAATCTGAAACATTTCTTTACTCCTTTGGGTACTTTACTTTTAGGAATCGTTTTAGGGTGTTCAATAGCTATTCCTGGAATGATTCAATCCATAAAAACCATGATTGCTGAAATCAATTCACTTTCAAGTGAAATTCATTTAGATTTTCACCAATTTCAAAATAATTTGTTACAAAATTTACAAGTTCTTAATTGGGCAGAGCCTTTAGAAACAATTGAGTTAATTTGTAGTAAAGAGTGGCTTATTTCTACATTTAAAGATTGTTTAAATGGTTTACTTGGAGAAAACTTTACTACTTATGGTCAACAGATTTCTGGGTTTATTTCACATTGTATCCAAGATTTTCATTCCTTTTTTATTGTGTTTATCATTTGTATTTTATTCAGTTTGATTGCAGGCTTTCTTTTAACAAAATTTTTAGTTCGTAGAACCATTGCGAAAAGATCATGGTGGAAATTTATTTTACATTGGTTGATTGATGCCATTTTATCGACAACTTTGGTTTTTTTAAGTGGTTGGTTTTTTATTCTTTGGCAGCCAAGTGGCTGGCTTAGCATGGCGCTTTCTTTAATTCTTTTTGGTGCAATTAGTTTAATTGAAGCTTATTTTATTCAAGGATTCAAAAAAGTTTCGTTTAAGCAAATCGTAAATTTTAAAAATATTGGGGCCTTTCTTTTGACCAATTTCCTTATCTTTTTAATCGCGATGGCTTTGACTTGGTGCATCCAATGGATTTTAAATCCTATCATGGCTCTATTTGTTGGTATTTCTTTATTTGAAATCGCCTTTTT
>HF998013.1:32052-57697 GCA_000433015.1 Firmicutes bacterium CAG:631
GAATCTTATGTTCAAAGTCGTTGCACTTAATTACATTTTGAACTTTTTAAAAAGAAAACAAAAAGTATTGTAAATTATTTTTAATTTGTGTAAAATAAATAAGAACCATGTTAGGAGTTGAAAAAATGAGTAGAAAAGTTAGAAATATCATTTTTTATATTTTTATTGGTTGTGTTGCAGCATTATTTTTATTAGCTTTTATAGTTGGGATTATTTATGGCTTTGCAGGTGCTGGAAGTAAAGTAGTTATTGGTTTACGTAATTTCTTTATTGCTTTAGGTAATGCGGATGCATCTTTTGTTAAATATTCGCCTTATATTTGTATTGGCGCAGGATTAGTTTTAACATTTAGTTTTTATAAAAAGTACAATACTAGAATTAATTAGCACTTGGGTTTCCAGTGCTTTTTTTAAAGGAGAGAAAAAATGAAAGCGTTAATCACTGGAGCTAGTAGTGGCATTGGAAAAGCCGTTGCCATTGAGTTGGCTCAAAAAAATATAGATTTAGTTTTAGTTGCTCGAAGACAAGAGGCTTTAGAACAATTAAAGAAAAGTTTACAATCTTATCCCATTCATATTGATGTATTTCCTTGTGATCTAAAAGATGAAAAAAAATGTAAACAACTTGTCCAACAATTTAGTGATGCGCAAATTCTTATTAATAATGCGGGTTTTGGTGACGCGGGTGATTTTTTAAATACATCTTTAGAAAAAGAGTTAGAAATGATTGATGTGAATATTAAAGCCATGCACATTTTATTAAAAACATTTACTCAACATTGGAAAACACAAAAACAAGAGGCTTATGTTTTGAATGTAGCTTCTTTAGCTGCATTTCAAGCAGGGCCTAAAATGGCAACTTATTATGCAACAAAGGCTTATGTTTTACATTTAAGCGAAGCTGTAGCTTTTGAATTAAAAAAAGAAAAGTTACCCATTCATATTTCAACGTTATGTCCGGGTCCTGTTGCTACTGAATTTAATCAAGTAGCAAATGTAAAATTTCATGTCAAAGAATTATCTCCACAAAAAGTGGCAAAACTTGGTGTAAAAGGAATGTTTAAAAACAAAGCAATTATCATTCCTGGATTAAAAGGAAAATTAGGAATTTTCTTTTCTCGATTCATCTCTAGAAAAATGGCACAACGCGTTGTCTATCGAGTGCAAGAAAAAAAGATAAATGGAAAATAAATGCAAGAGCGAATCTTGCATTTTTAATTTTATAATTAAAAAAAAAAAGAAAAAATGAAATAAAAAGTAAAAAAAACTTGTCATTTAGAATTAAATTTGATAAAATAGCAAATGTCAGTGTGGCGATGACGTCCGAGGTTGTCGGAACGCGATAAAACGTTGTCATTGAGCGTGCCGGGTTTTCGGATCGAGCAAGTCTAAGCTAGAACTAGGCGAAAGGAGAAAAAATTAATGGCAAAAAGTAAAAAAATTAGAATCAGATTGAAAGCCTATGATCACAAAACTTTAGATAGTTCTGTGGCAAAAATCATAGAAGCTGCAAAGAGTACAGGAGCGGTTGTGGTTGGTCCGATTCCTTTACCAACAGAAAAACAAGTTTATACGGTTTTACGTGCGGTTCATAAATACAAAGACTCACGTGAACAATTTGAAATTAGAACACACAAAAGATTACTTGATATCGTTAATCCAACCCCAAAAACAATGGACACCCTAACGAACTTAGTTTTACCAAGTGGTGTAGATATCGAAATCAAATTATAAGTTGTGAGGAGGAGAAAAAATGAAGGCTATTTTAGGTAGAAAAGTTGGCATGACTCAAGTCTTTGCAACGGATGGTACTTTGATTCCTGTAACTGTAGTTGAAGTCTTACCTAATGTTGTTTTACAAAAAAGAACATTAGAAAAAGATGGATATGAAGCCGTACAACTTGGTTATGAAGATAAAAAAGAAAAAAATGCAACAAAAGCTGAATTAGGTCATGTTAAAAAAGCAAATACCACTCCTAAAAGATTCATTAAAGAAGTGCAAGGCGATGAAATGAATGCTTATGAAGTGGGAAGTCAAGTGACTGTTGACTTATTCAAAGCTGGAGAATTAGTTGATGTCATTGGCGTGAACAAAGGAAAAGGATTCCAAGGTTCAATTAAACGTCATGGATATAGTAAAGGACCGATGGGACATGGTTCTGGATATCATCGTGGAATTGGTTCTATTGCTACTAGTGGTCGTACGAATAACCGCGTTCACCCAGGAACAAAAATGCCTGGGCATATGGGAAATGCTCAAACAACGATTTTAAATTTACAAGTCATTGCTGTAGATGCACAAAAGAATGCAATGTTAATTAAAGGGGCAATTCCAGGACCTAATCGTGGATTAGTTACAATTCGTTCGGCTGTAAAATATACAAAACATGTTCCTGCAGCAAAAACACTTTTTGTAAGAAGTGCTCAAGCTGAATAAGGAGGTCGAGTGAAATGGAAATGAAATATGATGTTTTAAATAAAAATGGTGAAAAAGTAAAAGACTATACACTTTCAGAAAACATTTTTGGTGTTGAATATCATCAACAAGTTGTTTTTGATGCCATTATGGTTGCAAGAGCAAACGAACGTCAAGCAACAGCTAAAACCAAAAAGAGAAGTGAAGTTCGTGGTGGTGGCAAAAAACCTTTCCGTCAAAAAGGAACTGGTCGTGCTCGTCAAGGGTCTTCTAGAGCTCCTCAAATGGTCGGTGGGGGAAATGTTTTTGGTCCTACAGGAAACCAAAACTTCAAAATCAAACAAAATCGTAAAGAAGCTCGTTTAGCTTTAAAATCTGTTTTAAGTGAAAAAGTTTCAGAAAAAGATTTAATTATTGTTGATTCTTTTGATTTAGAAACACCAAAAACCAAAGAATTCGCAAGCATTTTAAAAAATGTTCATGCAAAAGATAAAGTTTTACTTGTTGTCGATGATGAAGATCGCGCAACGATTTTATCTGCAAGAAATATTGAAAATTTAAAAGTAGTTGGTCCTAGAGGAATTAATGTTTATGATATCGTTAAGCATCATTCCTTAATTGTCAGTGAAAAGGCACTAACAACAATTGAGGAGGTATTTCAATAATGGCTAGAGCAAAAAAAGCAGAAAAACCTGCTGTAGAAAATAATAAAAAGATTGTTGATAAATATTTTGATGTCATTATTAAACCATTAGTTACTGAAAAAACAATGAAGTTAACACAACAAGAAAATAAAATTACGGTTGTGGTTGCTAAAAATGCTTCGAAAAATGAAATTAAAGATGCATTTGAAGCTATCTTTGGAGTTAAGGTAGCAAAAGTCAATACGGTTCGTGTAAATCCTAAAGCAAAAAGAATGGGCCGCTATGAAGGACAAGTTCCTGGCTATAAAAAAGCTATTGTTAAATTGGCAGAAGGTCAAAGTTTGGACCTTTATAAAGAAGCCGCACAATAAAGGATACTTACTTTGTGAACTAAAAATTATAGGAGGAAGAAAAAATGGGTATAAAAACATTTAAACCTGTTACGCCAAGTAGACGTAACATGACTCAATTAACCAATGATGAAATTACTAAAAGCACTCCTGAGAAAAGTTTGTTAATGTCATTTAACAAAAAAGGTGGACGTAATAATCAAGGTCAAATTACTTGCCGTCATAAAGGTGGCGGACATAAACAAAAATATCGTATCATTGATTTTAAAAGAGAAAAAGATGGAATCAATGGAAGAGTTGCAGCAATTGAATATGATCCCAATCGTTCTGCAAATATTGCTTTAATTTATTATGTTGATGGTGAAAAAAGATATATTTTGGCACCAAAAGGAATTAAAGTGAATGATGTTATCGTTTCTGGAGAAAAGACAGATATCAAAGTCGGAAATGCTTTACATCTTATCAATATTCCAGATGGGGAATTTGTTCATAACATTGAATTACATCCAGGTCGCGGAGGACAACTTATCCGTAGTGCTGGAACAAGTGCTCAAATTTTAGGTAAAGAAGGAAGATTTGTCACTTTACGTATGGCAAGTGGCGAAGTTCGTAAAATTCTTGGTACTTGTAAAGCAACCATTGGTGTTGTTGGCAATGATGAATACAATCTTGTAAATTTAGGAAAAGCTGGTCGTAGTAGATGGTTAGGCATCCGCCCAACTGTTCGTGGTTCAGTTATGAATCCTAATGATCACCCTCATGGTGGTGGTGAAGGAAAATCGCCAGTAGGCAGACCTTCTCCAATGACTCCTTGGGGTAAAAAGGCACTTGGTGTCAAAACTCGTAAAAGTAAAAAATATTCTAATAAGTTAATTATTAGACGGAAAAACGATAAATAAGGGGGAGAGAGAACATGGCACGTAGCATTAAAAAAGGACCTTTTGCAGATAAGCATTTATTAAAAAAGGTAGATGCACTCAATGCGTCAGGAAAAAAAGAAGTTATTAAAACTTGGTCAAGAAGATCAACTATCTTCCCATCATTTGTTGAACACACATTTGCTGTATATAATGGACATGAACATATTCCAGTTTATGTAACTGAAGATATGGTTGGACATAAATTAGGTGAATTTGCTCCAACTAGAACTTATAAAGGACATACTGGTCATACAGCAGAAGATAAAGCTGCAAATGCAGCTAAAAAATAAGGAGGAATGAAACAATGGAAGCAAAAGCAAGTGTAACAAATATCCGAATCACTCCTCAAAAAGCAAAATTAGTTGTCGATTTAGTTCGTGGAAAAAATGTACAAGATGCTTTAGATTTACTTTCTTTTACTAATAAATCTACATCACCTGTTTTATCTAAACTAATTAAATCAGCAACAGCAAATGCAACAAACAATTTCAAAATGGATGAAACGAAATTGTATATTAAAGAAATATGGGTAGGACCTGGCAGAACTTTAAAAAGATTTAGACCAGCCAATAAAGGTAGCGCTCATAAAATTTTAAAAAGAACTTGCCATATCAATATCGTGGTAAGTGATGAAAGATAGGAGGAAATAAACAGCATGGGTCAAAAAGTAAGTCCAGTAGGATTAAGACTAGGAATCAATAGAGATTTTGAATCTAAATGGTATACTGATAAAGAATTTGGAACTTTTTTAATTGAAGATATCAAGATTCGTGAATATTTAGAATCAAAATTGAAAGATGCTGCTCTTTCAAAAGTCGATATTGAAAGAACAAAAACTGCTATCACATTAAACATTCATGTTGCTCGTCCTGGTGTAGTTTTAGGACAAGATGGCGCAAAATTAGAAGCACTTAAAAAGGAATTGAAAAAGATTGTTAAAAACAAAGATTTAAAAGTCAATGTTGTAACCGTTCAAAATCCTGATTTAGTGGCTATCTTAGTAGCACAAAGTATTGCTGAACAATTAGAAAAACGTCAATCCTTTAGAACGGCTCAAAAGAAAGCCATTCAACGCGTAATGAAAGCTGGAGCTAAAGGAATTAAAACAGAAGTCAGTGGAAGACTTGGAGGTACAGATATTGCTCGTAGTGAAGGATATAGTGAAGGAATTGTTCCTTTACATACTTTACGTAGTGATATTGACTATGCCGTTGCAGAAGCACATACAACCTATGGTCGTTTAGGGGTTAAAGTTTGGATTTGTCGCGGAGAAATTATTCCTACAAAAGAAACGAAAGCCGATTCTTCTACTGAAAAGAAAGGAGAATAAGCCTATGTTAATGCCAAAAAGAACGAAATATAGAAGACCTCACATTTTAAAATATGAAGGTCATTCCAAAGGTGGAAATGAAGTTTCCTTTGGTGAATGGGGATTACAAGCAACTTCTGGAGCATGGATTAGTGATCGTCAAATTGAAGCTGCACGTATTGCAATTACTCGTTATACCAAAAGAGGTGGTAAAGTATGGATTCGTATTTTCCCACAACTTGCTAAAACGAAAAAACCACTTGAAGTCAGAATGGGTTCTGGTAAAGGCTCTCCTGAACTTTGGGTAGCTGTTGTTAAAGAAGGTAAAGTTATGTTTGAAATTGGTGGAGTGCCAGAAGCAGATGCCAAAAAAGCATTAAAATTGGCCTCTTATAAATTGCCAGTAGACACAAAAATTGTGGCTAGAAAAAAAGTAGGTGAAGAATAATGACAGTTGCTGAAATTAGAGAAATTCAAACTCCAGATTTGATTAAAAAAGTAAGTGAATTAAAGCAAGAATTATTTGCACTTCGATTCCAACAAGGTACAGGACAACTTACTGAAACTGGAAAAATTCACGAAGTAAAAAAGACAATTGCTAGAATTCTTACAATCTTAAAAGAAAGAGAAATGGAAAAGGAGGACGTATAATATGGAAAGAAATCGTAGAAGAGTTATCGTAGGAACAGTTGTTTCAACTAAAAACTTAAAAACCATTACGGTTGAAGTTTCTTTAAGTGAAAAACATCCTCTTTATAAGAAAAATTTTAAATCAACGAAAAAATATAGAGCTCATGATGAACATGGCGAAGCAAAAGTAGGAGATATTGTAAAAATTGCAGAAACAAGACCATTATCTGCTACGAAACGTTTCCGCCTTGTTGAAATTACAAAAAGAGCCGAAGAAGTTCAATAGAGGAGGCGCAAATCATGATACAAAATTTAAGTCGATTAGTCGTAGCTGATAATTCAGGTGCACGTGAAGTGATGGCTTTCCGTCTTCTTGGTGGTTCTAAAAGAAAATTTGCAAGTATTGGTGACGTTGTCATTTGTTCTGTTAAAACGGCCGCACCAAATGCTGAAATCAAAAAGGGAGACATTGTTCGCGCAGTAGTTGTTCGGACAAAAAAAGGCGTTCAACGTGAAAATGGTTCACACATTTCTTTTGATGATAACGCAGTAGTTATTATTAAAGAAGATGGAACTCCACGCGGAACTCGGGTTTTTGGACCAGTTGCTCGTGAACTTCGTGATAAGGGAGAAAGTTATATGAAAATCTTATCCCTTGCTCCAGAAGTATTATAGTGGAGGTAACAATATGAAAATCAAAAAAGGCGATAAAGTGATGGTCATTACAGGCCATGAAAAAGGAAAAGAAGGCGTTGTTACAAAAGCTTTTCCAAAAGAAGAAAAAGTCATCGTTGAAGGTTTAAATATGGTTACAAAACACAATAAACCCAATCAACAAAATACAGAAGGAACCATTACAAAACAAGAAGCTCCAATTCATGTTTCTAATGTAATGATTCTTGATCCAAAAACAAAAAAACCAGTTCGTGTTGGTTATGCTTTTGAAGAAGTAAAAGGAAAAAAAGTAAAGGTTCGCATTTCTAAAGGGAAAAATGCGTCTGGCGCTAAATTAGACTAGGAGGTAAAAACATGGCAGAAAAAACAAGTGAAGAAAAAGTTGTAAAAAAGCCTAGAACTACCAAAAAAGTAGCTGAAGAGGTCTCTGCTGATGCTCCAGTAAAAAAAGCACCAGTAAAGAAAACAACAACGACAGCAAAAAAAGCAACAACAGCAGCAAAAAAAGCAACAACGACAACGAAAAAAACAACAACAACGAAAGCAAAAACTACAACTGCAAAGGAAGAAAAAGTTGTTGCAGAGAAAGTAGATGTTCAACCTTATAAGATTCCTGTAAAAGCCAATCCTAAGAAAGAACATTCTGCAATTGTTTTACGTTATAAAAATGAAATTGCACCTCATTTAATGAAAAAATTTAATTATAAATCAGTGATGGAAATTCCTCATCTTGAAAAAATTGTCTTAAATATGGGTGTAGGAGATGCAACATCTAATTCTAAATTGATTGATGCTGCTTTTGAAGATTTAAAAATGATTGCTGGTCAACAACCAATCATTACCAAAGCAAAAAAATCAATTGCTACATTTAAAGTAAGAGAAGGAATGCCAATTGGTGTTAAAGTGACTTTACGTGGCGATAGAATGTATGATTTCTTAAATAAATTAATTAATATCGCTTTACCACGTGTTCGTGATTTCCATGGTGTTTCAGCAAATGCTTTTGATGGTCGTGGAAATTATACGTTAGGAATTAAAGAACAATTAATTTTCCCTGAAATTAATTACGATAAAGTTGTAAAAGTACGTGGATTAGACATTGTTATTGTTACAACTGCAAAAACAGATGAAGAAGGCCGCGAATTATTAAAAGAATTCGGTATGCCTTTTGAAAGATAAGGAGGACAAAACATGGCAAAAAAATCAATTATCGCAAAACAAAAAAGAAAACAAAAATTTCCTGTACGCGAATATACAAGATGTGAACGTTGTGGACGTCCTCATTCTGTAATTCGTAAATTTAAATTATGTCGTATTTGTATTCGTGAACTAGCTTATAAAGGTCAAATTCCAGGCCTTAAGAAGTCTAGTTGGTAATAAAGGAGGAGAAAAACATGGCAATGACAGATCCAATTGCGGATATGCTAACTCGTATTCGTAATGCTAATCAATTAAAATATGAAACCGTTTCTATGCCATCTTCAAAAGTAAAATGTACCATCGCGTCTGTTTTACTCAATGAAGGTTATATCTTAGATTATAAGGTTGAGGGTGATGTTAAAAAAGTTTTAACTCTTACTTTAAAATACGGTGCAAATGGTGAAAGAGTTATCACCAATTTAAAAAGAATTTCTAAACCAGGATTAAGAGTAACTGTTGGTGCAGATAACTTACCAAAAGTTTTAAATGGTTTAGGAATTGCTATTATTTCAACATCACAAGGAATTATGACAGACAAAGCAGCACGTGCTAAAAACATTGGCGGCGAAGTGCTAGCTTATGTTTGGTAGGAGGGAAATATGTCACGTATTGGAAATAAACATATCGATCTTCCAGAGGGCGTAGAAGTTTTAGTCAATGGTCATGAAGTGACTGTTAAGGGACCTAAAGGAACTTTAACGAAATCTTTTAACAATTTAGTTGAAATTGAAGTCAAAGATAATCAAGTGTTTGTTCGTCGCGTCAATGAAACAAAACCAGCTAAACAAATGCATGGAACAACGCGTTCTATTATTAATGGAATGGTAAAAGGGGTTCATGAAGAATTTAAAAAGATTTTATTGATTACTGGAACAGGATATCGGGCTCAAATGGAAGGAAAAAATTTAGTTTTAAATTTAGGTTATTCTCATCCTATCACGATTCCAAGTGTAGAAGGAATTAAAATTGAAGTCGTATCACCAACAGAAGTTCATGTCAGTGGATGTGATAAAGAAGCAGTTGGTCAAGTTGCTGCTCAAATTCGTGCAAAAAGAGGACCTGAACCTTATAAAGGTAAAGGAATTCGCTATAGCGATGAAATTATTAGACGTAAGGAAAGCAAAAAAGCTGGCAAATAGCCATTAAGAAAGGAAGAAGGAAATTATATGATTAAAAAGATTTCAAAAAATGTAGCACGTCAAAAACGGCATCTAAGAATTCGAAATAAGATTTCTGGAACTCCAGAATGTCCTCGTCTAAGTGTTTATCGTTCTAATTCTCATATGCACGTACAAATTATTGATGATGTGAACCAAAAAACTTTAGTTTCATCTTCAACACTTGCCTTAAAATTACAAAATTGTGGAAATGTTGAAGGAGCTAAATTAGTTGGTGCAGATATTGCAAAAAAAGCTTTACAAGCAAATATTAAAAAAGTAGTATTTGATCGTAGTGGCTATTTATATACTGGCCGTGTGAAAGCTTTAGCAGAAGCTGCTAGAGAAAACGGCTTAGAATTTTAGGAGGACAAACAATGGAAGAAAACAAAGTAAAACCTGTTGAACAACCCAAAGCAGATACAGTACGCCATTCTCATGGAGCAAAAAAACCTTTTAATAAAGGTCAACGCCGTCCTCGTCAAGATAGAAATGATCAATTTGAAGAAAGAACGGTTGCTGTCAATCGTGTTTCTAAAACTGTTAAAGGTGGACGTAAAATGCGCTTTGCATCTTTAATTGTTGCTGGCGACCATAAAGGTCATGTCGGCATGGGAACCGGAAAAGCAAACGAAGTACCAGATGGAATCAAAAAAGCAAGTGAAAAAGCTAGAAAAAATCAAATGACGGTTCCTATGGTTAAAGGTGGAACAATTCCTCATGCAGTTGTTGGAAAACATGGGGCTTGTCGTGTGTTTTTAAAACCTGCTCCTGAAGGTACAGGAGTTGTAGCTGGTGGACCTGTTCGTGCCGTATTAGAACTTGCTGGAATTACAAATATTTATTCTAAAGTTTATGGTTCTCGTACAGCGATTAATATGGTTCGTGCTACAATTAATGCTATTGAAAATTTAAAAACAATAGAAAAAGTTGCCGCTTTAAGAGGTAAAACGGTAAAAGAAATTAAATATTAATTCTTCAATGTATCTAGAATAGGAGGTGCAACACATGAAACTAAATGAATTAAAATATACACAAGGAGCTCGTAAAAAGGGTGTTCGAGTAGGAAGAGGAATAGCTTCTGGATGTGGAAAAACTTCTGGAAGAGGAATGAACGGTCAAAACAAACGCAGCGGTGGCGGAGTAAGACCTGGTTTTGAAGGAGGACAAATGCCTTTATATCGTACTTTACCAAAAATCGGGTTTACAAATTATACGAGAAAAGAATATGCCATCGTCAATGTGCAAGATCTCAATCAGTTTGCTGATGGAACCGTTGTAACTCCCGTATTGTTAAAAGAAACTGGTTTGATTAAAAAAGAATATTGCGGAGTTAAAATTCTTGGTGTAGGGACATTAGAAAAGAAACTAACTATCAATGCTCACAAATTCTCTGCTTCTGCGACAAAAGCAATTGAAAAAGCTGGAGGAAAAGTTGAGGTGATTGCCTAATGTTTTCAAAATTTATCGATGCATTTAAAAATAAAGATGTTCGAGGTCGTATCTTTTTTACATTAGGCATTCTATTTATTTATATTATTGGATTGTTAATTACCGTTCCTGGAGTCGATTCATCAGGAATCGGAGGCGTTATTGCTGAAAATGACTTGTTAGGGGTAATGAATTTATTAAGCGGGGGAGCGCTAGATCAATTTTCTATCTTTGCTTTAGGTGTATCTCCTTATATTACTGCTTCTATTATTATTCAATTATTGCAATTAGGGGTTTTACCGGCATTGCAAGAATTAGGAGAACAAGGAGAAGCAGGAAAAAGAAAAATTAACGATATTACAAGATATTTAGGATTACTTCTTGGTGCTGTACAAGCTTATGGTATTATTGTCACTTTACAAAATCGAAACTTAATTGACTTTTCTTTAATGTTTGGTGGGTCTTTAGCTGAAAGTAATCGACTTTGGTTAGGATATCTTTATGTCATTGCGATTTTACTTGCAGGAACGATGTTTACTTTATGGCTCAGTGACCAAATTACAGCAAAGGGAATTGGAAATGGTGTTTCTATGATTATTTTTGCTGGTATCATCAAAGGTATTCCTGGTAATTTCTCACAAATTTATGATATTCTTGTTCCCGTCTCAGCAGCTGGAACAGAAGCATTAAATGGATTATTAAAATTTATTGCCTATGTTATTTATACTTTAGTTATTGTCATTTTTGTCGTATTTATTGAAACAGCAGTTCGAAAAATTCCAATTCAACAATCCAAAGCAACGATGAGTCAAAGCAACTCACATATGAATTTCTTACCCATCAAGCTAAATCCAAGTGGGGTTATTCCTGTCATTTTTGCTCAAGCAGTTTTAACTGCTCCTGTAACCATTATGGGATTTATTAATCCAAACGGAGAAGCTTATGAAACGGTTCAAAGAATTTTCTCTTTAACAGAAACAGTAAATGGTTGGCCATTAGCGCTCATTATTTATCTTGTTTTAATTATTTTATTTAGCTTTATGTATGCTCACATACAAATTGATCCTGAAAAGCTTTCCGAAAACTTAACAAAGCAAGGATCCTATATTCCAGGAATTCGTTCTGGAAGTGAAACTAAAAATTATTTAAGTCGTGTATTAAATCGCGTAACTTTCACTGGTGCTATTGCATTAGCTGTAATTGCAGCTTTACCCATTATTGTGCCTTTGATTTTCCCAGTATTGGGCGCTTCATCTTTTGGCGGAACAGGCTTAATTATTGTTGTCGGTGTTGCATTAGAAACCACAAAACAAATCGAAGGTTATGTAGCTGAAAAGAATTATAAAACATTTAAATTCTAGGAGCATATCCATGAAACTCATTCTATTTGGTGCTCCTGGCGCTGGCAAGGGAACACAAGCGGTAAAACTTGCTACAAAATATCATATTCCTCATATATCTACAGGAGAGATGTTTCGTCAAGCCATTGATCATCAAACTCCGATGGGAATAGAAGCCGCAAAGTATATTACGAAAGGAAAATTAGTTCCTGACGATATCACGGTTGGCATTGTCAAAGA
The DNA here is from genome assembly GCA_000433015.1 of Firmicutes bacterium CAG:631. GTDB lineage: Bacteria > Bacillota_I > Bacilli_A > RFN20 > CAG-631 > Caccosoma > Caccosoma faecigallinarum. Next base: position 44,364 of record HF998013.1, read on the forward strand.
AAGACTTGCACAACCGGATTGTAAAAATGGTTTTATTCTTGATGGATTTCCAAGAACAATTCCTCAAGCCCAAAGTTTAGAAGAAATTCTTCAAGAATTAAATATGAAATTAGATTATGTTATCCAAATTTTTGTTCCTAAAGAAGAAATTTTAGATCGTTTAACAGGGCGTAGAATTTGCAAGAATTGTGGAACTTCTTATCATATTAAGCATTATCCTTCTGAAATTGAAGGAAAATGCGATGTATGTGGAGGAGATTTAACGATTCGAAAAGATGATAACATGGAAAGTGTATTAGTTCGACTTGATGCCTATGAAAAGCAAACCAAACCTTTATTAGAATATTATCAAAATCAAGGATTGTTGATTCATGTCGATGGCAAGCAAGATATTCACAATGTTTTTAAAGACATTGTAAACGAACTAGGAGAGAAATGATGATTATCAGAAAAACACCTAGAGAAATTGCTTTATTAAAAGAAGCAGGACGTATTGTCGCTTTAGTTCATCAAGAATTAAAGAAATCTATTGTTTCTGGTATCACAACAAAAGAAATAGACAAATTGTCTGAAAAGATTATTCGCCAATATGGAGCAACTCCATCTTTTAAAGGCTATCAAGGCTTTCCTGGAGCTGTTTGTGTGTCCATTAATGATATGGTGATTCATGGCATTCCTGGACATCAAAAATTAAAAAATGGAGATATTGTTTCTGTTGATGTCGGCGCTTGTTATCAAGGATATCATGGTGATTCTGCTTGGACTTATGCTGTCGGAGAAGTTAGTGATGAAGCAAAAAGACTCATGAAGGTCACAGAAGAAGCTTTATATGAAGGCTTAAAACAAGCAAAGCCAGGAAATCATGTCGGCGATATATCTGCCGCCATTGAAAATTATGTTCGAAAAAATGGTTATACTAGTCCAGAGGATTATACAGGACATGGTGTAGGAACTTCGATTCATGAAGATCCAATGGTACCTAATTATGGAAAATATGGTCATGGACCGCTTTTAAAACCCGGTATGGTTATTGCTGTTGAACCAATGGTTCACGCTGGAAAAAAAGAAGTAAAAGTTTTAAAAGATGGTTGGGGAGTAGTAACAGCAGATCATAGTTTAGCTGCTCATTATGAACATACAATTGTTATTACGGAAGATGGATATGAAATTTTAACAAAACTATAAGGAGGAAACGCAATTTGGCTAAACAAGACGTTATTGAAGTTGAAGCAATCATTGTAGAAGCATTGCCCAATGCAATGTTTAAAGCAAGATTATTGGAGAATGATGTGGTAATTCTGGCCCACGTTTCTGGTAAAATCCGTATGAATTACATTCGCATTTTACCTGGTGATAGAGTTACTTTAGAACTTTCTCCTTATGATTTAACACGTGGGCGTATTACTTTTAGACACAAATAAATAAAAAACAAACCAAAGGGGGTTATATTTATGAAGGTTAGACCTTCAGTTAAACCAATTTGCAATAAATGCAAAATTATTCGTCGTAAAGGCCGCTTGATGGTTATTTGTGAAAATCCTAAACACAAACAAAGACAAGGCTAAATATAGGAGGATAATGAAATGGCTCGTATAGCAGGTGTGGATATTCCAAACGAAAAAAGAGTAGTAATCTCTTTAACTTACATTTATGGAATTGGATATACGACAGCTACAAAAATTTTAAAAGCAGCTGATGTAGATGAAAATATCCGTGTAAAAAATTTAACAGAAGAACAATTGACACGTATTCGTGCGGAAGTTTCTCATTTAAAAGTAGAAGGAGACTTACGCCGTGAAGTGGCAATGAATATTAAACGTTTAATGGAAATTGGAAGTTATCGCGGATTACGTCATAAGAGAGGACTTCCAGTTCGTGGACAAAGAACAAGAACAAATGCACGTACTCGTAAGGGTCCAGCAAGAACGATTGCAAATAAAAAGCAAGCAACGAAATAGTTAAGGGGTGAATATTTATGGCACAAGCAAAAAATAAAACGGTCACTCGTACAAAAAGAAAAGACAGAAAAAATGTTGTAAAAGGAATTGCACATATTCATTCTACATTTAACAATACGATTGTTACAATTACTGATGAAGCTGGAAATGCAATTACTTGGTCAAGTGCAGGGGTTTTAGGCTTTAAAGGTTCTAAAAAATCAACACCTTTTGCTGCACAAATGGCTAGTGAAGCTGCCGCAAAGGTTGCCGTTAGTCATGGAATGAAATATGTTGATGTCAATGTTAAAGGTCCAGGTCCTGGACGTGAAGCAGCAGTCCGTGCTTTACAACAAACTGGATTAGAAATTAACACAATTGTTGATGTAACACCAATTCCTCATAACGGATGTCGTCCTCCAAAACGTCCTAGAGCATAAATGTAAAGGGAAATAGGAGGAAACGCAATGGATAAATTTAAAAAACCAGAATTTAAAATTGATGAATATAGTGTTGAACAAAATCATGGTAAATTTATTGTTGAACCATTAGAAAGAGGTTTTGGAACGACATTAGGAAATGCTTTACGTCGCGTCCTTTTGTCTTCTTTACCTGGAACAGCAATGTATGCTGTAGAAATCGAAGGAATTAGACATGAATTTTCAGCAATTGCAGGAGTGGAAGAAGATGCAACTTCTTTAATTCTTAATTTAAAAGCAGTGAATTATGTTTCCGAAAGTTATGCAATGAATCAAGAAAGTGAAATCAAATTAAAAGTCATTGGCCCTAAAGTTGTAACAGCAAATGATTTTATCACTCCTAGTGGTATCGATGTCATTAATAAAGACGCTTATATTTGTACTGTTGCTGAAGGTGGTAGTTTAGATGCAACCATTTATGTGAAAACAGGTAGAGGATATGTATTGGCTGAAAAAAATAAATCCAATAAACTTCCTTTTGGAACAATCCCTACGGATTCAAATTTCACACCAATTAAAAAAGTTGCTTTTGAAGTTGAACCAACTCGTGTTGGTCATGATTCCAATTACGATCGTTTAATTATGGATGTCACAACCAATGGCGCTTGTACTCCGCAAGAAGCGATTGCTTTAAGTGCAAAAATAATTATTGAACACTTAGAATTATTTGCTAAATTAGAAACATTAAGTATCTTTGATGAAAAAGTAATTGATGATTCTCAAGTAGAAGAACATGACAAATATCAAGATATGTCTATTGAAGAATTAGATTTATCGGTACGTTCTTATAACTGTTTAAAACGGGCAAATATTTTAACCGTTCAAGAATTAACACAAAAGACAGAAGAAGATATGATGAAAGTTCGTAACTTAGGTAAAAAATCTTTAAAAGAAGTTCGTGAAAAACTTAAAGCATGTGGACTATCATTTAAAATCAGTGATTAGAAAAGAGGTATAAATATGGCAAGAAATAAAATTCGCGGGAAAGCGGGAGTTAAAGATAAATCTCCATATACAACATCAAAACGTAAATCACAATTGCGTACATTAGTCACTCATCTAATTATTAAAGAACAAGTGGAAGTTACTGAAACAACGGCAATTAGTTTAGTTTCTTTAGCTGACCATATGATTACTTTAGCAAAAAAGGGAGACTTACATTCAAGACGTCAAGCGGCAGCTGTTGTTCGTGAAATGTTTGTTGATCATGCGCAAACACAAACCGCTTTACAAAAATTATTTACTGAATTAGGTCCTCGTTATGCTAGTCGCAATGGTGGATATACGAGAGTGATTAAAACTTACAATCGTCGTGGAGACAATGCTCCAATGGCAATTGTTCAATTTGTAAAATAAGTTTTATTAAAAAGGAACATGACGTTCCTTTTTTTCTTTATTAAAAGATGAGGAAATGCGCATTTTTTCTATTAAAAAATAGGATATTATGATATAATAAATACTCGGAGGAGAGAAAATATGAGTACTATTCGTTTTGAAAATGTGACATTTGGTTATCACAACAACTCTCCAATACTAGAGAATTTTAATTTAACAATTAAAAATGGCAAGTATACCGTTTTGTTAGGGCATAATGGTAGTGGGAAATCGACTTTGGCCAAGTTATCTATTGGACTACTTGAAACGACTTCCGGTTCCATTTATGTTGATGATTTATTATTAAACGAAGAAAATCTTGCTAAAATACGAAATAAAATTGCCATCGTCTTTCAAAATCCTGATAATCAATTTATTGGGTCAACGGTTCGCGATGACATTGCTTTTGGTTTAGAAAATAAATGTGTAGATTCTGATAAAATGGATGAAATTATCGAAGAATTTGCAACAAAAGTAAATATGCATGAATTTTTAGATGCAGAACCTACAAATTTAAGTGGTGGGCAAAAGCAACGCGTAGCTATAGCGGGAGTTTTAGCAATGCAACCGGATTTATTAATTTTAGATGAAGCAACAAGCATGTTAGATCCTACCGGAAAAAAAGAAATTTTTGAAGTCATTCACAATTTAAAAGAAAAAAGAAAAGACATGTCTATTTTATCGATTACCCATCATATCGAAGAAGCCATTCAAGCCGATGAAATTATTATTATTAATAATGGCAAAGTAATAAAAATTGGTACTCCAGAAGAAATTTTGTATGATCATCAGCTTTTAGAGGAAAATGCTTTAGAAGCACCTTTTGTCGTACAACTCATTGAATCTTTAAAAAAGGCAAATATTGATGTGCCTCAATGTTTATCTGAAGAAGAGTTGGTGAAATATCTATGAATATAAAAATTGAACATCTTTCTTATATTTATAATATGAATCAACCCATTCAATATGATGCTTTAAATGATATTAATGCAACAATAGCTGATCATGATTTTATTGCAATTATTGGGCATACGGGAAGTGGAAAATCGACACTGATTCAAAATTTAAATGCTTTACTAATTCCTACATCAGGAAAAGTTATTGTTGATGAATACATTATTCAACGAAAAATTAAAATTAAGAATATTAAACAATTGCGTAAAAAAATTGGTATTGTTTTTCAATTTCCTGAATATCAATTGTTTGAAGAAAATGTAGAGAAGGATATTTTATTTGGACCTAAAAATTTTGGTTTTGAGCAAGAACAATTAAAAGGATTAGCTTCGCAAGTTTTAAAAATTGTTGATTTAGATGATTCATTTTTAAAGAAATCGCCTTTTGAATTATCTGGTGGAGAAAAAAGAAGAGTCGCCATTGCGGGAATTTTAGCTTTTAATCCTGATGTTTTAATTGTAGATGAACCAACAGCAGGATTAGATCCAAAAGCGGCCAAAAAAATGATGGATTTGTTTTATGAATTATATACCAAAGAAAATAAAACAATTATTTTGGTTACCCATCAAATGGATGATGTTTTAAAATATGCTCATCGAGTTATGGCTTTAAAAAAGGGAAAACTTTTAGCTTATACCTCTCCTTACCAATTGTTTAATGATGAAAAAATGATGAAGGAATTAGAAATTGAAATCCCTCCTATCTTAAAAGTTGCAAAAGAAGTGAAAAAAAAGTATCCTTTATTGGATTTAAGCAAAGTCAAAGATATTGAAAGCTTTGTACAAGCTTTAAAGGATGTGAGATAGATGGGAAATAATATTACGCTTGGGAAATACATTCCAAACGATACTTTTTTTCATCGTCTAGATCCTCGTTGTAAAATTATTTTGTTATTTTCTTTTATGATTACGATTTTTATTCAATTAGGAATCGTTGGCTATATCGTTTTAGGATTAGTGACATTAGTATGTTTTATTTTATCAAAAATTAAAATTATAACGATTATCAAATCATTAAAACCGATGTGGTTTATGGTTGTCTTTATTTTTATTGTAAATCTTTTAGTAGTCAAAGATGGCACTCCATGGAGAATTTGGAAAATAACCATTTATAGTGAAGCTGTTTTTTCCACCTTACGTGTGGCTTATCGCTTGATTTTATTAATTTCTACTTCAACCATTTTTACAGCGACGACAAAACCTTTAGATATTACGATTGCTATTGAAGATTTATTTGGCTTTCTAAAAAAAGTTGTGAATGTTCATATTCTTTCTATGGTTATCAGTATTGCTTTACGTTTTATTCCAACGATTTTGGATGAAACCTATCGCATTATGCGTGCTCAAGCAAGTCGTGGTGTTGATTTTGTTCATGGAAAATTAAAAGAAAAAGCTGTGGCCATCACGTCATTAATCATTCCTTTATTTATTAGTGCGTTTTCAAGAAGTGCTGATTTGGCCGATGCAATGGAAGCAAGGAGTTATAATCCATATGCAAAAAGGACCCGCTATCGTAAATTAAAATGGCATTTTAAAGATACAATCATGCTATTTCTTACCTTAGGATTAATGATTGCCTTTATTGTTTTATCTGCATTAAAAGTGCCACTAGATTCAATATTATTGGGGTGGCTTATATGAGATATCAATGTATTGTAGCCTATGATGGTTATGATTATTTTGGTTATCAAATTCAAAATCATGAACCATTGACGATTCAGCAAGTCATTCAAGAAGCATTACAAAAATTATTGAAAGAAAAGATTTGCATTTATGCTTCTGGAAGAACGGATCGAAAAGTTCATGCTCTTGGGCAAGTTTTTCATTTTGATACTTCTTATGATTTAAAAGAAGAGTCTATACAAAAAGGCTTAAATAGCTTTTTACCTCAATCGATTCGTATTTTAAAAGTCAACAAAGTGAAAGATACATTTCATGCTCGTTATGATGTTGTATCTAAACAATATCTCTATCGAATTCAAAATACAGCATTAGACAATCCTTTTTTATCTCGTTATGTCGTTTTTATAAAAGAACCGATTCATATTGATTTATTAAATCAAGCCGGACAGTTATTTGTTGGGGAACATAATTTTAAAAATTTTACGACGAATCGTGAAGATGAAGTTTCTACTTTTATTAAAAAAATTATGAAGATGAAAGTAAAAGTTACAAAAAAAGAAATTCAAATTTTATTTGAAGGTAGTGGATTTTTACGTTCGATGGTTCGTTTAATGGTTGGTGCAATGCTTGCTGTGGCGACGCAAAAAAAAGATTTAACTTATATCCAATCCTTATTAGATTTAAGTTCATTAGAAAAATGTAGTTATAAAGCACCACCTCAAGGATTATATTTAAAAAAAGTAAACTATGGGAGGAGATGAAAAACAAATGCTTCATAGAAATTATCATACGCATACAAAAAGATGTGGGCATGCTACAGGGGAAGATGAAGACTACATTCAATTTGCTATTGAAAATGGTTATGAAGAATTGGGATTTTCTGATCATATCTCTCATACTAATTTTCAACAAAACGAAGAATATATTCAAAAAATAACCGCGTTAAAAGAAAAGTATAAAAATCAAATCAAAATTTTACTTGGTTTTGAATGCGAGTATGTTGAAAGCATGCTTCCTTATTATCAAAAATTACTACAAGAAAAAAAAGTGGATTATCTTCTTTTTGGCAATCATTATGCTTATATTCAAAATAAAAGGTATGATTTTGCATCTCCTTTTGAAGAGAAAGAATACTTAGATTATTATTATGAAACATTAAAAAAAGGATTAGATACACACTTGTTTTTTTATGTATGTCATCCTGATTGTTTTTTAAAAGGATATCGAAAATGGGATCAAAATACCATTCAACTTGCACACAAAATAGGAAAACTTCTTTCTCAATACGACTGTTATGTAGAATTAAGTGGTTCTGGATGTCGGAGTCGCTCTTATTTTGAATATCAAGGTCAAAAAAATCCTCCCTATCCTTTTAAAGAATTTTTTAAAATTTTAAAACAATATCCTTTATCTTTTGTATTAGGAGCTGATGCACATGCACCTCAACAATTAAAAGATTTTGCAACAGAATATATTGAAAATATGGCTAATGAATTAGAATTAGACATCATTACTGAGCCCAATTTATTACAAAGGAGTGAAGAAAAAAATGGATAAAATGTTTGTACGTTTAGAGACAATTTTAAATAAATATCATATGCTTCAACAAAAATTACAAGACGAGGAAATCATTCAAGATATTAAACAGTATACACAACTTTCTAAAGAAAGTGCACAATTAGAAAAAACGGCTCAAAAATATCAAACCTATTTAGATCACCAAAAAGAAATTGAAGAAGCAAAACTATTATTAGAAGAACAAGATGAAGATGTTGTCGCCTTAGCTCATGAAGAAATCAAAAAATTAACGGAAGAAAACGAAAAAATATATGATGAATTAAAAATTTTATTGCTTCCTAAAGATCCTAATGATGATAAAAATGTACTAATGGAAATTCGTGGTGCAGCAGGTGGAGACGAAGCAAATATTTTTGCCGGCGATTTATTTCGGATGTATACCCGTTATGCTGAGTCAAAAGGTTGGAAAATTGAAGTGATGGAATCTAACGAAACCGAATTTGGTGGATTTTCATTGATTTCTTTTATGATTAAAGGAGAAGGGGCTTATTCACGTTTAAAATTTGAATCTGGAGCACATCGCGTGCAACGCGTTCCTAAAACCGAAGCGGCTGGAAGAATTCATACCAGTACATCAACCGTTTTAGTTATGCCAGAAATTGATGAAGTGGATTCAACTGTCAAAGAAGAAGATTTACATATTGATGTCTATCGTTCTGGAGGTGCTGGAGGACAACATGTCAATAAAACTGAATCAGCTATTCGAATCACACATATTCCTACAAAAATTGTAGTTACTTGCCAAGATGGTAGAAGTCAACACGAAAATAAAGAAAAAGCCTTACAAATTATTCGAATGAAAGTAGCCGAAGAATTAAAATCAAAGCAATTAGAAGAAGTGAGTGCAGAAAGAAAATTAAAAGTAGGAAAAGGTGAAAGAAGCGAAAAAATTCGCACCTATAATTATCCGCAAAATCGTGTGACAGATCATCGAATTGGATTAACTTTACAAAAACTAGATCGCATTATTGAAGGGGAATTAGATGAAATTTTAGATGCTTTAATGAATGAAGATCAAAAAGAAAAATTAGAGGCAGAATTATAATGACTTATTTAGAAATGATTCAACAAGCCGAAAAAAAAGCCTCCTTAGCTCAAATGGAAGTGAATGCCATTAAATGGTTATTCTTTTATAGTGATTTTGCTGTTCCGTATCATCATTTATCATTGCCTGTTCCTTTAAAGGTCTATGAATCTTTTATGGAAATGGTAGATTTATATCTTTTAAAAAAAATGCCTCCTCAATATATCTTACATAAAACTTGTTTTTATGGGTATGATTTCTATGTTGATGAAAATGTTTTTATTCCACGAATGGAGACAGAACAATTAGTAGAAGAAACAATATTAAGAATTGATCAATATTTTGAAAATCAATCCTTGACCATTGCTGATGTATGTTGCGGTAGTGGGGTTATTGGTTTAACGATGAAAAAAGAAGTGGAGCATGCAAAAGTTTATTTATGTGATATTAATCCAAAAGCAATAGAAATTGTCAATAAAAACGCTAAAAATTTAAAAGTTCATGTTACTACTTTGTGTGGAGATTTTATTCAACCTTTATTAGAAAAAAATTTAACTTTTGATGTACTAGTTTGTAATCCACCTTATATTAAAAATCAAGAAATTTTAGATGAAATGGTAATGAATTATGAACCACATAATGCCTTGTTTGGTGGAGAGGATGGACTGGATTTTTATCGCATAATCTTTAAGCATGCTTCTATATTATTAAATAAAAAAGCCATGATGGCTTTTGAATTTGGTTATGATCAAAAAGAGGCTTTAGAAGCTTTGATTCAAAAAGAATTACCTGAATTTCGCTATGAATTTTTAAAAGATTATGCAGGATTAGACCGCATGGTATTTTTATTTAAAAATCTTTTTTAGAAACAATTCCATTATAAGAATTGTTTTGGTTTTGATCGTTATTTTTTACTTGATTTTGTGCTGCTATTGCTAAAATCATTTGTCCAATTAATTCAAAAAAATTTCCAATGGAATTTTGCTCATCAATATCTAAACTTTGGCAAATTAAATATCCTGCTACAGCGCCAATGATGCCAAATTCATTGCCACTGAAATTAAAAAGATAGCGACTTAAGCGCCTATAATCAATATTTAAAAAATCGTCAAAACTTTGATTATTGTTCATCAAATCGCTACTTTCTAAAAATGGTTGATTTAAACGAAAAAAAAGAGATATAATAAAATTAAATAAAAATGGAGAGATAAATATGGCTAAAACACAACAATATCAAAAACAAAGTCGAAGTGCAAAACGAAGAAGATGGCTTGCCATTTGTTGTTTATTTATTGTCGTCTTATTATTTTTAAGCATTGCAGTGGTTCTTATTGTCGATAAATAATTTTATCGATGATACCATATTCTAATGCTTCTTTTGCATCCATGAAATAATCTCTTTCGGTATCTTTTTGAATTTGTGCTAATGTTTTATTCGTGTTAGAAGCCAATATCATATTGAGCTTCTTTTTTAATTTTTGAATTCTTTTTGAAGCAATATCAATATCACTAGCCACACCACTAGCACCACCACTTGGCTGATGAATCATAATTTCACTATTGGGCAAAGAATATCGCTTTCCTTTACAACCGCCAGATAATAAAAATGCACCCATACTTGCACATAAACCAATACAAATTGTAGAAACATCACAAGAAATATGTTGCATGGTATCATAAATTGCCATGCCACTTGTAATACTTCCACCAACGGAATTAATGTATAATTGAATATCTTTTTGAGGATCTTTTGAAGACAAATACAAAAGTTGAGCAATGATATTTGCGGCCACTGTATCATTAATTTCGCCATTTAACATGATAATGCGTTCTTTTAATAATAAAGAGTAGACATCATAGTAACGTTCTCCGTCATGACTAACTTCAATAATTGTAGGAATATAGTTCATTGTTTTGTCCTCCTACCTTACATTATGTCCTTAATTCTAAAATTATACACAATAATATTTTATAAAATATTATTTTATAGAAAAAATCAGTTTAAATTATTGACAATATCGCGGTTTAATTTATAATTAATAATGTACGAATAATTAAAAAGTGAAATGATGGAAAGGAGATTTTTCGTATGAGTGTAAAAATTGCAATTAATGGATTCGGAAGAATCGGACGTTTAGCATTTAGACAAATGTTTAATGCAGAAGGCTATGAAGTTGTAGCAATTAATGATTTAACAAGCCCTAAAATGTTGGCTCATTTATTAAAATATGATTCAGCACAAGGAAGATATGCTTTAGCAGATAAAGTAACTTGTTCTGAAGATGGTGCTGCTGAAGGTTGGATTGCAGTAGATGGCAAAAAAATTCGTATTTATGCTGAAAAAGATGCTGCTAATTGCCCTTGGAAATCATTAGATGTTGATGTTGTTTTAGAATGTACAGGTTTTTATTGTTCAAAAGAAAAATCAATGGCACACATCCATGCTGGTGCTAAAAAAGTTATTATTTCAGCTCCTGCTGGAAATGATTTAAAAACAATTGTTTATGGTGTCAATGATAAAACTTTAACTGCTGAAGACCAAATTATTTCAGCTGCTTCTTGTACAACAAACTGTTTAGCTCCTATGGCTAAAGCTTTAAATGATTATGCACCTATCCAATCAGGAATTATGACAACCGTTCATGCTTATACTGGTGACCAAATGGTTCTTGATGGGCCACATCGTAAAGGGGATTTAAGAAGAGCTCGTGCAGCTGCTGTCAATATTGTTCCAAATTCCACTGGTGCTGCTAAAGCCATTGGTTTAGTTATTCCAGAATTAAATAAAAAATTAATTGGCTCTGCACAACGTGTACCTGTTCCTACAGGATCAACGACAATTTTAGTCGCTGTTGTTAAAGCAGAAGATTTAACCGTTGAAAGCATTAATGCTGCAATGAAAGCACAATCTAGTCCATCTTTTGGTTATACAGAAGAACCTTTAGTTTCATCTGATGTCATTGGTATTACTTATGGTTCTTTATTTGATGCTACTCAAACAATGGTTACCAAAATTTGCGATGGTTTATATCAAGTTCAAGTTGTTGCTTGGTATGACAATGAAAATTCTTACACTAGCCAATTTGTTCGTTTAGCAAAAGAATTTGCACAAAAGTAATAACTATATAAAAAAAACAAAAAAGCACTCTTTTTGGGTGCTTTATTTATGATAGGGAGGATATTATGAAAAAAACTATTAAAGATTTAAAAAATCTACAAGGAAAAGTTGTTTTTGTACGTGTAGACTTTAATGTTCCTTTACGTGATGGTGTTATCAGTGATGACAATCGAATTGTAGCTGCTTTGCCAACAATTAATTATTTAATTGACGCCAAGGCAAAAGTAGTTTTATTTTCTCACTTAGGAAAAATTAATCATAAGGATGAAGAAGCCAAAGCAAAAGATATGGCAAAAAATGATATGAAATTTGTTTATCCACGTGTAGCAGAACTTTTAAAAACAAAAGTTGTTTATGTCCCAACGACTCGTGGAAAAGAATTAGAAGAAGGCATTGCTAGTTTAAAAGATGGCGAAGTATTACTAATGCAAAATACCCGCTATGAAAAGGGCGAAAGTAAAAATGATCCAGAATTATCTAAATACTGGGCTTCTTTAGCAGATGCTTTTGTCATGGATGCCTTTGGTTCTGCTCATCGTGCACATAGTTCCACTTATGGAGTACCTGAAATTTTAAATCATAATGGCAAACAAACGGCTTTAGGATTTTTAATGGAAAAAGAAGTAGAAGGTCTTGGTCGTTGTGTTCGTGCTGAAGAACATCCTTATGTCGCCATTTTAGGCGGAGCAAAAGTTTCTGATAAAATTTTAGTTGTTGAAAAATTATTAGAAAAAGCAGATAAAGTGATTATCGGTGGAGCCATTACTTGCACTTTCTTAAAAGCAATGGGATATGATGTTGGCACATCTCGTTATGAAGCCGACCAATTAGATTTTGCAAGAAAATGTTTAAAAGAAGGTAAAGATAAAATTATTTTACCAATTGACCATGTTATTGCCGATAGTTTTGATAACCCAACCGATGTACTTGTTACAAATGGTTTAGAAATTAAAGAAAACTATGAAAGATTAGACATTGGTCCAAAAACTTGCGAATTATATAAACAAGTTTTACAAGGAGCAAAAATTGTCTTTTGGAATGGTCCAATGGGGGTTTTTGAAAATCCACTTTTTGCAAATGGTACAAAGTTTATTTGTAAAACTTTAGCTGAATTAAAAGGTGCGTTCACCGTTATTGGTGGTGGTGACAGTGCAGCTGCCGCCGCACAATTTGGATATAAAGATCAATTTTCTCATGTATCTACAGGTGGAGGAGCTTCTTTAGAATTAATTGAAAAAGATGGTCATT
>HF998013.1:57711-99623 GCA_000433015.1 Firmicutes bacterium CAG:631
GTCATTTACCAGGAATTGATGTCATTGCTGACAAATAGGGGTGAATTCAATGAGAAAAAAAGTAATAATTGGCAATTGGAAAATGAATCTATTAAATCGAGATGCTTTTCGATTCATTGACCAAGTAAAAGATGAAGTTGTTATTGCAAATAGTAAAGACATTGTTGTTGGGATTGCCCCTTCTTATTTATGTTTAGCTACAGCTGTGGCTAAACGTTCTCCATTATTGATTTGTGCACAAAATGTGAATGAACATCCATCAGGTGCCTATACTGGAGAAGTTAGTATAGAAATGTTAAAAGAAATTGCAATTAATTATTGTATCATTGGTCATTCAGAAAGACGACAATATTATCATGAAACGAATCAATCTTGCAATGCAAAAATTCAAGCTTTATTTAATAATGATATGTTCCCCATCTATTGTGTTGGCGAAACATTAGAACAATATGAAAATAATCAAACTAAAGAAGTCGTCAAACAACAAATTATTGAAGGTTTAAATAAAGTTGCTGCCACAAAAGTAAAAAATATTATCATTGCTTATGAACCAGTTTGGTCAATTGGAACAGGTAAAAACGCAAGTAGTGAAATTGCACAAGATGTTTGTCATTTTATTCGACAAACGCTTGCTGAATTATATTCTGAAGATGTAGCAAATGAAGTGATTATTCAATATGGCGGATCAGTAAAACCAGAAAATATTCGTGAATATTTAAACCAAGAAGATATTGATGGTGCTTTAGTTGGAGGCGCTTCATTAAAAAGTGATTCTTTTATTGAACTTATCAAAAATTTGTATTAAACAAGGTCAATTCTTAAATTGGCCTTTTATATGTAGGAGGTAAAAAATGAGACGGAAAACAAAGATTGTTTGCACCATTGGTCCAGCAACTGAAAGTTGTGAAATGTTAAAAAAGATGATTCAAACTGGAATGAATGTTGCTCGAATTAATTGCTCTCATGGCAATTATGAAGAATATGAAATGAAAATTAAAAATGTTCGTCAAGTAGCCAAAGAATTGAGCACTTTTGTAGGAATTATGATTGATACCAAAGGTCCTGAAATTCGTTGTGGTTATTTTGAAAATGGTATGCAACAATATAAACAAGGAGATAAAGTTTATTTAGTCAAAGAAAAATGTTTAGGCAACCAACAACGTTTTCAAGTTTGTTGTCCTGAATTATTTGATGATATTCAAGTCGGCAATACGATTTTAATTGATGATGGGAAATTCATTTTAAAAGTATTAAGTTGCAATGAAAATGAAATTTATTGTGAATTTCAAAATCCAGCAATCATCAAAGATCGTAAGGGAATTAATGTTCCAGGCGTAACATTAAGCATGCCTTTTATTTCCGAACAAGATTATAAAGATATTGAATTTGCTTGCAAACAAGATGTCGATACGCTAGCTTTGTCTTTTGTTCGAAAAAAAGAAGATGTTTTAGCCGTAAAAAAACTTTTACAAAAATTTGGTAAACCTGACATTGCTTTGATTGCCAAAATTGAAAGCCAACAAGGGGTAAACCATTTAAAAGATATTTTAGAAGTTGCAGATGGCATTATGGTTGCTCGAGGAGATTTAGGAGTTGAAGTTCTTCCAGAAAAAGTTCCTTTATACCAAAAGGAAATGATTAAAATGGCTAATCAAATGGGGAAAGTTGTGATTACAGCAACACATATGTTGGAATCGATGATTAATTCACCTCGACCAACACGCGCAGAAGTCAATGATGTTGCCAATGCAATCTTTGATGGTACAGATGCAATTATGTTAAGTGGAGAGTCTGCAATTGGAAAATATCCTGTTGAAAGCGTTGAAATGATGGATAAAATTGCTTTATCTGTTGAAGGGGTATTAGACTATCGAAATGATTTATATCGTTCTGTAAAATCCAGTCAACGAACAAAAAATGATGCTATAGGAATCAGTGTGGCAGAATGTTGTTTAACTTTAGAAAATGTATCCGCTGTTTTTGCTTTTACAGAAACTGGTGGAACAGCAAAGCGCATTCGTAAGTTCCGTCCTAATGTTCCCATTATTGCTTGTTCCGATAGTCCAAGAACTTGTCAAAAAATGTGTTATTATTGGGGGGTTTATCCGATTATTGCAAAATATGAAAATGACTTGGTAAAATGGGATGAAGAAGCCCAACGCATTGCAAAATATTTTGAATTTGAAAAAGGAACAACTTTAATTTTAACTTCAGGAATGGGGCAAAAACATGGTTCTACCAATACCATTCGTATTATAGAAGTTGAATAAACACTTTCAATCTTGAAAGTGTTTTTTGTTTACTTTGATTTAAATTCGAAGTATAATAATTTCAAGGATTTTCTTTTTTAATATGAGGTGATAAAATGCGAAAAAAAATATTAGTTCTATTCATTTTTTTATGTTGCTTAATGATTTCTGGTTGTAAAAAAGAATCGTCTATTCAAGAAATTACCTCTAATGAAATTTTTTTAACCGTAGAAGAAATTAATATTGAAGTGGATGAAAGGTATAATGTGCAAGTCATGTTAAAGGATGAATTTGCTTCTGCTACAATAACTTTTCAATCCAATAATCCAACGATTTTTACGATTGAAAATGAAAACGAAATTGTTGGTAAAAAAGAGGGTAAAGCACAATTGCAAATTTTTGATAATCAAGGAAAACAACAAGGTGTCACCATCCAAGTATTTGGCAAAAATGAATTAAAAGACACATTTACTATGGATAAAGGAAGATTATATCAAAAAAATGTCCTTTTTTATGGAGATTCGATTACCCAATATGAACAATGGGAAGGAGAATATGTCTTACATTTAAAAGATTACTACCAATTTGAACATCAAAATTTTGCTAAAAGTGGGACCACGATTGCCTATAGTTCTCGTTATCAAGGAAAAGAAAATGGTGTGACTTATATGTATCATAATCAAGAAGAACATCAATGGGCAGATTATGTTTTTATTTTATATGGCACAAATGATATTGATGAAGCAACACCAATTGGTGTGCGCGATGCAGAAATGCTAACTGATTATACCGATCCTAATCCGACTTATAAAGGAGCAATTAATTATGCAGTGAAGATTTTAAGAGAGCATAATCCGAATTTACGTATTATTTTTTTAGAACTTCTTTATCGTATCCCTTCTTTAGTTCAAGAATATAATAAAGCTTTAAGAAATCAATGTTTCTTTAATGAAGTTAAGTTTATTCCACTTTATGATTTATGGAATGCGGAAAATGTTTCTGAGTATAGTAATGATGGTTTGCATCCTAATTCTGCAGGAAATTTAAAAATGTTTGAAAGAATTATTTCTTGTTAACATTAAATATAAATTTTTTTCATAAACCTCCTTTTTCTTTACAAATCAATTATTTTTTTGTATAATATTTATAAGCAGTTTTACCCTTCTTGGCACCCTGCTATAAAAAATCAATGGAGGTTTTTTTATGGAAAGAAAAAAAATAATTCAAACGATTACTTTAAATGCTTTAATTTTAGCTCTTTATTATGTATTTTCTTTACCACTTGGACAATTAAATTATGGCATTATTAATATAAGAATTTCTGAAGTATTTATCCTATTAGCGATGTTTAATAAAAAATTTATCCCCGGTTTAGTGGGAGGATGTTTATTAGTTAATATTTTTTCAGGACTTCCTTTTGATTGGCTAATTGGTACAGGTCAAACGTTGATTGCCTGTCTTATCTTATATTTTATAAAAAATAGGTATATAAGTTTATTTTTAGCAGCGCTTAGTTGTGGGGTTATCATTGGAGTAGAACTTCATTTCTTTGTCAATGAACCTTTATGGTTAGCTATGGGTAGTGTATTATTAAGTGAATTAATTATTTTAACTATCGGTTATTTTATTTGGAAAGCGGCTTTGAAAAATTCTGCCATTCAACGTTTAATTCTAGAATAAAGAAAAATTGGCTCTTTTTTCCAAAAGAAATTGTCGAAAAAGACGAAAAGAGTATTCCAACGGGAATACTTTTTTGATATAATTAAATGTATGTTGAGGAGGATTCACGATGGGTTTAATACAAGCAGACGCGAAAAAAGAAATTTTAAAAATTATTGAAAAATATGCGGATGAAAAAACACCACTGATGATGATTTTAAGTGACGTACAAAGCAAATATGGATATATTCCTTTAGAAGTACAAGAAATAATATCAGAAGCAACGGGTATCCCTGTTGCAGAAATATATGGTGTTATCACATTTTATTCCTTTTTTTCATTAAAACCAAAAGGAAAATATGTTATTGGTGTTTGTTTAGGTACCGCTTGTTATGTCAAAGGAGCACAACAAGTTTGCGATAAATTTTGTGAACTTTTAAATGTTGCACCTGGAGAAACAACAGAAGATGGATTATTTACGATTGATGCTTTGCGTTGCATTGGAGCGTGTGGTATTGCTCCAGCTGTAACCATTAATGGCAAAGTTTATCCTAAATTAACGGTTCAAGAAGTTCCAAAAATTATCAATGCATATCGGACAAATGGAGGAGAAGAATAATCATGATAAAGACTCAAGAAGAATTAGCAGCCAAAATCGCTAGTTGTAAAAGTTGTTTAGATAAAAAATTTGCCGGTGCTGAAGGGAAAAGAGCCATTATCTTATGTGGTGGTACGGGTTGTTTATCTTCTAATTCCGCTCAAATTGCTGAAAAATTTAAAGAAATTTTAAAGGAAAGAAACCTAGAAGATGATGTCAGTGTAAATATTGCCGGGTGCTTTGGTTTTTGTTCTCAAGGGCCATTTGTAAAAATTTATCCAGAAGATACATTATATCGTTTAGTAAAAGAAAGCGACGTTGCTGAAATTGTTGATAAAGATATTGTCAATCACGAAATTGTGGAACGCCTTTTATATGTTGATCCGGTGACAAAAGAAAAGGTAGCAAAACAAGATGATATTAACTTTTATAAAAAACAAAAAAGAATTGCTTTACATGGATGTGGAACCATTAATCCAGAAAACATTGAAGAGGCTTTAGGTTATGGAGCTTTTCAAGGATTAGCAAATGCTTTAAAGATGGATCGTTTTGCAGTCATTCAACAAGTATTGGATTCTGGGTTAAGAGGCCGTGGGGGTGGCGGTTTCCCAACGGGCTTAAAATGGAAATTTGCATATGATCAAGAAAACGATGAAAAATATGTTGTTTGTAATGGAGATGAAGGAGATCCAGGAGCTTTTATGGATCGTTCGATTTTAGAAGGAAATCCTTTGGCTGTCATTGAAGGAATGATGATTGCAGGTTATGCCATAGGTGCTAAAAATGGTTATTTTTATGTTCGTGCAGAATATCCTGTAGCGGTGAAACGCTTGCGTATTGCCATTCAACAAGCAGAGGAATTAGGATTATTAGGAGATCATATTTTAAATACTGATTTTAGTTTTAGAGTGCATATTCGTTTGGGTGCTGGTGCTTTCGTTTGTGGGGAAGAAACGGCTTTACTCAATTCTATTGAAGGAAAAAGAGGAATGCCTCGTCCACGTCCACCTTTTCCCGCAGTTAAAGGGTTATGGGATAAACCAACCATTATTAACAATGTTGAAACATTAGCAACTGTTCCTTACATTTTAAGAGAAGGAAAAGATGCGTTTACTCAATATGGAACTGAAAAATCAAAAGGAACGAAAGTTTTTGCTTTAGGAGGAAAAATCAACAACGTTGGTCTTGTTGAAATTCCTATGGGAACGACCTTACGTGAATTGATTTATGATATTGGTGGTGGAATTCCTAATGGAAAAAAATTTAAAGCCATTCAAACGGGAGGGCCATCTGGAGGTTGTTTAACAGAAGAATATTTAGATACACCGATTGATTTTGATAATTTAGTTGCTTTAGGTTCTATGATGGGGTCAGGTGGCGCCATTGTCATGGATGAAGATAACTGTATGGTGGATGTCGCTAAATTTTATATGGAATTCATTTGTGATGAATCTTGTGGAAAGTGTTCTCCATGTCGAATTGGTACCAAGAGAATGCTTGAAATTCTAACTCGAATTACAGAAGGCAAAGGAACATTGCAAGATATTGATGCTTTAGAAGAATTAGGTCAAGCGGTCAAAACCGGTTCACTTTGTGGTTTAGGTCAAACTGCAGCAAATCCAATTATTTCAACATTGACCCATTTTAAAGATGAATATATTGCTCATGTCGTTGATAAAAAATGTCCGGCTAAAGTATGTAAAAAATTAATGCAATATTATATTGTTCCAGAAAAATGTAAAAAATGTAGTCTATGTGCTCGTAATTGTCCTGTTTCTTGTATTAAAGGAGAAGTGGGCAAAACGGTTTATGAAATTGATCAAAGTCGATGCATTAAATGTGGCATGTGTCAATCTTCTTGTAGATTTAATGCCATTGAAAAACGATAGGAGGATGGAATCATGGAATATGTAAATATTAAAATTGAGGGTCATCCTTATCAAGTTGAAAAGGGATTAACCATTTTAAAAGCGGCGCAACAATGTGGATATGAAATTCCAACTTTATGTGCCTTTAATGATGGAAAATGTTCTCAAGGTTCATGTCGTGTTTGTTTAGTCGAAGTAAAAGGTGCTAGAGGACTTGTAGCTTCATGTGTATATCCAGTAAATGAAGGAATGGAAATTATTATTTCTAGTCCAAAAGCTGTTCGTGCACGTAGAACCAGTGTGGAATTGATATTATCGAACCACTCTAAAAATTGTCAACAATGTCGGAAAAATGGAAAATGTGAATTGCTGCACGTAGCACAAATTACTGGTGCAAGAGATGATGTTTATCTTGGTGAACAAACGCCGGTTACCTATGATGAATTAACGCCTTCCATTATTCGAGACACATCAAAATGTATTTTATGTGGTCGTTGTGTTACACGTTGTGTTGAAGCACATGGTACTGGAATATTAGGATTTGAAAATCGTGGTTTTAAAACGATTGTAGGCCCTGCTTATAATCGCTCATTTAAAGATTCACCTTGTATTTTATGTGGACAATGTGTCAATGTTTGTCCAACCGGTGCTTTAATGGAAAAAGGAGAAATTGATTTAGTCGATGAAGCTTTCCGTCAAGGAAAACATGTCATTGTGCAAACAGCACCTGCGGTAAGAGCGGCTCTTGGTGAAGAATTCAATTTACCAATTGGGACAGCTGTCACAGGTAAAATGGTGGCTGCTTTACATCGTTTAGGTTTTGAAAAAGTTTATGATACCAATTTTGGTGCAGATTTAACAATTATGGAAGAAGCATCAGAATTAATTCATCGCATTCAAAACCAAGGTGTGTTACCAATGATTACTTCTTGTTCACCTGGTTGGGTCAACTATGCTGAATATTTTTATGGAGATTTATTAGATCATTTATCGAGTTGTAAATCACCTCATGAAATGTTAGGAGCCATCATTAAATCCTATTATGCTGAAAAACATCAACTCGATCCAAAAGATATTTTTGTCGTTTCAATAATGCCTTGTACGGCTAAAAAATACGAAAAAGAACGTAAAGAAAATGCTGTCAATGGAATTAAAGACGTGGATGCCGTTTTGACAACTCGTGAATTGGCTGTTTTAATTAAAAGAAGTGGAATTCAATTTAATCGATTACCTGATGAAGAATTCGATCAAGATTTATTAGGTGAATATAGTGGCGCTGGTGTCATTTTTGGGGTAACTGGTGGAGTAATGGAAGCCGCTGTACGAACAGCTTATCATATGTTAACGAATCAAGAAGCAGAAAGTTTGTTGCATTTTACTCCAGTTAGAGGATTAGAAGGAATCAAAGAAGCTTCTTTAGATATTCATGGCATGACCATTAATATTGCTGTAGCCCATGGAATGAAAAATGCAAAACCACTCCTTGATCAAATCCGGAAAAAAGAATCTAAATATCATTTTATTGAAATTATGGGATGCCCAGGCGGATGTGTCAATGGTGGGGGACAACCTTATGTTAAACCTTGTTTCTTACCTAATGAAGAACCAAATATTTTGAATACTTATATTCAAAAAAGAGCTGCAGCCTTGTATCGTGAAGATGAAAGACAAGTCATTCGTCGTTCCCATCTGAATACACAAATTCAGGAATTATATAAAAACTATTTAAAAGAACCAAATAGTCATCGTGCACACGAATTATTGCATACTACTTATCATGCAAGAGTTCCATTCCCTAAAAAATAAAGTAAACTTCCGTTGAAAAACGGAAGTTTTTTTGTTTTCTTTTTCCATGTATTTGATATATAATAGTAAAGAAAGTGATGTGATAAAATGATTCCAGTTCATTTATATGATAGTCGTTCAAAACAACTTCTTGAAGTTGGAATGGATGAAAATAAAAAAACATATCTATATGTCTGTGGTCCAACAGTTTATAATCATGCACATATTGGAAATGCAAGACCACTTATGGTATTTGATACTTTGCGGAGAACATTAAAAGCGTGTGGATATGATGTCATTTTTATTTCGAATTATACAGATGTGGATGATAAAATTATTCAAGCTGCAAAAAAAGAACAAATTTCAGAATATGAATTGACATCCAAATATATTCAAGCTTATGAAAAACTGAGAAAAGATTTAAATGTTTTACTTCCTGATTATACACCTAAAGTAACAGAAAATATGGATAAAATTATAGATTTTATCAAAGAATTAGTCCAAAATAAATTTGCCTATGTTGTAGATGGAGATGTTTATTTTCGCGTTTCTAAAATCAAAGAATATGGTGAAATTTCGAATCGAAATATCGAAGATTTAAAAGTAGGAGCACGTATTGAAGAAAATGAAAAAAAAGAAAATCCTTTAGATTTTACTTTATGGAAAAAAACAACTGAAGGAATACAATGGGATTCGCCTTGGTCTAAAGGAAGACCGGGTTGGCATACAGAGTGTGTCGTTATGATTTCTAATTTAACACCTCATACACATGTCCAAATTCATGGTGGGGGAATGGATTTAAAATTTCCGCATCATGAAAATGAGCAAGCACAAGCTTATGCTTATTGTCACCATCCTTTGGCAGATATTTGGATGCATAATGGCATGATTAATATTAATCATGAAAAAATGTCCAAATCACTCAACAATTTTATATTAGCAAAGGATTTAATTGCAACATATGGGGGTAATGTTTTACGGTGGATTATGAATTCAACACATTATCGTGCTCCAATTAATTTCAGCGATGAAGTTTTTAATAACGCCATATCCGAATTAAATAAAGTTTATACTCCTTTAAAACAAGCAAATCTAAAATTACAAGTAGAATCTTTCCTTTCTTTTCCTTTGTCAATAGATGAAGAAAAATATGATTTATTTTTAAAAGCATTGGCGGATGATTTAAATACTTCTTTAGCAATTAGTATTTTATTTGAAGAATTAAAAAAACTCAACATGACGCTTCGTCAAAAAACAATAGATTTTAAAGTCTTAGCGAAATCTTTGAATACTTGCAATCATATGCTTTCTATTTTGGGAATGGAAGAAGTAAATACAATATTTACTGAAGAAGAAAAAAACTTGTATCATCAATGGAACGATTTTAAAAAGAATCAAATGTATGAGCAAGCTGACCAACTAAGAAAAGAATTAATTAAAAAAGGAATCTTATAAAATGGAAATTATTTTTGGAAAGAATGCTGTACTTTCTTTTTTACAAGCCAATCAAGTTCTTGAAATTTATGTAGAAAATCATTTTAAAGATGCTTCATTTTTAGCAAAATTAAAAGAATATAAAGTAAAGGTATATGAAAAAAACAAAAGTTTTTTAGATGATTTAACCCAAAATGCAAGACATCAAGGTGTTGTTGCTAAAATTAAAGATTTTGTCTATGCTCCTTATCAAGAAACAATTGAAAAGATTAAAAAGATGAACAATCCAACACTTTTAATGCTAGATGGAATAGAAGATCCTCATAATCTCGGGGCTATTATTCGTACCGTTGAAGCTTTTCATGTGGAGGGCATTATTATTAAAAAACATCATCAAGCACCGATTAATGCTACCGTTGCTAAAGTATCGACTGGTGCTATAGCCAATGTTAAAATTATGCAAGTGACGAATTTAACGCAAACATTAATTGATTTAAAGGAAAAAGGATTTTGGATTGTTGTTGCTGAAGCATATCAAGGCGTTGATTATCAAACGATGGATTATCAAATGCCACTTGTATTAGTGGTTGGCTCAGAAGGATTTGGCATTTCAAGACTTGTAAAAGAACAGGCAGATTTTAATGTTTTTATCCCTATGCAAGGAAAAGTTAATTCTTTAAATGTTTCGGTGGCGACAGCAATTTTGCTTGCCCATATTCAAACTCATAAAGGCCAATGAAATGGCCTTTTTTTGGTATAAAATTAAAAGAAAGTTGGGACGCATATTTTGTTAAAATATGTCACAATATAGATGGTGATTCAATTGAACAACGCATGGAATGACTATGAACTCATCTATCTTTATCGGTGTGGAGAACAAAAAGCATTACAACTTTTATTAAAAAAGCACATGGGAGCCATAAAAAGTGTTGAAAAAGAATTATTAGAAATTTGTTATTTATTAGATAAAAACGATGTTTATCAAGAATTACTCGTCACTTTTATAAAATGTATAGACTCTTATAGTGATGAAAGAGGAAATTTTTTTTCTTATCTTTACATTTGTTTAAAACGTTGTGCTGCGCGTTTATTAAAAAATTATTTTTCTCCATCAGAAAAAATTCATTATCAAGCTATTTCTTTAGATGAACCAATGGATGAATTAAATAAAACCAGTTTGCAAGATGTATTAAGCAGTACTTATTACAATACGGATCCGGTACATGCTTATCAAATGCAAGAACTAGAAATTCAATATCAATATTCCAAACAATTTTTAAATGATAAAGAATTGCAATTTTTTACATTGTATGAAAATGGTATCAACACAAATCAAATTGCAAAAATAGCCAATATGACACCAAAACAAGTGCGAAATTATTTAAATCGTGCAAAATTAAAAATGCGCAAAAAGTTAGATCTTAACGATAGAAACAAATCCTCTAAAAAAAATACAATTGACTAATCTTTTTACTTATAGTAAAATAGCAAAGTGGAGTGTGGTATAAATGAGGGAAAAGATGATTTTAGTTTGTGAAGAATGTCTCTCTCGCAATTATACAACGACAAGAAAAAAAGCAGTATCAACTACTCGTTTTGAAATTAAAAAATTTTGCCCAAAGTGTAATAAATATACAATACACAAGCAAAGTAAATAGGAGGTTGTTTCAATGAGAAAAATAGGTAGATTCTTCAAAAAAATGTTTTCATCAATTGGATTGTTTTTTAAAGGGGTTGTGCGTGAAGGGAAAAAAGTTCGTTGGCCAAACAAAAAAAGCATGTATGAAAATACTTCTACAGTTTTAGTCTTTTGTGTATTTTTTGGCTTATTCTTCAGTGCAAGTTATGTTATCGCTCAATCCATTTTAAAAGCCGTTGAATATATGTAAAGAAAGTGGGTAGTGACATGGAACAATTAGATAAGAATTGGTATGTAGTCAATACCTATGCCAGCCATGAAAATAAAGTCAAAGACAATATTTTGAGAAGAATTGAAACGATGAACATGCAAGATTATATTTTTAGAGTCATCGTGGCAGAATACGAAGAACCTGTTAAGAAAAATGGCGTTCCAACAGGAAAAACCAAAATGAAAAACATGTATCCAGGATATATTTTCATTGAAATGTATATGACAGATGAAGCATGGTATGTGGTTAGAAATACACCTGGTGTTACTGGATTTATTGGATCTTCAGGAAAAGGGACAAAACCATTCCCTGTTCCAAAAGAAGAAATAGAAACCGTCTTAAAACGGATGGGATTAGCCGATGCTTCCTACTTTAATGAATATGAAGTAGGAGATACAATCCGAGTAGTCAACGGACCTTTAGCGGATCAAATTTCTACGATTACAGCGATTGATAAAGAAAAAGGACTAGTCAATATTTCTACTGTTTTCTTCGGAAGAGAAAACAATGTTCAAGTCAGTATGAATGACATTGAAAAATATAATTAACTTTGGGTTTTCCCAAAGTTTTTTTGTTTTTTAAATTGCTTTTAGAAAAAAATAAAAATTTTTATTGAAAAAAGCAGAAAGAATATTGTATAATATCATAGCGTATGTGTGTGCATACGCGAAACTTTTGCGTCGTAGTGGAAGAATGTTGAATTCATTATCACCACGACACGGGAAAAATAGGAGGTGTCTCACGTGAGTAAAAAAGTCGCAAAGGTTGTAAAACTACAAATCCCTGCTGGACAAGCAAAGCCGGGACCAGCATTAGCATCAGCTGGAATATTGATGCCAAAATTCTGTCAAGAGTTTAATGACCAAACAAGAGACAGAGCAGGAGATATTGTGCCAGTAATTATTACTGCATATGAAGACAAGAGTTTTACTTTTGTTTTAAAAACAACTCCAACTGCT
The DNA here is from genome assembly GCA_000433015.1 of Firmicutes bacterium CAG:631. Taxonomy (GTDB): domain Bacteria; phylum Bacillota_I; class Bacilli_A; order RFN20; family CAG-631; genus Caccosoma; species Caccosoma faecigallinarum. Next base: position 70,174 of record HF998013.1, read on the forward strand.
GATTTATTAAAAAAAGCTACAAACATTAAAAAAGGATCTGGTACACCAAACAAGGTAAAAGTAGCTAAAATTTCCAAAGAAGAAATTCGCAAAATTGCTGAATACAAGATGCCAGATTTAAATGCCAATGACGTGGAAGCAGCTTGCAAAATTGTCGAAGGTACTGCCCGTAACATGGGTATTGAAGTAGAATAGGGAGGTACTGAATCATGGCAAAAAGAGGAAAAAAATATTTAGAAGCTGCTAAATTAATCGACCGTAGCAAAGCTTATCAATACGAAGAAGCTTTAAGTTTAGTTGGTAAAACTTCTACAACAAAATTTGATGCATCTGTTGATGTTTCATTTCGTTTAAATGTTGACCCACGTTATGCTGAACAACAAGTTCGTGGAGCAATTGTTTTACCACATGGAACTGGAAAATCAAAAAAGGTACTTGCAATTACCAATGATGTTAAAGCAGCAGAAGCTGCTGGCGCAGATTTTGCCGGTGGCAAAGAAATGCTTGAAAAAATCACCAAAGAAAATTGGTTTGGTTTTGATGTCATTGTTGCTACCCCTGATATGATGGGTGAATTAGGAAAACTTGGACGAATTTTAGGACCTAAAGGATTAATGCCTAACCCAAAAACAGGAACTGTTAATCCAGACATTGCAAAAGCGGTTTCTGAAATCAAAGCTGGTAAAGTTGCTTATCGTGTAGATAAACAAGGAAATATTAATGTTTGTATTGGTCGTGCATCTTTCGATGCTCAAAAACTTATTGAAAATTTTAAAGTTTTAAAAGATGCGATTGTAAAGGCAAAACCTGCTACAATCAAAGGAAATTATATTAAAAATGTTGCCGTAACCACAACGATGGGACCTGGCATTAAAGTTGATTTTTCTACATTCTAATTTTGGTTGTTCAATACGCCCTAGAAAGCAACTGCGAAATCGCTTAATTTGTTGCCGAGGTGAAAATACAAAAGTTAATTTATTCAATGAATTTTCTATAAATTTTTAGTGCGTATTGTTTAATAAAATAAACAGGAGGTGCAAGAATGAAAGAAATCATTGCAAAAAAAGCGCAAATTGTTTCTGAAATTGCGACTGAAATTAAAAATTCTCAATCTTATGTCGTTGTAGAATATCGCGGACTCAATGTTGCTCAATTAATGACCTTACGTCGTGATTTAGCAAAAATTGGTGGCAAATTTACCGTCTATAAGAATAATTTAGTTTCAAGAGCAGCAAAAGAAAATGGCTTCGAATTGGATGATATGTTAACTGGTCCAAACGCTTTTGTTAGCGCAACACAAGATCCAGTAAGTGTGCCAAGTTTGCTTTATAAATTTGCAAAGAAAAATCCAAATTTAGTCGTTAAAGGTGGTATTGTAGAATCACAAATTGTGAACGCTAATCAAATGCAATCTATTGCTAAATTACCTACAAAACCAGTACTTATTTCAATGTTATTGGGATGTTTACAATCCCCATTAACCAAATTTGCTTATGCTGTTAAAGAAGTAGCAGCACAAAAAGAAAATGCCGATGCTTAAAAATTTATAGGAGGAATGAAAAATGGCAAAATTAACAAATGAACAAGTAATTGAATCATTAAAAGAAATGACAATTTTAGAAGTAAATGAATTAGTAAAAGCAATTGAAGAAGCTTTTGGCGTTACTGCCGCAGCTCCTGTTGCTGCTGCAGCTGCTGCAGCTCCAGCTGAAGAAGTTGCAGAAGGACCAAAAGAAGTTTCTGTATATTTAGTCAATGTTGGACAAGCTAAGATTCCAGTTATTAAAGCTGTTCAAGCAATTACTGGAAAAGGTCTTTTAGAAGCTAAAAAATTATGTGATGCTTTACCAGCATTATTAAAAGAAAAAATCACACCTGAACAAGCAGATGCTATTAAAGCTCAACTTGTTGAACAAGGTGCTGAAGTTGAAGTTAAATAGTTTTACTTTAACTTTTTCATCTTTAAACCTGCTTTTTGATAGGCGGGTTTTTCGCATTTTATAAAGGAGTGAGTATATGAGTCATTATTATGATTTTGATCCTTCTTTACAAAGCAAACCAAAACAAATTCAAACCTATATCGGCAACGAAAAATTCACTTTTCTTACCGATATAGGAGTTTTTTCTAAAGATGAAATCGACTACGGCTCCTTTGTTTTTATTTTAGAATTATTAAAACAAAAACCTGTTGACACCTTACTAGATGTTGGATGTGGATATGGTGTAATCGGTTTAATATTGACTTATTTTGGTCAATGTCAAACTGCTGACCTTGTTGATATTAATCCTAGAGCCTTGGATTTAACTTTACAAAATGCCAAAAATTTATCTTTAAAAAATATAGAAGTTTATTATAGTGATGGTTTTTCAAATGTTCATAAAAATTATGATCGTATTGTCATGAATCCACCAATTCGTGCTGGGAAAAAAGTAATTTATAAAATGTTTGAAGATGCTTTTGACCATTTGCTTGAAGGTAAAGAATTGTGGATTGTCATCAAAAAAGATTTGGGTGCTTTGAGCGCTCAAAAAAAATTGCTTGAAATATTTTCAAATGTTCACGTCGTTTTAAAACATAAAGGATATTGGGTTCTACAAGCAATCAAATAAAAAAATTAGAACTCACAGAATAAAACAAGGGGTGACACAAAGGTGATTAAAACAACTTTTGAAAAACAAAAGTATTCTAAAAATAGAGTGAATTACTCTAAAATTAGTGGTTCATTAGCCCTTCCAAATTTGATTGAAATTCAAACATCATCTTTCGATTGGTTCTTAAAAAAAGGAATTATTGAAGTATTTCAAGACGTTTTTCCTATTGCAAGTAGTAAAGGAGATTTAACGCTTGAATTTTTATCATGCCGTTTTGATGAACCAAAATTTAACGAAGTTGACTGTAAGAATCGTGATTTAACCTATTCTCGTCCACTACGCGCAACCTTAAGATTAAATAATATGGCAACTGGGGAAATTAAGGAATCTGAAGTCTATATGGGTGATTTCCCAATGATGACAGATACAGGTACTTTTGTCATTAATGGAGCAGAACGTGTCATTGTTTCGCAATTGGTTCGTTCTCCTGGCGCATATTTTAAAAAAGTTGTGGACACTAAAAACGGAAAATTACTTTATGGGGCAGATTTAATTCCGGCTAGAGGAACTTGGCTTGAATTTGAAAGTGATATTAAAGATCAAATTCAAGTTCGAGTGGATCGTACACGGAAAATGCCTGCTACCGTATTGTTAAGAGCCATTGGATTGCCAACCAATGAAGATATTTGTGATTTATTTGGTGATAATCCATTGCTTGTCAATACATTTGAAAAAGACCATGCTTCTACGATTCGTGAAGCTTTGGTTGAAATTCATTCTAAATTAAGACCCGGTGAACCTGCTACGGAAGAAGGTCCAAAAACTTTATTGTTCCAAAAGTTTTTTGATAAAAGACGTTACGACTTAGGGGTTGCTGGTCGCTTTAAATTAAAAAGTAAGTTAAGTGTTTATAATCGTATTTTAGATTGTTACTTAGCTGAAAATTTAGTTGATGTCAATGGGGAAGTCGTTTATGAAAAAGGCACTCATATGACAAAAGAAAGAGTAAAAAATATCATGGCAATGGAACTTTTTGAAAAAGGAGCCCATGCTTATGAAGTTAAAGTCAATACCGATTTTGGTCCTTATAATAAGGTCAATATCGTTAAAGTTTACCCAGATGAAACCATGTCTAAAGTGGTTCAAATTATGGGAACAGATTTAAATTTAAAAAATAAACATATCACCGTTCCTGATATTTATGCTACTTTTTCTTATTTGCTCAATTTATCCGATAACATTGGCGATGTGGATGATATTGACCATTTAGGAAATCGTCGTGTACGTGCTGTAGGTGAATTATTGCAAAATCAATTTAGAATTGGTTTATCTAGAATGGAACGGAGTGTCCGTGAAAGAATGTCTATTACCGATACTGAATCAATGACACCAACGAATTTAATTAATATTCGTCCTTTAACGGCAGCAATTAAAGAATTTTATTCTTCTTCACAACTTTCTCAATTTATGGATCAAACTAATCCTATTGCTGAACTTACTAATAAACGTCGTTTATCTGCACTAGGTCCAGGTGGAATTTCTCGTGATCGTGCAAGTTTTGAAGTCCGTGATGTTCATTATTCTCACTATGGACGAATTTGTCCGATTGAAACACCAGAAGGTCCAAACATTGGATTAATTAATAACTTAGCAAGTTATGCTAAAATTAATGAATATGGCTTTATTGAAACACCTTTTCGTAAAGTCGTTCATGAAAATGGAAAACATTATGCCAAAGATGAAATGTGTGATTATTTATCTGCGGATGAAGAAAATGAATACGTTATTGGACAAGCCAATATTCAGTTAGGTAAAGATGGAGAAATTTTACAAGATAAAATTATTGCCCGTTTTCGTGGAGAAGATATTTTAGCAGACAAAGAAAATGTAGATTACATTGACGTTTCTCCAAAACAAATTATTTCTATTCCGACAGCACTCATTCCGTTTATTGAAAACGATGATGCTAACCGTGCCATGATGGGAGCAAACATGCAACGTCAAGCCATCCCTCTTCTTCGTCCAAGTGCACCTATTGTTGGAACTGGTATTGAATATATCAGTGCACATGACTCTGGTGTTGCAGTGGTTGCTAAAGAAGACGGAATTGTCAGTTATGTGGATTCTAAAAAGATTATCGTGGATGAAAAAGAAGGACCACATACTTATACTTTATATAAATTTGCTCGTTCAAATGCTGGAACTTGTTTTAATCAAAATCCAATTGTAAAAGTGGGACAACATGTCGAAAAAGGCGAAATATTGGCCGATGGTCCTTCTATGGATCAAGGCGAATTAGCCTTAGGACAAAATGTAGTTGTCGCCTTTATGACATGGCATGGGTATAACTACGAAGATGCTGTTATTATGTCTCAACGATTAGTAAAAGATGATGTTTATACTTCTATTCACATTGAAGATTATGATACAGAATGTCGTGAAACAAAATTAGGTCCAGAAGAAATTACTCGTGATGTACCAAATGTTTCTGAAGAAGCAAAATCCCATTTAGACGAACTTGGTATCGTCATTCCTGGTTCTGAAGTAAAAGAAGGAGATATCCTTGTTGGAAAAATCACTCCGAAAGGACAAACTGAACCAACTCCTGAAGAAAAATTATTGATGTCTATTTTTGGTGATCGTACCAAAGAAGGAAAAGACAATTCCTTAAGAGTTCCTCACGGAGGAGAAGGAATTGTTGTCGGTGTTAAAGTCTTTAATCGTAAAACAGGTGGAGTGGATTTGGCTCCGGGAGTTAATCAAATCGTTCGTGTTTATATCGCTCAAAAGCGGAAAATTTCTGAAGGCGATAAAATGGCCGGACGTCATGGAAATAAAGGGGTTATTTCAAGAATTATGCCTGAAGAAGATATGCCCTTTTTACCTGATGGAACGCCTGTCGATATCATGCTTAACCCACTTGGGGTTCCAAGCCGGATGAATATTGGACAAGTACTTGAACTTCATTTAGGAATGGCAGCTAAAAAATTAGGAATGAAAGTCGCTACATCTTCTTTTGATGGTATTTCGAATGAAGAATTATTAGATTTAATGAACAAGGCCGAAATGTCAAAAGATGGAAAAACGGTTCTTTATGATGGTAAAACCGGTGAAAAATATGATGAAAAAGTTTCCGTTGGCGTCATGTATATGATTAAATTATCACACATGGTTGACGATAAATTACATGCTCGTGCAACAGGACCTTATTCATTAGTTACTCAACAACCTCTTGGTGGTAAAGCGCAAAATGGTGGTCAACGTTTTGGTGAAATGGAAGTTTGGGCATTAGAAGCTTATGGTGCTGCTCATACTTTACAAGAAATTTTGACTATTAAATCTGATGATGTTGTGGGGCGCGTTAAAGCCTATGAAGCTATTTTAAAAGGTAAAGAAATTCCTAATCCTGGAATTCCTGAATCTTTCCGTGTATTACAAAAAGAATTACAATCTTTAGCCATTGATGTCAATTTACTTGATGATCAAGGACATATTATGGAAACCAAAGATATTATGAAAGAAGCTCAAAGCCGTGATAAATATCCAAGTTTTGAAAATCTTGCTGAAGATTTAGAAGCAAGTGGATTAAATATCACGTCAAATCTTGATGATGGAGGTGAATTTTAATGGCAATTGATATTAATAAACTTTCTGCTATTCAAATTGGCTTAGCCTCTCCAGAAAAAATTCTAGAATGGTCTTATGGGGAAGTTACAAAACCAGAAACGATTAATTATCGTTCACAAAAACCAGAGTTAGATGGTTTGTTTTGTGAAAGAATTTTTGGCCCGTCAAAAGATTATGAATGTCATTGCGGAAAATACAAAAAAATCCGTTTTCAAGGAATTAAATGTGAAAAATGTGGTGTTGAAGTCACGACAAAGGCTGTTCGTCGTGAAAGAATGGGACATATTGAACTTGCAAGTCCTGTCGCTCATATTTGGTATTTAAGAGGAACACCTAGTCGTATTGCTTTAATTTTAGATATTTCAGCAAAACAGTTAGAAGATGTCGTTTACTTTGTTTCTCGAATTGTTTTAGACCCTGGAACGACTTCTTTACTTTATAAAGGGGAAGTTTTAGGTGAAAAAGAAGCAAGAATTAAATTTGCTGCAGTTGTAAAAGAAATCATTTCTAGATTTTCTGAAGATGATGCAGAATATATTCGTGGAACGGATATCATTAACCGTTTAGAAAATTCTAAAGAATTTGATTTTTATACTTATTCAACTTTTATTACACAACATACAGGTGCTCAATTTGGAATGGGTGCTGAAGCCATTAAAACCTTATTAGAACAAGTTGATTTAGATAAAATATTAGAAGAAATTAAAACGGAATTAAAAGAAACACAAAGTCAAAAACTTAAAAGACAAAAATTGTTAAAACGATTAGATGTCGTTGAATCATTTAGAAAATCAAATAATCGTCCTGAATGGATGATTTTGACGGTTGTTCCAGTAATTCCGCCTGATTTAAGACCAATGTTGCAACTTGATGGAGGCCGTTTTGCAACCTCTGATTTAAATGATTTATATCGTCGTGTCATTACAAGAAATATTCGTTTGAAACGATTAAAAGAAATTAATGCTCCAGGTGTTATTTTAATTAATGAAAAAAGAATGCTTCAAGAAGCAGTTGATGCATTAATTGATAATGGACGTAGAAGTAAACCTGTTTTAGGTGCAGGAGGTAGAGCGTTAAAATCCTTATCTAACACTTTAAAAGGAAAACAAGGCCGTTTCCGTCAAAACTTATTAGGAAAAAGAGTTGATTACTCTGGTCGTAGTGTTATTGTCGTTGGACCCGATTTAAAGATGTATCAATGTGGTATTCCTAGAGAAATGGCCGTGCAATTATTTAAACCATTTATTGCGGCAAAGATGATTGCAGAAGGTCAAGTTACTTCTCACAAACAGGCAGAACGACTCATTGATCGTCAAGATGAACGTGTTTGGGATGCGCTAGATAGCATTATTAAAGATCATCCTGTATTATTAAACCGTGCACCAACGTTACACCGTTTAGGGATTCAAGCTTTTGAAGTAAAATTAGTAGATGGTCGTGCAATTCGTTTGCATCCGTTAGTCTGTCCAGCTTTCAATGCAGACTTTGATGGAGACCAAATGGCTGTGCATGTTCCACTTTCAAAAGATGCAGTGCGTGAAGCACGCGAATTAATGATTGGCTCTAAAAATATTTTAGGACCAAAAGACGGGAAACCAATTGTTACTCCAGGACATGATATGGTTCTTGGAAATTATTATATTACACTAGAATGGACAAAAGAAGATTTTTATCGCCGTGCAGCAAAATATCGTGAAGATGGTGATGAAATTAATGCTGAAAAATATGAATTATATGGAGATTGTGAAGGAAAAGTTTTTGCAAATCCCGATGAAGCGATATTAGCTTATCAAACAGGGAATATTCATTTACAAACTCGAATTGCCATTTTAACTTCTTCTTTAGATAAAGAATGTTTTACTGAAGAACAAAAAAATCAATATTTAATCACAACAGTTGGTAAAATTATCTTTAATAGTATTTATCCAAAAACATTGGTTTATTTAAATAGTCCAAAAGATGGATTTGAAACAATCCCTGAAAAATATTTTGTTCCACGCGGTGGAAATGTAAAAGAAATTATTGCAACCAGTGAATTAAATCCTCCTTTTAAAAAGGGTGATTTAGGAAAAATTATTGATTATGTATTTAAACATTATGGAACAGAAGAAACTTCCATTATGCTTGATAAAATGAAAGATCAAGGATTTAAATATGCAACCGTTTCTGGTGTTACTGTATCCATTGATGATATTAAAGTTGCAGAAGGTAAATATGATATTATCGCTGATGGTGATAAACAAGTTGAACAAATCGTTAAGTTCTACAATAAAGGTCTTTTAACAGATGATGAAAGACATAATAAAGTTGTTAAAGTTTGGGAAAAAGTAAAGAGTGAAGTTGAAGCTTCTTTAGCAAAACAACTTAAAAAAGAAAATCGAAATCCATTCTTTATGATGTCGGACTCTGGAGCAAGAGGAAATGCTTCAAACTTTACACAACTTGCAGGAATGCGTGGTTTGATGTCTAAACCATTCAAACCATCTTCTAAAGATGCGCATAAAGATTTAATTAAAAAATTGACACAAACTGGTGGTAAGTTAACTTCTGCTGAAATTTCTCAATTGAATCAAATGTCTATTTCAACAGAAAGAGCGATTGAATTACCAATTAAATCTTCTTTCCGTGAAGGATTAACCGTTTCCGAATTCTTTATTTCGACTCATGGTGCAAGAAAAACCATGTCTGATACCGCATTAAAAACGGCTGAATCCGGTTATTTAACAAGACGTTTAGTTGATGTTGCCCATGATGTCATTGTTCGTGAAGATGATTGTCATACCGATATTGGTTTTGAAGTAGAAGAAATTAAAGATACGAAAAATGATTCAATTGTTGTACCTTTTAAAGATCGTTTAGTTGGCCGTTATCCTTTAAATAATATTTATCATCCAGAAACAAAAGAATTAATCGTTGATAAAGATAGTTTAATTACAGAAGAAACGGCAGATAAAATTATTCAAGCGGGCTACACCAAAATTAAAATTCGTTCTTTATTTGGTTGTAAAACGCATAATGGTGTTTGTAGAAAATGTTATGGTTTAAATTTAGCAACGGGTAGAGAAGTGGAAGTTGGAGAAGCAATTGGTACAATGGCCGCTCAATCCATTGGTGAACCTGGTACTCAATTAACCATGCGTACTTTCCACACCGGTGGAGTTACTGGAAGTTCTGATATTACTCAAGGTTTACCTCGGGTTCAAGAATTGTTTGAAACACGTCCACCTCGTGGTGAAGCTATTATTTCTAAAACTGCTGGAACTGTTGAAAGTATTGAACCCAAAGAATTTAAAGATGGTGAAAAAATGGTTGTCACCATCAAAAATGACTTGGATACAGAAGAATATGTTATTCCATTTGGTGCTAGAATTCGGGTAAAAGTTGGTGATTTTGTAAAAAATGGTCAAAAAATTACTGAAGGACCAATTAATCCTAAACAATTACTTGAAGTTGCAGACAGTGTAGAAGTTCAAAAATACATTTTAAAAGAAGTTCAAAAGGTTTATCGCTTAACAGGTATTCCTATTGGTGATAAGCACATTGAAGTCATGATTCGTCAAATGCTAAGAAAACTCATTGTTTTAGATGGTGGAGATACGGAATTATTACCAGGAAGTAAAATTGACATGCATGAATTTACAAGAATTAACCAAGAAACATTAATTCATCATGGCCGACCTGCTGTCGCAAAACAAATTATTTTAAGTATTACAAAAGCATCTTTAGAAACTGAATCTTTCTTATCTGCTGCTTCCTTCCAAGAAACAACTCGTGTATTAACGGATGCGGCTGTAAAGGGTAAGATTGATCATTTAACAGGACTCAAAGAAAATGTTATTGTTGGTAAACTTATTCCATGTCCTGAAACGGCTCAAAAAAATCATGAAAAGCTTCTAGAAAGTGAAGAAAATAGTGATTCTATAGAACAATCTATTGCTTAAATTGGCAAAAACAAAGTGTCTATGACGAACACTTTGTTTTTTTGTTTTCAAAAAAATGTAAGCGTTACCATTTTTTACCTTGCTTTTTTGGATTATAAGTATTATAATCAAAATGGATATCGAATCCATATTTTAAAGAAAGGGGAAAATAATATGAATTCTAAAAAGCTGTTTAAAACGCTTTTATGGAGTTTGGCTGGGTTAACATTGGTGTTAACTGGTTGTACGAAAAAAGGTCCTAGTTCGTCAACAAGTTCACCTAGTTCACCAAGCACTGGCGGAACTTCTTCTAGCCCTATTGGCGGTTCTGATTCATCAGGCAGTCAAAGTGACACACCTGTACCACCAGAACCAGAAACTTTAGCGTTAGATGTTGTTTTTAACTGGGACACCAATGTTCATGTCACAGAAGAAGGAATGTCAATTTGGACAGACCGCTATGTTGACGGAACAATTGCTCCATTAAGCGACAATGTTTCAGGCTTAGCAGCAGATAGAAGAACAACAAATCCAGAAGGTGATTATCGTTGGAATTTTGCTGTAGATGCAAATGGTTACATTGTTTATGCAAGTTGGGGAACCAATGCTGGATATGGAGGACCAAGTGATGGCTTCTACTATCGTCCGATTTCACAATGGGATAAAAACGAAGTAACCAATACAGGTACTGGTAATGATGATTTCCCAGTATTTGCAATTGGTGGCGACTGGGCACCATGGCCAGCTGAAACTTGTACACATTATGATTACGTCATTCCTGAAGGTGGATTTATCATTACTGGCCGTGGGGAAGACGCAAATGGATTTGTAAAATTTTTAGATTACCTTTATGCTGATCGCACCTTTACTTCTGATGAAGTAGTAGCTATGCAAGAATCTAATTCGTTATTAGAATTAGAAACAGAAAAAGGTTATTTTGATGATTATTATGTCTTTATTAATGAAGACAAACAATTAGAAGTTATGTCTAGAGAAGATGCTGGAGATGAAACACCTGCATATTTATGTGAACCAGAAGATGCTCCAACTGATTTATATGATGACATTGCTGATGTTATTACAATGGAAAATGACACTGAAGTAACGGTTCGCGGTGTTATTACTAATATGTACGCTGATGGTGTTTTAGTCATTGCTGATAATACAGGTTCCGTATTAGTAAAAGATACAACTTTACAATATGTGCCTGCTAAATCAGAAAGAGTTTATGTTTTAAACGATACCGTTCGTGTAGAAGGAACATTTAGTGTTATTGATGGACAAAACACTATTACTCCTACAGCAGAACCTGAAGTTTTAAGCAAATATTGGGACATTACTGCTCCTAGCCCAATGGAAATCGTGAATTACGAAACACAATGGGTTGTTGCTAATCAAAATAAAGTTGTTTCTTTAAAAGAAATTATTTATGTTGAAACAACAGGAGAAATTTCAACTTTCAAAGATAGTAACGATAATGTATACAAAGGAAGAAACATTACCCTTCCTGCAGGAGCAGAAGCTAATGATAAATTTGACATCAAAGCAGTTCTTCAAGTTGAAAATGAAAACGAAGTTGTTTTCAGAATCAATTCTGCAAATGATGTTACAGGATATGCAACAGTTACACTTGTTAATGGTACATTCAAAGGTACAGAAGAAAGTGTAAAAGATTTTGCTTTAGGAAGCAAAGTTGTCATCGTTGCCGATGACAAACCAGGTGAACGTTTTGTTCGTTGGACAAGTGGTGATAGTGTTGCAACAACAAAAGAATACGAAATTCCAGTTAATGGCGATGTTATTTGGACGGCAGAATATGCTTCTGATGCAACTATTACAGTTGTAAATGGTACAATTGATGGTTATGATGAAACATCACTTACATTACCAGTTGATACAGAAGTAACGATTATTGCTAATCAACCAGAATTAGGTTATGTATTTGCTGGATGGTATCAAGATGATGTATTAGTTTCTGATCAAGCAACTTATACTTTCACATTGAAAAACAATGTTACTTATACTGCTCAATTTGAAAGAGAAGTTAATCCAGATCCAGTAGAAGGAGCAATTACTCCTGATGTCATTAATGAAAATATTAATTCGAATCAAATCGCTATTTATACTGATTACGAAATTAATGGTAAATTACCTCAAACGAGTGAATATGATAGCACAAAATATACTTTCAATCACACTTGGTCAACCGTTATTGCAGTTGATGAACATGGTAAAGTATTAGCTTTAGGTTTCTCACACTGGTTAGGTTATGGCGGAGCTTATAATGGACCAGATGTTCCATTTAATGGATTCAGCCAATATCCAGATTTATTAAATAAAGATAATCCTGCATTTGCTGTTTCTGAAAATTGGGCACCATGGAATCCGGAAGATGGTTCTAAATATTCAGCATTATGGAATTTCGTTGTACCAGAAGGTGGTTTCTTAGTTGGTGTAAATGGTGCAGCAAAAACAGGACAACTCTTAGCTTTATTAATGGATGATCCAGACTTAGAAACAAAAGTAGCACAAGGTGGAGATTCTTATAATTATAGTCATTTAAAAGCAGATTATCCTGATGGAATTCCTGAATACATGAGAGTTTATTTAACTTGGGATAATAAATTAGTCTTTGATAATGAAAAGAATGTTAAAGCAACGCCAACAATTATTAACCCACAAGAACAAACAAGTGAATTTGCAATTTGGTCTGATACATGGGTTAATGGAACGATTGCTCCAGAAAGTCCAAATACATGGGGAAAAGTTCCAGAAGGTAGAAAAACATTTATGACTCCAACAGATGAAACCGGTGCTTCAGTTGCTGGATTTACCTTTGGTGTTAATGCTCAAGGAAAATTAGTCTATGCATCTTATGGTTTAAATGCTGGTTATGCTTCACCTGCTGATGAATTTTATTCTAGAATTGGCGAAAGTGGAACAGCAAATCCTATCTTTAGTGTTAGCGATAATTTCATGTCTTGGGGTGAAGACATGGCTGATGGTAAAGACGATGGCTATTGGAGACAATTTGAATTAGTTGTACCAGAAGGTGGATTTGTATTTACATTAACTGATCCAACTGATCCTGGATTAATTGCTATAATGAACATGTTAATGGATGGTATTGTTGATACACCATATAGTGCTGATAATCCAGTTCCAACCAATAATGATATGCTATTTGGAACGATTTATGGTGGAGGTTTAGTTGCAGACGGTGCATGGGATCATTTCACATTCTCTTTGACAAAAATGGGTAAAATTGAAGTTGTAGATGATAATGCTCCAACAGAAGATACTCCACAAGAAAATGTTGATCCTTATAAAGATACTTATTCTGTATTCGTTGAAGATTCAGAAAACGCCGTAGCTTCTGGTATTGATCCAACAAGAACAGCTGTTGTTGAATCCGAAGAAAGAAATACAGAAAAATACTTAGATGATTCTGCTTTAAATTATGAACATCTTTATATTGCTGTCGATAGCGAAGGAAGAATTGCTTATTTAGTATTTGCTCCTTCAGCTGGACATGGTACCGCATATGCAGATTCTTATTATAGAAACTCATATTATGCATATGGTACTCGTGATGAAGGTGAACTTCCAGATCATGAATTTGGAACCGATCGTGTTAACCCGGCTTTAGTTGTTGATACTGAAAGTGAATTAAGTTGGGGATTCTATTCTGTATGGCAAATTGTTGTACCACAAGATGGATTTGTCGTTGTTGCCAAAGGCGATGCCGCAAATGAATTCTTAAATGAAATTTTCGGTAAGACATTCGATCTATCAACAACAACAACAAGATTTGCTGCGGCTGCAGAAATTAATAGAGATTTAGAATTACACGCAAGTGTATCTGATGATACAAGAATTGAATTAAATCGAGAAACATTAGAAGTTACGGTTAACGCAGGACTTGCTACAACAAAGGCTTATGTTCAAGTTGTTGGCGGTACATTTAAAGATGAAACTGTAACTCAAAAAATCGTAGATAAGAATACAAATGTAACTGTTGTTGCAAATGATCAACCAGGACAAACTTTCTTAGGTTGGTATAATGGTGATGAATTATTATCTAACGATAAAGAATATACACATCTTGTTGAAGATTCAATTACTTTAACTGCAAAATTTGCAATTGCTGAACAAGGATTTGCTTATGAAGTATTAAATCCAGAAACAGATCCAGATGGTAAATTTGCAGTTTATACCGATGAAGAAGTCAATGGAACTACAGCTCCATTAAGTGAAAATACTTGGGGTAATGTTCCAGAAGGAAGAAAGACTTTCTTTAAAGAAATCCAATATCGTTATGGATATACAATCGCAGTTGATGCAGAAGGATATATTGTTTATGCTTCCTATGGATTAAATAACGGTTATGGTTCACCTGCTGATGGTTTCTATTCAAGAGTTGGTGGGGAAGGCAAAAACAATCCAATCTTTTATGTAGCAGACAATTGGGCACCATGGCCTGATCCAAACTTTGGTAGTTTTGACTGGGTTGTTCCAGAAGGCGGATTTGTTGTTACTGGTTTAGCAACTCATCCAACAATGGTTAATTTAATTAAACACTTAACAGGTGCAACTTCTGTTCCTACAAATAACAATGCTTTATTTGAAACACAAACTGCTGATGGTTCTTTAGATAAATGGCATTTATCTTTAACTGAAGTAGGTAACATTCGTGTTCAAGATAGAACAAATCTTCAAGATACTCCTGCATATGTAACTTCTTTAGTTACAGTAACAGGTGGTACCGTTAATGGAGAAACAACTGCTAATTTAGAAGTCAACTCAATGGTTAGCGTTGTAGCCGATACACAAGATGGACATGTTTTTGCAGGATGGTATAATGAATGGAATGAACTTGTTTCTGACCAAGCAACTTATACTTTCAAATTAGGAGCAGATGATGTTACTTTAACTGCAAAATATGAAAAAGAATATGAACCTGACACAGTGGAAGTTACTGTCAATGTAGAAAATGCAACAATTACGACAGTTGATGATGTTCCATATGTCGATGGGGAAACAAAAATTTATGCTGGTGATGTTGTTACAGTTACAAAAGCAGCAGACGTTGAGTTTGTAAAATGGCAACAAGATGGTGTAGATGTCAGTTCTTCATTAAAAGATGGCGTTACGATTTTAAGAGATGAAGCCTACACTTTCACAGCACAAGAAGGAACAACTACAATTAAAGCAGTTGTAAAACAAGAATATGCAAGTGGATCATTTGATTTAATGGTTGGTATTGACGGATATGGAAGTTTGAATTCTTATTGGGAAGCAGGACAATCCATTAAAGTCGGAACAACGATGGCAAATGCATTCCGGATGGTATTATTAGTTAACGAAGAAGGAACAATTACACAAGTACTTCCAGTTCTTTCTACAGATCGTCTAGTTGTTGAAGAAGGATTTGCAATTGTTGGACACTTAACTCCATTTAATGAATTATTATCTTATATGTTAGGTGAAACAATTGAAGCTGACGAAAGCAACAAGACAGAATTATTAGCAAAATTAGATGCTAGAAAAGCAGATTACCGTTTAGCTGTTGAAAATGGTGTCTTAACAATTTCAAAATTAGTTGCAATTAATCGTACTGATTTAATTGAAATGATTGATAAAGCTGAAGAAAATGATGTTGTTAAAATTGGTGCAACAACAATTGATATCACTGATATTGCATTAACAAAGAACATTATTTTACAAGGTGTTAATCAAGAATCAACAATCTTAACTTCTAGTAAACATATTTCTACAAGTTTACAAGGAATGAAAGATTTAACATTGCAAACATTATGCCATATTGACGTAGCGGAAAATGCACATACCAGTTTTGAAAATGTAACCATTACGGTTACAGAAGAAACAATGCCTGGTGTTCGTGGCGAAGGTGCTATAAGATTCTTGGGTAATAATGGTGCAGTTGTTGTTAAAAATAGTACTTTAAATGGTACTTTATGGGTAATGGGTACTGAAGAAAATCAAGATCTTTCTGGAATTACAGGAAATAACATCCATGCAATTCAATCTGGTATTGTTTACCATGCTAATACAGAAACAGCTACAGCCAATATGTCTGCTGAAGAAATTCGTTTAGCAAATGGAACCATTATCGTTGATGATTTAAGAGATAGAGTTGTTGTTATTGAAAATATGTCTTGGGAAGCTGTTGAAACTTCAGCTCCAGCTGAAGCAACAATTACTTTAGAAAATGCAGTTATTGCATCTTTAAATGGTGTTGCTTATGAAGAAGGCAGAAAAACTTTAGTTGGAGACGTTGTTTCAATTAAAAAAGCAGATTCTGTTGAAAACTTCATTAAATGGCAACAAGATGGTGTAGATGTTAGTTCTACATTAAATGCTGGTGTTTTAATTACTGCTGATGAAGGATACACCTTTACATTAGAAGAAAGTACAACAATTACTGCTGTTTCTAAAACTGCAGTTGCAACAGAAGGTAAATTTGATGTTGCAGTTGGACTTGATGGTTATGGAACATTGATGTCTTATTGGACAACAGGACAAACCATTCAAAAAGGCACAACATTAGCTAATGAATGGAGAACACTTGTTACAGTAGATGTAAATGGTAAAATTACTGCTATTAGTTATGGAGTACATTCCCCAGTTACTGTTGGTGAAGGTTTCGTTATTGCTGGACACGATGCAACTGTCAATGAATTCTTAACTTATGCATTAGGTACAGATACAGTAATTAATGATGAAAATAGAAATACAATCTATACTAATTTATTAGCAATGGCTAATGATTTAACACTTAGTGTTACTGATGGTGTTTTAACAGTAACAAAGACTACTGTAGAACCAGAACCTACTCCTGATTATTCTATTGGTCAAATTACAGAAGCTAATCAAGAATATACAGTTAGAGGTGTTGTCGTAGCTAAAAGTAATCAAGCATTAGTTGTTTCTGATGGAACAAATAGTGTTTATGTTTATGATAGAGACATAGTTTCTAATTTTTCAATTGGTGATTATGTTGAAGTCACTGGAGGCGTAACTTCTTATAATAAAGCATTTCAATTTGCTTATAATGGAAACCCTGCTGTTAGTGTTACAAAACTTGATGAAGATCCAGCTTTAACAATTCCAGAAGCAACTTTATTAACTACTGAAATAGTTAATAGTTGGACGACAGCTGAAGCATTTACAACAGCAGATATTAAAGAATATACTTGGACTGCTGTTGCTGGAAAATCTGGAAACTATGATACATTAAATCTTGCAGGTGCTGATGTCACAATTGAACCAATTGGTATAGATAGTGATGTTTATACAATTGTTACTGGAAAAACTTATGAAGTTAAAGCTTACTTTATAGGATACTATAATTATGCTAGTATTGTTTTGACAGAATTAAAAGAAGTTGTTATTCCTGTAGAAGGAATTACCATTGAAGCAAATAGAACAGAAGTTACAGTTGGCCAAAGTGTTACTTTCACTGCAACTTTAACTCCTCAAGGAGCTTTTGGTGAAGTTACCTATGCAATTACTGAAGGTACTGAACTTGGCTCTATAGAAGGAAATGTTTTAACTACAACTGGTGCTGGAACAATTAAAGTTCAAGCTAGTGTTGATGAACTTACAAGTAATGAAGTAATCATTACGATTACAGAAGCTACTGAACCTGCTCCAGAAACACCTGTCGAAACTTCCTTTGAAATGAAAGGATTTGCAACAACTGCTGGTGGTTATCAAGAAGAGGATCAAACTGCAGAATTTGATGGTGTAACTTATGTAGCTAAAAACTATATTGGGCAATCAGGTCAAATTTGTGGAAAAGAAACATCAGTTAGTAAGAATTTTCAACTTGCTAATACAACTGAAATGCCAGGGGTAATTACAAAAATTGAAATTATCTCTACTGCAACTGGCACCAATAAATTTTCTGCTAGCATGAAGGTTGCTGTTGGAACTACTTCTCAAGCAGATGTGGCATCAGTTGAAAATTGTATAGATGGTACATTAACTTCAAATACGCACATGACTTTTGAATTTGATGTAGCAGAAGGAATTACTTATTTTAAATTACTTTCTGAAGCAAAATTTACTAGTGGTAGTTTAACTGGCTGTACAATTAAAATTACTTACATGGTATAATTGCAATCAAAGTTATAATAAGTATAAAAAGATAACAAGGTCGAGAAATCGGCCTTGTTTTTTTGTTCTATCTAAAAATTGAATTGTATTTTTAAAAAAATATGTTAAAATAAATATTAACGAAGATAAATAAAGGGAGTGTTATTTATGGTCAGTAGAAGTGGGAAAATTAGTATTGCAGGAAGTGTTTTATTTATCACTGCAATTCTATATTTATTTTTACCTGTTTATAGTGCTACCATTGAAAATTTTACTTTTAGTTGTAGTATTATAACCATGTTAATTAAAGGTGGCTTTACAGGAGCTAGTTTTTTACAAGTCATTCAATATTTTTTACCAATGGTTATTTTAATTGTCGCAGGTTGTTTTGCAGTAGGTGGAAAATTTAAATATAAATATGTCATTGTTGGATTATGTGTTGCAGCTATTGCTGCTTTATGTTGGATTTTCTTTGATCTATCTTTAGTTGAAGAATTATTATCACAATATGATTTTGGTAATGTTACAGTAAAAGATGGTACAGGAATTGGTTTATTTGTCAGTTTGATATTAATTCTATGGGCAGGATTTACCGTTTTCTTTGCTAAAGGAAGAAATACATTTTAAAACAAGTGCAAACTTGTTTTTTTATGTTAAAATAGTATAAGGAGGAAACCATTCATGGCAAAACTTTTCTATCAAGAAAAAATTCAAATTTCTAAAGAAATGTTAAATGAAAATGGAAATTTAACGAATCATGCAATTTTACATCTTTTTCAAGATGTTGCTGGTGTCCATGCTGCACAATTAAAAATTGATTATATTGAATTAAATAAAAGAAATTTAATGTGGGTTGTTGTTCGCAATCGGCATCAAGTTTTTCAATCTCCAAAATGTGGAGAAACGGTTCTAGTATCAACATGGCCTCATCCGAATAAACGTTTAGATTTTGATCGTGAATATCGTATTGAAAGTCTTCATGGAGATATTTATATTCAAGGAGATAGTAAATGGTGTATTTTAGATAAAATACAAAAACGAATGGTCATGGTAAAGGATTTATTACCTGTTGATAGTGAATATGTAGAAATACATAATTTTTCTACACCTCTAGTACAAATCAATGTTAAAGGAACTTTAAATGAAAAAACATGGACTTTTCAAGTAAATAAAAATCAAATTGATCAAAACAATCATTTAAATAATACGGAATATGCTTCAATGATTGATCAATGTTTGAAAGATTTAAATGTTCAAGCAAGTCTATTTGAAATTAATTTTGTAAAAGAAACAAAGTTAAATCAAATTCTAGAATTTAAATATTATGAAGATAATGAAAATCTTTATTTTGAGGGATATGTTGAAGGAAATTTACATGTTAAAGTAAAGGTCATTTGCCAATGAAAAAAGTTTTAGCGTTTGCTCATCAATTATTAGCGGATGTTCTTACAAAAGATGATTTATGCATTGATATGACTGTCGGTAATGGCAATGATACGATTTTTTTAGCAAAGATAGTTAAACATGTTTATGGATTTGATATTCAAAAAGAAGCGATTATGCAAACTAAACAAAGATTAAAGGATGAAAAATTAAATAATGTTACTTTATATTTAGATAATCATGCTCATTTATCTTCTTATGGATTTTGTGCCATCAAAGGAATTATTTTTAATTTAGGATATTTGCCTCATGGCGATAAAAAGATTACAACACAACCGGATACGACCATTTTAGCATTACAACAAGCTTTATCTTGTTTAAAAAAAGATGGAGTTTGTGTTTGTGTCATTTATCCAGGACATAATATGGGATTTCAAGAATCAAAAGAGATTGAGCAATTTGTGCAACAATTGGATCAAAAGCAATATGAGGT
The DNA here is from genome assembly GCA_000433015.1 of Firmicutes bacterium CAG:631. GTDB lineage: Bacteria > Bacillota_I > Bacilli_A > RFN20 > CAG-631 > Caccosoma > Caccosoma faecigallinarum. Next base: position 90,310 of record HF998013.1, read on the forward strand.
ATTAAAATATGCCTTTATCAATCAAATGAACCAACCTCCTTATCTCATTGCTATTCAAAAATTAAAGGAGGAAATTGCATGAAAAAAAATACGATTCTATTAGCAACATCTAATTTAAACAAAAAAAATGAATATGAAGAAATTTTATCTTCTTATCAATTATATACGCTTCAAGAAAAAGAAATTGCTTTTAAAGTAAAAGAAAATGGCAAAACTTTTCAAGAAAATGCCTTTATAAAAGCAAAAGAAGCGGCTTCTTTTTGCAATGAAATGGTTTTGGCCGATGATTCAGGATTAATTATTGATGCCTTGCCACATATATTAGGTGTCCATTCTGCTCGATTTAAAAAAAAGAAAACGTATCCTGAAAAATGTGCGATTATTCTAAAAAAAATGAAAAACATCAAAAAGAGGACGGCTCGGTTTGTCTGTACTCTTTGCTTGATTACCAAAGAAAAAGAAGTATATTATTTTGAAGGTGTTTGTGAAGGAACCATTGCCTTATCTTATCAAGGAGAAAATGGGTTTGGTTATGATCCTATTTTTATTCCAAATGGTTTTAAACAAACTTTTGCAGAAATGACTGAAGAAGAAAAAAATCAAATATCTCATCGAAAAAAAGCGACGGATCAATTGTTAAAATTTTTAAAGGAGAGAGAAAATGAACATATTATTAACCAATGATGATGGCTTTCAAGCACCAGGAATTGAAATATTAGAATCTATTTTAAAGTCTTATGGAACGGTTTATGTTGTAGCACCACAACAAGGGAAAAGTGGGGCGTCGGCAAGTCTAACAATTAATCGTTGGATTAATTTAAAAAAAATTGATGATTTTCATTATGCAGTGGACGGGAATCCAGTGGATTGCGTTATTTATGGCTTAAATGCTTTGAATGTAAAGTTTGATTTAGTCGTCAGTGGTTGTAATAATGGTTATAATCTTTCTTTTGATAGTATTTATTCAGGAACCGTAGGAGCATGTTTTCAAGCATTGGTAGGAAAGATTCCAGCCGTTGCTTTTTCAGCCGACTACAACCATTTTTCCAATTTAAAACATGAAATTCCAAAAGTAATGGATTACATTTTGTCTCATCACTTACCAAGTAATCAATATTTATTAAATGTCAATTTACCTATAGCAAAATATGAAACATCAAAAGGAATTTGTTTTACTAGACAATATCATCGTCAAATTGTCTATCAATGCAAACAAGATCAAGATCAAATTCTTTTATCTAGAAAAGAACTCATTCAACCCACACAATCTTTAGAAGATGATGTTTATGCGGTTCAACAAGGATATGTTTCAATCACCCCTTTACAAATGACTCGTTTTAGTGAATCTTTATATCAAGAATTACTTTTAAAAATCAAGGATTCTGTTGACAATTTGAATTAAAATTTGTATTATTGAAATATACAAGGAAAAGAAGGAGTAAAGTTGTCTTATCTTAATAGAGAGTCATTGTTTGGTGAAAAATGATAAGAGAGCAACTTGAAGGTCGTCTTGGAGTATATTGAATGAAAAAGAGTAGTTCAATCGTGACTTAGCGTTAATAAGAAATGAGGGTATTTACATTTTTGTAAATAAACTAAGGTGGTACCGCGTTTTTAAACGTCCTTAGAAAAGAGGATGTTTTTTTTATTTTAGGAGGAAACAATATGAAGGAATTACAATCCAAATATAATCATCATGAAGTGGAAAAAGAAAAGTATGCTCAATGGGTAAAAAAAGGATATTATACAGCAGGCGATCGCTTAAAAAAGCCATTTTGTGCGGTTTTGCCACCTCCAAATGTGACAGGAATGCTTCATTTAGGACATGCTTATAATGGAACATTACAAGATGTTTTAATGCGATATAAACGATTGAAGGGTTATGATGTACTTTGGGTTCCCGGAATGGATCATGCAGGTATTGCTACACAAGCGAAAATTGAAAAGAAATTAAGAGATCAAGGCATTGATAAATATCAATTAGGTCGTGAAGGATTTTTAAAAGTGGCTTGGGAATGGAAAGAAGAATATGCAACGACCATTCGTAAACAATGGGCAAAATTAGGACTTTCTTTGGACTATAGTCGAGAAGTGTTTACTTTAGATGAAAGACGAAATGAAGCTGTAAGAAAAGTTTTTGTCACTTTATATGAAAAAGGATATCTTTATCGCAAAGAAAAAATTATTAATTGGGACCCCGTATTAAAAACGGCACTATCTAATATTGAAGTCGTTTATAAAGAAATAGAAGGGAATATGTATTATTTCCGTTACTACATTGAAAATACTAAAGATTATATTATTGTAGGAACGACAAGACCAGAAACCATGTTTGGCGATGTCGCTGTTTTTGTCAATCCAAAAGATAAGCGATATCAACATTTAAAGGGAAAGAAAGTTTATAATCCAGCAAATGGAGATTTATTACCGATTTTGTTTGATGAATATGTCGATATTGATTTTGCAACTGGAGCAATGAAATGTACGCCTGCACATGATCCTAACGATTATTTATTAGGTGAAAAATATCATTTAGAACAAATTGTTTGTATGAATTTAGATGCAACAATGAATCAAAAAGCGGGACAATATGAAGGCATGGATCGTTTTGCTTGTAGAGAGGCACTCGTTGAAGCATTAAAACAAAAAGGATTAGTAGAAAAAATCGAAAAAATTCTACATCAAGTCGGACATTCTGAACGTAGTGATGCAATTGTAGAGCCAACCTTATCTAAACAATGGTTTGTTTCTATGAAAAAATTAGCTCAAAATACATTAAATCGTCAAAAAGGAGAAGATAAAGTTCATTTTTATCCTCAACGATTTGAAAAAGTCTTTACACAATGGTTAGAAAACATTGAAGATTGGTGTGTTTCTCGACAATTATGGTGGGGGCATCGGATTCCTGCTTATTATAAAAAAGGCACAGATGAAATATTAGTTTCTTACCTTCCTCCGAAAGATATTGAAAATTATGTACAAGATGAAGATGTTTTAGATACATGGTTTTCTTCAGCACTATGGCCATTTACAACATTAGGATGGCCTGAAAATACACCCGATTTTCAACGCTACTATCCCAATGATTTATTAGTAACGGCTTATGATATTATTTTCTTTTGGGTTTCACGGATGATGTTTGAAGCCATCGAATTTACCGATAAAATTCCATTTAAAGATGTTTTAATTCATGGTCTTGTCCGCGATGAACAAGGAAGAAAAATGTCTAAGTCTTTAGGAAATGGCATTGATCCAATGGAAGTTGTTGATCAATATGGTGCAGATGCTTTGCGTTTCTTTTTAGTCACAAATAGTGCTCCTGGAATTGATTTTCGCTTTTCTAAAGAAAAAATAAGTTCTAGTTGGAATTTTATTAATAAAATTTGGAATGCTACTCGATTTGTGCTTATGCATTTAACTTCTTCTTTTGAAGTCAAAGAGTTACAAAATGAAAAGTTACATTTATTTGATCAATGGATTTTAATGCGTTTAAATTATACGATTCAAAATATTGAAGAAAATCTAGAAAAGTATGAATTCGCTAATGTTGGTTCTTATTTAACTTCATTTATTTGGAATGATTTTTGTTCCTGGTATATTGAACTTTCAAAACTAAATTTAAATGATTCTGAAAAGTCTTTTTGGACAAAACAAGTTTTATATTATGTTTTAAAATCAATGATTATTTTATTACATCCTTTTGTTCCTTTTGTGAGTGAAGAATTATATCAAGCATTACCTTTTGCGTTAGAATCGATTCATCTAGAAAGTTTTCCAATAGTAAATGAAAGTTTTGAATCTTCGCAGGTGGAAAAAGAAATGAAAGAAGTTATGGAAATTGTAACTTTTGTTAGAAACTTCCGAAATAATCAAAACATTTCTAATAAGACGATGTTAAGCATTTTTGTAGAGACAAAAACAGCATTAGGGAGAAAAATTTTTGATGAAAACAAAAACTTATTTACAAACTTTTTAAATGCAAAGGTAAGTTTATTTGAAAAAGATATGATCATTCAAGTTACTGATCGTTTGACAACAGAAAATGCGATTTATTCCATTTGCTATGAAAAAGAAGTTCATGTTGAAGAAGAAATATTAAAATATGAAGAAGAACTAAAACGATTAGAACAAGAAGTATTGCGTTGTCAAAAAATGTTAACCAATGAAGGTTTTCTAAAGAAAGCCCCTTTAAATAAAATTAACGTTGAAAAAGAAAAATTACAAAATTATATATCTAGAAAAGAAAGCGTTCAAAAACATCTTGATGAACTAAAAAAATCATAAAGATAAAGACTCCAATAAAAATAGCGGAGTCTTTTTTTTTAAAATCTAAAGTTTATTTCAATAATTTTACTATTATAAAATGTGGAGGGATTTTATGTTAGAAAAATTAAAATATCATGAATTGACAACAAAGCAATCAAAAGCAATTAGAGGTGGATTTTTAGGCTTAGATGTTGTTACCGCTTTTGTTATTTTATCAATGGTTAGTATTTTGATTTATAAAATTTTTGGATGTAAAATGGCTGATATTACTTTACCAGGCGGATTTAAATTTAAATTGCAAGATTAATGAATTTAAAAAATATTCCGCATTTAGAACGTCCAAGAGAAAAGGCCTTAAAAAATGGAATAGAAAGTTTATCGGATGGAGAATTAATTGCTATTTTATTACAAAGTGGAACAAAAGGGATATCGGTTTTAGAATTGGCTAATCAATTATTAGTTCAATTTGGTGGCTTAACTTCCCTTTTAAAAGCTGAATTGAATGATTTAACATTGATAAAAGGAATTCAGAAAGTAAAAGCCTTAGAACTTAAAGTTTGTTATGAATTGGCCAATCGATTGAATCAAGCAAAAGAAAATAAAAAAAAGCTTGTCATTACTTCAGCAAAAGAAGTTTATATGCGTTATCATTTACAAGTAACAAATTATTGCCAAGAGGTGTTTTATGTTTTATTTTTAAATGTAAAATTACAAGTTTTAAAAGAAGAGAAAATGTTTGTTGGCGGAAGTGAAGCCTCTTATGTAGATTTAAATCTTCTTTTTAAAAAAGCAATACAATGGAATGCCAAAAAAATGATTTGCTTTCATAATCACCCAAGTGGAGATGCAACCCCAAGCCAAGCGGATTTTTTGTTGACGCAACGAATGCTACATTTAGGTGAGTTTTTACAAATTAAAGTATTAGATCATTTGATTTTAGGAAAAAATCAATATTATAGCCTCATTGAAAAAAAACTATATTTTATAGAAAATGAGCCATTGCTTTGACAAGATTTGACAAGTAAATTTTATAAAATATTGCTTGGTGATAAATATGGAAGAAAACAAAACTTTTACAATTAAAATAGCATCAAAAGAAAAGTATTTAGAAGGAATCATCAATCAAATAGATGAAATTCGTTTTCATCAAAATATTAAAAATCCACAAATTGAGTTAGTATTTGAGAATATATCTTTGAATTCAAAAGAATTATATCGTTTATTTGATGAATTGGTTGTTCATCAAGAAATTGTGATTCAAAAAATACAATTTATGATGTCCAAAAAAGAAAATTTAGAGAAGAATCAACTCGAAAAAAAAGATTTAGAGTTAACGATTATTGGCAATATTGAAAAAGATATAATTATTGTCAGTCCTTGTAATGTGCATGTTGTCGGAAATGTTGCGGGCACTATTATTTTAAAGCATCCTGCAGATTCTATTTATAGTAAAGAATTTATTCAATGCAATGCCATTATTCAAGGAAAAGCTTATTATTTTGATTCTTGTGAAAATTTCCATTTTAAAAAACAATCTTAGTCAACATTCGCCCAATTTCTACATATAAATGATAGTAGTGGGTGAAAAATATGTTTATCATTAATTTCTTTTTAGAATATGTTTTATTCTTCATATTATTAGTTGTATTAACCATTGCCTTATTATCTGAATATGGAAAAATTACAATTCATCGTTCTTTATATTTACCAACGATTTTATTAGGACTGGGACTAAATTTTTTATTTTTTGATATTATCATTGATCCAATTTTAGGCATTAGAAGTTCTTTATTAGCCTTATGTGCTGGCATTCTTGTAGGAATGATTTTATTTTTATTTCATATCATTACAAAAGAAAATTTTTGTATATTTTTAGCCATTTGTGCCTTTGTCGGAATTTATCGATTTCTTGGTTATATCCTATTTTTACTTGGCGTTTCAGGAATTTATTTTTTAATTCATCTGGTCACCAAATGTCGATATTTACAAAAGATAAGGTGTATTTGCACAAATGGATTTTTAATTTGTATATCAGGTATCATTTATAGTATAATAGTATTAATTTAAGGTAGGTGATAGCCATGATATCTTATTTAAACGGAGAAATTGTTGACATCTCATTTGATAGCATTGTGGTAGATTGTAATGGAATTGGATATCATGTTTATGTTGGAAAACCTCAAGATTTTGCTTACGGCAGATGTTTAGTGCACATTTATTATCATCAAAAAGATGATGGCGTTGTCTTATATGGGTTTAAATCAAAAAATGAAAAAGAATTATTTTTAAAATTGATTGATGTCAATGGAATAGGACCTAAAACGGCTAGTGGCATGATTGGAGCAACAACGGTTCAAAATCTTATTTCTGCAATAGAAACAGGGAATTTAGCATTTTTAAAAAAGTTGCCTTCTATTGGAGCAAAAGCAGCTCAACAAATTATTTTGGATTTAAAAGGGAAATTGATATTAGAAGATAAAAAGCCATCTCAAAGTAAAAATGTTCAATTTGAAGAAGTTTATGATGCTTTGCGGACATTTGGTTTTAAGGTTTCTGAAATTGATGCCGCAATGAATAAAATAGCAAACCTTGAAGAATTAAAAACAGAACAATTGATCAAAGAATGTCTAAAATTATTAAGAAAGTAGGATGAATATGGAAGAAAATCGTATCATGCAAGGAACGAAAATCACAGAAGATGAAGATGAGTTAAAGTTAAGACCTACTTCGCTAAAAGAATATATAGGACAAGAAGATATTAAAAAAAATTTAGAAGTATTTATTCAGGCTAGCAATGTTCGGAATGAAGCATTAGATCATGTTTTGATTTATGGACCTCCAGGACTTGGAAAGACCACTTTAGCTCATGTCATTGCACATGAAAAAAAAGCCAATATCAAAGTGGCTTCAGGGCCTACCATTGAAAGAAGTGGAGATTTAGCTGCTATTTTATCAACAATCGAACCAGGGGATATTTTATTTATTGATGAAATTCATCGTTTGCCTAAAGTTGTAGAGGAAGTATTGTATGCAGCGATGGAAGATTATGTCATTAATGTCGTCGTTGGAAAAGATAGTAGTGCACGCACATTAGCGATTGATTTGCCTCCATTTACATTAGTAGGAGCAACAACAAGAGTAGGAGATGTCAGTGCTCCTTTACGAGATCGGTTTGGAATTATTTTTAAATTAAATTATTATCAACAAGAAGACATTGAAAAAATTATTCAAAGAACAGCAAGAGTTTTTGATAATGTGATTGAAAAAGATGCCGCTAAAGAACTAGCAAAAAGAAGCCGGGGGACTCCACGCGTAGCCAATCGATTATTTCGAAGAGTACGTGATTTTGCAACGATAGCCAATGAAGGACATATTACTGAAAAGGTTACCAACCAAGCTTTAGATGCTTTAAAAGTGGATTCAATGGGATTAGATGATGTGGATATCCGCTACTTAAAAGGAATTATTGAACGCTTTAAAGGAGGACCAGTAGGAATTGAATCCATTGCCGCAGCCATTGGTGAAGAACAAATTACCCTTGAAGATGTTTATGAGCCTTATTTATTACAAGAGGGTTTAATTAATCGAACCCCAAGAGGAAGAATTGTAACAGAAAAAGCTTATCGGCATCTTCATATTCCATATCAACATTCTTTATTTTAATTTTGCCTTTTTATCGGCAATATTAACGCCAATAATGCTACCAATGACTAATAATAAAACACGACCTGCGACTTTTAGATAAATCAATGAAGAGATATTGCTTTTATCAATGAATAAATAATAAATACAAATAATGAGTACATAGACAAGGCAAAGAAGAAGCCCTCTTCCCAGGCCTTGTTTTTTATTAATCATTCCATAAATGGCACCCACTAAGAAGAATAAAATAAAAGAGACAATCAAAGAAACAATTTCTGGAATTTTACTTGTGGATGGAAAATTAATGGATGCTAAAATGACTGAAAATAATAAACTAAGTACAATCAAAGCAACAAAAGAAAATAAAAAGCCTTTTAATATTTTATTCATGAATCATCACCTATGAATATATATTCTTTTTTTTCACAAAATATGCCTAGGTGATTAAAAAATGGAAGTATTAGAAATTATTGGGAAAACCTTTTTAGCCTATATATTTTTAATTATTGTGATTCGAATTATGGGAAAAAGAGAAGTTGGCAATTTAAGTATTTTTGATTTGGCCGTTTATTTTACGATTAGTGATTTAGTAACCATGTCTATTGTTGATAAAAGAAATGAGTTATGGCTCCCTGCAGTAAGCGTTGCTTTTTTGGCTTTGATGCAAATTGTTTTATCAAAGATTACAATGAAAAGTAAACGTGTACGAGATATTATTGACGGGAAAATGTCTTTAATTATCAATGATGGCCAACTTGATTTTGAAGAAATGAAAAAACAAAGATATACAACAGATGATTTATTTTCTCAATTAAGAGACAAGGGTTATGATTCTCCAACTTGCATTCGTTGGGCCATTTTAGAAACAAGCGGAAAATTGAGTGTAATTAGTAAAGATATATCTGTAACAAATTATCCAGATCCTTTAATTACAGATGGGAAAATATCTTTTGATAACTTAAAGGCTTGTCAAAAAACAGAACAATGGTTATATAAAAAAATTAACGAACAAAACATAAAAAAAATTAGTGATATAAAATTAGCTTTGCTATTAGAACAAGATCAATTAATTTTGTTTCAAAAGTAATCTAAATTTTTTTTGAATGAAATAAATGTTGATAAAAACAGTACAATAAACGCCGACCAGTAATCCAATAACAAGACCATCGGTTTGGAAAAGAGGAATAAAAATAAAATAAGCAATAATTTTAGCAAGATTACAAATTAATGAATCAATAAAAATATGCTTTTCTAAAGAGAGAGCAACCATTGCAGTTCCTAATGGAGCCTCGATATAATAAACGATGATAAAGAGAGCATATTTTTTTATGAATTCATATCCTTGGGTATGATGATAAAGAAGATTCATAAAAAATTTAGGAGCAAGAAAGATGGTTAATGAAAAG
>HF998013.1:99630-100252 GCA_000433015.1 Firmicutes bacterium CAG:631
AATGAAAAGATGAGTCCCACGACAAAACTAGCCATAACAAAATAAAATAATAATTTTTTAGCATAGCTATAGTTTTTTTGTGCTATTGCTTTACTCATCCGTGGTAATAAAGCCAAAGAAAAAGCACTAGCAAAAAAACCAGGTAATAATAATAAGGGCATAATATACCCTGTAATGATGCCATATTCAATCGTGGTTTGAGCAGCAGAAACTCCGCATTGTAGCATTAAAAATGTAAACAAAATCGGTTCAAAAAAATATGAAATAGATCCTATAATTCTTGTAGAGGTTGTAGGTAAAGAAATAGATAAAATCATTTTATTCCATTGCTTTGTTTCTTCTTTTTCAATTTGTTTTAATTCATGAATTTTTTTCTTCCATTTGATATGCATTGAACAAAGCATATGGATGATGGAAGCAATTTCACCAATTAGCATCCCGCACATTGCAAAAAAAGCTAAAAAACTAGGTGATTGATGTGAAAATAAGTCAATAAAAACGACAATAAATAAAATTCTAGCAATTTCTTCACTAATTTGGCAATAAGAACTTTTTTCAACTTCTTCAATTCCTACAAAATACCCTTTTAGTAAACCACTAAAAGAAACTAAAGGAACGATAC
>HF998013.1:100273-122786 GCA_000433015.1 Firmicutes bacterium CAG:631
TAAAGGAACGATACAGCCAATACAATACAAAGTAGGATAAGTTAAAGAGTTATGCAATAAATTTTTTCCAATAACAGGAACTAATGGAAAATAAATACAAGCAATAATGATATTTAATAACAAAGATAAAAAAGTGGCGCTAATCATGATTTTAAAAGTTTTATCACGGTTTTGAGCAATTAATTTAGCAATGGCAGTAGGAAATCCAGCTTGTGCGATGTTAATCATTAATACCATAGTAGGAACAGTTAAAGAATAAATACTCATACTTTCTATGCCAATTTTTTGAGCAATAATGATTTTTGCAAAAGTAGAAATTAGTTTTGCCAAAAAGCCCATCATGATAAGTTTTATAACAGAAAGGATAATCTTTTTTTTCAATTTTGCACACCTTTCCTTCTTTTAAAATGTATGAACTTTTTTATTTAATCATGATAAAAAGAAAAAAAGTTTCTCAAAAATGCAATTTCGAAGAGTTAATCTATCTTTTTTATTGAAAAAAAAGTTTAGAAGTGGTAAAGTATATAGGCAGTGTGTTTATATTTTTTATATAATAATATAAAACATGGTAGAAATTTAGTCATTTAGTTATAAAGGGGGAAACCTTATGCGAAAAATTTTATCTTTTCTTTCAATGGCTGCAACCTTACTAGCAATTGTCTTTTTTGGTGTTCCATCTATTGCTGATAATCCTAATTTAGGATTTGAATTTAGTGGAGGCTATGAAATTGTCTATGAAATTACAGATGAAAATGGCAATAGTTCCACACAAACAAGTAAAGATGCGGCTGAAGTCATTGCTTCTCGAATTAATTATATGGGAATTAATGATCCTGATCTTCGCATTGAAGGAGAGAATGATGAATTTGTTCGTGTAGCAGTCAACACGAATGATTTAATTGATTTGACGACATTTATTGAAATGGATGCTACAATTACTTTTACGGACCAATCAGGAAATGTAAAAATGGATGGTAGCGTTTTGGCTGAAGAAAATGGCATTACATTTAGTTATACCCAAGGTCAAGCTGTAGTTTTACTCAATATTGCAGATACAGAAACTTTTAGTTCCGTAACCGAAGAATTAGCTGGACAAAATATGATGGCTTGGATTGACTATAACGATGGTGCTGAAGATGGTCGTAGTGATTATTTTTATTATAACAATTCAAGTCAATATCCAGAGGAAGCACAACGGGCAGCAAAAAAATTAATTTTGAATGTTGCTATTGATGCTGCTGTTTCTGATTCAACTGTACCTTATGTTGGTGATTTTGAACAAGAAGAAGCTAATCAATTTCAACAATTAATGAATGCGGGTACTTTGAATTTTGAAATGGAAAGAAGTAACACCGTTCATGTCAGTGGATCTTTTGGTGAAAATGCTTTTAATCGCATTGTCATTGCAGGGCTTGTAGGATTAATTTTGATTATAGCCTTAATGATTATTTTCTATAAGATTCCTGGCGTGATTTCTAGTATTACTTTACTTGTCTATTCTGTTGCGATTTTATTCGTATTCAATTTATTATCCATTGAATTTAGTATTGGAACGATTGCTGCATTAGTTGTTGGAATAGGCTTAGCGATGGATGCTTGTTGTATTGTATTTGAAAGAATTAAAGAAGAATTATATAAGGGTCGTAGTGTAAAGTCTGCATATGAAGAAGGTTGTAAAAAATCAACTTCTGCGATTTTAGATACAAATATTACTTTATTACTTGCTTCCATGGTTTTATACTTCTTTGGAAGACAACTCGTTAGAAATTTTGCTATCACTTTATTAATATCCATTCTTTCTGTTTTAATTATTATGTTCTTGATTGTTCGTTTAATGTTAAAGTTATTTGTAAAATCAGGGTCTTTAGACACAAGAAAATCTTTATTTGGTGTAAAAGAAAAAAGTATCCCTGATATTACTAAAGGAGAAACCCAAACTTATTTTGGAAAAACAGCAAACTTCAATTATATGAAACAAGTTAAAAAGGCGTTCATTAGCGTTGGAAGTATTATTGGAGTTGGCGCTATCTTTATGTTAATTTTTGGTCTTACGACAGGTAAAGTATTTAATTTTGGTACTGATTTTGTTGAAAGTGGGAATGTTACGATTACAATTAAAAATTACGATCGTTTTGAAGGATTAACAAAATTAGAAAATGAAGATGGAGAAATTACCGTTGAATCTGTTGAAGATTATTTCCAAACAATGTATGGAGAATTTGGGACTCCAGACAAGGTTCATGTTGAAACCTATACTGAAAATAGTTCAAGAACAGAAATTGAATGTATTGATATAAAAGTAGAATACAAAAATTACTTTAGACAATTAGAAAATGTAGAAGAGGATTTGGTTTTAGATTTAGATTTAGATAGTACGGTAAATTATGAAGATTATGTTTTAATTGCATCATATCAATCTTCACCTTTAACCGCACAAACAACAATTTTAAATACTTTACTTTCTGTTGGAATTGCAATTGTTGTTATGGCTATTTATTTAATGATTCGATTCCGTTACACTTATTCAATTACGTTAATTTTGGCTATGATTAGTAACTTATTAATTACTTTCGCTTTATTTGCTATCTTTAGAATAGAAATGACTGTATCTTTTGTCATTGCAGCTTTGACGATTGTTTTATTCACAGCAAATTACTCTATTGTTCTTTTTGACCGAATTCGTGAATTATGCAAAGAAACCAATCATGGTAAAATTAATCAAAACGATCGATTCGAAATTGTTAATCGGTCCTTAGCAAGCACATTTAATCGTACAGCCATTGTTACATTATCAATGTTCATGCCTTTATTGGTATTAGTCATTATTGGAACTTCTGCTACCTTCAATTTCAGCATTGCTTTGATTCTTGGATTAGTGGCCAGTGTTGTAACAAATACCTTTATTGCTCCACGTCTTTGGTTATTCCTTGAAAGAAAACATGTCATTCGTATTAAAGAAAAATCAGTTAAACGTGGTAAAGAAAGAAAACAAAGTAATGAATTAGAAGAATTAACAATTCCTGGAATTAACGATTAAAAAAGTGATTAAAAATAAAGCCCCATTTCTTAAGCATAGAGATGGGGCTTTTATCATTTAACATCTTTTTTATTTTAAAATATAGTGGATTTTTGCTTTATTTTTTTGATATTGAACTTTCATAATCGCTCCGTTAATCATTGGAAGCATTGGAGAAACATGACCAATATCACAATCATATAAAACGGGAACTTGATATTCTTGAAGATGTTGCTTTAATACTTCTTCATAAGTTAAATCACCATGATAATTTTGGACTATGCTATAATTTGGAATTCTTGAAATTAAAAATCCTTTTACATTTTTAAACCAACCCAAAGTTTTTAATTTGAACAAGGCTAATGATAAAGATACAGGAGTTAAATCAAAAATATCAAAGTACCAGATGAAGCCATCTTGTTGGTATTGATGGATAAAAGATAATGTAGCATCATAACAAGTGCCTGCAAAGGCTAGTAGTACATCTAAACATCCACCAATACATCGTCCCATAAAAGTTTCTTTTTTCGTTTCATCTAAACTTTTCCAATAGACTGGTTCAGTCAAATTAAAAGAATAAAAAGGATTTCCCACTTCTTTTTTTTCTTCTTTTTCATATTTTTCATAGGATTGAAAAGAAGTTTTTTTACCAAAAAGGAAAGAAAGTGGATCTTTTAAAAAAGCAGGCCATGGTTGAACACAATAGCTATGGGGATGATAAGAATAAATACTAGCAATATCACAAGAAGTGGTTAAAAAATAAGTGAAAATGGTATTATCACTATATCCCATAAACCATTTTGGTGTTGTTTCCATTATTTTTTGTTTATCTAAATAAGGAAGAATTAAGGTCATTAATTCACCTCCGGCTACAGACCAGACGAATTGACAAGAGGAGCAATACGCATCCATCAATTCTTTTGCACGAAGAAGGGGTGTGTTACTTTCTTCTTTTTGTAAGTGAAAAATATTAGGACCTTTTTGAATGGTCAGTCCCATTTCTTGAAAGATTTGAATACTTTTTTCAAGTCTTGATTTATAAGGATCATAAGGAGAACCATAGGAAGGAGCAACAAGATATATCGTTGCGTCTTTTTTTAAAAATGCGGGATATTTCATAAATATCTCCCCTTTCTTCCATATTATACTGAAAAATGCACGCTTTTGTCTAATAATTTGGTATAATAAAGATGAGGTGAGTAGATCAATGAAACCTTTGGCTGATATTTTAGAATTCGATAAAATTAAAGAGCAAATTTTAAAATATAATATTAATGCTTTAAGTAGAAAAAAACTAATGGAATTAAAGCCTTTTTTTGTTTTAGAACGTGTACAGGAAGAATTAAATAAAACTCAAGAAGGGTATCAATTAAAAACACTAGGTTTAATGCCGAATTTAGCTTCTTTAATCGATGTAGAACCTTATATTAACCAATTACAAATTGGAAGTGTTTTGCAAATTTCAGAAATATATGATTTTTTCATTCATTTACAAATTATAAAAGAACTAAAAGAATTTAAAAAAAGTTTAGATGTAAACATCTATCCGTTTACTTGCCAATCCATTCAAAAATTATTTTATTTTAGTTCTATTGCGGATCAAATTCAATATTGTATTGCTCCTAATTTAAGCTTATATGATCATGCTTCATCAATGTTAAAAAGCATCAAGAAAAAAATTCAAAAATGCGAAGAAGAGATAAAAAATGCTTTAAATAACTTATTAAAAAAATATGCAAACGATGTGACAGACTATTTTGTTGCTAGTAAAAATAATCGCTTAGTTTTGCCAATTAAGGCGACGTCTAAAAATAAAGTGAAAGGAATGGTTATTGATATTAGTGAAACTGGACAAACCTACTATATTGAACCACAAGAAGTGATTGAACTAAATTTGCAATTAGAAGCGTTAAGATATGAACAACTAGCAGAAGAAAAAAGAATTATTAAAGCACTTTGTCAAATGATTGTTAAAGAAAAAGAAGGCTTTTTGCAAAATAATGAAATTTTAAAAGAAATTAGTTTTTTATTGTTAAAAGGTACTTATGGCGTAGAAAAACAATATGAAATTGCTACTTTAAACGATTCTTATCTTTCTTTAATTCAAGCAAAACATCCATTGATTGATTCCACAAAGGTCATTTCTAATGATTATGTTTTAGGTAAAAATGGGCATCGAATTCTTGTGATTTCTGGTCCAAATGCGGGTGGAAAAACGGTCTCTATTAAAACTGTGGCACTTTTGGTTTATATGAATCAATGTGGATTACCACTCCCTGTAAAAGAAGCCTCTTTAAAAGTGTTTAGCCATATTTTTGCAGATATTGGAGATGAACAATCCATTGAAGAATCTTTATCTGGTTTTAGTAGCCATATGGCTAATGTTTCCTATATATTAAAACATGCGGATGCAAATTCTTTAGTCATTTTCGATGAATTAGGTTCTAAAACAGATCCAAAAGAAGGTGAAGCATTGGCAAAAGCGATTTTAGATGATTTGGATGATAAAAAAATGATGGCTCTCGTGACAACCCATTATGTGGGTGTTAAAGATTTTGCTAAGACATCAAGTTCTATTTTATTATCAAGCATGTCGTTTGATGAAAAAACGATGACACCAACGTATAAATTATTATTACATGTTGTAGGAAGATCTTATGCATTAGAAATTAGTAAACGGCTAGGAATTCCTTCTTCTATTATAAAAAAAGCGCAAGAATATAAAGATAAAGATACTTCTACTTTAGAACAACTCATTGATTTTATGAATCAACAATTAAAACTAGAAGCACAAAAATTAAAAGAAATTGAAAATCAAGAAAATGAAGTCAAAGAAATAAAACTCCAATTGCAACAAGAAAAACAGCAACTACAAAACCAACAACAAAAAATTTTAGAGCAATTTGAAAAAAAACAAGAAGAGTTATTTGAGGATACGAAACAACAAATTGACCAATTAATTGCTCAATTGCAAAATAACAATCAAGAAAATTTTAAATTGCATCAAAAAAATGCGATTTTAAAGCAATTTCAACAACTGCAACAAGAAGAAAAACCAACGATTGTAGAAGATCAAACTTTAAAAATTGGAGATAATGTGTATGTAGAATCTTTACATAACTATGGGAAAATTCAAGAAATTAAAAATCATTATGCCATGGTTGCGATTCAAAATACATCCGTTAAAGTTTCTCTTAAAGAATTAAAAAAAGTAGACTTAAAACAAGAAAATAAAAAGAGTCGACCTCAAGTGAGCAAAAAAGAAATTTTGCAAAATGTACCTACATCCATTAATGTTGTCGGTTATCATGTTGAAGATGCATTAAGAGCTATCCATTCCTACTTAGATCAAGCCTTATTAGTCAATTATCCTAGCGTTACGATTATTCATGGAATCGGCACAGGAACTTTAAAAAAAGCGATTCAAGAAGATTTAAAACAACTTTCTTTTGTTAAAAGCTATCGTAGTGGTGTGTATGGAGAAGGTGGAATGGGAGTGACCATTGTTAATTTAAAATAGGTGATTCAAATGAATGAAAAATTAAAAGCAAAATTAGATATTTTACCTTTGCAACCAGGATGCTATATCTTTAAAGATGCTGATCAAAATATTCTATATGTTGGAAAGGCAAAAAAGTTAAAGAATCGTGTTTTACAATACTTTAATCGTGCCTATAATAATAAAACGGCTAAATTAGTCCAACAAATTGATGATTTAGAATTTTTTGTCACTTTATCAGAAAAAGAAGCGCTCGTTTTAGAAATTAATCTTATCAAGCAATATTATCCTCCTTTTAATGTCATTTTTAAGGATGATAAGCATTATCCTTATATTGCAATCAGTAAAGAAAAAAATCCGCGATTAAAAATTACAAGGGATGCCAAATCGAAAAGTTATAAGCATTATGGTCCTTTTCCTGATTCTAAAGCGGCTTATAATACAATGCATTTGTTAAATGCAATTTATCCTTTAAGAAAATGTCGAGTTGTACCAAAAAATGTCTGTTTGTATTATCATATGAAACAATGTTTAGCGCCTTGTATTCATGAAGTGAAACAAGAAGATTATCAACAAATTGTCAATGAAATCGATAAATTTTTCAAAGGTAACACTAAAGATATTTTGCAAGATTTAACGCAAAAAATGCATCAGGCCAGTGATGCATTAGAATTTGAAAAAGCAAATGAATACAAACAACTCATTCAACAAATTCATGCCGTTACAGATAAGCAAGTCATCGAATTTAACGATCAAGTCAATCGCGATATCATCGGTTTTTATCAAAAAGAAGGTTATTTATCGATTACGATTCTTATGTATCGAAATGGTTATTTAAATGCTAAAATTAATGAGGTCATTGATATTTTAGATACGATTGAAGAACCATTATTGGATTATTTGATGCAGTTTTATCAAACCCATGATATTCCTAAAGAAATTTATATCAGTAATGGTATTCATCTTAATTTATTAGAAGAAACTTTAATGGTTAAAGTCATTTATCCTAAAGCTGCAAAAGGATTAGATTTAATTTTAATTGCAGTTGAAAATGCCAAAAAATCATTAGAAGAAAAATTTGTTTCTTTAGCTTTAAAAGATGAAGACATTTTTATTGAACTTGGAAAATATTTCAATAAAGAAAGAGTAAGTACCATTGAAATGTGTGATATTAGTCATATTAGTGGAGATAACGCAGTTGGAGGAGTGGTTGTTTTTACCAATGGCTATCCTATCAAAAACAAATATCGCAAATTTATTATCAAAGGAGAAAATAAGCAAGATGATTTGGCATCCACTTATGAAGTGATTTATCGTCGATTTTATAATTTATTAAAAGATAATCTTCCTTTTAGTGATTTGCTCATCGTAGATGGTGGAGTAAATCAAATGAAAGCAGCGATGAATGCTTTACAAACTTTAGGAATTACATTAGATGTTTGTGGACTAGCTAAGGATCAACATCACCATACACGAGCGTTGATTTTACCTAATTTTAAGGAAGTAGAACTAGCAAAAAATAGTAAATTATTTTTATTTTTAATGCGTTTACAAGATGAAGTACACCGTTATGCCATTACCTTTTTTAAAGCAAAAAAAGCAAAGTCGATGTTTTCCTCTTTGTTTGATCAAGTAGAAGGATTAGGTCCAGCAAGAAAAAAAAGATTGTTAGAACTTTATCCGACTTTAGATGAACTGAAAAAATGTAGTTTAGAACAATTAAGTCAAATATTACCACTCAATGTTGCTAAAAATCTTCAAAAAGTACTTAACAATACAAACCATTTTTAAAAAAATGCATATGATGATAGTGAGGCAAACGGAGGTTAAATATGACATCAGTACTCACTAAAAGAGAAAGAGAAATATTTGAATTATTGATTTCAAATAAATCAACAAAAGAAATCGCTGAACGGTTATATATTAGTGAAAAAACCGTGCGCAATCATATTTCTAACGTTATGCTAAAACTTGATGTTAAAGGTAGAGCGCAAGCAGTTGTTGAGCTTCTCAAAATGAAAGAAATATCTTTATAGCCCTTTTTGGGCTATTTTATTTTAAAAAAAAGGTATTTTTAAAATCGAAGTTTCATATAGTTTTGGTGAAGGGAAGGATAGTATGATTCAATTAAATAAAAAGGCGAAAAAAATTGTGCTGATAGCAATTCCACTTATTGCTATTTTAATCATTGCAACCATTTTAATTGGTAAAAACAACAAAAAAGAAGTGGCAAATAATGAGCCACAAGAAACAGTTTTACAACAACAAGCGAATGTCTATTTAGCGAGTACAAAAGACCACACGTTGGTTCCTCTAACGATTAAATTTAATCAAAAAGATACATTGGGAGAAAATCTATTGATGGTTCTTTCTTTAATTAAAGAAAATAGTGCCATTTGCAACGATACTTTCCAAGGATTAATTCCTGAAGAAGCAAAAATCAATCAATTAACTTTAGATGATCAAAATGTTTTAACCATTGATTTTGATGAAGGATTTTTTGAATATGATGAAAAAAATGAAGTGGCATTACTAGAATCCATTACATGGACGATGACGGAGTTTGATGAAGTAGAAGGAGTCTCGTTGACACTTAATCAAGAACCGATATTAAAAATGCCTCGAAGACAAACTCCAGTTGCTTCTTTATTAACACGCGATATGGGCATTAATAATTTATTAGTGACATCTACACCAGATATTTTAGGTTCTACAAGAATTTTATCTTATTATACAAAAACAATTGATAATGTGGATTATATTATTCCAGTCACACAATATGTACAAAATCAAGAAGAATTATCCATTTATGATTTGACCATTGAAAAACTATTAGAAAAACCATCCATTACAACTCGTTTAAAAGTCGTGGATTGTTTACAAGATATTCAATTAGAAGCAAGTTCTACTTTAACTGATCAAATATTAGAAGTTACTTTAAATGAAAAAGCTTTATTTGATGAAAATAGTGTACAAGTCGATATTTATGAAGTGATTTTAGCTTCAATGAACCTTTATGATGAAGTAGAAAATGTTAGTTTTATCATTAATGAAGTGGAAACACCAGTTAGTGGACTAGAAGAAAGCGAAAGTTTTTCTGTTCAATCCATTATCTTTAATGAATACTATATTTAATTAAAAAGGACGAAATTTTTACAAATCGTCCTTTTTTGCTTTTTTATTCAATTATTTGTAATTTTTTGTGTTCTTTTTCATAAGAAAGATTAAAATACCAAAGAATCGTAACAAGGATATTGGCTATTACAATAAAAGCAATATAAAAATAATTCACAATGATTTCATCCACTCTATAAGCGTTATTATAATAATAAAAATCAACACTATTTAATAAAAGAATACCATTCCAAAGGGTAAGAAAAATAAAAATGCCAGCAATGATTTGACTACTTGTTTTGATTGATTTTTTAAATGGTTTAAAATCATATATTGAATGTATAAAATAAAATAATAAACAAAATGCAGCAGCAAAATAAAATATCGATAAAGAATAAAATTTCATTCCCAGTGCATTGTCTTCTATTTCAAAAATATCATGAAATACAAGAAGAGATGTTGATTCATCTGAAAAAGCTGAGTCATATGATAAAGTATCTGGAAGTTTACAAAAGAAAGACATCGATAAAATAAGGAAAATACTTCCGATTACTCCGACAATAATTTGAACCTTATAAGTCCTTTTTTGAAATTTTTGCTGATTAGAAAATACATATAGAAATAGGCTAACAAGAAGTAAAAAACCAAATAAAACAAAATAGATGATTCCTATTATTTCCATTTGAACCTCTGCATCAATAACATAAGTTTTTTGATAAATATAAAAAGATATAATGGATAATATTGAAATGATTGCAAGATTTAACAAAAATGGGGAATCTTTTTTCTTTTTAAGAGAAATACAAAAATAAACAATAGCAGCAATAAAGCAAAAAACGATAATACTAAAAATCAATATTGCTACTATCATTCCTAAATCATAAGGAAAGCGAGATAAATAATCTGGCCTAACATCGCCTTCATTAAATTGATATTGAAAATGATCTGTTAAAAAGTAAAAAATAGAATAAGTATTGCTTTCATAAATTGTTTCTCCATTTATATTGGGAACATTTGTAACGGAAATAAAAGGAATAAAAAGAAAAGCAAACGAAACAACAACAATTAACAAAGTAAAAATTGAAATTAAAATAGAATTCATTGTTTCTTTATGTGGATGATTTTCTAAATTTTGAACTTCTAATTTCTTTCCACAATCAGGACAATACGATAAAGCATCAGAAAAGTTTTTCTGACAATGATTACATGATTTCATGATAGCCCCTCCTATAATGATAAATGAATCACAAATCTATTTTAATTATAGCATACCCATTTAAAAATTCAATGCTTGCATTTTATTCTAATTCAATTAAAATTTGTTGATAGTTACTTAAAGTATGTTTTTGTTGAATATCACCACTTAAAACTAATTCAACTCGTTGATCTTTTAAAAGAGTAGCATAAATATTAATTTTTTTATTACATAAATAAAGATAGTTGATTTCTATATAAGATAGCGTTTTACATAAAGATGGTTTTAAATAAAAAGATGAAAATGAATGAGGAACAAAACCTAAAATTCCTTCGACAAAAATACGAATATAAAGAGCACTTTCAGCAGATAATTGCGCTTGATTTCCTTCAGGATAAGCTTCAATGGCATACGGGACATGATCCGTTAAAAGGCGATTAAATGAGTAAGATAGAAGATATTTTGTTGCATTGATACTATCTTTAGCACAATATATTGCTCGAATTGCCATTAAAGTGGATCGATCCCAAAAAACATCCGAAGCGGTTGTTGTTAAAAATCCTTCTTGTGTCCATAAAGGACTATGAATGAGTGTAGAAACAACTTCTTCTTTTTTAGTTAAAATCCCATTCATTAAGGGAT
The DNA here is from genome assembly GCA_000433015.1 of Firmicutes bacterium CAG:631. Classification (GTDB taxonomy): domain Bacteria; phylum Bacillota_I; class Bacilli_A; order RFN20; family CAG-631; genus Caccosoma; species Caccosoma faecigallinarum. The sequence continues at coordinate 111,740 of HF998013.1, forward strand.
AGCACATTTGAACGCGTAAATGATTTTCTTCTTTACAATATCGATAAGTAAAATATCCTTCTACTTGATCAAAAAAATAATCATCAATTTTTCTTTTTAATTCCTCTGCTTTTTCTTTATAATTTTGTGGAATATTTAAAGCATTAAATAAATTTGCAGCTCTATTTAAAGCAGCATAGGCGATAGCATTGGTCGCTAAATTGGCTTTTCCTGATTCGAATCGATTTTCTAGTTCATCTGTATCTGATTCAATGACACCTTGTTCATTGATTTTGTTTAATGTATAATCCAAACACCATTGGATAGGTTTGACATAAGCCTGTGCTAATTCTTTATTTCCTATGATTAGTAAAAAAGAAGATGCACCATAAGCGTACATCGCACCATCCCCTCTATCTTTGGCTCCATTCCAAAAAGACGTTCCTTCTGCAATGATGCTAGTGACTAAAGCTTGATTTTTATACATATAAGGTTCGTATAAATCCATGGAACGAATGCAAGAAGCATAGGCTGGATAGTAACTAAAATATGCAAAACAAGGATTGGCATATTCTAATTGATCATTAGTCCAGATTGCAGCATAATAATTACCACCGCCTGGAGAATGTAAATAACCGGCTTTGGTTTTAAAAATGCTTTCATTGGCTCGAATTTTTGCAAAATAAAACATGGTATCTAGCACAGGGTGATTGGTTTTTAATTCGACTTGTTGTTGCATTTGATTTAAAAACAATAAACGTTTATTTTCTTGTTCCGCACACGAAAAAGTGTATTGCTCATCTAAATAACGGCAGGCAATAACATGATATAAACATATACCTTGTTTTGGTTTTAAAATCAATTGCACCATTTCATTTTCTATTTTCGAATCAAAAGTATCGAAACAAATTTGTGATAAGATTTGATAAGGGCGATCTTGGTCACAATTTTGTGGTTTTTCTTGAAATAAACAAGAAGGAGTATGGAACTCTATTTTTTGTTCAAAAGGACTATGATTTGATATCTGAATTTTTGTAATAAAAGCAGGAGCATCACTAGCAGCAAAAAAAGTTCTTTGAACTTCTGTATCTAAAGTTTTGCTTTTGATGTGAATGAAACCATCCAGTGCAACCATTTGAACTTGTTCTTCCTTAATCAACTCATGATTGATTTTCAAAATTAATTCTTTTTCAACATAAATAGAAAAACTTCCTCTCGTATCATTTTCTTTTTTTCTAAAAGTTGGAAAGACCAAATGTTTGGCTAATCGCAATTTTTTATTGGATTGAATGCCATAAAAAAGGATTGCAGAATGATAAAATCCTGCAGTTTCAATATGATTATAATAAGGAAGTTTTGTTTTCTTTTGTAAATCATATTCAATATGATAAGGGGCAGTAATGGTATATCGTTGTTCTTTTTTCTTTTTATTTTTAATTTGAATCCATTTAGGAAAAATGGGAAAAGGATTAGCACGAATGATCATAAAAGAAGTCCTCCTTTTATTATTTTAAGCGAGAAGAATCATCTTATACTATAAAGGTAAATCCTTTTTATTAAAATAATAAATTCCTACTATAGTTGTAATAATACCAATTGCAATTAAAATAAAGAGTTTGTAGATAAAGATAGGATTGAGGTCTGCAATTGCCGCTGTGTCATACAAACTAATGATAGTTAAATAGTTAAATATTTGCATTTCTTCTACGCCCATTCCAACAGATACAAAACTATCTGTTCCAAATAAAGCTAAAATTTTACAAATGAAAAAGAAAACGGTAATTCCGCCTCCCAACGCTAAAGAATGTTTAGAGAGGTTAAATAAGCAAGAGGCCATGAAACAAATTCCAGCAATCGCAATCATTACAATAAAACTGCCCAAATTTAATAAGATAACATTGGCTAAATCTACAGTTCCAGCACTAATCAAACGAGTCATTGTATCTACAAAAGTAACGATAAAATACATACTAAATAAAGCTCCAATTAAATAAAATAATTGGGTAAATGCAACCGTGATTCTTTTTGTAGGAGTTGATAAGACATAAGCCATTGAACCATTATCAATCTGACTAGCAATTAATTTATTGGCTGTTACAATGACAAAAATCATTGGAAGCATTATTCCAGCTAGAGCATAATACATTTCTTGAACAAAAAAATTAATATTCATTGATTGTAGTAATTGTAATAAGTCACTACCAAATCCCATTGCGGCAAAAAGACCAGATAAGGTCAACGCTTCATCATAGCGCTGTTCGCCTCCCCATTTTAAAGCCATAATATATTTTCCAATCTCTGACATATTTACATTTCCCGAGGATAAATCTTTGCCACCAATTAATAAATTGAGCACAGCAATAATGATACATAATCCCAACGTAACAAAGCCCCATAAAGAACTATTTGCTTTGATAGATTGTTTTAATAAAGGTTTACTAATCAACATGGCTATTTTTCCCCCTTTAAAAATAACGAATCGAAATAAGTTTCTAAATCATATTTGATTTCATTAATATTTTTAATTGTAAATTGTGCTAAATCAGAAAACAATTGGTTTATTTTTTCATTTTCTATTTGAATGGTTAATTGTAAAGATGAAAGATTTTTTTTCATAATAATATAATCTAATTTCAAAAACGCTTGGTAATCTTTTTTGAATTCAAACCCAATTTGATAAGTTTTGATATTATGATGCCGAATTTGATTCATATCGGCAACGCTAACTAAATGTCCATTTTTAATTAAAGCCACTTTGTCGCAAGTAGATTCAATTTCTTCAAAGATATGACTACTCATGAAAATAGTTTTACCCTTTTTCTTTTCTTCAAGGATAATGTCAATAAAGGCCAACCGCATTAAAGGATCTAGACCTGTGGTTGGTTCATCCATAATAATGATTTTAGGATCAGCCATTAATGCAGCGACGATTGCTGTTTTTTGTTTCATTCCTTTCGACATGCGTTTTAATTTTGCTGAAGTATCTAATTGTAGTTTTTGGATGAGATAATTGGCATAAGACATATCTTTTAAATGTAAGAGTTCTGCTTGTGCATGCAAAAATTCGGTTCCTGTACTTAAATCTGGAAAAGCAATTTCTCCTGGAACGTAACCAATATATTTTTTAATTTCACAAGCTTGAGTTACTGCATCCATTCCTAGAATAGTTACAGAACCATTATCAGGTTTTAAAAAACCCATTAAATGACGGATTGTCGTTGTTTTTCCGCTTCCATTTGTGCCAACATAGCCAAATATTTCGCCTTCTTGGACATTAAAATGAATATCGAAAATGCCATGTTGGTTACCATAATCTTTGGTGAGATGTTTCACTTCGATAACATTCATTTTAAATCCCTCCATAGGTTTGATCTTGTTTATAAAAGTTCATAAAATAATCTTCTAAAGAAAATTGAATTTCGCTAAAAGAAGAAACATCTAAATTTTTAAGGGCTTGAATTAATGTGTTAATTTGAATATTATCAATATTGACTTTTACAATTTTTTTGGTGGGATCCGTAAAAGATATTTGAAAATTCATTTGACAAAATTGCGTAAAAGAAGTGTCATTTGAAAAAGTAATTTGATAAGTTTTATTGGTATTGTATTTTAAATCGTTTGCTACAAAAATGGATACGATTTTTCCATCTTTGATAATTGCAATTCGATCACAGGTAGCATCCACTTCTTTAAAAATATGACTAGAAAGCAAAATGGTTTTTCCTCTTTGTTTTTCTTCAAAAATGAATTGAATAAATTTTTCTTGCATAATAGGGTCTAAACCACTTGTTGGCTCATCTAAAATTAAAACATCAGGATCATTCATAAATGCAGTAATAATCGCTAGTTTTCTTTTATCTCCTAACGACATTCTTTTTACATCCTCATGGAGATCTAATGGAAATTTTTCTAATAGGTATTGTAATCTTTTAAAATTTTTTGCTTTTCGAAGTTCTTGCATCATTTGAATGAATTGCTTTCCGGTTAAGTTTTCAGGTAAAGCGACTTCTCCAGGAAGATAACCAATATTTTCTAGAATTTGATTATAATATTGATAGCTTTCTTTTCCAAAAACAGAGACAGTACCGGATTGTGGTTTAGCAAACCCCATGATATGTCGAATCGTTGTCGTTTTTCCTGCGCCATTTGGCCCTAAAAAGCCAAAAACTTCTCCTTGATAGACATTAAAAGAAATATCAAAAACGCCTCTTTGATAACCAAAATCTTTGGTTAAATGATCAATACAAATGATTTTGTTTACTTTTTCAATTGTATCCATCTTGATACCTCCTTTTAAAGTCTTATCTGTATACAAATACTAACATTAAAATAGAAAAAATGCAATTTGAAATAAAAAAACACACTAGATATATCTAGTGTGTAAAGATTAAATTTCATTTAAAATGCGTTTTGCTAAAGTTTCATGCCCTAATTTTATTGGATGAATTCCATCATAAATGTATTGTTGCCAATTAGTTGCATCCCATAAATCCATTGTAGGAATCGAAATGAAGTGATACTTTTCAACAATTTCAAGAATTTTAGCATTATATTCATCTCTAGAAGTACCATATCCTGGAGCATAAGCAGCATTGGTATCTTGTCCCCATGTAGCAAAAGGAATTAAGATAGCCACAATACGAATTTTAGGATTATAGGAGAGTAAAGTTTTATACATGTAGTTGAGGGAGCCTGTAAATGTGGTTGCATCTTCAAACACTTGTGGGTCATCCTCTATTGTTCCTAAAGGAACACAACGCATAAAGTCATTTGTTCCAATTAAAATGAAAGCATAATCTGATTTTTGTGCTTCTTCTTGAGAATTTTTCACTTGATTAAATCCTAAAACGGTGGAACCACCAATATTGACAATAGATGGACAATAAGCAGCTGTTGCACCGCTATAAGAAAGATTAAAATGTTGTTTTAACATGGCCTCTTGTTGAATAATTTCAGGATAATAACTTAAATCTTTGTATTGTTCATATCCTGGTCGACGAGAAGGATGGGAATCAGTAATAGAATCTCCGTAAAAAACGGCAGTTTTTTGGAACAAACGACCTTTATCTACGACAAAATGTTCGTTCATATATTCATCGGAAAGAACTGAAATTGGTATTTTTTGAAAATATTCAGAAGATTTAATTGTTAGTGTTGTTTCACCAAGTTTTTTCCCTTGAATAATACCCAAATCAGCATCCATTAGAATGATATCTTGATTAGAGAGCTCCATCGTTAAGGTTTCATTTTTAAATTCTTCATTTAGCATCATATAAACGTTATACGTTTCATCAACAGCCAGTTCAATTTTAGTCAAGTCACAAATTTCTCCTTCTTTTAATTGAGAAGAGGGAGTGTCTTGGCAGCCTGTTGTAAAAAATAAACAAGTGGCCAGTAATAATAGTTTTTTCATGATTCGTTCTCCTTTGTGTAATTATCAAAATAACCTTGAATTAAAATAATGGGGGTACCTTTGTCTCCACTTCCTGATGTTAAATCACAAAGAGAGCCAATTAAATCAGTTAGTCGTCTTGGAGTTGTTCCTTGGGTTACCATTTTACCCTTTAAACTTTCATTTTTTTCATCTTTTTCTTTGATGTATTTTTTAATCGCATTTTGTAATTCTTGTCCTTTTAAATTGGAAAAGTCGTTATCAGCTAAATATTTTAGTTTAACTTCGTTTGGCGTGCCTTCTAAACCATCAGTATATCCTGGAGAGACAACAGGGTCCGCTAATTCCCAAATTTTACCGACCGGATCTTTAAATGCGCCATCTCCATAAATCATGACTTCCAGTTTTTTGCCTGTTTTTTGTTTTAATTTAGCTTGAACTTCTAAAACAAATTCTTGGCAATGTGTTGGAAATAATTTTATCGAAGTTTCCGTTGCTTTATTAGAACCTAATAATCCATATTGCGGATTATAACCACTGTTATTGATGGATTCAGTTAAAATGTCGTCAAGACCATAAACGACTTTTGCACCATTTTCTTTTAAAATTCTTTTTGTTCTTGTACGTGAATGAATATCGCAAGTTAAAACATGGGATGTATAATTTAAAATTGTTTGTGGTTGGTTTGCAAAAAGAATTTGTACTTCACAACCTTGTTCTTCAATTAAATTTTTATAAAATTCAACATAGTCTACTCCTGTAAAATAATGTTTTTGATATCCAAAAAGACGACGATAATCTTCTAACGATAATACATCACTCCAAGGATTAACTTTGGCTTGATCTAAAGCATCTAAATCAATTAAATGATTTCCCACTTCATCTGAGGGATAACTTAACATTAAAACCATCTTTTTTAATCCTTTGGCAATTCCTTTTAAACATACTGAAAAACGATTTCGACTTAATATTGGGAAAATGACTCCCACTGTATGATTACCAAATTTTTTAGAAACATCGGCTGCGATTTGTTCGATCGTTGCATAATTACCTTGACTACGTGCAACAACCGCTTCGGTAATTGCTACAACATCTCTATCATGTAAAACAATTCCTTCTTTTGTAAGATCGACGATGGCATCAGTAACAATATCTGCTAATGGATCTCCTTGTTTAATAATAGGTGCACGAACCCCCATTGATACTGTGCCAATTTTTCTACCCATTTTGAATTCCCCCTTTATTTATTATCAACCAAAATCATTTACGATATTTGGTTTGATAGCCATGATTTTCTTTTGGTCTTAAATCATTAGGATAATGCATATCGGCTTGAATATCAACAACCATTTGATTTAATCGAGATGCAATTTCATAAGGTTTGCTAAGATCATGTAAAATTACAGATTGATGAGAACCGCTAATATAAATATCTCCAACTTTTAAAAGTTTATCTATCCAATTGACACGGCATTTAATGCCGCCTATTTCTAAATAATATATGGTTTTAAAATCAATGCCAATAATTCCACTACGAATAATAATTTTTTTAGTTGTGATGGCATATTGTATATTTTTATGTTGCAAACTAGATTTGATAATATTGGCTAACCAAATCCAAACCGGAGTTAAATGTAAAATGAAAAAAGCAATTAAAAGCCAAATCATTTTTCCAAGTGAAGCAGCAAATCGACAAATTAAATAAATAAAAGCTCCATCAAATATAAGCCATATTAAAACAATTGGTAACATTCTTATGATGGCCCCTAAAATATAAGCACTTTTTTTAGGATTTCCTCTCCAAAGAATTTCTTCATCTTCTTCTATTAAATCTTCAATTTGTGTTGCTTCAGGCTGAGAATTTAAATCACTAAATAAGTTTTCCTTTCTTTTTCCCATAACGTTCTCCTCCCATAAAATTATGATATAAAAAAATAGTTCAATTTACAATAAAAATTAAAAAAAATTCTAAAGTAAAAGTTTTAAAAAAAATTTCAATCAATTTCAATCAATAACTTCATTTTGGCTTATTTGACATAAAAAATAAACCTATGTTAAAATATTAAAAAATAATCTAATTTAGGGGGGCCGATATGGAAAATACATCTTTTTTAATGCTATCTAAAAATGAGTTAAAAAACTTTTTGATACGACTTGGGAAAATTTTTTCTAATCTTTCTATTTTTATGCTTGTTTTATGCTTATGTGGTATTTTATCATTTATTTTTACAGGTTTTATTTTTCTTGTAGGTATTGTCATTATAATAGTTACATTGGGGACCATTTTTGCTATTTCTCCAAACTATTTTGATCAATTAATTGTTGCTATGAATGTATCAAGTAGCATTTCATCTTTTTTTAGTAATAATAGTTTAATTTTTGCTGGGTTAACGATTTTATTTGCTATTCTTTCTATTGTTTTATTATTTTTTGACAAACAAACAAAACATAAAGGACGAATTGGTTTATCTATTTTTATCTTGATTGTCGCATTGCTCATGATTCTTGCTATCGTATTGGAGGTATTTTCATGAACACGATTCATTGTAAATTGGTAGGTCTTCAAAAAAATTTTATTCCCAGTGTTCAAGTAGATGGTCAATATATATTTTTTAAAAAAAATGAATTTGGTTCTTATGAAGCTCAAATTCAAACCGAAAAAGAAGAAATTGAATTCATTCTGTCTAGAGATCTTGAACTTAAAGGGAAATTTTGGTTACTTTATGCAATTTTATCTTTTATTATTAGTATTTTTGGAATTTTTGAACCATTATATGATCGGAAATGTATTTCTTTGAATTGTCATTTTAAAATGAAACTGAATCAAACAAATGAAATTAAAATCAAGTTTAATTCATTACAACCTTCAAAAAAAGCAGTTGAAATTGAAACTCAAAATGAATGTATAGAACAAACAAATGAATATCAAGTTGATAAACTTGCAAAAAAAAGATGGATTATTCTTTTATTAATCAAATTGATTGTTTGGTTGATAATTGCCATTTTATTAGGATTTTTTATTTCAAAAACAATTTAAAAGAAAGGAGGAAATGAGATGAAAGTCTATATTAAAAATAAATTATGGTCTGTGGGTGGTGATTCATCAGTAGTTGATGAGAATAAAAATCCTGTTTTTCAAGTTAAAGGAAGAATTTTCAGTATTACAAAAGTGAAATACATCTGTAATCAAGAAGGGAAACACCTTTTTAAAGTGAGAAACAAGTGGTTTAATTGGTTCATTCATAAAGCTTATATTTATGATAGTAATAAACATAAAATTGCAACAGTTAAAGATAAAATGTTTAACACGAATCAAGAATATTTTGTATTGGGCTACAAAGATGAAATCAAAATTCAAGGTAAATTTTTTGGAAGAACAACGCAAATTTTAAAAAATGGAGAGATTGTTGGAACAATAACAAGACAAATAACCATAGTTAATGATGCTTTTGAACTTGAAACTAATGAAGAAGATCTTGCTTTTTTAGTGGCTTTAGTTATCGCAATAGATAATATAACGGATAAAAAGAAAAAATAAAAAACATAAAAAATGTAGACGAGGTAACGCTTTTCTTTTCGGTTAGGCCAGTCTACATTTTTTTTATTCAATAATTAAAAATAAAAATAAGAATCTTCCCAATAGTCAGGAATTTCAGTATCATTATCTAAGGTTAAAAGGGATTCATCACAATCCTCTGTATAGGTAAAATCGTCTTCTTCAAAAATAGAGTCTTTGGGTTGTGGGAAGAAAATGCTAACCATATGATGAAATCGATTAACGGATATGACTAAACACAGTGCTCCTTTTGGAATTTCACCAATTGTTACTAAGGGACGAACTCTATCTCCTTTTTTAAATTTCATGTTTTTACCTCCTTCAATTAGATATTTTAATTCTACTTTTATTTTAAAATAAAAATTCATTAAAAAAACCTTTAATTATTTCTTTTTTGTTAATTTTTTTAGCAATTTCAAAAGTGTTTTCGCTGATTTCTAAATCCGATAATATAACAGCAGTTGTATCTAAGAAATACCCTTCTTTTCGCAATTCTTTTATAATTTTAATCATTTTAGAAACAAAATAATCTTCATAAATTAAATCATCGGAATCACAATTATGATTGAATAACAAATCCTCTAATACTTGCACATGGCTTTTATCTTCCAATATTTCTTTTTCATTCGCATCATAAAACGCGATATTCCATTTTTCTTCACAATCTTCTTTTAAAGTTGTATATTGCATTTCTAAATCCGGACTTTCACAATTAATCCATATTACAGATGGATTGATATTTTTCCATTCATTTAATATTTTTATCATATTTTCTTTGATTATCTTGAAAATAGGAACAGGCTTAGAAAGTGGCACATTCACTTTTTTTCCATTCACTAATTTAAATCGAATAGGATAAAAGGATTGAACATTATTTTGTTCATCTAAATAATATACCATATTTTCAATGACTTTCATATTAGTGACTCTTGTTTCTTCATCAATACATTGACAACAATCATCTGGTTGCCAGTAATCTTTTTCCGTAATATAAGTCACATCATTTTCATATCGAAAAAGATGTTCTTCTATAAGGGTCGTATTATTAAAATCTTTATAAAAATCAGGAATTGCAATATATCTAACTAATCTACCTTCATTATCATAAAATGATTTTGAAATGCTAGATATACCAAAATCTTTATTATAGAAAATGTATTCCAATACATTATCATGATAAAAATAGAAGTTTAATTCTTTCTTATCAGGACCTCTTTCAGATAAAATAATTCTATCATGATCATCAAAATAATACTTATATTCATAACCTTTATTTGGATTTTTTACTTCTTTACCCATACTACAATTCGTTACTCTTATTTCTGAAACGAATGATGGCTCGTATAATCCTGCTTTCAGTGCCCAACCTTTACTATATTTAACATTTGTATTCGTCTTAATAATCTCTTTATAGCGTTTTATAAAATCATAAACACGATATTTTTCATACAATTCTTTTAATTCTTTTTTTACATGATTCATAAATTGTACCTCTCCAAATTATAAATTCTAATTTTACCTAATTTGATTATATCAGTTTTTTTATCTTTTTGAATACATGATGATAAACTTTTAAAAATGATAGATATTTTATCTTATCAATAAATTTATTTATTATTTTTTTTGATATTCATAAAATGTTGTTTTAATATTTTCATAAATCATTTTTTCTTGTTTTTTTCCAAAATGGAATAAAGTAAACGTGATAATAGTACCATTTGTTAACTTTAGATTATAAAAATTTGTATCGGCACTTAGAATCTTATCTCCTTTATGAAGTTTAGTGTTTATTTCTTTGATATTGCTATAAAATATTTTTAACCCCTGTTTGTAATTATATTTCATTTTAGGTTTGATAAAAACATGATAATGAAAAGTGATGCTATCTGCTTCAATTACGATAATACTTCTTTTTTCAATCAAATAAGCAAACCAAAAAATAAGACTCAATAAAGGTAAGACGATGAGGGTATGGTTTATAATGCGGAAAAAAGGAAAGCGGTAGTTGAGAAAAATCAAAAGAAAATCGAAAATTTAGAAGCTGAACTTGAAGTTACCCCTAGCCTTAAATACAAAAAGTTTGATATATTTAATGGAATCTTACAAATTATGTTAGCAAT
>HF998013.1:122834-124279 GCA_000433015.1 Firmicutes bacterium CAG:631
TGCGATTTTAGCAACTGGCACAATTTAAGATACTTTATATATTAACTAATCAAATTTTGTTTCTGTTGCATTTTATTTGTTACTTTTTTAAATTTTTGCTACAATATAATATATATCCAATAAAAAGGAGGATTTATGAAAAAGAAAATTTTAAGTTTTTGTCTAGCATTTGCCGTTATTGTTCCTGCAATATTTTTGTTGTCGGCTTGTGGTGGTGGCAATGACACCCCTAAAAAAGATAGGACGAACACTGCTGAAATAGTTAGTGTTTATCAAGATTATGGAGCAAGCCTTTATGTCGAAATGACAGGATTTGAACACGACGAATATGAACTTACTGGTTCTTCTCGTAATAATTTAACTCTTGAATTTTCAATAAATAATGGAGAATGGTTTGAATGTTATCCGGTGCAAGTTTTTTATGATGAGAGTGGCAAGGGTGTTTATCAAATACTATTTGCCACATATAACTATGGAGATAGTGAAGTTAGTTCTTTCACAACAATGATGACAGCTCAAAATGTAGAGCCGGGAGAAATTTCTATATCTGCTCGTATTCCAGAATCAAACACATACAACGCAAGTGCAGGCACATCTCCTACCACCTACACATTAAAATCAAAAATTCAAACAATTGATGATAAGATAGGTGCGGGACTTTATGGATTTGGTTCTCAAGGAACGTCAAATAGCCCTGAAGAAGAAAAATTTGTTTTTTATCAAGATTCTTCAAATCCATATAACTTAAAAGTAGGAAAATTTTATTCACAAGCAAATGAAAGTGGTGAAAGTATTAGCTATGACCGTTTTGTAAGAGAATTAACATTGTCTGAAGCAAAGCAATTTTCTGAATTCGATTTGGAATATAAAGTTGTTAATTATACTCCAAAATATATAACAACTGTCGAAGGCAGTGAAGATGAAAATATAGCCACTTTGGAAATAACTAGTGATGAAAATGATGCTGTTTATTCCACAGAAGGCTGGACAGATAGTTTAAGTTTAAGTGAAAGCAATCTTTGGACTTATACAAATACTGGATTTTATTACGAATGTGTGATTTTCCTTGTAAGGCTAAAAGCCACTGATGATACTGTTCAATCAGAAGCTATATGTTTTGAAGTTTATATTGGTTCTGAAGAAATAACACAATAAAACATAAAGTCAAAAATCTCTTTGAAATTTCAAGGAGATTTTTTTTACTATTTTTATTTTTTATGATATAATTATAAAATGAAAAATAAAAATCCAAGTATTGAGAGTTTAGAGAGAAAATATAAAAGGCACGAGGTTAGTTTTTCGCAGATTGAACAGAAAACTGGTCAAGATGTAGAAAATGTTATTGCAAATCATGGGCACTACTCTGTCACCTATTAGGTCTTTAACCTTTACATCAGGTGATACCTTCTTATAAGTAACGACACTGCTCTTTGGAATTCTTAGAA
>HF998013.1:124357-142918 GCA_000433015.1 Firmicutes bacterium CAG:631
CACATATCTCCTTCTCACCATAATGGAGAAAACTAGGGTGTTTTGATGGGGTGAAATTTCAAAAAAATAAAAAATATTTTCAGCAACAAAAAAGCCCATCCCTATTTGAGAACTTAATCTCCAACAAGAATGGGCTCAAAATATGATAAGTTTATGTTAATTTTCTAGGGGTGTGCATAGGGCTTCTTCAAAAGCCTTACGCCGTGTAAAAATTCCTACGCCGTGTAAACTTGGCTCTAAAAAATGATAAATTTTCTTCACTTATTTATAAGTCGCTACACGGCGTAATTTTAAAAAGTGCGTATTTATCGGATAAAACAAAAAAAGTCTGCACACCCTTAGAAGTTCTAAGTTTGTATCAGACATGTCGTACAAATATGGTAGGCTGTAGGGGAATCGAACCCCTGACCCACTGATTAAGAGTCAGTTGCTCTACCAGCTGAGCTAACAGCCCATAGTTTAAACTCATTTCGGAGCAAATTTAAGAATGAGGAATCTAAAAAAATGCACAGAAATAAAAACACTTTAAAAAAGTGTTTAAAATCTACTATAACGAATTAATCAATCGTTGATTGAACTTTATGAAGTGATCTTAAAGCTCTAGCTGAAGCTTTAACTCTAACTTTTTGCCCGTTAACAACAATTGTCGCCTTGTGTAGATTTACATTCCATTTTCTTTTGCTAGCGCGCATAGAGTGAGAACGTTTATTTCCACTAAGAGTACCTCTTCCTGATAATTCACAAACTCTTGCCATGGTAAGACCTCCTTACAATTCGTGCCTATACATCATACCACTAAATCTCTTTTTTTTCAACTCTAAATTAAAAAATATGAAATAATTTATTATATAAAAAGCATGAAAAGAAAAAAATATTGCATTCAGTAATAAAATATTGTAAAATAAGTCAGGGCTTTTTATATATGCCTAAATAATAAAAAAATAATCTCTAAAGGAGTTAAACAAATGAATACATTAAATATGGATGATCTGAAATGGATGTTTATTTCAGGAGCAAACAATTTATCAAATAACTATAAAGAAGTAGATGCATTAAACGTTTTTCCTATTCCAGATGGGGATACGGGGACGAATATGATGATGACCATTCAAAGTGGTATTAATGAAATTCAATCTGTGGAAGAAGACTCTGTTGGGGTTTTAGCCACGACTTTTTCAAAAGGGCTTTTATTAGGTGCTAGAGGAAATTCTGGAGTCATTTTATCTCAAATTTTTAAAGGCTTTGGCGATGCAATTAAAGAAAAGCAAAAATTAGCATTAATGGATTTTGCTCTTGCTTTTCAAAGTGGAAAAGAAAAAGCCTATAAAGCAGTATTAAAGCCTGTAGAAGGTACGATGCTAACCGTTATTCGTGAAAGTTCAGAAGCTTTACTTCAATTTTTAAATGAAAATAAAAAAGTTGATTTTGTTGAAGCAATGGATTTTATGGTTAAAGAAGCCCATAAATCATTAGAAAACACGCCCAATTTATTACCTGTTTTAAAAGAAGCGAATGTTATTGATTCAGGTGGTGCTGGGATTTTAAAAATTTTAGAAGGATTTTTAGCGGCTTTACAAGGAAATGTTATTGTTTTAAATGAACAAAAACCAACTTCATCAAAAAATGTTTTATTTGAACCGATTGAAGACAAAGAAGATGATTTTGGATACTGTACAGAATTCATTTTAAATTTGAATGAAGGCGAAAATAAAAAAGAATATCATAAAGAGGAATTGCAAAGTTTTTTAGAATCGATAGGGAACTCCATTGTTTTAGTACAAGATGAAAATTTAGTAAAAGTTCATGTACATACGTTAACACCAGGTAAGGTTTTAGAATTTGCACAACAATATGGTGAATTTTATACTTTGAAAATAGAAAACATGGATGTACAACATGAAGGAATAAAAAAAGCAAAAAAAGAAAGAAAAAAACAAGCGATTGTGACTGTTGCTGTTGGTAAAGGTTTAACTAAAATTTTTAAAGATTTACGCGCTGATGTTGTCATAAGTGGTGGACAAACAATGAATCCTTCTATTGAAGACTTTGTCAAGGAAATACGGAAATTAAATCCAGAATCCGTAATTATCTTACCAAACAATTCAAATATCATTATGTCTGCACGTCAAGCTGCTGATATTTTAAATAAAGAAGGAATTGTTGCTAAAGTGGTTCCGACAACATCAATTCAACAAGGAATTACAGCGTTTATGGGCTTTAATCCGGAATGTGAAATTGATGATAATATTGTAGAAATGATGGCAGCAATCAAAAGAGTAACCTGTGGCCAAGTTACCTATGCTGTACGTGATTCGCGTTTAAATGGTGTTACCATTAAATCTGGAGATTATATTGGAATTAAAGAAAAGAAAATCATTAGTGCTAGTAAAGATATTGTTAAAGTTTCTTGTGCTTTGATTGATTCCATGATGGGTTATGATTCAGAAATTGTCACCATTTTAACAGGATCAGATATTGCAAAAAAACATGTCAATGCTATCAAAAAATATATTAATGAAAAATATAAACAAGTAGAAGTGGAAGTAAATCAGGGAGATCAACCAGTTTATTACTTATTACTTTCTGTTGAATAATAAAAACCGGTTATCCGGTTTTTTTTGAAGGTGGGTTTTTGTATGATTACCTATAAGTTAACGCCGAAAAGAAAAGAAATTATGGAATCATTGCATTTGGATTCTCTTTTTTCTTTGCTTAGGTATTATCCTTATCGGTATGATCATTTATACCTATCTTCTTTAACTTTACAAGAGCATGAGCAAAAAGTAACCATTCAAGGAACTATTTGCTCTGAAATTAAAACACAAGTTTATGGTCATAAAAAATGCAAAACTACTTTTGAGATTGAGTATGAAAATAAAAGAATAACCATTTATTTATTTAATCGAATGAAATGGTCTTCTATTTTAAAAAAAGGAACACACTTAGTTGTTACAGGAAAATTCCATGCTTATCGATTAGAAGTTGTGGCCTCTTCTTTCTTTGTTGGATTTTTGAACCATGAAAAATGGATTCCTATTTATACACTTCCTCAAACAATTAAAGCACAAACTTTTCAAAATTTTATGGAATGGACATTAAAACAATATCAAAAAGAAAATATTCAAAATGTCATTCCTCAAGAATTTATTTTAAAATATCGTCTCATTTCTTTAAAAGAAAGTTTACAATATATTCATTTTCCGCAAACCAAAGCACAACTTCATCAGGCACAACGGCATTTAAAATACGAAGAATTTTTAAATTTTTGTACGATTGGTGCTTTAAAACGAAAAATATTACAAAAAAGTGGAGAAAAGCAATCTAAAATTTGGAATAAAAAGGTATTAGAAAATGTTATAAAACAACTTCCATTTTCTTTAAGTGAGGATCAGAAAAATGTTTTAAAAGAAATATTACAAGATTTACAAAGTACAAGCCATATGAATCGTTTAGTGCAAGGAGATGTAGGAAGTGGAAAAACCATGGTCGCTTTGTTTGCATTGGTTGCTAATTATTCGGCAAATTATCAAGGAGCGCTGATGGCACCAACTGATATTTTAGCAAAACAACATTATCAAACTTTTAAACAGATATTGGACCCACTTTCTATCAATGTTTATTTGCTAGTAAGCAACATGTCTAAAAGTGAAAAAGAAAGCGTCTTAAAAAAAGTTTCTGAAGAAAAACCTGTCATTATCATTGGCACCCATGCATTAATTCAAGAAAATATTCAATTTAGCAATTTAGGTTTAGCAGTGATTGATGAACAACACCGCTTTGGTGTACAACAACGATTAAAGCTAAAAGAAAAAGGAAATCAAGTAGATATTTTATATATGAGTGCAACGCCGATTCCTCGAACACTGGCTTCGACTTTATATTTAGATATGGATGTTTCGACGATTGCTCAATTTCCTTATCAAAAAAGACAAGTAGTGACAAAATTTATTTCAACCAATCAAATTCAAATTCTAAAAAAAGAATTAGAAAATTATTTAAAGGAAACTGACGGAAAGATTTATATTGTTTGCCCATCTATTGAAGAAGGAACATTGGAATTGAAAAATGTAGAATCGGTCGTTCAAGAAATAAAAAAATTATTTCCTTCTTATCCAAGCGTTTATTTGCATGGGAAGTTAAAAAGTGAAGAAAAAAATCAAGTAATGAATGAATTTTTGACGGGTGAAGCGCGCATTTTGATTGCTACTACTGTCATTGAAGTTGGCGTTCATGTTTCTGAGGCTAATCGAATGATTATCTTGAATGCTGAACGATTTGGACTTGCTCAATTGCATCAATTGCGCGGTAGAATCGGTCGTTCAGGTGAAAAAGCCTATTGCTATTTATGTAGTGATTCTAAAGATCAAGAAGTTATTGAAAGATTACAATTTTTAGCTGCAAACGATGATGGATTTAAAATATCAGAATATGATTTATCAAAACGTGGGCCAGGCGAGTTATTTGGATTAAAACAAAGTGGTTTATTGCAATTTAAAATTGCAAATATTATTGATGATTATGCGATTTTAAAGGTGGCCTCAAAAGATGCTCAATTCATTGTTCAGCATGATAAGGACTTTATGCAATACATTCAATATATCAAAAAAAGAATAAAGGCTTCATCGCTTGTAATGATGAATTGACAAGTTTTTTGAAAATGAGTACAATTAAAAATGAAATCTTAGGAGGAAGATAAAATGTTTGAAAGAGTAAAAAAAGTATTAGTTGCTGAATTAGGCGTTGATGAAAATCAAGTTACTATGGAATCTAATATTATTGAAGATTTACATGCAGATAGTTTATCAGTTATGCAAGTGATTATGGGGCTTGAAGATGAATTTGGCATCTCTGTTGAAGATGATGATGTTAAAGACTTATTAAGAGTAAAAGACATCGTTGCTTATTTAGAGCAACATGTAAAATAAAAAAAGAACTTTCTCTTTTTTTATTGACAATTTTATTGAATCATGATAAAATCAACAATGCTGTATGGGACCATAGCTCAGTTGGTTAGAGCGCACCCCTGATAAGGGTGAGGTCGAAGGTTCAACTCCTTTTGGTCCCACCAGGTTGATGATGAATGAACTTAGTTGATGCTGAGTTCTTTTTTTATACAAAAATAGCGATGAGATAATTCATCGCTATTTTTGTATTAATACACATTGATTATTTTCATAATCTAATAAATATTCTTTTTTAGGTTCTAAATCACTTTGGATAATTGAATGTGCCAAAAATGTTTCAATATTTTTTTGAATAAAACGTTTGATAGGACGAGCACCAAATTCATAGTTAAAGGATTGTTCTATAATATATTCTTTTATACGATCACTAAATTGTACATGAATTTCATTTTCTTCCAATCTTTTTTGCAAATCAGATAGCATCTTTTCAACAATTTTGATTTGAACTTCTTTATGTAAAGGATGGAAGGTAATGATTTCATCAATACGATTTAAAAACTCAGGTTTAAATGTTTGATGAAGAATATGATCAACTTTTTGCATTGCATCAGGTGTTTCTTCTAATAAATATTCACTACCTAAATTTGAAGTCATAATGATAATCGTGTTTTTGAAATCGACAGTCCTTCCTTGAGAGTCTGTGATTCGACCATCATCAAGGATTTGAAGAAGAATATTAAATACTTCCGGATGCGCCTTTTCAATTTCGTCGAATAAGACAATGGAATAAGGATTTCTCCGTACAGCTTCTGTTAATTGCCCTCCTTCATCATAACCAACGTATCCTGGAGGGGCACCAATTAATCTAGAAACAGAATGGCGTTCCATATATTCAGACATATCAATTCGAACAATGTGGGTTTCACTATCAAATAAAGCTTCGGCTAAGCTTTTGGCTACTTCTGTTTTTCCAACCCCTGTTGGTCCTAAAAAAAGAAATGAACCAATTGGTTTATTTTGATCTTTAATTCCTGCTCTTTGACGAATGATTGCATCACTGACTAATTGTAAAGCTTCATCTTGTCCAATGACTCTTTTTTGAAGCGTTTCTTTTAAATTTAATAGTTTTTCTCTATCGCCTTTAACAAGTTTTGCTACAGGAATGTGTGTCCATTTTGAAATGACTTCAGCAACATTATTTTCATCAACCACTTCACTTAAAATACGATCCTTAGAAGGTCTTTCTTTTTGAATTTGTTCTTCTAATTTTGGAATAATACTGTATTGTAATTCTCCAGCACGAGCATAATTTCCTTGATTAAAAGTCGTTTCCAATTCAAAACGAGCTTTTTCAAGATCTTCTTTTAATTTTTTGGTATGACTAATTTCATCTTTTTCTTTTTGCCATCTTGTCTTTAAATCCAATTCTTGTTTTTTAAGATCATCTAATTCTTCAACAATTTTTTCAAGTCTAGATTTGCTTAAAGAATCTTTTTCTTTGACTAAAACGGTTCGTTCAATTTCAAGCTGTGTAATTTTTCTTGAAATTTCATCCAATTCTGTAGGCATTGAATCCATTTGAATTCGAATAGAGGCACAGGCTTCATCAATAAGGTCAATGGCCTTATCTGGCAAGAAACGATCCGTAATATAACGATTAGATAAAACGGCTGCACTGACTAAAGCGTTATCTTGAATTTTTACCCCGTGGAATGTTTCAAATCTTTCTTTTAAACCTCTTAAAATACTAATGGTATCTTCTACAGTTGGTTCATTAATTTTTACTTTTTGAAATCTTCTTTCCAAAGCAGCATCTTTTTCAATATAGTTCCGATATTCATTGAGTGTTGTTGCACCAATACAATGCAATTCACCTCTAGCAAGCATTGGTTTTAACATATTCCCAGCATCTAAGGCGCCATCCGCTTTACCTGCACCAACAATCAAATGGATTTCATCAATAAACATGATGATTTTTCCTTCCGATTCTTTGACTTTATTTAAAACCGCTTTTAAACGATCTTCAAATTCACCACGAAATTTAGCACCAGCAACTAAAGCCCCCATATCTAATTCATAGATAATCTTTCCTTTTAAACCTTGTGGAACATCTTCTTTGACAATACGAGTAGCTAAACCTTCAATAATTGCCGTTTTTCCAACTCCTGGTTCACCAATTAAAACAGGATTGTTTTTTGTTTTTCGTGATAAAATTTTAATGATTTCTCGAATTTCTTCATCTCGCCCAATGACAGGATCAATTTTCCCCTTTTTAACTTCTTCTATAATATTACGACCAAATTTTTCTAAAACATTTGGATCTTTTGAATAATCTTGCATCATGTCCATAATTATCACCTCTTTAGCACTCATTATATTCAAGTGCTAACTATATTATACCTCTTTTTTTAGCAATGTCAATAAGAGAGTGCTAAAAAGTATAAATTTTTTTTATTTACAAATGAAATGGAAACGTGTATAATAAAAGACGCGCTAGATGGCGGATGTGGTGAAGTGGCTAACACATCTGGCTGTGAACCAGACACTCGTGGGTTCGATCCCCATCATCCGCCCCATTGAAAATTAAAGCCCTAGATTTAGGGCTTTTTTATATTGTAAATATCGATTTGGGCTTATTTTGGGCTTAAAAATTATAAATTATATAGTTTTTTTGCGTTTTTTTTTGTACTTCTGTTAATATGTGATGGTATACTTCTAGCGTTATTGGAATAGATTGATGACCCATTTGTTCACTCACAAATTTTATATCAAAACCTTTACTTAACATTGTAGAACCATAGGTGTGACGTAAATCATGATTTACAAAATAAGGAATACCAGCTTGTTTAATATGTTTGATACGTTGATGATCTATTGTATTTTTGCCAACGGGAGATAAAAAACCAAAAACATATCTACGTTAATCAAAAAAAAACATAAGATATTTTTTAAATTTTTTGTTTATAATTTGTTATAAAATGTTTTTCTTATGTAAAAAATGTGATATAATTTTGTTAATCGGGATGTAGCACAGCTTGGTAGTGCACTACCTTGGGGTGGTAGGGGTCGTGAGTTCAAATCTCATCATTCCGACCATTTTATAACTAACATTTTGATATTATCAAATGTATCAAAATGAACTAAAAAGTGCTTAATCAAGCACTTTTTGAATTTAAGACTACTCTATAAATTAGAACTATAAAGAAATGGTGCTGACATCAAATTATTGTCTTGACAATATAAAAATTCTAATTTAAAATATAGCGGATTAATTTTAAAGTAAAGGATTGTTATTTATGAAAAAATATATCACTATTTTTTTTAATTACGTATTATTCATTGTTTTATCTATAAGTATTTTGACCTCTTGCCAAACTAAAAAAAAGAGTGAACAAGAATATACGATTTCATTTTATGATGATATAACTCTCATTAATCAAATAAAAACAGCTGGTTATGAAGAAATAAAACTACCTCAAGCCCCATTTAAAGAGGGGTTAGAATTTGATGGATGGTATTTGGATAAGAATATATGGGAAAACAAATTAACTAATGATAGTTTTATTTCAAAAGCATTAGAAGAAGACATTAATGCCTATGCTTATTATAAAGAAGTTGCTGAACCTACGCCAATAAAATATACGATTTCTTTTTATGTTGATGATAAAATATTTGATACTATCGAAACAGCAGGGAATGAAACTTTAGTTTTGCCAATTGCGCCACAAAAAGATAATTATTCATTTTTAGGTTGGTATTTCGATAATAATAGTTGGACAAATAAACTTTATGAAGATACTTATCAAAATATATCATTAACAGAAAATGTAAATGTTTATGCTTATTATAAATCTATAATAAATCCCCCTATGAAATTTTTAGTTACATTTAATTCAAATCAAGGAACTCCAGTAGCCTCAATGATGACTGCTTTAATTGAAAGTGAACCAACCACAGTGCGAAAAGGATATCGTTTTATGGGATGGTATAAAGAAAGTAATTTTATGAATAAAGTTACATTTCCTTATGAAGTTACTCAAAATCAAACTTTATATGCAAAGTGGGAGCAAGATATAAAAGATGATATTGTATTTACTGTAGATGAAAATGGCGTATTAACTAGTGTTAGTGGTTTAGAAGGAAGTGATATTCGTGTTGAAATTCCTTCATCTATAAATGGTATAAAAATTATAGAGATTGGCAAAGAATTATTCCTTAATAATAAAAACATTAGTACTCTTATTATTCCTAATTCAGTCAAATATCTAGGATATAAAATGTGTTATGGTTGTACGAATTTGAAAGAAGTCCAACTTCCTAATGGAATAACAGTTATTCCAGATTATGCCTTTGAAAATTGTACTTCTTTATCGACGATTAATTTTCCTGATACTTTAGTCCAAATTCGAGCTTGTGCTTTTAGTGGCACGGCCTTGGAAAGTTTTATCGCTCCTCGTTCTCTTTTAAGTATTTGGGACTATGCTTTTAAAGATTGTGATGTTTTAAAAAATGTTGAATTAACAAATGTGAATAGTTTAGGAAACAGTATCTTTGAAAATTGCAAGATGTTAGAATCAATCCAATTGCCTGATACTTTACAAGAAATTGGAGATTATGCTTTTAGTGGGTGTGTTTCCCTTAATAAAATAGAAATGCCAAATAATCCAATTTCCATTTCAAAATCATTGTTTTATGAAACAGCATATTATAATGATTCATCAAATTGGGAAAATGGAATATTATATGTTGATGGTTATCTTGTAGTAGGAAACAATGATTTATCTAATTATACTGAATGCACCATAAAAGAAGGAACGATTGTGATAGCAAACAATGCGTTTCAAAATGTTGGAAAAAGTCTAAAGAAGCTCGTCTTACCAAATGGTTTATATAAAATTGGGAAATCGGCTTTTTCAGGACTTACATCTTTAGTTGAAATTAATATCCCCGATACAGTTCAATCCATTGGCTATGCTGCATTTGAAAATACGGGTTTTTATAATGATAAGACCTATTGGAAAGAAAATGGATTATATGTTGATAAATGGTTAGTATCTGTTGAAAATGTTGCTATTTCTTCTTTTATAGTTCAAGAAGGAACGATTGGTGTTGCTGATGGAAAGGACACCTCCCTTTTTCCAAGAAAAGCTCAAACAGTTGAAAATTTAACATTACCATCCTCTTTAAAATATATTGGCACTCGAAGTTTTGCACGATTAAAAATATCTGAATTAAAATTGCCAAAAGGACTTGAAGTATTAAAAGAAGGGGCTTTTGCAAGTTGTTTTAATTTGGTTCATATGAATTTAGAGGAATGTAGTAATTTGAAAATCATTGGTCAAGAGGCTTTTATTGAAGCACAATTAATTGAAGTTACCATTCCAGAAAGTGTTGAAATTATGGGAGAATTGGTTTTTAATCATAACACTGTTGACTTGTTAATTCATTGTAAGGTATCAAAAAAACCAGAGGGATGGGATGAGAATTGGTCTTATACCTATCGTGAAGGTGTGAAGATTACTGTTGAATGGAATATTTAAAATTATTGACTTTCCTTTCCACTTTATCAAACCTTGAAGTCAGAAATCTTTTATTATAAAAAAAATTATTAAAAATTTAAAATTTTAATAGATTATCAAAGAGTGACATATGCAATTTTAAATGTACTTAACCCCAAAAGTTGGACTAGAGAAATCTAGAAAGACTTAGGGGTTTTCATTATAAAGTTGACAAAAAATAAGATAGAAATGTGTAATCATGCAAGGTGGTTTAAAGTTAAGCAAAGTAAGCAATTGCTACAATACGATTTTTTGAAATAGGAATTCATAAATAATTCAAATATCAAAAGTGATAAATTTAACTTTAGACTTAATAGATCAAA
This sequence comes from Firmicutes bacterium CAG:631, assembly GCA_000433015.1. Classification (GTDB taxonomy): domain Bacteria; phylum Bacillota_I; class Bacilli_A; order RFN20; family CAG-631; genus Caccosoma; species Caccosoma faecigallinarum. The sequence goes on from HF998013.1 coordinate 135,143, forward strand.
TAAAAGAAAAATTGTTGATTATAAAAAAATATTTGCAGGATTTCATACGAATAAAAAGAATTGGGTAATTATTAAGTTAGATGAAAGTATCGAATTAAAGAAAAAATAGTTTATTAAAATCCATATTTTCATTTGACATTAGAAATTAGGATAGTATACTATAATAACAACTATAAGTGGAGGCATGGCGAAACAGGTAGACGCGCTATCTTCAGAGGGTAGTATCTTTTGATGTGTGAGTTCAAGTCTCATTGCCTCCACCAAATAAAAGGACAAAAATGTCCTTTTTTTGTAGATGTTATTAACAAGACAGGAAAAAAAGATTATTTAATAGGTTACAAAAACAACAAAAAAGCACATGTAGTGCTTTATTGTTTCAATTTATATTATCAATGTAATATATTAAGCTTTTAACGCATTTTGGCAGGCTTTAATTTTCTTTTTAATTGGATGGCACCAAAAGATAGAAATAATCCACAAGATTAATAAACAAATAGCCGATACAATTGTTAATCCACCAAAGGTTAAACCAAAATTAGTTATCATTTGAGCATCTTCTACTACTTTAGGAAGAATTGCTACTAAAATGGTAGGAACAATTACAAATAGCAAACAAGGAAGAAGACCGGTTAGTTTTACGTACCACATTGCTACTTTTTTATTTTTTGTAAAAATATGTATAAAAGATAATAAAGCGAGCATGAACCAACAAAATGCAGAAAGTAAAATTAAAGAAGATGTTGCTGTAAGGCCCAATTGAATTCCTTGTAAAGTAGATTCATCCATGTTATCAAAATTTTTTAGCATTTCATCAATAGGATTGTTTTCTTTTAAAGGGTTCTCTTCGCCTTCAGAAGACATTGCTGTAATAAGTGTAGTAAAAGAAAAAGTACCATCATCTACACCTTTATTGATAATTGAACTACACATGTCTGTTAATTCATTAACTTCGTCTTCAGAAAGATTTTCGTTAAGTTCTTCTAAAGCAAAAGTTTTAAAGGCTCCAGGTAATTTTGATGTGGCTTCATCGACTTTGTTTTCAGCAAGTAAATTTGTAATTTCTTTAAAAGCTTCTGTAGAAATTTGCTCACTATTTTCAGGTAAACCATCATATAAATATCCACATACATTTAACGCTAGCATTGCAGGGAAAGCCTGTTTATAAATATTTTCCATGGAATATGTTAATGATGAAAACATGTTTTTCATAAAGCTTTTAACGCCTTCTTTGCTAGAAGTTATTGCAGATAACATATCGATAGGTGTTGCAGAAAAAACGATTTTTTCATTCACATCTTTAAAAATGAATACCATTGTTTCATCTGGCTCTCCATTATTTGAATCATTTGCCGAAGATATGACGGATGAAAAAAATGAACCATCTACTTTCATTTGAATCTTTAAAGCAGGTCCAAATAATAAAGTTATTAATGAAATGAGAGCAATAATTAAAATTAAAATATTAGGTATACGCAATTTTTGATGTAATTTTTCTTGCTCTAATTCAAGTTCCCCGGCTGTTTTGTTAGAATAATCTATTTTCATAATAATTTCCCCTCTTCAAAATTTCATAATTATTTAATCATATCAACCAAAAAATAGCAACGATAATTTAATATTTTATCTTTAAAAATGACAAAAAAGTCAATATTTTTGAAATTTTAGAATATTTAATTAAGATTCTAAATTTATACATTATGGTATAAAATAAAATCGTTATAGGAAAGGAGAAATAAAATGAAGAAAGCACTTATGTTATTTATATTTTTTTTCATTATAGATATCTTATTACTTGTGGTGCTGCTCAATTTTAATGGTGGCAAGGATTTCATTGTTCTTTTTTTGCCAGCAATGTTTTTAGAAATAGCAATATATGGAAGTTTTATAATCTATGAAATATCAAATAAAGATAAATAAAAAAATTGAATAATAAAATAGATTAAAGCAGGGAAGCCAAAATTATTTAATTCTAACTAGAAAAATGATAAAACAATCAAAACATGGGTAATCAAATGGTATAATGAAAGAGGTGATTTATATGCTTGAATTTTTGTCAAATATTTTCATTTATTTTTTTGGGATTTGTGGTATTCTTATTCCTTTGATTTTTATTTTTTATATGTTGTTTTTTCGTTATAAAAAAATAGGGCCTAATTTACATTTTGGATATAGAACAAAATTTTCACTTTCATCTAAAGAAAAATGGGATTGGAGTAATAATACCTTTGCCCAATTTACATTTATCTTTGCTCCTTCTTTTTTATTTATTCATATAATTATTTTTATATTAACTGTTGTTCATGAATGGTTCTTTTTATGGGTTATTCTTTCGATGGTGTTGGCTCTTATTTGGACTTTGCCAGTTGCGATTTATATTGAAATTTATGGCAGAAAAAAATTTAAAAGTATAAATGAGAATCATTTAAATGAATGATTATGAGGATTTTTTTATGATAAATTATAAAATTACTTATTTGCCAAAGAAAAAATGGAAAGGTTACAATCTTTCTATAGAATATATGACTCAAAATTATTATGATGTTTCCATTCATCATACAAGTCAAAAAATTCAAATAGAAATAGAAAAAAAGCTTTCGATAAGCCTATAAAGCATACACAAGAAGAGTATGATTTTCCTGATAATTTATACGCATCATGGTGGAAAAATGCCAAAGCTTATGGAGTATTGAAAGAAAATGAATTAATTGCAGCAATAGAAATTTGTCCAGAAACATGGTCTAATCGTTTAATGATTACGGAACTTTGGGTAGAAAGTCATTATAGAAAGCAAGGAATTGGAACTGCTCTTATAAACTTTGTTAAAAAGCAGGCTATAAAGAAAAATTATCGAGCTATTATTTTAGAAACGCAATCTTGTAATACGACTGCAATCGAATTTTATTTAAAACAAGAGTTTGTTTTGTTTGGTTTTGATCGTTGCTGTTATCACAATGATGATATGAATCGAAAAGAAGTTCGCTTAAATTTTGGTTGGTTTAATTCACACTTTAAATAAAGAATAGACTTTGTTATACTAAAATAAAGAATGAAATTTAAAGAAAGGAAAAATTATGAAAATTATAGTTACAAACGAAAAATATGGAGAATTTGTTTACGAAGAAAGTTTTTGGACGGGTAAAAAAGAACTTTTCCTTAATGGGGAAAAATTAGAAAAAAGTTCTAAAAATGTGTTTTTAATAAATAATGGCGAGGTAGTTTATTTAAAAGGAAATTATTTAACAGGAGTTAAATTGACAATTAATAGTGAAACATTTCCATTGATGTCCGCTTTAAAATGGTATGATATTTTGCTTTCTTTACTGCCTTTTCTTTTAATTCTAATTTGGGGGAATTCACATAGTTTGAATGATATTGTTCTCATTGTTGGTGGCGCTGGCGCTATTGGTGGCGGTATTGGTGGCGGTATTGGTGGCATGTTTGGTGGTTTAGGTATAGGAATTAATTTATTTTTATCTAGAAGCATCAAAAACATTTGGTTAAAAATTGCGGTTGCAATTCTTGTTACAGGAATAACGTTTTTAATTTGTTATTTGATTGCTTTAATATAATAAGGATATAAAAGAGTCCGATAAATACGTAGCTTTTTAAAAGATTTCAATGTTGATAGAATAATTTATTTGTATATAAAATCATAAGTTTTGCAAAGCAAAAAGAAAAAGGCTAACGAGAAATTCGTTAGCCTTTAAATCATTTAAAGAATCCTAATAGAAATTGCGATAATGTTGACTTTTTTACTCTAAATCATATTTTTTAGTTAATAGATAATAAGATAGAAAATAAAGTCCTACAGTACAGCCAATAGTAAAGATTAGACTAATCACAACAGAAAGAACTGAAGGATAATAAGAAGAATATTGTTCTGTGCCAAAAAGTTGAATAATGATTGTATAAAAGAAAGAAAGCACAAATAAACAAAGAACAATAATGAATGATGCCCAAGTTCTTTTTCTTGATTTTTCAGACTCTAAAGAAATATTGACATCTTCCAATGCGGGAATATCATTTCCACCATAAGTTTTTGTTAAATGAGAAATTTCAATTAATGCCATATTCTTTCCTCCTATATTTGATTATAATCAATTTCATATTTTAAGAAAACAAAAAATATAAACGGGCTTGACAAATACCCGTGTGGGGTATACTATAAAGGAAAGTAAAGGAGGTCCTTATGATGAAATCATGTGATTGTGAAATCAAAAATGACAAAACTCGAATTCGTAGTGAAGAAGAAAAAAAACCGATTATTCATCGCCTTCATCGCTTGATTGGTCAAATGAAAGGAATTGAAAAGATGGTTGAAGAAAATCGATATTGTGATGATATTTTAATTCAATTAGCTGCGATTGATAAATCTATAAAAAGTTTGGCAAATATTATCTTAGAACAACATATGCATACATGTTTAATTAATCATGTTCAAAATGGAGAGTATGAAGTGATTGATGAAATTGTTGATTTATTTAAGAGGTTTCAATAATGAAAAAGAAATTTAATATTGAAGGAATGACTTGTTCTGCTTGTCAAGTTCACGTTCAAAAAGCAGTAGAAAAGGTCAATGGAACAAAAGAAGTCAATGTCAATTTATTACAAAATACAATGGTTGTTGATTTTGATGAAAAACTTTGTGATGTCCAAAAAATTGAAGATTCAGTTGAAAAGGCTGGTTATAAAGCTTATTTAGATGAAGAAAAGAAAACCATTTCTACACCAAAAGAAATAATAAGAAAAGATTATGCTTTATTAAAATTAATTATTAGTGGCATCTTATTACTCGTTTTAATGTATTTTACTATGGGAAATATGATGTGGGGCTTTCCATCCTTTGCCTTTTTAGATCATCAACAAAATCCAATGGGATTTGCGTTAATTCAATTTTTATTGGTCCTTCCCATTTTATATCTATATCGTCATTATTTTACTTCTGGTTTTAAAAAATTATTGAAAAGAGCACCGAATATGGATTCTTTAATTGCTATTGGTGCTTTAGCTTCTGTATTATATGGTATCTTTGCTTTATTTATGATTAGCTATGCTCAAGCGAATATTGCAAACATTGCTATTATTGGAGAAGGAAATTTACAACATTATCAAACGATTTTAACTACTTATCATGATAGTCTTTATTTTGAATCTGCTGGAATGATTTTAACTTTAGTTTCATTAGGAAAGTATTTAGAAGCTCTATCTAAAAAGAAAACGACAAAAGCTTTAACAAAATTAATGGATTTAGCACCTAAAAAAGCTATTCTTTTAAAAGATGGGCAAGAAGTTGAAGTTCCAATTGAAGATGTAAAGGAAAATGATATTGTCGTAGTTAAAAAAGGCGCTAGTATTCCTGTTGATGGCATAATTATTGAAGGAAGTGCTTCCATTGATCAATCCAATATTACGGGTGAATCCATGCCCGTTTATAAACAAGTGAATCAAACTGTTTTTTCTTCTACGATTGTCAATTCAGGATATATTAAGATTCAAGCGACAAAAGTTGGAAAAGATACTTCCATTGCAACGATTATTCAATTAGTGGAAGAAGCGAGTAATTCAAAAGCGCCTATTTCTAAATTAGCAGATAAAATATCAGGAATATTTGTTCCCATTATTTTAGGAATTGCTTTACTTACATTTATTGGAAATATGATTGCTAGTTCTAATTTTGAATTATCTTTAAATTTTGCCATTTCAGTTGTTGTCATTGCTTGTCCATGTGCATTAGGGCTTGCAACACCGGTTGCTATCATGGTTGGCACTGGAAAAGGTGCTGAAAATGGTCTTTTAATCAAAAATGCAGAAATTTTAGAAAAAGCACATTTGATTAAAACCGTAGTTTTAGATAAGACTGGAACAATTACCGAAGGAAAACCTAAAGTAATTGATTTTGTTAACTTGAATCAAGATGAAAATTTATTATCTGTGATTTATTCTTTAGAAAATCAATCAGAGCATCCTTTAGCCTTATCTATTATTGAATATGCAAAAGAAAAACATACCCCTTTATTGCAAGTTGAATCTTTTGAAGCCATAGAAGGTCAAGGAATTAAAGGAAAAGTAAATAAAATAGAATACGCAATCGGCAATTCTAAAATGCTAGAAAATTATCATATTAAGAAGCATTCAATTTTACAACAAATGGATGATTATGCTTTAGAAGGAAAAACACCTTTAGTAATAGTTAAAGATCAATTGATTGTGGGGTTAATTACGATTAAAGATCAAGTAAAAGAAACTTCAAAGCATGCAATTGCTGCATTAGTCCAAAAAAATATCAAGGTTGTTATGCTAACTGGTGATAATCAAAAAACAGCCCAATCTATTGCAAAAGAAGTAGGAGTAAGCGAAGTGATTGCTGATGTATTACCAGCAGAAAAACAAAAAGTAATTCAATCATTAAAAACAGATGAAAAACATCTTGTAGCAATGGTTGGTGATGGAGTAAATGATGCCCTTGCTTTAATGAGTGCTGATTTAGGTGTTGCAATTGGCGGGGGCAGTGATGTGGCTTTAGAATCAAGTGATATTGTTTTATTAAAAAATGATTTGATGGATGTTTTAAATGTTATTGCGTTAAGTAAAAGAGTTTTAAATACGATTAAAATGAATTTATTTTGGGCGTTCTTTTACAATTTAATTTGCGTTATTATTGCAACAGGAATTTTTTATTATATTAATCATGATTTTAAAATTAATCCTATGATTGGTTCATTGGCTATGAGTATTTCAAGTGTTTCAGTTGTTTTAAATGCATTAACGATTAATTTTTTTAAAATTAAAAAGAATGAGAAAAATGAATTGGATGGAAAGGAGGAAAACAAAATGAATACTTTAATTTTGAAAGTAGAAGGTATGATGTGCAATCATTGCAAACAACATGTTGAAGACGCTTGCAAAAAAATTAAAAATGTTGTTTCTGCAACAGCTTCTTTAGATGAAAAAAAAGTTACAATTGAATATGTCGATACCTTAAACAAAGAAGAAATTATTCAAAGTATTAAAGAAGCAGGATATGAAGTAAAATAAGTTAACCAACTTCAATAAAAAAAGGAGTTATTCGAAACTTTTGTTTCTGAACAGCTCCTTTTTTAAATTTTATCATTTATTGATTCTCTTGCGTTGAATCTACATTTTCATTTTCTATTTCTTGAGTATTGTCGTCTACTTGTTTTTCTTCACTTTCATTTTCATTTTCATCTATACTTTTATCTGTTTCTTCTGATTCGTCATTTTTATTTTCTTCATCTTGTTTTTTTGGAGTAACATCAATCGTAATGAAATCTTTTACATCATGGAAATCAACAAGCCCAATGATTAAAGCAAATGGAACCGCTGCATTTAAAATTAGAGTTTGAATCGTTGCTTTTACGGTGTCTGTTGAAATTAATGTAAGCATGAAAATCAACATCAATAAAAAAGAAATAAAATCTACTAAAATACCAGCCGCTTTGATTGGGCGATTGTTTGGTTGAAATAAGCGAAGCGCAAATAAAATTAAAGCACCAGCAACAAAAAGGCCAGAAAGAATTAATGATGCGACAGGCCAATCATAACTACTAGGAACTTCACCTTGTACGATTTGGAAAAAATTACTAAATAGTAAAACTCCAGCAGAAATTAAACCAACAAGTGAAATACCAAGAACAACATTAAATAAACATTTTTTATCAATTCTTTGCATAATAAGTCACCCTCCTTTTTTAATTATACCATGACAAAATTAATAAATCTATAATAAATATATGATAGAAAACATTTTTAAATCAC
>HF998013.1:142994-148752 GCA_000433015.1 Firmicutes bacterium CAG:631
AATGATACTTCCGATTGCTAAAGTTGCTTTTAAGTTTAAAACTGCTAATACATCGGAATAACCAATAGAAGCAAATTGAGGAAGGATAAACATCATAATTCCACCAGCTAAAATCAATAAGGCAGCAATACAATTCATGAGTGTGGACTTTTTAGCGCACAATGCTAAAATTATTCCTAAGACTGGTAAAAGAACCATAATTAAAGCAACGTAATTAAATTTGAGCATTTCAGATTCTAAATATTGCGTTTTGCATCCAAAAATAAATTCTGTTCCTTTAAATGTAAGATCTCCCAATACAGGAATTGAAATTGAAAAAACATCTAAAATTAAAAATAAAACAATAGAAAGTAAAGCACATAGTAAACCGATAAAAAATATAAGATTTTTTGTAGACGATTTTTTCTTAGCCATATTAAATCTCTCCTTTATTAATTTTATTGTAACATTTTTTAAAAATAAAAGGAATCATAAAAAACTCTTGACATTTATATTTTCACTAAATATAATTAACAATGCTAATTGTTAGCATAGTTAACTTTTTAATAAAAAGGAGGAAATATGATGGAACTTGATGATTTAGCAACCGATTTAATCGTATCATTTAGTGAAATTAGAAAAATGAATCATTTCAATGTGAAAGATTTTGGTCCAGCAGAAATTCATGTTGGACACATTTTATTTGAACATGAAAAAAATCATTGTGAGCCAATCAATGCAAAAACCATTGCAACAATAACCAATATGTCTAAACCTGTTTTGAGTCGAGTAATGAAAAGTTTAGAACAAAAAGAAATGGTTGAGCGAATCGTTCCAGCACACAATCATCGAATTGTACAATATGCGCTTAGCAAAAAAGGGAAAGATTTATTAGTAGAAGGAGCAAAGCAAATGCATCAAAAAACAAAAGAATTAATAGAATTAATGGGAAAAGATAATGCTTTACAATTAATAAAAAGCATCCAATTATTAAATCTTTCAATAAAACAATTAAAAGAAAAGAAAGGATGAGGATACATGTTACGATTGTTAAAACATTTTCGTCCCATTTATTGGTTAGTTATTGTATTACTAGTTGTAATTATTTATGGACAAGTTCAATTTGAATTAGGATTAGCCGATAAAATGGGAGATATAACAGGTTTGATTCAAAGTCAAGCAACGGCTGCTGAAATTTGGGATGTTGGGAAAGAAATGTTATTGTATACACTAGGTAGTGTTATATTGACAGTCATTGTAGGTTTTTTTGCTGCAAGAATAGCAGCTGACTTTTCAAAAAATCTTCGGACCGAAATTTTTGAAAAAGTTTCTTCCTTTTCAATGCAAGAAATGAACCAATTTTCTACAGCAAGTTTACTTACGAGAACAACGAATGATATTCAACAAGTGACAATGGGGATAGTCATGACCTTAAGAGTAGCGATTTCTGCACCTATTATGGCGATTACAGCGATTTCAAAAATTCAATCTAATAGTAAAGAACTAACGTTAGTTACAGCTGCCGCCATTGTGTTTATGATATTGATGATTAGTTTAATTTTCGTTTTATCTGTCAAAAAATTTACAAGATTACAAAAATTAACTGATAAATTAAATGGTGTTACGCGTGAAAATTTAACGGGTTTACGTGTAGTTCGCGCTTATAATGCTGAAGACTATCAAGAAGAAAAATTTGATGAAATCAACAAAGATTTGACTAAAACAAATTTAGTTGTCAATCGTTTGATTTCTATTATGTCTCCAGGTATGTCATTAATTATGAATGGATTGAATTTAACTGTTTTATGGTTTGGCGCTTATTTAATTAATAAAGGTAGTTTAACTTTACCAGCCATGACAACATTTACCATGTATGCAATGCAAGTGATTATGGCATTTATGATGATGACAATGATTTTCATTATGCTACCAAGAGCTAGTGTTTCAGCAAAAAGAATTTTAGAAGTATTAGATACTCCTCTTTGCATAAAAAATCCTGAAAATGCTCTTCAAAATGAAGATAAAAAGGGAGAAATTGAATTTAAAAATGTATCATTTCGTTATCCAGATGGAGAAGGATATGTCTTAAAAAATATTTCATTTCATGCCAATCAAGGAGAAACAGTAGCCATTATTGGTTCTACCGGAAGTGGGAAATCTTCATTAATTAATTTAATTCCTCGATTTTTTGATGTAAATGAAGGTGAAGTGTTAGTTGATGGAATTAATGTAAAAGATTATGATCAAAAAGTTTTGCGGGACAAAATTGGTTATGTTTCACAAAAAGCCGTTTTATTTAGCGGAACAATTGCTTCTAACATTTCATATGGTAAAGAAAATGCAACAATGGAAGAAATTCAAAAAGCAGCAGAAATATCTAAATCAAAGGAATTTATTGAAAAATTAGATGATCAATATCAAGCGCACGTTGCCCAAGGTGGAAAGAATTTTTCGGGTGGACAAAAGCAACGCCTATCCATTGCTCGAGCTGTGGCAAAAGATCCAGAAATTTATATTTTTGACGATAGTTTTTCTGCACTGGATTATAAAACAGATAAAGAATTGCGTCATGCATTAAAAGAACAAACCAATCAAGCTACAACAATTTTAGTTGCACAAAGAATTGGTACCATTTTAACTGCAGACCGAATTTTAGTATTAGATCAAGGACAAATTGTAGGGCAAGGTACGCATAAAGAATTATTAAAAAATTGTGATGTTTATCGACAAATTGCTTATTCACAATTATCAAAGGAGGAATTGGCTTATGACTAAAGAAACAAAATCAATGGCAAAGCCAAATCGCGGACCTCACATGGGTGGCGGAAGAGTAGTGGAAAAACCTAAAAATTTTAAAAAGTCAATGAAAGAATTAATCGGCTATGTTAAACCATTTTGGTGGTTGATTGTCGTTGCATTATTATTTGCTATTGTTGCTACAATATGTAATATTATTTCTCCTAAAAAATTGGGAGATCTTTCACAAAACATTTTTACTGGTTTGGCATTAAATGGAAAAGTAGATCTATCATCTTTAACAAATATTGGGATAACTTTAATCATTATCTATGTTTTGGCCATTGTTTTTGAATATGCTAAATCATGGATTATGACAGGAGTCACTCAAAAAATTACCTATCGTTTTCGTAAAGATATTTCTGAAAAAATTAATAAGGTTCCTTTAAGTTATTTTGACACTCAAAGCTATGGTGATGTTTTAAGTCGTGTTACTAATGATGTGGATACCATTTCTCAAACTTTAAATCAAAGTATAATTCAATTGTTTACTTCTATTACTATGTTTTTAGGTGTTTTAATCATGATGTTTACGATTAGCTATAAGGTGGCGCTTATTTCACTTTTAATTATTCCTTTAAGTTTAATCGGTTTATTACTAATAGTTAAGTTTTCGCAAAAATATTTTAAGAAACAACAAGTCAATTTAGGAAAATTAAATGGTTATGTTGAAGAAATGTATTCGGGTCATGTTATTATTAAAGCCTATAATAAGGAAGAGGCAACTTTAAAGGATTTTGGAAAAATTAACAAAGAACTACATGATAGTTCTTGGAAATCACAATTTTTATCAGGATTAATGAACCCGGTCATGAATTTTATTGGAAATTTGGCATATGTTGTTATTTGTGTTTTTACAGCTTCCTTAATTTTAAAAGGAGAAATTGGTTTTGGTGCGATTACTTCATTTGTTATTTACATTCGTTTATTTACCCAACCTTTGAATCAAATTGCACAAGTTAGTAATAACTTACAATCAACAGCAGCAGCTTCCGAACGTGTTTTTGAATTTTTAAGTGCAGAAGAAATGGAAGATGAAAGTCATTTTGTAAAAAAATTAGAACATGTTCAAGGTAAAGTTGAATTCAAAAATGTTTCATTTGGATATGAACCTAATCAAATTATTATTAAAAATTTTAGTGCTTTAGTTCAACCAGGACAAAAAGTGGCCATTGTTGGTCCGACAGGAGCTGGAAAAACAACCATTGTGAATTTATTAATGAAATTTTATAATGTTACCAGTGGAGATATTTTAATTGATGATGTTTCAATCAAACAATTAACTCGAGAAAATGTACACGATATTTTTGGTATGGTTTTACAAGATACTTGGTTGTTTGAAGGAAGTGTGAAAGAAAATCTTGCCTATGGAAAATCAAATATTAGCATGGAAAAAATTAAAGAAGCCTGCCAAGCAGCTCATATTCAACATTTCATTGAATCAATGTCTCATGGATATGATACGATATTAGATGAAGATAGTAATATATCTCAAGGGCAAAAGCAGCTCTTTACGATTGCAAGAGCCATGATTGAAGACGCACCTATGTTAATCTTAGATGAAGCGACTTCAAGTGTAGATACTCGGACAGAAGAATTAATTCAAGATGCAATGGATCGTCTAACAAAGGGAAGAACAACTTTTGTCATCGCCCATCGTTTATCCACTATAAAAAATGCCGATATGATTTTGGTTATGAAAGATGGGGATATTATTGAAAAAGGAACGCATGATGAATTAATGGCCCTAAAGGGATTTTATTGTAATTTATATAATAGTCAATTTGAAACTTTTGATGAAAAAAGCCAATCTTAATTGGCTTTCAGAGTGTAGACAAAGTCGGCTAATAATAGTCGAGTATGACCCTGAAATGATTGCTAATGAAGAAGATGTAGAAACTTGGAACGTCATTTGGAATAAAGATTATAAAGGACTCAGTACATTAAAAGATAGTGTACGGGATACGTATTGTGCTGCTGTTTTTTATGTTTATCAAGATGAACTCAATGGTTACAATCAACAATATTTAGATGGAGAAATTACATCTACAGAATATACTGCTAAAATTACCGAAGTCATGAATCGAAAAGATGATAAAACTATAGAATTAGTTGAAGAAGCTCTTCAAGTTGCCAAAGATAATATTTATGGTTTTGAAGTAGATAGTGGAAAAAGTGATATTGTTACTGGTAAAATTGCGATTAATTTTTGTTGGAGTGGTGATGCTGTCTATTCGATGGATTGTGCAGAAGAAGAAAGTGATAAATATTTAAACTATGTCGTTCCAAAAGAAGGTAGCAACGTTTGGTTTGATGGTTGGGTTATTCCTAAAAATGCCAATACAAAACTTGCTCATGAATTTTTAAATTTCCTTTGTGATCCAGCTATTGCCCGTTTAAATATGAATGAAATTGGCTATACCAGTGCGATTGCAGGAGATGCCATCCTTGAAATGGTTAAAGAATGGTATCAACCTGAATTAACTGATGAAGAAATTGCGCAAGGTTTAGAAAATGGAACTTTATATGAATGGGATTTAACTTATTTCTTTGGTGATAGTGTGCAAGAATCAGCCATTATTTATACTGAAGAATTAGATCGTCAATTGACTGCACAATATCCTGATGAAGAAACGATTATTAAATGTGCAATTATGGAAGATTTTGGCGAAGAAAACGAAAAAATACTTGAAATGTGGGCACGTGCAAAAAGTGATCAAGTTCCTATTTGGGCATGGATATTTATTGGTCTTGTTATTTTAGGTGGCGGAACGATGTTTGCAGTGAATAAAGTGAATAAACATGTTCGCAATAAACGGATTCAACAAAAGAAACAAAATGCGCATTAAAAAGAATGGATTTTTCCATTCTCAGAGTGTAGACAAAGTCGGCTAATAATAGTCGACTTTTTTATATAATAAATAAAAAATTTTTTAACTATATACAAAGTATATAGTTAAATTATATAATATAGTTGGGTGAT
>HF998014.1 GCA_000433015.1 Firmicutes bacterium CAG:631
AGTGCTATCTTTAATTACTTTCAAACTGGTACTATTGCTTATTTCGCTAACGAAACGTTTGGGAGTAGTGCTATCATCGATTCAATTGAATTTTCTCGAAAAAGCATCAATAACGATTGATGCTTTTTTTCATGCTTTTTTAAAAAAAATGATATAATAAGAATAGAATTCATTTTTTAAATGAAAGGAGCATTTTATGTTTGTTAAAAATTCAACAGGAAAACTAAAACAAGTTTTAATGTCTTATCCACAATATTTATCTATTGAACCTATCAATGTAATTTCAAAACATTTTAAAGATCATCAACTAGACAAGAAAAAAATTGATGAAGAATTCAATTTACTCGTTCAAACCTATCAAAATTTAGGTATTGAAGTTTTTTTCTTACCTCCTAGTGAAACCTATCCAGACTCTGTTTTTGCTCGAGATTTTGGAGCATGTTTAAAAGATGGTTATATTTTAGGAAGATTTAAACATGAATATCGTAAAAATGAAAGAAAAGCTTACGAAAAGAAAATGCAAGAGCTAAATATTCCTCAATTATTTAAAATTCATGAAGGTTATTTTGAAGGTGGTGACTTTTTCTTTTTAGATGATAAAACAATCGTGATTGGCCTTTTAGAAAGAACAAATCAAATCGGATATCAAGAAATTAAGGAACATTTTAAAAATCAATATGAAGTTCTATTTGTTAAATCAGATCCCGAATTTTTACATTTAGACATGTGCTTTAATTTAATTGATGAGCATCTAGCTTTAATTTGTAAAGAAGCGTTTGATATTTCCTTTTTACAAGAATTGCAAAAAAGAAAAATTGAACTCATTGAAGTATCAAAAGAAGATATCTTTCGACATGGCTTAAATGTCCAAGCCTTAGGAGATAAAAAAGTATTAGCTTTAAAAAAGAATCATGATATTAATCTTCAAATCAAACAAAAAGGATACGAAGTCATTGAATTAGACATTACTGAAATTTTAAAATGCGGTGGTGGCATTCATTGTATGACCTTTCCATTAAAAAGAATATAACTATATTCTTTTTTTGTAAAAAAAATAATACTTGTATAAACTAATTTTTTTTGTTATAGTCAAAAAAAAGAGGGGAAAACAATATGAAACAGAAAAAAAATAGCCAAAACGATTGTAGTTTTGTGACAAAACTGACCTATGGTCTAGGAGAATTTCCGGGAACGCTTATCGTTTCAATTATTAACTTTTTGTTAATGAATTTTTTAACTGACTATTTAAAAATAGATCCCATTTGGGCAGGGGTCATCACCTTTTTGGGCATTGTGTTTGATGCAATTACGGATCCTTGGGCTGGATATTTAAGTGATAATTCCACTTCAAAATGGGGAAGACGAAGAAGTTTTATGCTTAAATTTACTGTTCCTTTAGGAATATCTGTATTATTGCTATTTTGTATTCCACAACTATTTACACAATCATCCGAATTTTTAAAGGTTTTAGTTGTTTTAGTTTTATATTTACTTTATATTTTACTCATTACTTTATATAAAACACCTTATGGAGCAATCGCTTCTGATTTAACGAAAGATTATGATACAAGAACATCTTTAGCCGCTTTTCGTACAACATTTATTGTCATTGCAACTTTAGCATCTGTAATCATTCCTGATTTATTAGGGTTATCAAAAATTACACCAAGTAGTGGGAATGCATTTTTTAAAATGGGACTAATCATGTGTATCTTAATTATTGTGTTTGGATTAATCTCTGGCTTTTTTGTCAAAGAAAAAAATGTCGAACATACAAAACAAAAATATTCTTTTAAAAAATATTTTATTGATTCTTTAAAAATAAAACCTTTTCGTCAAGTTTGCTTTAATTTTTTATTTACAAACTTATGTATTACAACCATTAATATGGCTTTAATTTATTTTTTAAATTATTATGTAGAATTACCAAAACTCTTTACTCCTATTGCTGGTGGAGTTGTGATTTTAGCTATGTTTTTCATCCCGTTATTTAGTAAAATCTGTAAGGTGAAAAGCAAAAATTTTACTCAAAATTTAGCCGCGATTTGCATGATTGTTGGATTAGTTATTTTAATTTTTATTCCTCGTTTAGGTTTAAGTTATCAAGATGGTTTAACCACAGTTGAAACTTCAATGGGAGCTTCATTAAAAGCTTTTCCTTGGTATGCCTATATTGGTGTGGTGCTCATTGCTTTTGGCTTTGGAGCATTTGAAATGATTCCTTATTCTTTAATGCCTGATGCCATTGATTTTTGCATTGATAAAGAACATAAAGATGAAGGAGCTTATTATGGTGTTGTTTCTTTTGTCTTTAAAGTAGGAAAAAGTTTACCTAGTTTGTTTTTAGGATTAATTTTACAAATTTGCCAATATCAAGAACCAAATTTCGATGAAAGCTTAGTCAATGTTGTACAAACACAATCGGATCTAGCTCGTTTTGGCATTGCACTTGTCTTTATTGGCTTACCCATTTTATTTGCTTTAGCATCCATTTTAATCATGAGAAAATACAATATTACTAGAGAAAAATTAACGTCTCAAAATCAAGAATTACAAGGAGGAACAAACGAAAATGAAAACAATGTTTAAAAATGGCTTAATTGTCAATGGAAAAAATGAACCTGCTTTTATCGGCAATGTCATCATTGAAGATGAAAAAATTATAAAAATTACAAAAGATCCTGTTAACGATTTTCAAGGAACAATCATTGATTGTACGAATCAAGTCATTGCTCCAGGATTTATTGATGCGCATTCGCATAACGATTGGTCCGTTTTTAAAGATGATCGTGTAGATTTTGCCATTCCTTTGGTTGGACAAGGGATTACAACGGTAGTAACAGGGAATTGTGGTTTTTCAGCCACTGGATATGATCCAAAAGGCAAATATGTTGATACGATTGGCTCTGATAGTTTTGCATTAGATTCAAAACATGCCATCCCTGATTTTAAAAAATGGATAGAATACTTAGATCATCATACTCCTTTAAATGTTGCCACTTATATTGGACATGGTAGTGTTCGTAGTTCCATTAATGGCTTAACCAAAAAAGAGATGACCAAAGAAGATTATCAAAAAATGTTAGATTTATTAGAATACGCTTTACAAAATGGAGCGGTTGGTATTTCTGTTGGTTTAATGTATCGTCCAGGCATATTTGTCGATAAAGAAGAACTATATGATCTTGGAAAACTTTGTAAAAAATATAATAAAACCATGGCTTTTCATGCTAGAGCAAATTCCGCTGTTTCCATGGGTTATAAATCCTTATTAGGAAGACCTCATTTATTACGAGCGATTGATGAAATTGTAGATATTGGAAAAACAACAGGCTGTAAAATTCAAAATTCACACCTCATCTTTGTTGGAACAAAGTCTTGGAAATGTGTAGATGAATCTTTAAAATTATTGCATAGCCTAAATGATGAAGGAATTCCCACAGCTTTTGATATGTATTCATATCCATTAGGCGCATCAACGATCACCGTTATCCTTCCAAAATGGTATCAACGTTTACCTCTTCAAAAAAGAAATCGTTTTTTTGTAAAATTACGGTTAAGTATTGAAATTTTTATTACCAAAAAATTATTAGGTTTTGATTTTGATGATATTCAAATTGCTTATGTTCAAGAAGGCAAAGAAAATATTGGAAAAACAATTGCTGAAATCGCAAAAGAAAAAAAACAAAGTAAATTAAAAACTTATTTAGAAATATGTAATCAAAATCAATTTCAAGGAAGAGTCTACATGTATCGGTACTATAATGATCAAATCATTGAACAATTAGCAAAAGATGATTTGTCCATGTTTATGACTGATGCTTGGTATCAAACTGAAGGCATTCAAAATCCTGCAGTTTATAATTGTTTCCCCAAATTTTTGCGACTTACACGAGAAAATAAATTACATTCATTAGAAGAAACCATATATAAAATGACGGGAAAAATCGCACAACAATTTCAATTGTCTCAACGTGGAACATTAGAAGAAGGAAATTATGCCGATTTAACTATTTTCAACTTTGATGAAATTAAAGAAAACCCTCAAGGAGATAAGCATCCTGATGGCATTAACCATGTCTTTATTAATGGCCATCACGTTTATCATCAGAAAAAATTTAACAAAGAATTGCTAGCCAATTCTGGAAAAGGAGTAAAAGTAAAATAAAGATAAGAACATCCGAAGGGATGTTTTTATTATCCTTTTTAATTTTTAAAAAAAATGATTCTAAATTTCAATCAAATGGCTTATAATTAGTCTAAATAAATTTTAAAAAGGAGAGAAAAAAATATTTGGTGCTCTTGGTGGACTTCTTTGCTGTATTTCATTTACTGCTTGTAATCAAACGAATTCATCATCAACAACTTCTACACTTCCTGTTCCAAAAGTAGATGTTTTAGAGCAATATGAGCAATCGTTTAATTTACAAACTGTCATTCAAACAAAAGATGCAGAAAGCACCCTTACCCAAACATACGAAACTTTTGTAGGAGAAGATTATTATACATTTCTTAGTTATGCTGAAAACCTTAGTGATATAACACGTAGTCTTTATTATGAAAAGGGTGAAAATAATGAAGTCATTCGTAAAACTATCAGCATCCAAAACACAATTATAGATACTGTTCAATCTGATTCCTCTTGGCTAACATCTTCTTATAGCAATCCTCTCGGCTATTTTGATTTAGAAATCAAAGAAGATGGAGACTATGATTTACTTGATGCAACTTCTATGGCCAATGTTCAAAAATGGAATGGAATGATTAGTGGCCAATTGACTGGAACATTAACACCAACACAAGCTGTTTTTACTTTAGAAAATGACCGCCTTACTTATCATTCTACTTATTCTAGTAACGGCATTACTTTAACTCTAGATTCTACTTTTGCAAGTAAAGATGATGAAATTGTTAAAAAAATAAAGGTTTATGATGAAACAACAGATAGTCAAAATTTAGATGCTTTATTTTTAAAATTAAAAACAAATAATTATACCGTCGAAATTAAAGAAGATGAAAATTTAATTGAAACGGTTTTTGTCGATGAAAACCAAATTTATTCTCGAAATCAACAAAATAATATGGGATATTTACAAAATGAATCAGGATATGTTTCTTTGCTTGTTAACCAACAAGAAACACTAGTTACATTAAATGCTGAATTTAGTGATCCTTTTACAAGTTTATTAGCTAATTTTAATCTCAGTGGTTGTGTCTTTCAAAAACAAAACGATACTTTCAGCGTCTATTCGGATGTCGGTAATGTATTAGATGCTTTTCAATTAATCCAAGTAAAAGATTATTTAACGAATAATCATTTCACTTTAACTTATACTGATAATTCTCTTACCTTATCTAATCAACCGATAATGACTGATACTACTTATACGGTAACTTTTAAAGATATTGGATCGACTTCCATTCCTGTAGATTTAACCAATTATAGTACAAAAAATAGTTGGGCTGATGAAAGTGAAGAACTTGCTCAAGCTATCACTGAATTGCTTGGTTCTTTAGATGTTTTACCTTATTTCGATACTGGTCATGGATGGAATTATTTTGATTATTCTGAAGGAGAATATTTAGAAATCTTGTCAGAAGGCGATGAAACCATTGGCGGTATGCCAGATAGTGAATCCGCTCAATTAAAATTAGATTATGCGCAAATATTAAATGATGCAGGTTATCGCAAAATGACAAGTGATGAAATTGAAAATTTAAGTTGGTATTATTGTGAAGATCCAGATGCCCAACAAGTTTATGATTTAGGAAACGGTTTTGCTTGTGAAGTTTATGATAGCTATGTTGATTCATGGGGATATGGCATTGGATTATATATTCAAAAAATTGTTCTATAAAAAAAATAGTTTGATTAAGATGGGACCCAAAAGTTAGAAAAACTAACAAAAGGGTCTTTTTTCATGATTGCTGTTTTTTTTATTCAAACAAAAAAAATAAACTTCATTTGAAGTTTACTTAGAAAGATGACAAAGCACATCTGATGCATTTGTTTTGGGATTGACTTTTTCTTGTGCCCAAATAATGACGCCTTGTTCATCAATGATGTAGGTAGTACGAACCACTCCCATATAGGTTTTTCCATATAATTTCTTTTCTTTCCATACATCGTATTTTTGTATCGTTTCTGTCGATGGATCCGATAATAAAATGAATGGAAAATCATATTTTTTTTGAAATTGTTGATGGCTATCTAAAGAATCTTTAGAAATGCCAATAATCACAACATTCTTTTTTTGAAATAGATCATAAACATTTTTAAACTCTAAGGCCTGTGTCGTGCATCCAGAAGTATTGTTTTTGGGATAAAAATATAATACTACTTTTTTCCCTTTGAATTGAGAAAGTGTATATTCTTCTCCTTTATAATTTTTTAATTTAAAATCCGGGGCAATCGTGTTTATTTGTAACATTTCTTTTTCTCCTTTCTTACAAAAACAAAATTACTTTTTGAAGATAATTCTTCATGATACTGATATCCTAACATTGAAAATTTTTTTACTTCTTCAACCTCTTCAATTTGGTGTTCAGCCAAAAAACGAACCATCAAACCTCTAGCCATTTTTAGATATACTGTCTTTTGTCTTAGTTTTTGGTTTTCTTGTTCATAAAAAGTCACTGTCACAAATTTTTGATTGGCTTTTACATAGGGGCGAACCATTTTACTATATTCATCTGAACATAAATTCAAAACAACCTCTTCATTACGATATAATTCTTGATAAAACTGGTCTTTCCAAAAATCATATAAAGATGTAAATTGATCCGTTAAAAAAGGATGAACCATTTCTAATCGATAGGGTTTTATTCCATCTAAAGCATTTAAAACACCATAAAAAGCCGAAAGAATGTAGACGTGATTTTTTACATATTCCCATTGCTGATTGGTAAAAGTCATAGGACTAATTGAAGTATACTGAATTCCTTGAAAGCAAGCAATAGCAGGCGTTAATTGCGTATTAAAATCAAAATGCTGATAATTGAGATAATGTTTCCACACAATTTGATCATTAGCTTGCAAAACTTGTTTTAATTCATCTACATTCATTTTTTTTAAATAATCATATAACTTTTTTGTTTGTTTTAAAAATACGGGAGTTGTAACTGAAAATAAATCATCCGAACGGATAATCATATTTTTGGCTGGAGAGATAATGATTTTCATTTTTTACCTCCTTTATATTCAGTATACCAATTTTTGGCATATTTTTACATTTTCTTTTCGATATAACATTGCATTGAATTTAAAAAAATGATATCCTTTATTTGAAAGAAAATGAAAAGAGGCTTGCTATGGAAAAATTTAAATCATGCATCAGTTACATTATTGGTGGTTTAATGGGATTAATCACCATGTTAGGAATGTTTATATCAACAAAAGGTTATTATACAAATGAAGCCATTAATTTTGATCCATCCATCTCCAAAAATGAAGCGAGAAAAATTTTTCATGGCATTGGTAATGGCTTTACAGGAATCACTTTTACACAAGGTGGTGGAATGATCATTCAATCCATCTTTCAAATTTTATTAATTATTGGATCTTTACTTTTAATTGCATTAGCTGTTTTTCAAACATTAAAAACATTCCATGTTATCAAAAATGAAGATTTATTATTCGATCAAAGAAAAGCAAGAAAAGTTTTAGATATTCTTTCTTTATTAGTCTTGTTATTTTCATTAATTGTCTTTATAGAATATATCGCTTGCGCAAAAACCTTGCATTATTCTATCGGATTAGGTTCCGTATTTAATTTTGTTGCTATCTTGCTGATTCTTTTTGGAAGAAAAATATTAGAATCAAAATTAAATATTACTTCGTTAATGTATCTTCAAAAAAAACATTAGTTCACTAATGTTTTTTTTTCTTCTTATAAAATTCTAGTTTCTTTTTTAAAGAAAAAGTGTATAATTAATCGTATGAGAAAGAAGTTGGAGGTTCATTATGAAAACAGAAAATTATTCCGTTATTGAATTGCTACATTTAAGTTTTGTAATCCGCGATTCCTTAGAATATTGCCACGAGCCATTAAAATTAAAAGAAAATGCTTTTGAAAGTCGCAAAAAGATGGTACAACAATTATTAGAAAAAGATCACTTTATTGCTAAATTCTTAGTTGAAAATCCAAATGAAGCGGGTAAAAAATATTACGAAAGTTTAACCATTTATTTTAACAACATCTATGAAAAAGAATTTTATGTTTCTTTTGAAAATTACAAAGTCGATCCTGATAAAAAATTAGAATTTTTAGAAGAAACGATTAAAAATTATCAAACGGTTTTAGATATTATTCATGGATTTGTAAAAACACTTCAAGACAAAGAATTATTAGATGATGTTGTTTTACAATGTGTCAACGATTCAGAAAATTTCTTCAGAGTATTGTATTTATTTATTGTCTATAATGAAATCATCAAAGAAGACAGTAATTATAAAGAAACATTACAAAAAACAAGAGATAATAACTCTTATGAAAATAAATACATCTTAAATCTTTTAAAAGGTTTAATTGCAGCTTATAATTTCAATCGACAAAAATATTCTGGTCAAGAAGAAACTTTAAAAACTTTATTTGAAGAAGTTTTCAAGACATTCCAAAAATTAGATGGATCGATTAAATTAACTCAGCCCAATGAAATGCAAGAAACATTACTTGCAACCAATCGTTTAATTGCGCAAGCTTTAAGAACATATGAAACAAATTGGAGAACAGCCTATAAAAACTTAATTCAAAAAATGAGAGAAAATACTCCGGCAAATACCAACGAAACCAAATCTTAAAATCAAGTTTCACTTTTGTGAAACTTTTTTTATTTTTACTTTTTTGCTAAAAGTTGTAAAATCTATAAAAATTATATATAATAAGGAGTATCGTGAAGGAGAACAAATTATGAAAACTTTTTTGCGTAAAATCAAAAATATCTTCTTTGGAAACTCTGTAGCACAACGTTTATTTCAAGGATATTTGATAGCCATGTTAATTGGTGCTTTATTATTAGTTTTACCTTTTTCTTGTGCTGAAGGTGCAGAAAAAGTTAACTTTATTGATGCCTTATTTATTTCGGCATCGGCCTGTAGTGATACAGGATTAACCACATTGCAATTGAGTTCTCAATTTAGTTTTTTTGGTCAGTTGGTCATTATCCTTTTAGTTCAAATTGGTGGCATTGGTATATTAACGCTCAAAATTATGTTTTTATTATTTTTGGGCAAAAAAATCAAATTGAAAGAGCGATTAGTTGGTGCAAGCGAACGTGGAAGTGGAAAATTAGGAGGCAGTGTGGATTTAATTAAAACCTCTCTTGCCGTTTTATTTATCACTGAATTTGTTGCTGCGATTTTAATAATGATTCGTTTTTTAACTGTGCCCGAATATAAAGAGATGTTTCCTTCTACTGGAAAATTAATTTGGACGGCAATTTTTCATAGTATTTCAGCAACGAATAATGCTGGATTTGATATTTTTCCTGGAGGAACTTCTTTAGTTGTTTTTAAAGGAGATTATTTTATTCAAATTGTTACGATGTTATGCCTCATTATTGGTGGAATTGGATTCCCAATCTTTTACGATATTAAAAATTATTTTAAAGCAAAAAGAAAAAAAGAATTTTATCAAGTTTCTTTATTTACTAAATTCAGCCTTAAATCTTATTTTATTGTAGGTTTTGGTGGTTTTATTCTTGTTGTGATTTCTGAATTATTGGCACCAACAAGTAGCGGTCTATTGTATAGTCAAGATTTTACTGTCATGGAAAAAATCTTTGCTTTAATTTTTCAAACCACATCTGCTAGAAATGCTGGATTTGCAACGGTTGATTTAAACATTTTACAACCATCTACCAATTTATTATTAACTATTTTAATGTGTATCGGCGCTTCCCCTTCTTCTACAGGTGGAGGACTTCGTTGTACCACTTTCCTTTTGGTTGTCTATTTAATTAAAAGTGTTGCAACAGGAACTGATCGGGTTGAAATCTACAATCGTTCTGTTCCTAAAAATACAGTGAATAAAGCTTTAGGCGTTTTTATTGCCACTTTATTTGTTGTAGTTGGCTCTTCTTTGCTTCTTTTAATGGTCAACAGTGACAATAGTATTTTTACTATTGAAGCCGTATTATTAGAAGTTGGCAGTGCTTTTGGAACCACAGGATTATCGTTAGGCATTACCTATCATTTAAATGTTTTATCAAAGATTATATTAATCTTTGTCATGTTTATTGGTTATGTCGGCATTTCTACATCTTTGCTCGTTTGGTCTGACAAAAAAGTTGTGAAAAACTTACGCGAATTACCTGAGGAGGATATTACCATTGGATAGAGAACAATTATCTTTGTGCTTTTTAAAAAAAGGCAATACATTTTTATTAATTAATCGTAACTTCCCACCATTTATGGGACAATGGAATGCTGTTGGAGGACATAAATTATCCTCTGAAACCATTGAAGAATGTGCCATTCGAGAAATTTATGAAGAAACAAATATTTCTGTACAAAAAGTAGAATTAATTGCGACTTTTACCTGGAATTATGATGATGGATTGGGTTTTATTTTTATTAGCGATTTAGACGAAAAAATTCAAACTTCAGAATTTCCAAAACAAACAAAAGAGGGAATTTTGGATTTTAAGTCAATTGAATGGATTGAACATCCTAAAAACACAGGAATTATCGATGATATTAAGCTTTTTCTCATTGATATTTATCAAAAAAAGATTAAAAATGTTCATTATCATTTAACCTATGATCGAAACCGTCTAATAAAGGCGGAAATCAAAGATGGATTATGCATAAAATGAATGAGGTATTGGGTATGGATACTTTTAAAAGACATTTACAACAGGCAATCAATCAAAAAAAGCAAGAGTTATATTTAAAGGGTAAAATTCCTATTTTAATTTCTGCACCTCATTATGTAAAACATCTTCGAGAAAATCATATTTTACCCGCCGAAACTTACACTGGGGTTTTAGGCTTTTTTTTACATCAACATTTTGGATGTCATCTAATTTGCAATCTAAACGAAAACGTCGATCCTAATTATGATAACCATTCAATTTATCGTGAGCAATTAAAAGAAATTGTTGAAAAAGAACACATTCAAATTTGTATTGATTTACATCAACTTTCACCAACTAGAGAACAAGAAATTGAAATTGGAACTTCCAATCAAGAAAATATTTTTTTATTTCCTAATCTTGGAAAACAAATTCAATCTTTATTCCAAAATAATGGATTTCAAAAAACTTTTTTAGATCAAAAATACGTGGCTTCTTTTCAAAATACAGTTTCAAAATCATTAGCAATGGCTACATCAATTCCTTGTTTACAAATTGAAATGAATAGTACACTATTTACGCACACATTAAAGAAAAAAAAGATTTTCAATTGCTTTAAAAAATTAATTTTGTTTTTAAAAAAAGAGTTCCTTGTATCTTTATCTCAACGCATCATACAAAATAATGAAACTTGGCAACTGATACAAAATCGGCAAAGTCTTCCCATTTTCGATGCATGCAAAGATTTTATAGTAATTAAAGTCATTGATAATCAAAAGGCTAACTTACCTAAAAACGCCATTATAGTACATCAAGAAAATCCTCAATTTTTATTATCAAAAGCATTTTTAATTTTTCCAAATACAGGCGCTTTTACTCCATGTGATATTTATTATGATGCCGCTTTAAAAAACAAATATAATTTAAAAGAAAATGAATTAATTGCAACCTCATCTGTTTTAGCATCCTTACATATTCAAAACAAAATAGCTACACATTTTAAAGTTTTTGTTTTATTTTTGCCTTTTGCTCAAAGCAAGCATATTAAAATTCAATCAATAGAAAAAATTCAAGAAAAACAAATCAGCATTTCCAAAAAAGCACAAAAAATCTTACATTTTGATTCTAAGAACAAAATTTATTTTTATCAGTTATATCATCCATTAACAAATGCTTCAATGCTGATTTCAAAAGATAAAATTATAGTTGACGAATCTTTAAAAGAGGATGAAATTCGTTTGTCTTATATGCAAAGAAATATGCTAGATTTAGAAATTCCTACCTCATTTTCTGATCAAAGTTTATTTTTTATAAAATCTCATTATCCTCAACAAATAGAATTTTTTGAAAAGGTCTATGATGCAGAAGGAACGCTTTTATCTTCTACAACTTATGAAGATAAAGAACAATTAAAAAAGAAATTCAGCGACTTAAATCAAATTCAAATCATTCCAATGATTGATTCCTATAATTTCAATAGAAAAAAATCACTTTTTGAGCGTCTTGTTGATTGGATTGTCGGTAATAGTTCAACTTATTTACGAGTCATCCGTCCTTATCAAGAAGATGAAGACAATCAAATTGTTCGTCTTTCTAAAGATAATATGCGTTTATTAGGTGTAGAAGCAATGGAACAAGTAGTCATCTATTATTCAACTCATCAAATTCGTTGCAAAGTTGTCGCTTTCGATGAAGATGACAAACGAATTGAAGATACCAACAAAAAACCTAATTTAAATTGTTCTATTGGGATTCCAACTTGTATTCGAAAACAATTAAATATGGAAGATATTCGAAAAACCGTTAAAGTATCGAGAGATACAAAATTTATTTTTAAGAAAAAACTAAGTAATTCTTTACTTAGTTCCATCTTTACAGTCTTTAGCTCTTTATTATTATTTAATGATAACATTTGGGTAGCTTTTCTTGTTAGTATTGTTTTAATTCCTTTAATTATCTATGCTATTTTTTCTGATTCAAGGGCTAATAAAGGATGACAAAAAATGATTATAGATGTTTAAAAATGAGAAATAATTCTAGATATTTGCATATAAATTGTTGAAAAATATTTACATTACATTCGTAAATTTATAAAATTAATTTTATAGGAAGTGGTGAAAAATATGCAAACAAAAGTCTTAAAAATGACATCTCTTTTCTTTCTTGTCATCAGTATAATGTTTTCTGTTGGTTGTTCTTCTCATCGTGGCAATGATAATATTCCCACAGATGGGACAAAATTGACAATTACAATTCAAGAACAACAATTCAGCGCAACATTAATAGGAAATCAAACTACAAAATCTTTTATTGAAATGCTTCCTCTTACATTGAATATGAGTGATTTAAATGAAAATGAAAAATATTACTTTTTAGATTATGCCTTGCCAACAAACGCCTTTAATCCTGGAACGATAGAAGCAGGGGATTTGATGTTATATGGTTCATCTTGTATCGTCTTATTTTATAAAACATTTTCTTCAAACTATGATTATACAAGACTTGGAAAAATAGATAATCCAACTGGACTTGCTGAAGTTGTTGGAAGTGGCGATGTTACTATCACATTTGAAATAACAAGTTCTTCTTAAGTACAAATCAATAAAAATTTATCACCTCTAATGAATCATTTCAACTTTAGAGGTGTTTTTATTATTTTTTCATGCATTGACAAGAAGAAAAATAAAATCCAATTATGGAAAATTACAATCCTATTCTTAATCTTTCTTTAGTCATTGTCATTGTCAATTTAGGAATGCCATTAGATTATCGGTTAATTGCAGGAGCCGGTTTATATACCGTTATTTATATTTTATCCAGAGCGCTTGGAAAAATTGGTGGAGCTTATATTGGTGGAAAATTAACCAAAGCTGATCCTAAAGTAACCAAATATCTTGGCTTTACGCTCCTTCCACATTCGGGAGTATCTTTAATTTTTACAGGCATTGCTGTAAATACAATGGCGACAATTGATGCTTCATTAGCTGCAATTATTTCTGGGACCATTGTTTCAGCGGCAATTATTAATGAAATCATTGCTGTTTTATTAGCTAAAACCGCCTTTAAATGGGCGGGAGAAATATCACAACAATCATCAAAAAAATAATCGGTTAAACCGATTATTTTTCTATTCTTTTATACGTTGTCGTTTTCATCAAATCAAAATTTTGAATATCATAACTATATAATTTAGTTGATCCAACACATAAAATTTTTGAATCCAAGACAATTGAACGTAAAATATAATCTTCTATAACAGGAATTTCTCGAATCGGTTCTATCGTGTTTCGAATAGAAAAGATTTGTAAACTTTGTCCTGATTCTTTATACATTGGAAAAATAATTTTATCTTGAAAGATAGACATTGCTTTTTCATTGTATTTAACTTCAGTATCTGCATATGGTTCATTGATTTCATAAATGTCTTGAATTGATAAATCTGAACGATGAAATAAAGCTAAAACTAATCCTTGTGATACCATGTTATCATCTACTTTTCTACCCAAAGCAAATATTGTATTTTCTTTTATTTGTAAATATTCACACACAAATTCTAATTCTACTTCCTTAATCATTTGAATTTGTGTTGGATTAGAAAAATCATATAAAAAAAGCGGATCTACATATAAAAAAGTAGAAATATAACAATAATTTTGGTAAAAACGGATGGCATAAACGGTTTCAGATGGAGCAATTTCTTTACTTGCTTTTATTTTAAAATCAGACAATGAAATATTATATAAAAAATTTATGGGTTGATTATTTTGATAATAGGTTGTGGCTACTCGCAAATAATTTTGATAGATATCTATCGCATAGGCATTATATAAATATCCATTTAAGATCAAATACCCATCATATTGAAAATGTTTTAAAGATAATACATGAATGGCAATTTTACTAATTTGATCATACAATGCGGATACCATAATCATCTTTCCATCATCAATTTTTACAATTCCCTCTACCCCTAAAAATCCTTTTAACTCTAATGGTTTCTTTTCGTTTAAAGATAATTTGGCAAGCAAACGAATGGCATAAACATTATCTCCAGCTTCCGATAAATAAAGTTCATCTTCACTTAGTGTTTGTTTAAAATAAAGTGAATCAAAATATTGTGGATAAATAAATTTTTTTGTCTCAGGATTAAATATTTGATGATTCGATAAGATAAAGTAAAAATCGTTTTCAACAATTGCAGATGAAATATAATAACTTCCATCAAAAGACAAATACCGAGCAATAGAATAATCATCTTTGTTAAGAACATAGATAACACATTCACTATTTCGATAAGGAAAGGTTCTTCCCGGAATAATTTCCACATCCAATTGAATATTTTTAATTCCTAATAATATAATTTGTGAATCAGTCAAAAGAAGTTCTGTTGGCATAAAGTCATCGAAAGCAATTTCACTGACTACAGTTTCATTTTCATTGTCAATAACATATAACTTTTGATAATCAACAACATAGGTTCTTTGTTGGTCATATTTGATAAAATCAGATTCATCAACATCATCAACTTGATATTCATTTTCAATCGTGCCTGTTACCGGTAAATCCATATCATTTTTAGGTTTACTTAGAAATTTTACAACATCTTGTGTATCTGCTTTTTTAATTTGAATATCATCTTTTTTATTAGACAACGCCAATAAAGTTCCAATAATCCCTACAAATACAAATAACGCTACGATAATTCTTTTTTTCATTTTATCACCACTTTTTATTGTGGGTTCTTTTTTCAAAGTAATACAAAAGAAAAAAGAAAAAAAGCAGATGCTTGATCTGCTTTATTGATATTCTCCAAGATATTCTTTTTCAGCTTCTAATAATTCATCTACCATAGCTGTAATTTCATCTAAAGAAAGTTCAGAACCCGTGTGAGGATCTAACATGGCAGCATTATAAACCAGTTGCCGACTTCTTTTCAATGCTGCTTCAATAGTAATTAATTGTACATTGATATTGGTTTGATTCATTGCTGCTAATTGAACCGGCAATTTGCCAACGAAAACAGGTTGAATGCCATTGCCATTAACGAGACATGGAACTTCAACGCAGGCATCCATTGGTAAATTCGTAATCAAACCTTGATTTAAAACATTTCCACCAATCATATAAGTTTTATTCGTTACAATTGCTTCCATAATATAGGAAGCGTATTCATGCGTTCTCGTATGCGTTATCCGATTTCCATCTAAAATTTCTTTTTTCTGATTTTGCCAATTCGCAATTTGATTGACACATCTTCTTGGATATTCATCTAATGGAATGTTATATTTTTGAATCAATTTAGGATATTTACTCTTAATATAAAACATATTATATTCTGCATTATGTTCACTAGATTCAGTACAATAATAGCCAAGTCGACGAATATAATCAAGGCGAACACAATCATAAAAGTTTTCAGTATTTTTTAATTTTTCTAAAGCTCTTTTTTTAATTTCTGGATATAAATCGTTCCCCTCATTATCTTGTATTTTTAAAAGCCAAGCCATATGATTAATTCCAGCTATAAGTTCTTTTCTACCTTCTAGTTTATCTTGCATGCCCAACTCTTCTAATAAGGTGCTTGAACATACTTGAACACTATGACATAATCCCACTGTTTTAATTTTCGTATATCGTGTCATAAAGCCAGTTAAAATCGCCATTGGATTCGTATAATTTAAAAACCAAGCATTAGGACATACTTCCTCCATATCTTTCGCAAAATCTTGTAAGACATGAATCGTTCTTAATCCACGCATGATTCCTCCAATGCCTAATGTATCGCCAATCGTTTGCCTTAATCCATATTTTTTAGGAATTTCAAAATCTAAAACGGTACAAGGTTCATAAAATCCAACTTGAATTGCATTAATAACAAAATCAGCATCTTTTAAAGCTGCTTTGCGGTTTTCTACACCCAAGTATTTTGTAATCTTGGCTCTATTTTCATTAATATTTTTATTTAATGCGGTTACCATCATGTAACTTTCTTCTAAGCGATCTTCTAAAATATCATATAATGCAAATTCGCTTTCTCTTAAAGCTGGTGTTAACATACTATCACCGATGACATTTTTAGCAAAAATTGTGCTTCCCGCACCCATAAAAGTTATTTTCATTGTAGTTCTCCTTTTTTCCGTCTTTATTATAATGCATCTTTTAAAGTTATGCTACAACAAAAAAAATTCTAATTTGCACTAGAATTTTATTTTTGTTTTTTTTCTAAAATATAATCTGTATTAATTTGAGAATCTAAATCTGTCTCTTCTTTTTTCGTATTTTCATTGACCTTTATAGTTAATTTTGTTTCCCCAATTAAATCAATGCTATAGGCACGTTCGACTTTAAAATGAATGGTTTTTCCTTCATGATTCAGATAAACACAAGTTGGTTGCTTACTCACATATTTTTTAATTTCATGTTTTTCATTTAAATCTTCTGCATCATCACTAAAAACATATGGAACTTCATCTTTAAAATCAAAAGTTTGATTGATTAATTTACAGTTAGTATCATGATCAAAACCATACCATAAAAATACTTGATAACTTCCTGTAACAAAAACTTGATTTCCTTCACGAAGGATATCACTTTTATGATTAATAACCCAACAACCTAAAGAACGCGAAATTTCTTCTTCTACTTGAATACTTCTTTCATCGCTAAAAGCTTTATACCCTTTAGCAATAATTGCTTTTGTTAAAATTTCTCTATAATTTGGCATATCTTTTCACCTTCAATGATAAGATATGTTTGAACGATCTATAATTATGCTATTTATATAACAAATCGGTTAAAAAATATTTATACAATTCTAAATTTGATTCTTTGTTAAAAAACAAAGCACCAGCTTCTTCAGGAGTCATGTTTGCTTTTTCCATAATTAAAATCATTTCAATTTGATTAAAGGGAGCCTCTCCTTTTTCTTTATTGCGATAAGCTCGAATACTAATTCCTAAATAATTAGCCATTTCTTGTTGGGTTAAACCTAAATCACTTCGAATTCCCTTAATTTTACGATAAAGCATATCTTTTCCTCCCTCTTTTTTTATTGTAATATGTTCTTTAAAAAAATACAACGAAAGTTCGACTTAATTCAACGCAAAAGTTGTTATTCTTTTAAAAAAATGCTATAATACTAAAACTGTTAAGGAGAGGATTTCATGAGTATTGATCAATCAAAAATTCGTAATTTTTCCATTATCGCTCATATTGATCATGGTAAATCCACTTTAGCAGATCGCATTTTAGAGTTAACCAATACGGTCCAAAAACGAGAAATGAAAGAACAACTATTGGATGAAATGGATTTAGAAAGAGAAAGAGGAATTACTATAAAACTCAATGCTATCCAATTAAAATATCAAGCAGAAGATGGAATTGAGTATACTTTACACTTAATTGACACACCAGGTCATGTCGATTTCACCTACGAAGTTTCTCGATCTTTAGCTGCTTGTGAAGGGGCCGTTTTAGTTGTTGATGCCTCTCAAGGAATTGAAGCACAAACATTAGCTAATGTTTATTTAGCTTTAGATAATAATTTAGAAATTATCCCCGTCATTAATAAAATTGATTTACCAAATGCTGAAGTCGATAAAGTAAAAGAATCCATTGAAAAAGTCATTGGTTTACCATGTGATCATGCTCCTTTAATTTCAGCAAAAACGGGATTAAATGTCAAAGATGTATTAGAAGCGGTTGTTCATGATATTCCTGCTCCAAATGGCGATATTAACAAACCTTTAAAAGCACTAATTTTTGACTCTCTTTATGATCAATATCGAGGCGTTGTTGTTTTTATTCGAATTGTGGATGGTTCTGTTAAAATTGGAGATAAAATTAAAATGATGGCAACCAATGCTGTGTTTGAAGTTGTTGAAGTTGGCGTTCGTACACCAAAAGAAATCAAAAAAGAATGCCTTGTTACAGGAGAAGTTGGTTATTTAGCTGCAGCGATTAAAACTGTTTCAGATGTGCATGTCGGAGATACCATCACCAATGCAGAAAATCAAGCTTCAGAACCATTACCTGGTTATCGTAAATTAAATTCGATGGTTTTTTGTGGTTTATATCCTGTCAATGCCCAAGATTATCAAGATTTAAAAGATTCTTTAGAAAAATTAAAATTAAACGATGCTTCCTTACAATTTGAAAACGAAACCTCTCAAGCGTTAGGCTTTGGCTTCCGCTGTGGTTTTTTAGGATTATTACATATGGATGTCATTCAAGAAAGACTAGAAAGAGAATATCATCTAAACTTAGTAGCTACAGCTCCTTCTGTTGTTTATCATGTTTATTTAACGGATCATACCATGATTACTTTAGATAATCCCTCTAAATTACCTGATATTCAACGTGTTGAACGAATTGAAGAACCCTATGTCTTAGCAACGATTATGACCCCACAAGATTATATTGGACCTTTAATGGAACTTTGCCAACAAAAAAGAGGAATTTACGTCGATTTAAAATATATTGATGATAACCGAATGAATTTAATTTATAAACTGCCTTTAGCAGAAATCGTTTATAATTTTTTTGATCGACTTAAATCTTGTTCTCGCGGATTTGCTTCTTTTGATTACGTCTTAGATGCTTATATGCCTAGTAAATTAGTAAAAATGGATATTTTATTAAATAATCATATTGTTGATGCTTTAAGTTGTATTGTTCATCGTGATTTTGCCTATAATCGCGGACGAATCATTTGTCAAAAGTTACGCAAAATCATTCCACGCCAACAATTTGAAGTTCCAATTCAAGCAGCGATTAATGGAAAAGTCATTGCAAGAGAAACCATTGCGGCTTTAAGAAAAGATGTTTTAGCGAAATGCTATGGTGGGGACATCACAAGAAAGAAAAAACTTTTAGAAAAACAAAAAGAAGGTAAAAAACGCATGAAAAAAATAGGGAATGTTGACATTCCACAAGAAGCATTTATGACAATTCTTTCAGTTGATGATGAATAACACAAAAGAATATGTTATAATAAAGAAGGAGATGACTAATAACATGATTCAATTTGTAGAACCCGGAGGGCTCGCTGGATATATTATTGTTGTTCTTGTTGTATCTGCTTTAATTTTAATTGCTTGGGTTATTCGTAAAAAAGCAAAAATTGGCACCTATACCAAAGAAGAAGAGGAACAAATGAAATCTAATTTAGATTTATTAATTCAAGAAGAAGAAGTTGAAGAAGGAAAGAATTATGAAGATGACGTCTAATGCGTCTTCTTTATATGTTCACATTCCTTTTTGTAGACAAATATGTAGTTATTGTGATTTTGCTAAAGTAATTTATCAAGATGTTTTTATAAGTGACTATTTTCAGTCGCTTTTTTTCGAATTAGAATCTTTTCAATCAAAAAAATATAAAACCATTTATATTGGTGGTGGGACTCCAAGTTGTTTACCCTTACCTATATTAGAAAATTTGTTGATAAAACTAACTAAGCTTCTTTATAAAAATAACTATGAATTTAGTATAGAATGTAATGTAGAAGATATTACCACCGACTTATTAACTTTACTAAAAAAATATGGCATTAATCGAATCAGTATTGGTGTACAAACCTTTCAAAAAAAATGGATTCAACTCTGTGGACGAACACACACTTTAAATCAAGCAATACAAAACATTCAATTAGCTTCTACCTATTTTGAAAACATCAATATCGATATGATTTATGCTTTACCTTATCAAACGCTAACAGATTTAAAAAATGATTTATCTATTCTTTTAAGTTTACCCATTCAACATATTTCTTATTATTCATTAATCATCGAAAAAAACACTATTTTTTATCGTAAATTTGAAGATATAGATGATGCATTACAAGCAAAAATGTATCGTCTTATTTATCAACAATTAAAAAAAAGTGGTTTTTATCGTTATGAAATCAGCAATTTTGCAAAAAAAGGATTTCAATGTAAACATAATTTAGTTTATTGGACAAACCAACATTATGATGCTGTCGGTCTAAATGCTAGTGGTTATCAAAAAAATATGCGATATACCAATACAAGAAATTTAACCTTATATAATCAAAAAAACTATCAAAAAGAATGGGTTTATTTAACAAAAGAAGATCAAATATTTGAAGAAATTATGCTTCATTTTCGACTTGATAAAGGATTATCTTTTCAAAATTTCCAAAAAAAGTTTCATCTTGATTTTTTGAAGACTTATCATGATGTTCTCATCGAACTTTTAGAGAAAAAACTTGTTCGATGTACAAAAACGCATATTCAAACTACTTGGAAAGGAAGTTTATTGCTCAATCAAGTTTTAGAAAAATTTTTAAAATAAAATGAATCAAATAGAATTTTAAAATTCTATTTGTAAACCACCATTTTTTTGCTAAAATAAAAGAAGAAGTATGTAAAGGAGAATAAACAATGGAGGATAAAGAAAGAAATCTTTTTAATTTAGATGATTTAGACGAAAGTTCTAGTGAATTAAAAAGTAAAGATGAATCTAGTTCTCAAAATTTAACTTTAGATGAATTTGAAACCAACGAATTAGATAAAGAAGAACTTTTAACTCAAAAAATCAAAGAAGCTGCTGCAAAAAGAAAATTAACAGCACAAAACGGAGAAAACGAAAAAAGAAAATGGACGAAAATATTTGAAAGAAAAAATGTAGATGATGAAAACGAACCCATTTTAACAATGGATGAAGTCGATGCTTCTTCTCGTTCAAATAATGCAATTCGTTATAATCCAGATTTAAATGAAGGATTAAATGATACGCAAGTCAACGAAAGAATCTTATCTGACCTCGTCAATAACACAACAAAGACTTATTCTAAAACTTATAAGCAAATTTTCTTTTCAAACATTTTTACTTTTTTTAATATTCTTTGTGTTATCATCGCTGTTGCTTTAATTTTGGTTGGCTCTTGGGGGGATTTATTCTTTGCTTTAATTTTGGTTTTAAATACAGCCATTGGAATTTATCAAGAAATCAAGGCAAAACATACCATTGATAAATTAACCATTGTTACTGCTCCTACTTCTACGGTTATTCGAAACGGAGTTAACAAAGAAATTGCAGTTAAAGACTTAGTTTTAGATGATATCATTGTTTTAAAAAATGGAAAACAAATTAGTGTAGACTGCATTATTAAAGAAGGTACGATTGAAGTCAACGAAGCTTTATTAACCGGGGAGTCCGTTCCAGTGAAAAAGACTATTGGAGATCGTTTATATGCTGGTAGTTTTATTTCATCAGGTAGTTGTAAAGCTTTAGTAGATAAAGTTGGTAAAGATTGTTATATTCAAAAATTACAAGCAAAAGCAAAAAGATATAGTAAGCCTAAATCTGAGTTGCTTCGTTCTTTAAAATTAGTCATTAGTGTCATTGGTGTCATTATCATTCCTTTGGGTTTATTTGTCGGCATTACCAATTATAATTCAGCTAAAGCAGCTGCAACAGATCCAACTTATAATACAAATGGTGAATTTAATGTTTATGGAGTAACTACTTCTGGAAAAACAATTTTTATTGGAAAAGTTGAAAAAATTGATCATTTAAATTATGAAAATACAACGATACGAACAGTAAATAATGAAGATTTAGTCCCCGAAATCGTCAATACGATTGAAAAAATTCAAATTTCATATACCAAAAAAATTTCTGGCAATATTGGATTAAATTCTTTAATCGTTACAGATAATTTAGGTACTCAATTATTAAATATTAATGATTTTTCGTACCAAACTTACAATGAAGACCCTTCTAATTATGAATTTAATTTTGATAATTCTAAAAATTCTTTTTACGAAGGAGAAAATGAACATGCCTTGAAATTTGAAAATGAAGGCGATTCAATGATTACCAAAAAATTAAATAAAACAACAGACATAACCAGTTTAAATATTACTCTATCTTTAAAGTCACATGGATATCCTAAAGGAACATCAGGTTATAATGAATATGTTACTTATACAACCGTTACTAAAACGGCGGGGTCCTTGATTGGAATGATTCCCGCAGGAATGTTTTTATTAACCAGTATGGCTTTGGCTGTAGGTGTTATAAAATTAGCAAAACATAAAACCTTAGTTCAAGAATTATATTGTATTGAAATGCTAGCTCGTGTCGATGTTTTATGTTTAGATAAAACGGGAACGATTACTGATGGTACAATGAAAGTAAAAGAAGTCATTACATTAGCAAAAGAAAAAGAATTCGATATTGACCAGATTATGGGCTCCTTTTTAAATGCCCAAGAAGATAACAACCAAACTTCAATTGCTTTGCAAAACCGATTTGGTATTAATGTGGAATACAAAAAAAGTATTGTTTTACCTTTTTCATCTAGTCGAAAATTATCAGCAGTTACTTTTGAAGGAAATATTGGCACCTTTATTTTAGGAGCTCCTGAATTTGTATATACCGGAAAAAGCAAAAAACTTTTACAAATTATCAATCGTAAGGCTTCTTTGGGTTATCGTGTTTTAATGTTAGCTCATAGTGAAAGTCCTATTAAAAATGATAAAGTCCCATCTAATAATACAGCGATTGCCTTATTTGTTTTAGAAGATCATATACGAGAAGATGCAAAAGACACCATTCGTTGGTTTAATGAAAATGGGGTTGCTGTTAAAGTCATTTCAGGAGATAATCCAGCTACGGTTTCAGAAATTGCCGCTCGCGTTGGTATTGAAAATGCCAAAGACTATGTCAGTTTGGAAGGTCTAAGTGCTGCTGATGTAGAAACCATTGCTGATGAATATACGGTTTTTGGTCGTGTCACACCTGAACAAAAAGCTATTTTAGTCAAATCATTAAAGAAAAAAGGAAAATCTGTTGCGATGACCGGAGATGGGGTTAACGATATTTTAGCGATGAAAGAAGCCGATTGTAGTATTGCAATGGCTGGTGGTTCAGAAGCTGCAAGAAATGTGTCTCACTTAGTTTTAATGGATTCAAATTTTGCAAGCATGCCAAAAGTCGTTGAAGAAGGACGAAGAGTCATTAATAATATTCAACGTTCTGCATCCTTATTTTTAATGAAAACTATTTTTACTATGACACTTACCATTATTACAATTATATTTTCTAATCTATTTGTGAATGGATATCCATTTGTTACAAAACAACTCATGCTACTTGAATCATTTGTCATTGGTATTCCGGCATTTTTCATTGCCGTACAGCCAAATAAGCAAAAAATTAAAGGTAATTTTTTAAAAAATGTCTTTGCTAACTGCTTGCCAAGTGCATTTGTATTATTGCTTTCTGTATTTGCAATTTATTTTATTGGTAGTTTAGATTCCTTTGATATTTCGGATGCTGAAGAGGCTTCATCTATGTGTGTCCTTTGTATTACTTATGTTGGTTTAGTCATTTTATACAATACTTGCCGACCAATGAATACGTATCGAGCAATCATCTTTATTTCTATGTTTGTCATTATTACTTTATTAATTGCTTTCTTACCAAGTTATTTTGGAATTTATAAAATGCCAGGATTGACAAATACGCTTCTTTGCTTAGTCATCGTTTTATCTACGATTCCAATGGTTCGATTCTTTAGCGATATTTTGAAAAAAGTAGAATTAGAGAAAAATGACAATCAATAAAAAATCGTTCAAAAGAACGATTTTATTTTTATTTTTAAATAATTTATGTTATGATAAGGATAGCAATCAGCTTCATCAAAAGGAAGGAGAAAAATATTTATGATAGATCCTGTCGTTAAGTTTTTAGGAGATTGGTTAGATGACGTCTCCAATATATGGACTATCCTCATTCGCTTAATTTTAGCGGTTATTTTTGGTGGAATTATTGGTTTAGAACGTGCTTCAAAACGCCATGCAGCTGGATTTAGAACTTATATTTTGGTTTGTTTAGGAGCCACTCTTGCTATGATTACCAATCAATTTATTTGCGAAAAAAGCGGTCAAGGTGATTATGCTCGTTTAGGCGCTCAAGTTATCAGTGGAATTGGTTTTTTAGGTGCTGGAACTATTTTAGTTACTTCAAAAAATCAAATTAAAGGGTTAACAACAGCTGCTGGCCTTTGGGCTTGTGCCTGCATGGGATTATCCATTGGAATTGGATATTACACCTTAGCAATCGGTGGATTAGTTGTCATTATTGTCTCTTTAACAATTTTTCCTTTAATTGAAGGATATTTTACAGAACGAACGCGGAGTTTTGAAATTCACATTGAATTTGCTTCTAGAACCGATTTAAAAGATTTTATTCAATTTGCCAGAGGAAATAAATTAAAAGTCAATTCTATTGAGCCTAATGCTGCTTATTCAAGCACGGGAATTAGTGCTTATACGATTATATTAGAGATTGTTAAAGAAAAAGGAAAAAAATTGAAAAACCATATCCAAATCATTGATGAAATTCGAAGTTTAAGTTTTGTCGATTATGTTGAAGAATTGTATTAAAAAGCAACCAAATGGTTGCTTTTTAATTTATTTTTTCTTGATTCATTCTTAAAAATGCTTTTGTCTTTTCATTTTTAGGATGCAAGAAAATATCATCTGAAGAACCTACTTCTATAATTTTTCCATCTTCCATATATACCACCTTGGTTGCCACTTCTTTTGCAAAGCGCATTTCATGTGTAACAATAATCATACTTCGTCCTTCTTTTGCTAAATTTTGAATGACTTGTAAAACTTCATTGACCATAACGGGATCTAGGGCACTGGTTGGTTCATCCATTAAAATGACTTCTGGATGCATACACAGGACACGAGAAATGGCAACGCGTTGTTTTTGTCCGCCAGAAATTTGTTGAATGGAATAATCTTTATAATCGAGCATCCCAACTTTTTTTAAAGACTCAATTGCTATATTAAAAGCTTCGTCTTTTTTACGTTTTAATACTTTTCTTTGTGCCAAAATACAATTTTGTAAAACATTTTTATTCAAAAATAAATTAAATTGTTGAAAAACCATGCCAACTTTTGCACGATAAGAATCAATGTTTTTTATTTTTAAAATATCTTCGTTTTTAAATAAAATTGTCCCGTTTGTTGGCCTTTCTAGTAAATTTAAACATCTTAAAAAAGTTGATTTTCCTGCTCCAGATGGTCCAATAATGCAAACCACTTCTTGAGGGAAAATATCTAAAGATACCCCTTTTAAGATATTTTTGTCTCCAAAAGATTTGCATAAATCTTGAATTTCAAATAATTTATCCATGAATGTTCCCTCTTTTTATTTTTTTTAAATGACCAACTTGAAAACGTTTTTCAATTAATTTTAAAATTTGTGCTACCCCTAATGTTAAAATTAAATAAATAATACAAACTGTTCCATAGGAAGCAATAATATTATAAGTATCTGTATAAGCAGTTTGAGCGGCATAAAATAATTCGGTAATCATGATTACATTTAGCACTGAAGAATCTTTAATGTTGACAATTAATTCATTTCCAATTGAAGGAATCGAATTTTTTATTGCTTGGGGAAAAATAACGCAATTCATGGCCTGAAAATGACTCATTCCTAAACTTCTAGCCGCCTCCATTTGCCCAGGATCAATGGCGTTAATTCCTGATTTGATAATTTCTGCCATGTATGCAGCAGTATTCAAAGAAATGACCACTAATCCACAAACTAAGGGATCCCAACTAAAACCGACGGCCGAGCTTCCAAAAAATAAAATAATCGCTTGAACCATCATCGGAGTGCCTCGAAAAAATTGAACATAAATCGTTGAAAGAATATAACCTGAAGATTTTAAAAGAATCTTCATTTTTGTATCTGTTGGATTTTTTTTAATATTTCTAGCTAATGCTAAAAACAATCCTAAGAAAAATCCAACAATAGTACCCACAAAAGCTAAAATTAAAGTCGTTACCAGTCCTTCTAAAAATAATGGCCCATACTCACTTAAAAATGAAAAAAGTATTCCTTGCATCTTTTTTATTCTCCATTTCGACGTAAAATAACTTCTTCCATGATTTGTTGTTGTTCTTCATGAGAAATTTTTAATAAGGCTTCATTTATTTTTTCAAGCAAATCGGTTTCTTTTTTATTGACAGCCACAGCAACACCCAATTGATTTTCATCTTCTACAACAAATCCATCACTAAAATGAATAATTTTTAAAGAAGAATCATTTTGAACCATATCTAATGCGACTGGATATTCACAAATTAAAGCATCTGCTACACGGGTAGAAACAGCAGTTGCAGCTAATGGAAATGTTTCTGTCGGTGTTCCATGAATGGCACCATTCATTTGTTCAATAACCGTATTCGTTACCGTTCCCATTTGAGAAATAACCGTTTTATTCGTAAAATCATGGATAGATAAAGTATCTACAGTCGCATAATCAGATTGCCGAACCACTGCAACTAAATCCGAAATATAATAATTGGTAGAAAAAGCAACTTGTTTTGCACGTTCTTTTGTATTTGACATTCCTGCAATAATGGCGTTAATTTGTTGAGATTGCAATGCTGGGATTAAACCTTCCCAAGCATATTGTTTAATTTGTAAATCATAGCCCATCTCACTTGCAATTCTTTTGGCAATTTGAATATCATAACCATCACAATAAAAACTTTTCCCTTCTACCTTTACATTGAATTCAGAGGCTGTTGTTTCAGCCCAATTGAATGGCGGATATCCACATTCCATGCCTATTACCAATGTGTTTTCTGGCAATTTTTCTGCACAGGCGCTTCCAGCAAATAAAACCATACCTAAAGAAACTACTACACTAAATTTTTTCATTTTTTTCTCTCCTTTTTAACAAAAAAGATTGCATCTATCAATGCAACCTTTTCGTAATTGAAAGAAAAATGTTGTATCAATAGCTCCTCTACAAATATTGTAGGAGTTTGCAATGTCTTTCATTGCAACCCAACTCTCAAATGTACCCATTTGATGTTTCGGCAGTAGCACCTTTTTCTATGTTCAACGAATGTCTTCTCCCATAGATACTCATTTTTACTGCGCCTCTATCAATCTTTTTTTTCATTATATGCATAAGATATTCACTTGTCAACTTAAAAATACAAGTTTTTTACTCCCAAGTTAAAACAGAAATTACTTCTTGAAGAATTTGTTCTACATCTTTTTTATATTGTAAGTAATTTTGTAACAAAGGATGTTTTTCAAAAATGAAACGATATTGTGCTAATTCTTTTTTTAAATTTTGATAATTAGACATTTGTTTTTGCTTTAGTGCTTCTTGCATCTGATCTTGTGTTTGTTTTATTTTTGCTAATAACTTTTGGATTTCAGCATCTTCTTCAATCACTTTTTTATAGAACAAATATTGTTTAACCTCTTCTAAATCTTTTATTTTTTGATTAAGATTGTGTGCACTTTGTTTCAACAAGTTCACCCTCCAAAGTAAATGTTTTACACTTTTTAATATGGACAAATGCTAATTTTCCAATCCAAGAAGGATTTCCTTTAAAATTCACTAATTTCATATCTTTCGTATAACCGGATAACATTTGATCATTTTTCTTTGAAATCCCATCCACTAAAACTTCTACGATTTGGTCTTGATATTTTTGATAAATCGCTAGTTGATGTTTACTAATGTGCTCCGTCAAAATTTTAAATCTTTTTTTCTTTTCTTCCATAGAAACATTATCTTCCATTTTTGCAGCAGGCGTTCCCACTCTTGGTGAATAAATAAATGTAAAAGCACCATCGTATTTGATTTCATCGACTAATTTTAATGTATTTTCAAAATTTTCTTCCGTTTCATTTGGAAATCCAACAATGATATCTGTTGTCAAAGCTACATGAGGTATTTTTTTACGAATTCTTTGAACGAGTTGTTTATAGGAATCACTCGTATATCTTCTTCCCATCCGTTTTAAAATCATATCATCACCGGATTGAACAGGTAGATGAATGTGAGGCATAATGTTATCATATTTTGCAATGACATCAATTAATTCATCACTAAAATCCCAAGGATGAGAAGTTGTAAATCGAATTCTATCGATTCCAATTTGAGCAATTTTTTCTAAAAGTTGAGGAAAACTGAGATCATCAATATCTTTTCCATAAGCATTGACATTTTGACCTAAAACCGTTACCTCTTTATATCCTTTATCTTTTAATTCTTGAATTTCTTGTAAAATATCTACTGATTTACGACTACGTTCTTTGCCACGAGTATAAGGTACAATACAATAAGTGCAAAATTTATTACACCCATACATAATATTCACCCATGCTTTAAAATCACTCGCTCTTAAAGAAGGCAAATCTTCTGTAATATTTCCTTGATTAGATAAAACTTCAACCACCCGTTCTTTTGAAAAATAAGCTTCTTTTAATAATTGTGGTAAATGATGAATGTTATGCGTACCAAAAACTAGATCCACATGTTCACAAGATTCCATAATTTTTTTTACAATGTGTTCTTGTTGCACCATGCATCCACAAATTCCAAAAATCAAATCTGGATTTTTTAATTTTAATTTTTTGAGCAATCCTATTTCTCCAAAAACTTTTTTTTCAGCATTTTCACGAATCGCACAAGTATTTAAAAGAATCACATCGGCATCTTCTAAATTCTGAGCCTTTTGATATTTTAAACGCGTTAAAATTCCCTCAATAATTTCGCCATCACGAAAATTACCTTGGCAACCATAAGTACGAACATAAAACTTTTTGTTTTGTCCAATATTTTTTATACTATCATCAATCACAACACTTTGGTAAATGACTTCTGGTTTTGTTTTTAAATCT
The DNA here is from genome assembly GCA_000433015.1 of Firmicutes bacterium CAG:631. GTDB lineage: Bacteria > Bacillota_I > Bacilli_A > RFN20 > CAG-631 > Caccosoma > Caccosoma faecigallinarum. Next base: position 29,501 of record HF998014.1, read on the forward strand.
CGGTAGGCAGCATCTTTTAAATTGGGAATGGTTTTTACATGAATGGTTCTTTTCATTTTTTTCACCTAAAATCTTCTTGATTTGTCATTTTTTTATTTTGAACATCACCATCAATACAGTAAACTTCTTGATGCAATAATTCTTCAATCATTGCAGAATCATCTGCGTAATTTTGATGTTTAGCCAACTGATGAGCTAATTTTATATCTTTTGTTAAAAATCCTTGTGGACTCTGAATCAATCGATAATCTTCTCGTAAAACCGTTTGAATAACAATTTGATTTTTTACCTTTTTTAAACTATCTACTAAAGGTAAAACTGGAATCACACAAGCATGATTTTTCAAAGCATTTTTCAGTCTTTTTAATAAGTCTTTTTTTAAAAAAGGTCTAGCTCCATCATGGATAATGACATATTCTTCATGAATATATTCTAATCCTTTTTGCACACTTTCTTGTCTTGTCTTACCCCCATAAATAAATGTTACTTTTTCATCATTTATCCATTGCTTTAATTGCCTTTCATCTTGTGGATGAATGACTAAAATAATACTTTGACATTCTTTATCTTCTACAAAAGGTAAAATAGACCAATAAATCATGGGTTTATTTTGAATAGGATATAAAACTTTATGATAGGATAAATGGCTACGCAAACCTTCTCCAGCAGCCAAAACAATTGCTTGGTAATTCATGATACATCCTTATTGATTTTTTTTTCAAAACCAAGATAATATTTAAATGCTTTAAATCCTAATTTTTTATAAAATTCAGTGTTTTGCGTTTTTTCAATCATAATTTTTTTACAACCACGCAAAATTAAATAATTCATAGCTTCAAGACATAATTTTTCGGCATATTGTCCTTCTTGATACTTTTTATCAATGCCCATCGCACTTAAAGAACCAACAGCACGATCTAAAAAGAAATTGACACGGGTAATATTTCTTTTTTTATCATAAATACGAACAAATCCAATGATTTGATTATCAATTAAGCCCAAAACGATTCTTCTACCCGTTCCTCCATTCTCAAAATAGCGTTTGATTAAATACGCTTCTTTAATGAGATTATTATCTAAACATAATTTAAGCAATAAGTCTTTATCTTCCTCTGTTGCAATTCGAGTATGTAATTCTTTGGGTGTTTGAATACTTGAACTTAAATCTTTATGATTTTTATGAATGATTTGAATCATATCTACACAACCATCTTTGCTTTTAAAACCACGATTGATAAAAAAAGGAGTCGTTTTATTAAATTCATTAGGAAGTCCAGGAAATAAGCTTAATAAATCATTGCCCAATTGTAAAGCTATAATATTTGGATCTTTTTTTAACCCATCAATTGCTAAAGAAAGTAATTCTGTGCCTACTCCCATGTTTCGAACATCTTTTTCAACATAAAATAATGAAATCGTCGCTACATGAGGAATAGAATAAAACAATGAATCATCCTGCCATTTTTTAATTAAAATAAAACCAATGGGCATTCTTTCATACAAAGCAACATAAGAATTGCTAGTATCAAAATTAATATCATTTAAAATTCTTTCTTTGAATAAATAAGCACTAATTGGATAACTTCTTTTAAATTCACCATTCCACAAACGATAAAGAAATTTCCCTTTTTTATATTCTTTAAAAGGAATATATTGTAGCATTTTTAATCCCTCATGAGTGGGAATAAGATGACATCGCGTACAGAAGAACTATTCGTGAAAAACATAACTAATCGGTCAATCCCCATTCCAACTCCTCCAGCAGGAGGCATTCCATATTCTAAGGCTTCTAAAAAATCATAATCAATATCGTTTGCTTCTTCGTTTCCTAATTTTCTTTCTTTTAATTGGTTAATAAACCGTTGTCTTTGATCCATTGGATCATTTAATTCGCTATAAGCATTAGCAAATTCACAGCCACAAATATATAACTCATAGCGATCAACGTATCTTGGATCATCATCACAAAGTTTCGTTAAAGGAGAAGTCTCTATTGGATAGCGACAAACAAAAGTCGGTTGAATTAAATCCTCTTCACAATAGGTTTCAAAAAACATAGTTAAAATATGTCCAACACCTGTATGATGAGGTAAAATTTCTAAATGATGTTGTAAAGCCAATTCTTTTGCTTGATTAAAATCCGTAATGGCATCAAAATCGATTCCTGTTTTTTCTTTGACTAAATCAACCATTTTTACCACACGGAATGGTTGTGATAAATCAATCGTTTGTTGATTCCATTCAAAAGTTTCACGATGGAAAACATTCTGAGCAATATTTTTAATACAATTCTCTATTAATTCCATCATACTTCTTAAATCACCATAAGCTTGATATAATTCAATCGTTGTGAATTCTGGAGAATGTTTTGTATCCATTCCTTCATTTCTAAAAATGCGACCAATTTCATAAACTCTTTCTAATCCACCAACTAATAGTCGTTTTAAATTGAGTTCTGTTGCAATACGCAAATAAAAATCCCGATCCAAAGCATTATGATGCGTTACAAAAGGTCTAGCAGCAGCACCGCCTAAAATTGGAGATAAAATCGGAGTTTCTACTTCAATAAATCCTAATTGATCTAAATACTTTTGAATTTCACGAATAATTTTTGTCCGATAAATTGCTACTTCTTTTACATGACGATTAGCAATTAAATCTAAATACCGACGACGATAACGTTCTTCAATATTGGTTAATCCATGATATTTTTCCGGAAGAGGTCTTAAAGCTTTAGTCAAATGGGTGTAATGTTCACATTTAATCGTTAATTCACCCGTGTTTGTTTTCATCATGATACCTTCAATCCCGATGATATCCCCAATATCACTTAACTTAAAAATTTCAAAACTTTCTTCACCAATAATATCTTTTTTGATGTAAACTTGAATGTTACCATCTCTATCTTCAACATTAATAAAAGCAATTTTACCTTTATCACGTTTTGCCATCAAACGACCGGCGATTTTTACATGATAATTTAAATCATGTAAAATTTCTTTATCAGTATCTTTAAATTGTTGAATTAAATCACAAATTTTATTTTCTACATCATATCTCTTGCCAAAAGGTTCAATTCCTTTTTCTTTTAATTTTTTAGCTTTTTCCATTCGAACAACTTGTTGCTCTCCCATGGATTCAGGCATAAATTCTTTTTCGTTCATTGTTAACACCTCTTAATTGTATATTATATCATAAAAAAATAAATTTATATAGAGAACCAAAAACAAAAGTGCCATTTTTGAAATAAAAAGCCCCATTTTTATGCAAAATGGAGCCATTCATTTTATTATTTTTCAACTGGATTATTTGTTTTATTAGGAATCATTTCTTGAAAATTTTTCGTTGGAAATTGTTTTTGGATTCTTAATAATGGATAATATAAAACAATCATGACGATGATGACAAATAAAGCACTTGGACCAATATAAGTAAAGTTATAGGTAATTGCAGCCCAAAGACTTAATGATTCTCCTCCTTCTACTAATGGATAAATAATTAAAGAAGATAATGTAGATCCAATTAAACGTGTTATACAACCCATTATAATTGCTATGATATAAAAAGTAATCGATAAAGCATAATCTTTTTTTGTTTTCATTTCATCTTTAAAAATAAGTGGTTTAAAAAAGCCAGCCAAGCAAATTGAACCATAAGCTAAAACATAATCAAAAGGGAAATATGCCCAACTATGTCCATCAAGCATACAAGTAATTAAAGCATAAACAATTCCTATTCCAAAAAATCCCTTAACTACTCCATGTCGAAATGCAATAATAAACAAAGGAACCATTGTTAATCCAATTGAACCACCCGATGGAAAAACAGTAAATTTTAATCCATCTAAATCCAAAACGACAGCAATCGCTACTAACATTGCAATTTCTACAATGTCTCGAACTACAAACTTACTCTTATTCATTTTTTCTCTCCTTCATATAAAAAATTCCTTCTTGATCTAAAACACCAAAAAGGAATTTTTGTATATTAAAAAAATCCTTACGCTAGCATTACCTAGATCAAGTGTGGTCCGTTTCAGTATCAGAAACTATCTCAGCCTAATTCTTTAAGCACCCACAACTATTATACATGATTTTTTTATAAAATCAATGAAAAAGAAAAACAGCAATGCCTAAACATCGCTGTTTTTTTATTCATATCTAAACTAAATACCCGTAACCCCTGTATTTTCAATTCCTTCAACAAATTTTCTTTGTGTGAAGGCATAAAGAATGACAAGAGGTAAAATAGAAATTACCATTGCGGCTGCTCTCCAACCTCTGTTGTTTCCTTCCGAATCTGTACCAGAAGTAGCTGTTCCTTGAGAAATAACATAGTTGAAAGTTCCTAAAGCACTAGGCATAGATAAGAAGGCTTCTTTTTTATCGCCTGTTAATAAAGTCATTTGTCCGATTACGAAAGTATCATTCCAGTTCCAAACAAACGAGAATAAGAAGACGACAAGAATCGTTGGTACAGACATTTTGATAATAACATGATAAAAGATTTGACGATAGTTTGCACCATCAATTTGTGCTGCTTCATCTAATGCTGATGGAATCATCTTAAAGAAACTAAAGAAGATGAATACAAGTATTGCTGAATTGACCCCTTGACCTAAAATCGAAACAATAATCATAGGTGTCGTTTGCAAGATATTGAGATTAGCATTAATAAAGCTTTCCATGCTTGAACCTGTTAATCCAAAAATTTTTGCTGGTGTACTAAAGAAATTAATAATAGGGTTCATCATAATTTTACGTGGTAAAACTAAGATTTGAATAGGAACAACAAAGGAAATAATTAATCCTGCAAACCAGAATTTTTTCCATCTAAAATTAAACCGTGCAAAGGCATAACCAGCAAGCCCAGCAATTAAGGTTTGGCAGCAAGCAGTTAAAAAGGAATATAAAGCACTGTTCCATAAAGTGGATTGAATTCCATATAACCCACTTTTTGCGCCCGCAAATGTATAAATCGGGCGGAATACAAACATTGCAGCTGCTGCATTTTTATAATTAGATAAAGTTAAATTTCGAGGCAACCAAACGATATCTGGATTCATCAAATCCGATTCACTTTTAAATGAATCCACAACCATTTTCAAAATTGGATACATGAAAACATAACTAAAACAAATGAGTAATGCATAAACAACAATCATAGGAATGACCTTTTTTAAGATTTTCATCGTTTTGTCATATTTCTTTAAAAAGGCAGTAGAAGTAAAGAAGGTTTTAATCTTTGTAAAAAATAATTTAATTGAATGACTAATTTTTTCCATTTTCTATTCCCCCTTTTCCTCTTGTCTTTTTTTCGCTTTTAATTGTCTTGTATGGTGCAATTTAACAATCGGTGCAGTCGCTCTTGCCCAGCCACGTTTAATAGCATCGACATGGAAGAAAGCATTTAATTTTGCCTTACGTTGAACTCTTTTTGCTTTTAGACGTTCCACTTCTTCATAACTCTTTTGTTTTTCAACAAATTCTTTTTCTCTAAAGAGTAAGAATACAATGCCGACAAAAATTAAAACAATTAACGTTTGTACCCATGCCATAGCCGCAGCCAAGCCATAATTACTTCCGCTAGACATCAACTCAACAATTCCTGGATTTGCCGAATCTCCACTACTCTTAATTGGGTTAATCCAAGTAATATCAATCGTCGCAATTTGGACGATGGTAAATAGACAAGCAATCAAAATGACAGATTTAATTAATGGGAAAGTAACTGTCCATAAAGCTTGCCACTTATTAGCTCCATCAATTTCAGCCGCTTCATAAAGCGAACGATCAATTTTTTGTAATCCACTAATAAATAAAACAATGGGTACCCCTGTCATCCATAAAATGATGATAAAGTTTTGGAAAATAAAGTCTGCATATTCTACAGCTTGTTCAGAAATTGCTTCCAGTACTGTCGCAATAAAGGTACCATCAATGGATAATATAATTGTACTTTGGTCTCCACCGTTTCCATTTAACATGGATAATAAGGGTCCTGAAATAATAATAACAGGTAAGAAATAAATGACTCTAAAGAACGTTCTTCCAACAATTTTTGTATTGAGTAGCATTGCTAAAACAAAAGCAATAAAGACAACAATTGGTAAAAAGAATGCCATACTCATAAAGAAAGTAGGTAACTTTTCATATAAGAAACTGGTATTGCTAAAAATTAAACTAGAATAATTATCAAAACCAATCCAGTTTGGAAATAATTTACCATTTTCATAAAAGAGAGGATCATATCCCATGTTATAACCAATCTCGCTGAAACTGAGGAAAATGGTATAAATCAATGGATATAAAGTTAAAATCACAAACCCAATCGCCCAAACCGACAAGAAAATATAACCTAAAATATTTTCTCGACGAGCTTTGGTCATGTTTTTACGATAACGATTTAACTTTAATTGCTTATTTAAATCTTTATAAAATTCCTTTTCTTCAATTTCATTTCTTTTTTCAGCAGCATGTAAATCATTTTCATAAATTTTTTGCAAAACAACTGTTTTGGGTTGACTTAACGATAAGATAGCAATTTCTTTTTCTTTTTTAATTTGTTTTAAAGCATTTTTGTAATCTCTTTTTGCTTTTTTATACTTCGCTTTATCGCCTTCTTTAATTTCTTTTTTATAAACTTGAAGGGTTTCACGAATTTCTATTTTTGCAAAATTAGATTCTGCTCTTTTTAATTTTTGTCTTGCTTCCTTCTTTTTTTCTTTATACGTTTTTTTCCGCTCTAACCGAGCTTGTTTAATATCTTTTTTATCTTGTAAATATTGTTTTTTTGCTAAAACGGCTTTTTCTTTATAAAAATAATCCGTCAGTTCTAATAAAGCATTTTCTTTTTGTTTCGTTAAATCATCGACTTTTTCAGCATATTGCTTTTTCAATTCTTGATATTTTAATGAATACTCTTCTTTAATAGAAGTATTTTCATTTTCAGCCGATAATTTTTCTTTTTCTTCTAATTGTAAGGCATGAAGGGCATCTTGATACCCTTTTTTTACTTCATTCAATTGAGTTGCAAAAGAAGCAATGATTTCTTTTTCTTTTTTCTTTTCATCAATAGGCTGAATAAATGTTTTTAAAGTCTCATTAATCGTTTGGATTTGTTGATCATAATTTTGAATATGTTCTTTTTTATAAATATCAAAAGGAACAAAATTTTTCTTGCCATATTCATTAATAATTTCAATCAACGCATCAAAAATTTCTTCAGACTCTTTTACAAAACAACTATTAATTTTGTGTAAAACTTCTGCTTCTTCTGTTGTGACGTTATTTAACTCCGAAAAATCAACGCGTTCTACAAATTCTTTTTGATTTTCTTTTCTTTTTTCATCGATTGCTTTTTCAATAGATTGAATTTCTTCATTCAATTGATTAATTTGCGTTTCTAAATCTTGAATTTGTTTTTTATACGTTTCTTTTTGTTCTTCGACTTTTTTTAATTTTTCCTCAACAGGTAACTTTTCACGAAGTTGAACTTTTAATACTTTATAATCGACATTATTATCAATATCTTGACGATGAATTGCTAAAAGATCTCTTGCCTTTTGATCTCTATCTTTTGCAATTTCTGTAATCTTTGTTTTTTCTGCTGTAAAAGCAATCTTTTTAAAATTTTCTTTCACTAAAAGATCAACTTTTTCAAACAAAGAATCCAGTTCAGCCTTATTTTCATCGCATATTTTTTCAAATTCTTGAACTAAATTAGAATAGATTGTTGCATAACTTTCAACAAGCAAATCTTCTTTATTTGCTTGTTGAAGTAATTCTTTTGCAACTTTTTCTATATCCATGCGATGTTGATAATCTCTTTCTTCTTCTTTTTCATATTTTTCTTTTTCATATTTTGTTTTTTCTAATTGATTATCAACTTTTACGCTATCAAACCGACGAGTAACAATTTCTTTCATAATGGTTTCTCGTCCGACATCATGACGATGAATCTTGTTATGTTCGTGTATGAAATTTAATTCTTCTTTCGCATTCATAGCACAAACATAGGCATATAATTTAGGATTGACATCAAAATAAGCATTTAAATCTTCTTTTAAATGTTTTAATCGAAGTTCTGTAAGTGTATTTTCATAATCTTCGACAGAAGTCGTTAAATGGACAGCATTTGATTTTCTTTTCTTTATATATTTTTGCCGTACTTTTTCAAATTCTCGTTCTGCTTCTTCTTTTGCAAATTTTAAAGTACTTTGTGCAACGACACTTAATTCTTCATCTTTAAATTCCATCATTGCACCTCCTCTAAATTATTTTTGCAGATAATGGATCAATGGTTTGTCCATTATAGGTTACTGCATAATCCGCATAATTGATCGCAATGACAACTTTTTCTTCTTCAACTATTTTTCCATCCACAAATGGAGCATAGGTATTTACATACAAACCAATATTATCGTTGTCTGTTCCAATGGCAACCACTTCTCGATCTACAATTGTTTTTCCTTGAATTTGTTCCAAGAAAGGTAATACATATTCACAAACCTCAATAATGGTTTCTTTATATTTTTCATACCCTGTTGAATAATAATCTCTTGAATTTGTATACATTAAATCTTCTAATGCCTCTTCAGTTAAAATGAAGGAAGGATTTAAATGATATTCAATCATTTTTAATTGAGCCGTACGATCAAAGAATGAGAAGTTAGAATAACTTGCATACATATTGACTAAACCACCCAATACAATTTCTAAGAAAGGAACGGAATCCGTTTCAGCAATGTATTGTGAATTGTAAACCGGTAAATCGTAGAAATTGGTTAAATTTTGCCATAAATATGCATTAGGACTATCTGCACCTAATTCTACCATTGTACTTGCTTTTCTTGTCCCATTCTCTATAATTTTGCGGGAATCTTCATAATTAATTCCTTGACCATAATCAGGAGCCAAAATATTAGAAACGCCATTGATTGTAATGCCGACATTCCCTAATTTTGAAACTTCCTTGGCTTGATTATTTAACCAAGTCATTGCCATATTTGGATTTGCATAATGCCACCAAAGAACCGGCTTATTGGAATCATTTAAAATATAAGTTCCATAGTCTCTACTTAAGGCTTTTACAGCATATCCACCGATATTTGGCATTTGGTCACTATTGATTAGTCCATAATCTTGTTGGAAACTAACATCATAACCATATTGTGCGGCTTTTTCCACCAAAGAAGCAAATCCGCTTCTTCCGCCAGCACCAGAACTATAATCCGCTTTACCGGGATGAGCCATTGCAACACCTTTATTTTGCCATCCTAATAAAGAAGAGGTAATATATTCGATACCGCTTTGATGTAATTCATCATAAATATTTTCGATTCCTTCAGTCGTTGTTCCAATGACATCGCTATAGCCAATAATTGCTCTTTTAACGTCACTGACAATAAAGTCTAATTTTACCCCATTCTTTAATTCAATATTTGGTAAAATTAATTGATTATTGACTAAATAATTCCGATAAGATAAAGCCATACCAATATAATTTGCTGGAAGACTATCCATCGTTCCATCACCATATAAAATGTCATATCTTAGGCCCATATCGTAATTGTATACTTCATCGCCTTCTAAATATAAAATCGTTCCTGTGCTTGAACCAAAATTATACTTATACGTCCGATTCATTTCAAATCGAGGTTTGGTTTGTGTATAAGCAAAACGAGATTGTTTATCACTTCGACCTCTAAAAACTAAACCAAAATATTCACTACCTGAAGTGGCATAAGCGACAAATGCATCTTGTTCATTCCCATAAGATACGCCCCAAACAGGCATCATAATTTTTTTCGTTTCTACATAAGCATGTTCATAAACGATATTTCCCGAAGCAAATTCGGCTTCTGTATATCCTTCTCGATATGGATCTCCATAAACATCAAAATAAATTTCTTTATTATCCATTTCACGATTCGTATCATATCGAATTAAAGCCCCAGAACCATCAGGAAGAAATACATATCCGGGTAAATCTGTTTTAGGATTTTTAGTAATAGAAGAAGCTTCAAATGTACAAGAGCCATATCCATCTTCATCTACATTTTCTAACGTACAGGTTAACATATTTCCACCTGATTGTCCAAAACAAGGTAGAGGATAAATAGCTTCTAAAGCATATTTTCCTGTTCCACTAATATCTTCCTCTAAGATGTCCACATTAAATCCTCGATCATCAAATAGGAAACGCATGTTAATATTGATTGTTTTTGTTTCTCTATCAATACTTGTTTGATAGGTTGTTTTAAACATCCAACGATTTGCATAAGTTTGGTGGCGAACAAATTCTGTAGAAACAATATCGCTTTGAATTTCGATATTGCTTTTTGTTTGTGTCGCCGTTGAGGTTTTATTAAAATAGGTAAAACCTAACATTTGATTAATTTGTGCGTATGCTCCCGCATTGTCATTACCATTGCGGTTTGGTCCTGCATCAATCGTACAAGCAAAATATTCTGGTGTATTTGCTCGAATGTGACTACATTTGCTTTCCATTTCTGCTTTTGTAGAATTTCCAGCACCGGTAGACCAAACAAAACCAGTTTGTTTATTACGAATTCTTAAAATATTTTTAGACGTATTGTAAAAATACTCAAAATTAACATTTTCATAAATCTTTACATATCCGTCTTCGGTTGAAACTCCACTTACCGGAACATTATATTCTTCTGCTGGAAATTGTTCATTTCGATTGGTATCATCTAAAGCTTGAACTTGATTACCAAAAAATGTAGCACCCGTCAATACTAGAAAACTCATCAAAAGCAATTTCCCATATTTTTTAATACCATCCAGCACGTAGTTTCACCTCCTTGATAATACTATCAACCAAGTTAGATACTTGATCAAACATCAATAAAACAGTTAAACAAATAATAACAAATAAAATCATAAAGATTAAGGTTAAGATAACATTCCAGAATGTTTGTTTAAAGGTATAATTATGTGTTTCTAAAATACCAACAATAATGTAGAAAATAGAACCCCAAAGAGCTAATTGGAATAATAAATCCATAATAACTTGTTCAGTCAAAGTTAAAATATAAGATAATCCAACAGCAATTGGTAAACAAATAATTAATGGCAATAAACTATATCCCGTAAATTTATAAATATTTTTAAATGTTCCTTCCCCATTTTTAATAGCAGAAACTAGATAGTTACATAAAACAAAGATAAATAATACAAGAATATAACCAAAAATAACAATAGAAGAATTCAGTGTATTTTCATTAAAATATTGGAATGGTAATGCTTTTCCATACATATACCAAACAAAGATAACCAATCCTAAAAGATAATAGATTGTCGCTCCTAAAACTGAACCCCTTCGATTGGTTTTAATTTCATAGAAGGTATCCACTGGATGTCGAATCACTCTAAATCCAACAAGTAAATCCTTCATGAATCGTTTTTCTTTTACTTTTTTCACTTTCTTTTTGAAACGAACCATTGCAGGAACAGTCTTGAATAAATAATATAAAATCACAATTATAGCAATCGCTGCTACAGCAATAACAATGACAATTGGTAAATTATCTTGTAACCATGTATTTCTAATTTCCCAGAATGCTTCTGAATAAAGGGTTCTATTTTTAGAAATAGAGAAATATCTTGCAGCTTCTTCAAAATCTAAATCATAATAGTAAGCTTTTCCTAAACCATCGTTTGCAAAGACAGATAATTCATCATATTGTAATACTTCTTCCCAAGCTTGTCTTGATTCTTCATATTCGTGGTTTTCAAAACTAATCATTGCTCTAAAAATAGCTTGAGAATAATTCGTTGGATTAAAGGATTGAATTAAATTTCTTTCTTGATCCACAGCCCAAATGCGATAAGATGAATCAATGCCTATAGCAATTAAGTTAGAGAAGAAACCTACAATTTCGGGTTGATTTGGCTCATTAGAACCAAACATATAAATAAATTCTCCTTGTGGGCCTAAAACAACAATCATTCCGTTTTGATCAGACATGAAAGTAATTCCATCAGGGGTGACAACAATATCTGTGTATTCAACAACTACATTCGAAAACATATTATAAATTGTAGAGCCATCTGTTTTATGTTTTGTCATACTTGGATAAGACATATCATCTTTAATCGATTCTGCTTTTGTTGTCATTGAATAAACAATATTTTGACTATCAATATAGACATTGGTAAATCCTGCAGGAATTGGAATATCAATTTGCGATAATTGTTCGTCAGTTCCAAAGGTTCTTACCAAATAATATAACAAACTGTAACGAACATTATTAACAGCAAAGAAACTAATAAATTCACTAAATACTTTTTGATCTAAACCTACATTATCATAATCTAAATAAGAATTAGATAACAAAATCATTCCAGCGCTAGTAGCAGGAGATGCTACATAGATTTTTCCTTCTTGGTCTACAGCAATTTTTTGAGGGTCAAACTTTGTTAAATCATCTGAGCCAAAAGATGGAGCTCTTTCAACAAAGTTATTCGCTTGTAAAATCATCGGTTCAGTAATTACTTTATATTGGGATAAATTGTCTAATGGTGCGACATAAATAAATCCAGTAAAAGTATAAGCACGATCTCTTTCTTGACCATTTTCATCAATATAACTTTCACGATATCTTTCTTCTGAATGAGTTGCTTTGGCATCGGCAATGTATAAATATTTCACCCCATCAATTTCTTGAATCCACAATCCTGTAGGTGTATTTAATGCTGAGAAATTGAGCCGAATATTTTCAACAGATGCTTGTGGGTTTTCTGCTGAAAGATTAATTTTCAATAAGAATGAATCTGCTCCAACAGAATTTAAAATATAAGCATAATCTATCGTTTGTCCATTGACTTCTTCAGTGTCAATGAAAATATCTTGAGGATTGTTAAGACCTATCGTATCGTAGGTTGATCCTGGCTCATAAGCGTCTGGCGCATTCACAAAAAAGCCATCCGCATTTTGTGTTTGAGTATAAACCGTTGCGGTAGAAGCTTGAACTGGTTTCATTTCGGCAAAAGATGAATTTGCAGTAAAACTTCCTAACACACCGCTTGCAGCAAGAATAAGAGTAATGCCAAGTAAGGCAAATAATTTTTTAATCTTTTTCATTATTTGATACCTGATTTCGCCATTGTATTCATTACCCTTGATTGCATAACAATAAAGATAATTAAGTTCGGAACGAAAGTAATGAGAGAAGATGCTGCGGCAACTCCCGTTGCTTTAATTCCGGCTGAAGCTTGTAAAAGACTCAAATAATAAGGTAACGTTTTCAAGCTTTCACTGGTTAAGTAAATTAAACTTGCTCCTCCAGAATTCCAAATATTTTGGAAAGCCAAGATAGCAATCGTTGCTACTGCTGGCTTTACTAAAGGAATAACAAATTTACTAATAATTTGTAAGTCATTTGCTCCATCTAATTTTGCCGATTCTAGAATTTCTTTTGGTACCCCGTCATCAATATATTGTTTCATTAAAAACAAATAAACAGGAACCGCTAAAGATGGAACAATATGTACCCAGAAGTTATCGATCAATCCCAAATAGGAGATAATTAAATAATTTGGTACAGCAACTGCTACAGCAACAAACATTAAAGCTAATTGATTAATTTTAAATAAAGTATTTTTAAATTTAAATTGCTTTTTTGAAATAGCATAAGCCGCTAATACTGTAATAATTAATACACCGATAACATAGATAACAGAAATAATAATAGAATTTAAAACATACCGCATCCATGGAAGTCCTGTTGTTCTTGCAAGTCTTCCAAGTTCTGTAAAGTTCGATAATGTTGGATTTTTTACAAACAATTGCGGTGGAAAGTAAAATAATTCGTCCAATGGTTTAAAAGCTTGGTTAATAATATAAATAATTGGAAGAATCATTACTGCACAAATCAAAAGTAGGACAACTAAGAATTTGATTTGGTTTGCTTGGAATCGTTTAGGATTCAATTGAGTAACCTGAAATGCCATAATTCTTATCCCTCCTTTTAATCTTTTTCAGCAAATAATTTGCTGGCTATTTTAGAAAATACTAAAACAAATAGTAATAACACAACAGATAGTGCCGAAGCATATCCCAATTCATTTCGAATAAAAGCATAATCGTTCATGTGGGGCAAAATCGTTTGTGCTGAATTTTGTGGGGTAGGATTTGAACCTGATAAATCTACCGCTAAAGTTCCTGACGACATCGCACCTGTAATGGACATGATTGCACTAAAGAACATGGCCCCCTTCATTTGAGGGATGGTAACATAAATGGTTTCTTGAAAACGATTTTTAATACCATCAATATGGGCTGCTTCAAATAGTTCTTGATCAAGATTACAAAGTGAAGCTAAAATCGATAAAAATCCAATACCAAACGAACTCCATAATGCAACAAAAATGGTAATCGTTAATAAGTATTGTGGACTTGTAAGCCAAGCAACTGGCGCATTAATAATACCCAAGTTCATTAAAAATGCATTTAAATATCCAAACTGGTCCCCCGAGAAAACAGATTTCCAGATAACCCCAATAAAGACGCTTCCTGCCAAGGAAGGCGTATAAACAATTAAAGCTAATACGGTTCGAATTCCTCGGGGTAATTGAGCCAACATCCAAGCAATGATAAAGGATAATACATATCCACCTGGCCCAACTATAATTGCAAACTTCAAGGTTTGTGGAATAACATACATCATGAATTCTCTATCTCGAGTAAACATATCAATGTAATTTTGTAATCCGATAAATCTTGGCGTATCAATTGCGTTATAGTAAGTTAAAGAAAGCAAAGCTGATACAAAGACTGGAATAGCAATAAAGATAACAAACAAAGAAGCAAAGGGTAAAATCAACCAAAATGCACTCCAGGCGGAACCATTAATGCCACTTGTCTTATGCGTCTTTTTTCTTTTTACTTTATCGACATTTCTAACCGTCTTGTAGCCATTGATATTTCTACGTGACCTAGAAATCATCGCATTCTGAGAAGCACTCATTCATCGTTCCTCCTATTCTAAATTGGGCATGAATTGGAATTTGGATTTCCCGTGGTAATATGATTGTTATAATTACTAATACATTCTAAAATCCATTCATAAGAACGAATTTTATATTCTCTTGTACCTTGGTTTGTTGTTGTATCATAATAACCAAATTCTTCCATTTTTCTTTGAATTTCTCTATCAATAATAACTTTATTTAAATCTACTGCATTAGAAACAGACATCCGTTCAGATGCTGTACCACTACTTGCTCGACCTAAAACAACTGTATTCCATATATCTGATATCCCCCGTTGAATCATATATTGCCCTGGGAGTTGTTGTAAGTCAATAATCCATTTTTGAGCTTCTAACATAACTTCACGGACATCGCTATCAATAAGTAATTCTTGAGCAGCTTCTTTATTTGCACTAAACCATACAAAAGAAGGTCCATACATAGATTGTAGTGTTTCAGCATATTCAACTTGAACATCTGTTGACATCCACCATTTATTGAATTCCCAAGCTTCTTTAATCTTTTTTGATTTACTAAAGATTAAAGAAGTGGTTCCATTAGAAATAAACCATCTAGAAATTTCATCTGGTGTACCATCACCATTCAAATCTTTACATGTTCCTGCTTCTATAGAACAATTTTGTCTCACTCCTGGTGGTAAAGCAACTTCCCAGTTTCCTACTAATTCAGGAGCAACATATTTTAAAGATAAATACATAGATAAGTCACCAATTCCTAATGGAATAGATCCATATCTAAAGGAATTGAAGAAATTTCCAACTTCTGTAGGTAAAGAATAAATCGTATATAAATCTGTTAAAGTTTTTAATCCTTTTAAACTTTCTTCACTTCTTAAATTTATTGAATAACCATCATCACTATATAATTTTCCACCATATTGTAAAATCATTTGTACAGTACTAGAAAGAGGTTTTAAAGAAGTAGAAACACTTGCAGGATAATAAAAGTTCATTCCAAAACTTTGCAAACGTGGCAATATATTAATTAAATCGTCCCATGTTTCTGGTAAGTCAATTTTTGTTCCACCATCACCAATAACTTCCATAATATCGGAACGAGCAAATAAAACTTGTGACGTTGAGGTTTCTGGTAAACCATAAATCTTATCTTGATATAAACTCGACATCAATTGTCCGGCAGGAACCATGCTTGCATATTCCCAAAAATCATCAAAATCACTTAAAGGATAAGAAGCGTTTCCTCGCAAAGCAAATTCAAATGCAAGTCCTGATGTTACCCCCAAAGCCAGATCAGGAGTTTGATTAGCAGCATTTGCTAAAATTAAATTTTGTTCGGATGGCATTTGACGAATATTCACTTCAATTCCTGTTTGTGGAGTAAAATATTGATTAGCCATTGTTTGCATAATTTCAATATAGTTTACTGAACGATTAACCCATACATTCAATTGATTTTCATCTAATTCCGTTTTATAACGACTTGATGTAAAAGTTTCAAGTAAAGTTTCCATATTATTTTTAAAATTTTCCCATCCTGACGCATTTGCGCGAGGAATTTGCGTTTCATCATTCGTTAAATAAATCATATCTAATGTCATATTCGTTGACACCATCATATTGGCAGTGTCAGCAACTAATTTAGCAAGACACGAATCACCAGATGAAAACTTATTTAAATTACTTGGAATATCATCTGGATCTTTGATGAAAGAATCGATTAACTGTGTCATTCTAGGAAAATAAGATAATAGCATCGAATCTGGATCAACAAATCTAGAAAGACGATTGTATTCATAATAAATAATATTTTTATAAGATTGTAAGACTTCTTCTGTATCTGGGAAACGAGTTGTTAATTGCCATTGGCGATTCGTATCTACAACTGCCCCTGTAATTTTACGAATATCAATGGCAAAATCAGAAATATCTTGATAAACAGACATTAAATTATAATAACTTTCTGCAAAAGGTTCTCTTTCTGATTTTAAAGTTAACTCATACGTTTGCCCTTCTTCAAAGTAATAATATAAAATTTGATCTCCACTATGAAGGGTTTCATTACTATAACCACTACCAGTTGTCTCAAAACGATAATTTTTAAATTCTCTAAAAGGAATTTCTCCATTAATATAAATAGAACGATAAACTGGGGCTTGGTTTGTTCCATTATAGTAATGTAATGTAATTGGATATAATCCTTTTTCTGTTACTTCAATTTTCCATGTTGCACTTTGTCCAGCTGAATCCCAACCATCCAAAATATTAATTAATTTTTTATGGCTATCATAAGGTTGGACAGTGGCAGTCATTTCCGTTGCTAAACGAACAGATTTGCTATTTTTATAGGCATATTCAATTGCATTAATTTTATAAGTTCCTGTCCCATAATTATGATCAACACTAGAAAAATAAGCTGTATAATCTTGTAAAGGAACATAAGGAACAACATTTAATTTAGAAACATAAATAATATCTGATGAATTATTGCGAATTGAAATATTTCCCGTGGTTGAAAAAATTTCAAAAAGAGCAGGATCAGCCGTATCATAAAGATTGGTATTTAAGGCTACCGTATGCCATGTTCCATATCTTTTTGATTTTGGTGCCATTTGATCACCGTATTTATTTGTATAAGCATCAAAATTTTTAGTTCCGTTTTCATAAAGTTCAACATCATCTTCATATAAAATTGGCAATTCCAATGAAGAAGCTTGCGCAAACTGTAATGAGTTCCCTACATAAACACTTACAATACCACTACTTTTAAATGATTCTGTCAAGAAATATTCAATTTCAATGGTATAAATTCCTGTCGGCAATGCCTGACTTCCACTAGGTAAAGTATAACGTGCTTCTCCCCCAGAAGGTGCTAAAACAGCAATTTCACTTTTGTCTTTTCCTTGAATATCAATGCTTGGTTGAATGCTGATATTATTCGTAAAATCTGGTAATAAAGTTATTTCCCGACTTGGATCAACATAACTGGTATATTGGTTTAATAAATCATTGTATCGATAAATATAGTCTGTTGCTTCGTCCGATCTTTGAGATAATAAATCAATACTATTTTGAACCATATCATCACTGACATTATAAGGTTTTACTGAATTACTGCATGAAGTCGCCAAAAAAAGCACACCCAAACAGATTAACAATTGACTTTTTTTCTTCATACTATTCCTCCCAAAATGACAAACACGAGAATAGGGAAGTTCCCTATTCTCGTTAATTATTAAAGAACTCTATCTCTAGGATTCCAATCTTCTGGTAAAACGTAATACGATCTCATTTGTTCTTCTAAATAAGACCATCCACGTTCAGTAACAGAATTAATATTATCACTCCATGTACTCAATTGAGCACGAACCGCATTGACCCAAGTTGCAGATCCTGCTGCCGCATCATAATTATAACGAGCATTCCATTCTTCAAAAACGCTTTGAGTTCCTCCCGTTGCTGTAGGAATATTCATAGGATAATAAGCACTTCCACAAATCGTATATTCTCCATTACCATACATTTCAACAACTTTTGCCATTCCTGGTTTTTCATCAGTATATGTTGGATAAGCATCATAGAAATATTGCATTTGTGTTTCATATTCATCTGTCACACCTTCTAAACTTGAAGGTAATGCATAAGGTTGTCCATTTTCATCTGTTTTTTTCAAAACTGGGAACCCTTTAATTGCGCCTGTGACTATTTCTGAATCTGTATCTGATCCTCTTTTCCATTGAATTTCAGATGCCGCTTTAATTGATCTTGGATCAGATACCATAAAGGTTGCAAAGTAAGCTGCAGCTTCTTCTGCTGCTCTATCTTCTGCTGTACAATTTTCTTTACCTGTTGCATCTAATGAACAACGATTGCCTATTGTTAATGCTCCAAACATTGTTCCTAAAGTTAATTCGCCATCTTCATCTACTGCTGGATAAGGGTAATAATCAAAATGATCTTGTGTTCCTTCTAAAACAGCTAATTGTGAATTAGAACCAATATTATATGGCGCATCTAATTGAACTTTTGCATAATCACCAGCAAATAATTTACCAATTTCCCAATTATCCCATTCTGTGTTATTAGGATGTTTTGTTGATCCATTCGTTGTTGGTACAAACCAAGCATTATCTCTAGCCCATTTGTTTTCTAATTCTAATATTTTTACAACTTCTGGAGTGTCTAAATCAACTTCTTTTCCATCAACATAATTTCGATAAATCGTTGGAGCAATGAAATTTGTCATTTCCCCATATAATTGAATGACTCCCGCTCTTCCGTTTTGTCCTGTTGGAGCCGAAGAAATAATTGTATCTAATGCATCCAATGTCCATTCTTCTGCAGTCGGAGCAGGCATTTCTTCCATATAAATATTTTCAACTAAATGTGTATTAATATAAATTCCCATTGGGAAAACACCATATGGCACTGCTGCTTGGAAGCCACCATAATTGAAACGGCTTAATAAATCATCACTGATATAATCATAAAGTGGAAAATTATCTGTGTATTTTGAATAATCAGCGATTAATCCACTTTCTAATTGTGAAGGAACGTCACTAACATGGTGGATAACATGAGGAGGTTTTTGATTGTGGCTTTCAATATAGTTTTGTAAGTTGTCAGTATAACTTGGTGTATAACCTAATCCATTTCCACTAATCACATTAATATTAATTTTTGGATAAATCTTTTTAAATTCTGTAGCAGCCGCAAAAAACAATGCTTGAGAGCCATCAATAATATCTGATGCTACATAGTTTCCACTACCAACATCTCTCCACATTCCTTCTTGACCATAAATATACATAAATACATCTAAATCGCCTTTGTATTCTAATTCAGGGTCCCATCCTTCAATTGGATCTCCTTTTAAGTCTGTTGTTGTTTTTTTACATCCGGTCATAGATGTAAGCGTTAACAAAATCGGTAAAACTAATAAATATCTTTTTTTCATTTTCCTTCTCCTTTTTTTATTTACTAACGACCATAATTGTATTCATAACAAGTCTTGAATTTTCAACAAAATAGGCTTCTCCATAATCGCTTGACCGAACTTTTACTGTCATAATATTATTTTGATTAACCAATAATTGTGTTGATCCTCCGCCATCAAAATTAGCAGCATTATAAGCACCATAGTAACGCATTAAATCAGCTAATTCTGTTAAATTCACTCCTGTATTCACTTCAGCTTTTCTACCATATTCTAAATCTTCAATTGAAACAATAATAACTTTTCCATCATTTTTAATTCCAATTGCTGTTCTTGGAACTCTGCTTTTTGCACCATTTGAAGTTTCTTGAGAAACAGTACTCGCCAATTTTCCTTCTTCAACCAAAGAATGACGAGCGCCAATAATGGTATCATAATAATTCCAAACGCCATCAACAGATTTAGTAAATCCTACCGCAATTTGTGTATTTAATTGTATTTTTTCTTCTAAAGCTTCTTCGACAACAAGATAAGTTGTATTTCTTGTTGGCTCAAATTTTTGTGTCCCTGTGACTTCAATAATATCTGTAACATGTGCTTTTAAAAAGTTATTTACAAGAGAAACTCTTGTCAATTCATAAACTGTACGATTTGAAACACTAGCATCTTTTTGATAAATCCAGCCATTTTTATTTTCTGTAACTTCATCAATAGCCACATCATAAATGTCACTACTGCAGTCAGGATTATAAATTTCTAAACCATAACTTAATTTTGCTTCAACATTATCTGATTGCACTTTGGATTTAGTCATTGTTGCAATTTGTGCTTGATTTCCGCTTACTCCAAATAAATAAGGAGAACTTACAGGAACATCATTATAATCCACATTATGCCCATTTTTCAAAATGATTCCATCTTTTACAAAAGCATTAACTGGAGCTGCACCAAAGAAATCTGCATTTGTCGCCATATAAACTTGACGATCTGGATAATCTTCTTTCCATGCATTTACTTGATTAATAATTTTGGCTTTTGCCGTGTAGGCAGCAGGGTTAACCGAATTATTTGCTGTTCCAGCAACAATAGCCGCCTTGTTCAAATCTACTTCAGTGAAATAAGCTGTGATATGATTTCCTGTAGAAACTGTTGTTAAATCATATTCAACTTTATAGAGTTCAACACCATCTGCCAATGTAGCATTTAATGTTTTGCTATAAGAAGATTCGTCAAACGTTGTTGGGGTATAATCTTCTTCGGCAGGATAAGTAATGGCTGCTGGTTTTGAATTACAAAACTCACACTCTACTGGTGGTATAACTTCACCACCACTGCTACTACCAATATCACTATTTGAAGTAGAAGGATTTGAAGGATTAGAACCACTAGCACTAGAATTTGAGTTGCCTGAATTATTTGTACATCCCACAATAAGGGTTAACAAAAATACAGACAAAAACACACTAATTTTTCTCTTCATATTTTTTCTCCTTTTCTAAAATAGTAAATAAATATACATATTTATTTTGGTTTCCTTTTTTATTATAGCATAATCATGTAGAAAAAAACTATAAAAAAATATATTTTTTATTTTTTTAAAACTATTATTGCAAAAAATGAGCAAAAAAGTTGATTTTTTTAGCTTTTTTCGCTCATTTTTTATTGTTCTAAAGCATTTAAAATTTGCAACAATTCATCATAAGAAGTAATCAAAGATACTTTTTTTCGAATTTGAGCAGACTGTTTAAAATCTTTTAAAAACCATCCTGCTTGTTGGCGAAGTTCTCGAATAGCCGTATATTCTCCTTTTAATGCTATTAATTCTTCACTATAATCTTTTAAAATTTGGATTTTTTCTTTTAGAGTCAAATTAGGAAGTAATTCTCCTGTTTTTAAATAATGATCTATTTGTTTAAAAATATAAGGATTTCCATATGAAGCACGCCCTATCATGACTGCATCACATTGTGTATATTCTAAAATCTCTTTTGCTTTTTGTGGTGTGGTAATATCTCCATTAACAATGATTGGGAAATCTTTTAAGTTCTCTTTGATTTCTTTGATAATTTGGTAATTCACATGCCCACGATACAAGTCAGATTTCGTTCTTCCATGGATGGCTAACGCACTGGCACCAGCTTCTTTTATTTTTTTTGCCACTTCTAAAGCATTGATATGTTGATGATCCCATCCGATTCGAATTTTTACAGTTACAGGTTTTTTTACGTTTTCAACGATGGTTTTTATAGTTTTATATATTCTTTCAGGATCTAAAAGATAAGCACTTCCTGCATTAGACTTTAAAATTTTAGGAACAGAACATCCCATATTGATATCAATAATATCTGCTTCTGTGTTTTGGTCGACAAATTTTGCAGCATAAAGCAAGGTATCTAAATCTCCCCCAAAAATTTGAATGGCAATAGGATGTTCGTTTTTGTCGATTTTTGCTAGAGCTAACGTTTTTTTGTCATGATAAAAAATTCCTTTATCACTAATCATTTCGCTATAAACCAAAGCTGCATGATATTTTTTACACATTTGACGATAAGCCAGATTTGTTACCCCTGCCATAGGTGCTAATACAACTGATCCATCAATTTTGATTTTTCCGATATAAAATCCCATTTTTTTTCATTCCTTTATTAGAATTAAAAATGCACAATGATGTGCATTTTATCGAATAATTGTTTTATTTCCCATATAGGGTTGTAAAACTTTGGGAATGTTTACACTTCCATCTTCATTTAAGTTATTTTCCAAAAATGCAATCAGCATTCTAGGAGGAGCTACAACTGTATTATTTAAAGTATGTGCAAAATATTTGCCGTTTTTTCCATTTACACGTATGCCTAAACGTCTAGCTTGAGCGTCAGTTAAATTCGAACAACTACCTACTTCAAAATATTTTTGTTGTCTTGGAGACCAAGCTTCAACATCAACACTTTTACTTTTTAAATCAGCTAAATCTCCTGAACAACACTCTAAGGTGCGAACAGGAATATCTAGTGAGCGAAAGAAATCCACTGTATTGGTCCATAGTTTTTTGAACCAATCTTTACTATCTTCCGGTTTACAAACCACAATCATCTCTTGTTTTTCAAATTGATGAATGCGATAGACGCCTCTTTCTTCAATGCCATGGGCTCCTTTTTCTTTTCTAAAACATGGGGAATATGAAGTATAAACATAGGGAAGTTTATCTTCGTCTAAAATCGTATCAATAAATTTTCCAATCATTGAATGTTCACTAGTACCAATTAAATATAAATCTTCGCCTTCAATTTTATACATCATCGCATCCATTTCTTCAAAACTCATGACCCCTGTTACCACGTCACTTCGAATCATAAAAGGAGGAACAACATAAGTAAACCCACGATTAATCATAAAATCACGAGCATAAGAAATAATTGCAGAATGCAAACGGGCTATATCACCCATTAAATAATAAAAACCATTCCCTGCAACTTTTCTTGCACTATCTAAATCAATGCCATTTAATTTTTCCATAATTTGAACATGATAAGGAACTTCAAAAGGTTTGAGTTGTGGTTCTCCAAATTTTTGCAATTCTACATTTTCACTATCATCTTTTCCGATAGGAACCGTTTCATCAATGATATTTGGAATTTTCATCATGATTTCTTTTAATTCTTTTTTTGTTTTTTCTTCGACGACTTCTAAATCTTGAAGTTGTTTATCAATTTGAGCAATTTCATCTTTGACTTTTTCTGCTTCTTGTTTTTGGTTAGAAGCAAATAATTTTCCGATTTGCTTGCTTAATTGATTCTTTTTTCCTCGTAATTCACTAGCCAAAGTAATATATTTTCTACTTTGTATATCTAATTCATACGCTTGATCCACTAATGGCAATTTGTAATCTTGAAACTTTTTTTGAATGTTTTCCTTTACTAGTTCTTTATTGTTTCTAATTAAAGCAATATCAATCATATTATTCCTCCAATGTTCTACGTGGAACATTTTTCTTGTTCGTCTTCTGTTTCTATGATTTCTTCTTTTGCAGCGATGGCGATAGATGAAACTTCTTGCCCTTCATTTAACTTAATAATTCGAACTCCCAACGTATTTCTACCTGCTTTTTTGACTTGTTCTAAAGAAGTTCGAATCACAATTCCTTGATTGGTTACAACAAGTAAATCTTCTGTACCATTAACTGCTTTAATATTCGATAACAGCCCATTCTTTTCTGAAATTTTCATTGTCAAAACGCCTTGGCTACCTCTTTTTGTTAAACGATAATCGGTAATTAAAGACATCTTTCCGTAACCATTTTTACTAATGACTAATAAATATTCACCTTCTAAGGAAGTGGCAACACCAATAACTTCTTTACCATTAACATTAATGCCTTTAACTCCTGATGCACTTCTTCCCATTACCCGAACATCTTGTTCATTAAAACGAACTACTTTTCCGTTGGAAGATGCAATTAAAATTTGTGCCGTACCATCTGTTAATTTCACATCAATAAGCTCATCATCTTCTTTTAAATGAATCGCTATTTTTCCTTTTTGACGGATGCTTTCAAACTCTTTTAGCGCCACCCGTTTCACAATTCCATTTTTAGTGACAAAAACTAAAGTGTGATTTTCTTGATATTCATTTAAAGAAATGATGGAACGGACTTTTTCATTAGCATCCATATTTAATAGATTAATGACTGGAATTCCTTTAGCTGTACGTCCATATTCAGGAATTTGATGCCCTCGCAAACGATATACTTTGCCAAAATTTGTAAAGAAAATAATATCTTTATGCGTATTTGCAATAACAATTTTATCGACAACATCTTCTTCATTCGTTGCCATTCCTTTAATTCCTTTTCCTCCACGATTTTGGGTTTTAAAGGTGTCCATTGGCACTCTTTTAATATAACCATTTAAAGTAAGCGTCACGATGATATCTTCTTTTGTAATTAAATCTTCATCGTCAATATTAAATTCACCCATGATAATTTCACTACGACGGGCATCACTATATTTATTTTTTATTTCTATTAATTCATTTTTAACAATTTCAAAAATGCGATCTTCACTGGATAAAATTGCTTTATAATCTTCTACTTGTTCTTCTAAACTCTTGCATTTAGTCTCACTTTTTTCAATTTCTAAAGCAGATAAACGACCCAAACTCATTGAAACAATGGCTTTCGCTTGTCTTTCCGATAAATGAAAGCGATCCATTAAAGCACTTTGCGATTCTTCTACATTTTTAGAAGAACGAATGATTTGAATAACCTCATCAATATTTTCAATAGCAATGACAATTCCTTGTAAAACATGAAGTTCCTCTTCTGCTTTTTTTAATTCAAATTGTGTCCGACGATAGATAACATTTTTTTGATGTTGCAAATAATATTGTAACATTTCTTTAACTGGTAAAACTTTAGGTTCACCATCAACTAAAGCTAACATATTGATACCATAACTAACTTGCAACTGAGTCAGTTTAAATAACTGATTTAAGACAACTTCAGGAACGACATCCTTTCTTAATTCAATGACAACACGGATATCTTCCCCGCTAGATTCATCTCGCAAATCGGTGATTCCATCAATAATTTTTTCTCTTGCTAAATCGGCAATTTTTTCAATCATCACGGTTTTATTGACTTGATAAGGGATTTCGGTAATAAGAATTCTATTTTTCCCATTTGCCATTTCTTCAATATGCGTTTTAGAACGCAAAAGAATGGTACCATTTCCCGTTTCATAAGCCTTTTTAATACCCGATTTTCCTAAAATATAAGCTCCTGTTGGAAAATCGGGTCCTTTTAAGATTTGCATTAAATCAGCGACTTCAATATCTGGATTTTCGGCAATGGTTAAAATAGCATCAATTGCTTCTGCTAAATTGTGTGGTGGAATGTTTGTTGCCATTCCCACAGCAATACCTGTTGAACCATTAACTAAAATATTAGGAAATTTAGATGGTAAAACAACTGGTTCTTGTTCTTCTCCATCATAGTTAGGCATAAAATCAACGGTATCTTCATCTAAATCTCGAACCATTTCCATGGCAATTTTAGACATTCTAGCTTCCGTATAACGCATTGCCGCTGCGCCATCTCCATCAATCGAACCAAAGTTTCCATGGCCATCAACTAATGGATAACGAGTTGAAAAGTTTTGTGCTAAACGGACCATTGCTTCATAGATAGCAGAGTCTCCATGTGGATGGTATTTTCCCATGACGTCCCCAACAATACGAGCTGATTTTTTATAAGGGCTGCCTGCATTCATCTTTGCCTCACTCATTCCATATAAAATTCGGCGATGAACAGGTTTTAATCCATCTTTTACATCAGGAAGTGCTCTAGCAACAATTACGGACATTGCATATTCTAAAAAAGAATTTTTTACTTCTTTAGAAAGGTTAACAATTTGGATTCCTTTTTCTTCTTCTTGCATTTCATGTTCTGCAAATGCTTTTAAATCTTCTTTCACTACTTGGCACCTCCTTGATTAAAAATCTAAGTTTGTTACAAATTTAGCATTATCTAAAATATATTTTTTCCGCGGTTCTACTTTTTCTCCCATGAGCATATCAAAGACTCGATCAGCTTCAATTGCATCATCTAAAGAAACACGCAGTAAAGTTCGATAGGCAGGATCCATCGTTGTTTCACTTAATTGTTGATAATCCATTTCGCCTAAACCTTTATAACGTTGAATACTCATTTTTCCTGTTGCTCTAGCACGAATTTCTTCTAATTGTGCATCATTATACGCATATTCTACCGTTTTTCCATATTCCACTTTATAAAGAGGAGGTTGCGCAATATAGACATGTCCTGCTTCAATTAAAGGTTGCATATAACGATAGAAAAAGGTGAGTAATAAGATACGAATATGAGAACCATCAACATCGGCATCGGTCATAATAATGACTTTATGATAGCGTAATTTGGAAATATCAAATTCATCATGAATTCCTGTACCTAATGCAGTAATGATATTTCCAATTTCTGCATTTTCAAAGACGCGATGGGGATTTGCTTTTTCAACATTAATGATTTTTCCTCGAAGTGGTAATATGGCTTGGTATTCACGAACTCTACCTTGTTTTGCGCTTCCACCAGCCGAATCTCCTTCGACAATAAACATTTCACATAAAGAAGCATCTTTACTTGAACAATCTGCTAATTTTCCAGGTAGTGTAGAAAATTCTAACGCTCCTTTTCTTCGTGTTTGTTCTCTTGCTCTTTTTGCAGCCAAACGAGCTTTATTGGCTAATAAAGCTTTTTCAACGATAATTTTAGCTTCATTAGGATTTTCAAGTAAAAAGCGTTGGATTTGTTCGCCAAAAATTGAACTAACAATTTTTCTCACTTCTGAGTTACCTAATTTTCCTTTAGTTTGTCCTTCATATTGAGGATCAGGATGTTTAATTGAAATGATGGCTGTCATTCCTTCTTTTACATCATCATATTGTAAGTTTTCTTCGTTGTCTTTTAAAAATTTCTTTTCACGAGCATAATTATTAATTACCCGAACAATGGCGAGACGGAACCCTTCTTCATGTGTTCCCCCTTCTTTGGTATTAATGTTATTACAAAAAGAATAAAGACTTGGTAAATATCCTTCGTTATATTGTATAACGCCTTCCACACTAATCAGTTCAGTTTTACCACGAACTTCAGTTTCTTCTTCACCTTTAATATGAATGATATGATCGTGAATTGGTGTTTTGTTAGCATTTATAAAACGAATGTATTCTTCTAAACCAGATTCATATAAAAATTCATCTTTTATTTCTTGTTCTCCTCGAGAATCAGAAACAGTAATTTTTATTCCTTCATTTAAAAAAGCGAGTTGTCTTGTTCTTTCTTTTAAAATTTCATAATCATATTCTTGGGTTTCTTCAAAAATTTGTGGATCAGCTTTAAAACGAACGGTTGTTCCGGTGTCATTTAAATCTATATCTCCAATAATTTTTAAATGACCATCGGGATGTCCACCATTGATAAATTTTTGATAATATAAGTGTCCATCTCTTTTAACCCAAACCTCTAAATATTCAGATAAAGCATTGACAACGGATGCACCAACACCATGTAATCCTCCAGAAACCTTATATCCGCCACCTTCACCAAACTTTCCTCCGGCGTGTAAAACCGTATAAATGGTTTCAACCGTAGAAATTCCCGTTTTAGGGTGAATTCCTGTAGGAACGCCTCTTCCATGGTCTACAACTTCAATGACGTTATCTTTGAGGATGCGAATATTGATTTCTTTTCCATAACCTGCCATTGCTTCATCAATCGCATTATCAACAATTTCCCAAACCAAATGATGCAAACCTGTTTTAGAAGTCGTACCAATATACATTCCTGGTCTTTTACGAACCGCTTCTAGCCCTTCTAAAACCTGTATATCACTTTCGTTATAATGTGTCATTTTTTTGTCATCCATTGTTGAACATTCTCCTTTCAATCACTTTTCCTTGACTCACTTGATATAAAGTTACATTTTCATTCTCCCTTTGTTTAAAATAACTAGGAATAGATGTACATGTAATCAAAACTTGATTTTTTTTTGCTATATATTGTAAAAGTTTTAAACACTTTTGATCATCTAATTCTGAAAATACATCATCTAAAATCAAAATTGGTTCTTCTTTAGTCGTTGCTGTAATAATTTCAAAAATAGCTAATTTAATAGCCAATGTAATTCCTCTTTGTTGTCCTTGTGAAGCATAAAATTCAGCTTCTTTTTGATTCAAATAAACAACAAAATCATCTTTATGAACACCAGCATTTGTAAATGTCTTTTCTTTATCTTTTTCTAAATTTTTTAAAAAAATCTCTTCTCCTTTTTGAATATAACTTTCTTTATTGTTTTCATCAATAAAAGTTTTATATTCGATGGTAAGTTGATCAGATTGACCACTAAGTTTTTGATAAATTTTTGTTGCTAAATCTTGAATTTGTGCAATGAACCATTTACGCCGTTGAAATAAAACAAATGAACTTTCTAAAAGTTGTTGATCAATAACTTTTAATAATTCTTCATTGAACGTTTTTATTTGTTTTAACAATGCATTGCGTTGTTCTAATAGTTTTTGAAACAAAATGAGATGTTTCACATAAATAGGAAATAAAGCTGATAATTCAACATCTAACAAATGCCGTCTTTCTTTTGGGGAACTTTTTAATAAAGAAACATCTTCGGGAGTAAAATCAATCGCCAATAATTCTCCTAAATATTCGCTTAACTTTTTCATCTTTGTTTGATTTAAAAAACAAATTTTACCCAATTTATTTAAAATAATGGTATTACTTTTTAAATATTTTCCTTTTTCAAAAGTACAATAAATGGTGGCTTCTTCTTGATCATATTGAATCATTTCTTTTGGATGATGGGTACGAAAAGATTGTGTTTTTGCTAAAGTATAGACACTTTCTACAATATTGGTTTTTCCTTGACCATTATTTCCATAAAAAATATTTATTCCTGGATTTAAATTTAAATCTAAAAAATCAATATTTCTAAAATGCTTTATTTTTAATTGTAGAATTTTCATTTCTTTTGAATGAGATAAATTTCTTTATCAACTTGAACTTGATCCTCGGGATAAAGTTTCCTTCCACGACGATTTTCTAATTGTTGATTGACCAATACGACATGAGAAAGTAAATAATGTTTCGCTTCTCCACCATTAGTAATGAGTTGAGCAAACTTTAAAAATTGTCCCAATTGGATATAATCACTTTCGATAATGATTGTTTTCATAGGCCCTTCCCCTTTATAGACGATGTTATTATAGCATTTTTTTAAAGAAAATTCAATCTTTCTTAGTATATATACTAAGAAAAAAATAAAAATAAAGGCACAAAAAAAGAGTTTTGATAAACTCTTTTTCATGATTAGTCTGCTACATAAGGTAATAAAGCCATTTGACGTGCTCTTTTAATTGCTACTGCTAAGATACGTTGATAACGAGCAGAAGTTCCAGTAAGACGTCTTGGTAAAATTTTACCATTGGCAGAAATGAATTTTTTTAACAATTCAACATCTTTATAATCAATCGTTTTGATGTTATTTTTTGTAAAATAACATACTTTACGTCTTCTTTGTTGTTTTCTAAACATTTTACTTGTCCTTTCTATTTCTTAAAATGGTAAATCTTCTTCAGAAAAAGACAAAGCATCATCATCTTCAGAAGGACGATCTTCTTCCATTGAAAATCCCACATTACGATTTGATCCTGTATTACTATCTTTTGGATCTAAAAATTGAATATTTTCACAAACGACTTCGGTGACCGTTGCTTTACGACCATCTTTTGTCTCATAGGATCTTGTTTGGAGACGTCCTTCTACTCCTACCAAAGATCCTTTTTTTAAATAAGTAGCCATTAATTTGGCTGTAGCTTGCCATGCAACACAATTAATAAAACTTGTCGTTTTTTCTTGTGCATCTCTACTCATACGATTATCAATTGCAACAGTAAAAGAGCAAACAGGAATGCCTGAACTTGTCATTTTTAATTCCACATCTCTTGTTAATCTTCCAATTATAATCACTTTATTAATCATTCGTTTTTCCTCTCCTTTGCTTTATAATGCAACGGTCATTTCACGAAGAACATTTTGAGTATCGATTCTGCATTGACGTTCAAATTCTTTTACACCTAAATCGTTTTCAGCTTCAACCGTTAAAACTACATAATAACCTTTTGATTGAAAATTGATTTCATACGCTAAATCTCTTAAGCCCCAATCTTTTTCGTTCACTTCTACAATTTTATCCCCATTAGCTAAGATAAAGCCATGAAGTCTTTCCATTACTTGTTTCCGTGTTTCTTCGTCGATATTAGCGTTTAGGATGTACATAATTTCGTACTTTTTCATCCTTACACCTCCCTTTGGTCATTGGCCACACTGCGAATGTGGCAGAGATTGACGGTAGCATTATATCATTTTTGTGTCTATAAGTAAATAAAAACTTTGGTTTTGAAAAGATTTATTAGATTAGAATTATCATTTTCTTCTTTCAAACCTCATTAATATAATAGTTTCTTTTTTTAAAAAAACTTTTTTAATTCTTCATTAAATCCATGTTGTCAATAGTAAAAAAAATATTTTTTTTGGTGTAAAAATCGTATCAAAGCCAATTAAGCGAACGACTTCTTCAACTAAATCTTGTTTATTTTCTAAATCATTTCGATAAGTAGGAATATCAACTATATAAGTTCCATGATTGAAAGTATAATGCATTTGTAAACGTGAAAAGACCTCTTCAATTTGATCATCACTATAATTTGTTGCTAAATAACGATTGATATACTCTTTTGTAATTGTAATTGTCTTTTTACTTTTTATTACTTTTTGATAAATACTTGGTTTAAAAACGATTTTGGCATCGGCATACTCTACTAATAATTGTGCAGCATAAGCACTAGCCAAATTCATTTGATATTCATCAACCGCTTTTTTAGAAAAATTGGTTGCTGCAACAGTCATCAAATTAAAACGTTTACAAGAGTTTAAAATTTGTGTGCCATCAAATAAAGCCGCTTCCAAAGCAATATTTTTCGTATTTTCATCAATCATGGTTGAGGCATCTCCAATAACCCCAGCAATACAAACAACTTCATCACCATTGGTTACAACAATATCTTGTTTTTGAATGGCATATTCTTTACCATCTAAAGCTAAAACTTTTCTTTCTTGATCATCTTTAATGATATAATGCTTGGTTTTTAACTTATCCGCATCATACATATGTAAAGGTTGCCCCGTCATTAAAGTGACATAATTTCCAATATCAATGACATTATTGATGACCTTGACATCATGTTTTGTTAATATTTCTTGCATCCATTTTGGTGAAGGTTTAACGGTGACTGCTTGTACACTTCGAATAGAAAAATAAGGACATTTTTCCGTTTGACTTTCACAAACAAATGGATTTTCAGCGCAAAATGAATCTTCAATGGAAGGTAAATTCACTTTTTTATTTAAAATGGCACCAATTTCTATCATTAATGCATGTAAAGCAAAGACATCACTACGATTAGGTGTGACATTCATTTCAACTAAAATATCATCTAAACCAAGATATTTTAATACTTCGGTTTCACCAACTGGTGCATCCTTATCTAAAACTTCAATGCCATTTTTTTGCTCTTCAGTTAAATTTTGCTCACTCACACCCAGTTCTAATAAAGAACAAATCATTCCTTGAGATAAAACATCACGAATCATTCCTTCTTTAATGATAAGATCTTTTGCAGGTAAATGAGCGCCTACTTGAGCCACAATGACTTTTTGATGATTTTTTACATTTGGTGCACCACAAACAATTTGTAAAATAGCCTTTTTGATATCCACTTTACAAACATGCAAATGGTCACTATTGGGATGATTTTCACAAGAAATAATTTCTCCAATAATTAAATTGGTGGCTTGTGCTAAAGGGGTTAAACCTTCAACTTCAAATCCTGCCAAGGAGAGTTTTTGACAAAATTCATCCATTGAAACATCTTTTAAATCCACATATTGTTTGACTAAATTTAAACTAAATTTCATCTTTATCCCTCCTTATCTTTCTTTAACAAATTGTGAAATGACACGTAAATCATTATTATATAAATGACGAATATCATCAAAACCATATTTTAGCATCGTAATACGGTCAATTCCAAATCCGATGGCAAAGCCTTGATAAACTTCAGGATCATAACCTCCCATTTTTAAAACATTAGGATGAACCATCCCTGCGCCTAAAATTTCAATCCATCCTGTATCTTTACAAATGGGACAACCCTTTTTTTGACAAGTACAACTAACATCGACTTCTACACTTGGTTCTGTAAAAGGAAAATAAGATGCTCTGAGGCGAATTTCTCTTTTTTCACCAAATAATTTTTTAGCCACTAAATCTAAAGTGGCCTTTAAATGGGCCATGGTAATATTTTTATCAATAACTAATGCTTCTAGTTGCATAAATTGATGGGAATGCGTGGCATCATCATCATCTCTTCGATAAACCTTTCCAGGGCATAAAATTTTAATCGGCGATTTTTCTTGATTTTTTTCCATTGTTCGTGCTTGAACAGGAGAAGTATGTGTTCTTAAAAGTTCATTTTCTGTAATATAGAAAGTATCTTGCATATCTCTTGCCGGATGATTTTTAGGGATGTTTAACATTTCAAAATTATAATGATCTTTTTCAACTTCCGGCCCTTCTTCAACATGATAGCCTAATGGCAAAAAGATATCAATAATTTCATCAATGACAATGTTCATCGGATGTTTACTTCCAGAAAAAACATGATATCCAGGTAAGGTGACATCAATTTTTTCTTTTTCTAATTTTGCTTTGAGTTCTGCTTCTTCTAATTGCTTTCTTTTTTGTTCAATCATTTGCGTTACAAATGTTTTCGTTTCATTAATTTTTTGACCAAAAACTGGTTTTTGATCATTTGGAACTTGCTTTAAGGTTTCCATAAAAGAAGCAAAAACCCCTTTTTTGGATAAGATTTCAATTCGTAATTCTTGTAACTCTTTTACTGTTTGTAATTTTTCAATGCGTTCTTGAATTTGTTTTTTTAATTGCTCTAATTGTTCTAACATTGTCCATCCTCCTATCAAAATAAAAAGCGTCCTCATTTCTAAGGACGCTTGGCGCGCGGTACCACCTTAGTTCATACATTGCTGTATGCGCTTTAAGATTCAAAAGTATGCTCCAATGGTGAATTCATTAATGGGTTATAAGGATTTGCACCAAAATATCCTATTCTCTACAATAACTTCCATTAATCATGGCCATTTTCATTGCATATTTTAATTATAACAAATATTTTGAAATGTGCAAGTTAAAGTACAATAAAGACAATAGAAAATATTTTGTTATGATTTAGATTCACAAAATAAAACCACAATGTAAAACTGATGAATTTAAAGATGTCAATAGTAAAAAAAATATTTTTTTTGGTGTAAAAAATGTCGATTTTTAAAACTATAGTATAATAAATTATACTATAAAGTCAATCAAAAAAAAGTGTCTTTTTTCGACACTTTTTCGTTTGCCTTTTTTTGTTATAGTAGTTTTGAAAGGAGGTGAACGTTATGGATTGGTCTCGTCTATCGAATACCGATACGTTTTATCAAATTAGTGGCCTTACTCTTCTTGCTAGCCTTTTATCTTTAATCCTTACCTTTATTTTATGGTGATATATTGTGGGTCGACAATAAATCCTTCCGTTCCTTCTAAATAGGCCATTTTATAAGAAAAAGCACCAGTTTCGTCAATGTTTAAGATAATTTTTTCATCTTTTTCATTAACAACATATTATCTAGCAATAAAAATAGGTATATATTACATTTCAATTAAAAGAATTAATTTAAGAAAATATTCTTGTAAAACATAGATTACTTGC
>HF998015.1 GCA_000433015.1 Firmicutes bacterium CAG:631
GGTATAGTGACTGATGGATCTGGATCCTCACCCGATGAATCTTTGGTAATATTTAATCCCATTACTTCATAATCCGCGCTCATGAAAGCCAATTCTATACCACCATCATAATTCATGTTTATACAAATAGTATTCTACATCATTTAAAATTAATGTAAATCCTTCATAGGCATCATAAGCTGTAATTGTTGCTTCAACACCATTAACGGTAATGGTGTCTGCTGTAATTTCAATCGTTATAGCTGTTTCTCCATTAAATGTACCTTGACTTAACTCTCCACTATAGTTACCAATATATTCTGTTGGAATCACTGGTAAAGTTGGATCTTCTCCACCTGGTTCTCCAAAATCAATTTCAAATGGCATTTCTGTTGTTCCAACTTCACTAAAAGTAGCCGTTACACAGGCATATAATGTTTGAACATTATAATTAAATGAAAAACCTGTTAAAGCACCATTATCGACATAAACATAGAAATCCATGCCATAGTAACCACCTAAACTATATAAATCACTACTAATTGCAAAACTAGGCATAACAATTGGAACTAAAAAACTATTGGCTAATTTATAAGTTCCTTCTTCTACCAATGTAAAGAGTTCAGGAGCCACTTCGAGTGATGGTGTGTAACTAAATGGATTAAAATCTGTAAATTCTGTGCCTAAAATGGCTACATCATTTTCTACACTAAAATCATAAATCGCATCATTATAATGTGCATATCCGATTTCTTCATAATCATGATACCAAGCAGAATCTGTACGATAGATATGATAAGTGACATCGTATGGTTTATCTTCTTCAGAATAAGCTTCATCACTAACGGTAACAGTATAATTTTGATTATTAAAAGCCTCAAATGCGGTTTGTAATGCTTCGTGTTCTGGTTTTGTTTCATAAGTAACACTTGGTGCTTTGGCAGTGGAGTGGTTACTAAAAGTCATTTCATAAGTAATATCTCCATCATGCTCCGTTGATAAGGTTGCTGTCATGGAAGTAATCACATCATTTTCTACAGTAACCGTCATTTCTACGGGTTCGGTATGATTCCAGTTTGTAACTGCATTTCCTAATGCTAATTGTTTATTAGTAGCAACGGAATAACAGTCAAATAATTCATCATAAATAAAATCATCAACTGTTAAATCTTGAAATGGATTTTCAAAAATGGACCATTCATAATCAATT
The DNA here is from genome assembly GCA_000433015.1 of Firmicutes bacterium CAG:631. GTDB lineage: Bacteria > Bacillota_I > Bacilli_A > RFN20 > CAG-631 > Caccosoma > Caccosoma faecigallinarum. The sequence continues at coordinate 1,190 of HF998015.1, forward strand.
TTTGTTTTTACTTCTGTGTTATCCGCCTTGGATTGCAGTAAATAAACCTCATCATTTTCTAAAAGAACATTGACTTCACTATAAGGCACTACAACTTCTGGATAGTCATCATTAAAATAAGACTCTACATTGTAATAAGTGTTTTCACTAAAAATGGTCGTAAAATCATGCGTATAACCAAAAATTGAATAAGTTCCATTAATCTCTACTGCTGTTTGAACTGATGCTAAAGCTTGTTGTGAGATTGTTTCAGGAATATCTGGATTAGGTTGAGAAGAGTTTGAAGAAGAATTCGAATTTGAACCTCCTCCAATAGAAGATGTTGAAGATGATCCATCATTTCCTGTTTGATTACATCCAACTAAAGCCATTGCAAAAACTAAAAAAGCTGATAAAAATATCAAATTTAATTTTTTCATTTCAATCCCCCTTTTTTTGGAATGCTTTTATTAATTATACCATTATTTCTTATTTGTATCAATATATTTTTTTTAACATATATTCATGACTGAATGAATAAAACTAAAAAAATAGTTTTGTTCATACTTTTATTTTTTTTAGATTGACATTTAACATTTAGAATGCTAAAAATTATATGATAATGATATTTAGGAGGCTTTTATGTTAAACAACGAAAATGAAATCATTCATGATCTTTATGCTTTACGAGCGGGGCTTTCAGTAATATCCAAACTAAAAGACGATGCCGCCATTCAAAAAGAAAAAGCAGAAAACACAAAAAAAGACCATGAAAAAATAATACAAGAGACAAAAACATTAAACACTCTACGTGAAGTCGTTATTTCAACTCTCAACAACAAAAATTCAAATGAATTTGTTTATTTTGATGATAGAATAATTGCCGATAAAATTCTTTCATTGAAAGAAAAATCAGAAGCAGCTAATGCTGAATTAATTCGACTAAATGACAAATATCACAATGAATTTTCTAAAGCGAATATGTTGTTTGCAACTTATGTATCTGATGGAAATGTAATTGCATCTACTCTTTATGAAAATTATTCAAAAATTCTTGATATGCGTGATTGGGAAAATCTTGATTTTATCATTTACCTATTTGAAACAGGACGCGTAAATAACATCAAAGAAGCGCTATTAATAGTAGATAAAGAACGAAGAAAAAATGAAATTGTTTCTGCTATCAATAATGCAAGTACAGCCATTTCAGAAAATATAAACAATGGATTTACTAAATTACAAGAGTCATTAAACAATCGTCTAAATTTATTAGTAAAACAAGTCGAAAAACTATCTTCAAATGTTGTATCACTCACCCAGTCTATAGAAATACAAACTGAACGGATAATCACAGATTTAAACAAATTGAATACGACTGCTGAATATGGAAATGCTCTACGCGAAAAAGCCAATATATCTAGTACACAACTCGTAAACGATATGAACTATATTCGTAATTTTGCTGAAAATGTTGAAATTCGCCGACGTAATAATGGCATTTGAGGTGACAATATGCAACTTGATAAAAAACAATTGAAAGAATTAGTAAAATCCATTAAAAAAGATGATGGAACAGCAGCAGCAAAACTTTGTTCCCATTATCGAATTGCAGCATACAATGCTGTCGGATATAAAGAATATGTAAAATGTATTGAAATGGCCATTTTATATGGTAAAAAATCTGCAGGAAAAAATAATCCACAAGGAATTGTAGAACTTGCAAAATGTCTTGAACTTATTCGATTTGATGGTGGTGATAAATTAAAACAATTAGCAAATAAATCAGATGATCTTTTTAAAAAAATGCCCGATTGGTTAAAACTAGCAGCAAAAGCAAAAAATGTAGAGGCACAATATTATCTTGGAATGAGTTATTTTAAAGTTCCTTTTGGACATAGTTCTTTTAATAAAGATAACGAAGCAGCCATCATGTGGTTAAAAAATGCTGCAGATCAAGGGCATATCCTTGCAGCTTATTTTCTTGGAATGAGATATGCACGAGGTCTTGGAGTTGAACAAAATAATGAATTGGCAGCCAAATTTTTATCAATTGCTGCACAAAAAGGGCACGGCCTTTCCGCTGTATATTGTTGTATTCTTTATCCAAATGCTTTTTCTTCTGATTCAAATAAATTAATCGATCATCTTATGAAAATTGCAAAAGATTATTTAAATGAACTTTCAAAAGAAAAATATCAAATACCTTCAATGTCCATTTTTAAAAGAATTCAAGATGAAACTGCAGCTAAAATGTGTAGTCCTCGTTTACTATATGAAGCTGGTTGTAGAGAATTTTTTGGAACAAATGATTGTCCTCGCAACGAAACAGCAGGACTAGAAAATATCAAATATGCTGCAGAATGTGGTCATATTGATGCAGAAAATACCTATGGATGTATATTGCTTACTAACAATCCAGAAAAAAATGCCATAATCAAAGCCTTGCAATATTTTGCTGATGCTGGCGAACAAAAAATTTGGACTGCAGAATGTGGCGGAGGTTGTTTTGAATGGAAAAGTATAATACTACGATTAGTTTATGACTTAAATTTTTTCCCCGCTTATTAAAAACAACTAAAATAATTCTAAATTTTTTTTAATTATTTTATTTTTTCTATTATTTTCATTAAAAAAATAACTTAAAAGGCATTTAAACACCTGCTTAAATGCCTTTTTATATAAAAATAAATCTTATTATTCGTTAGCATCAATAAATTTTATAACATAAAGCGGCATGGTCTTCTTGCACTAAATCACTCGATTGTTTAAATCGTAAAGTATACACTCCTTCGGGATATTCACTGCTTAATGTAAAAGTAAAGGTTTCAAAAGGATTATAAGTTTGTACCGAATGAATCATTACATATTCTTCATTGGTACTATTATTTTTATAAATTAATGCCAAATCATAATCCGTACAAGAGGTTCCGTTTGCATTTCCATTCGCTTTAGATAGCCATGCTGCTGTTGCTCTAATTGTTTGATTATGCAACAATACTACATTAAACGTTCTTGTTAAATACACACTTTCTGAATTGTTGGTAATAGGAATAATATTGTTTATATAAGTCATCATTTCTTCAAAATTGATTCTTCCTGCACCAACATATTCATTAAATCCAATCTCTTCAGTATTACCTTCTGCATTATTCATCATTAATGCTAAAACATATTCTGGATGAATCGTTAAATCCGTTCTTTCTTCCATCAATAATGCTACACATGAAGTTACAATAGGAGTTGAAAAGCTTGTTCCACTAAAATTTCCAAAAGGAGCTATTTCTATATCTGCTCCAGGAGCTACTATATTCGGTTTATCCGGACCATTATTTACTTTATATGAAGAAAAATTTGTTGCGGCTGTATTATTTGTCCCACAGGCTCCTACACCAATAACATTATATCCTAATGCTGGATTTTCTACATACCCCGAATCTAATCCCTCATTACCAACTGAAGCAACAATTGTGATTTTATATGTATTTACAATATAATCCATATAAGCTGAATCTGAACTGTAGTTTCCTGTTGGAGTTTTATCTCCAAAACTCATATTAATAACATTTACATTTCGATCTAGCATCCAATCTATTTCACTAACTGCATTCCCTGATAATTCTACGCTTAATAATTTCGCATCGGGACACATTTTGGCTATAATTGATGCCACCGTTGTGGCATGTTCATCTATTGTTTCGATAAAATACCACTCGTTTCTGACAGTTAAATCAATATTATTAAAATTACTATGATCTTCATCGGCTATTCCCAAGTCTAGTATTCCTATAACAATATCTTCCCCGGTTA
>HF998016.1:0-2696 GCA_000433015.1 Firmicutes bacterium CAG:631
GCTGTTTTGGAAAAAATCGCTTATACAAAAACGCCACAAAATAAAATTGCTATCGTAAAAAAATTACATCATACGATAGACTTTCATCAAAAAAAATATTTACTTCTAGATCATGTTAGTGATCCAGGAAATTTAGGTTCTATTTTAAGAACCGCTTTGGCTTTTCAAATCGATTATGTTGTTTTATCTTTAAATAGTGTTGATATTTACAATGATAAAGTCATTCGAAGTAGTCAAGGCGCCATTTTTAAATGCAAGTTTGTTTATGCTAATTTACTTGAAGTGATGCAACAATTAAAAGAAAATAACATTGTTACTTATGCTTCAACATTAAGTTCAAATAGTATAAATTTAACAACCTTAAAACAAATTCAATCTTTTGCTTTAATTGTTGGAAATGAAGGTAGTGGGATATCCTTAGAAATTTTAAAAGCAGCTGATGTTGCTATTAAAATTGCACATAGTGCAGCTATTGATTCTTTAAATGTTTCGGTAGCCACTGCGATTATGCTTTATTATTTTGATGCAATTAGTAAATAAATCGTTTGACTTTTATGATATAAATCGATATAATATTAGAGCGTGTGAAATAGCAGCACTTATATACACTTTGTCTAATGTCTGCAACAAATTGGCTGTGAGTAGCGAAGCTGAAAAGTGAAAACATTGTGCAGATATCCGAAAGTTGGAATATAAGCCGGTTGTTGTTTTTTACATAAAACAGACAAAAGGAGGAAAATTATGTCACGTTACACAGGTTCAACTTGGAAACTTTCTAGAAGATTAAATTATTCTACGCTAGAAACTGGAAAAGAATTAGCTAGACGTCCTTATGGACCAGGACAACATGGAAAAGAAAGAAGAAAAAAACTTTCTGAATACGGAAAACAATTAGCTGAAAAGCAAAAAGTTCGTTTTACTTATGGAGTAAGCGAAAGACAATTTAGACGTCTTTTTGAAAAAGCAAAGGCATCTAAAGGAATTACGGGTTATGAATTTTTAAAGATTTTGGAATCACGTTTGGACAATTTAGTTTATCGTTTAAGCATTGGTAGAACTAGAAGATTAGCTCGTCAATTAGTTACTCACGGACACATCTTGGTTGATGGCAAAAAAGTAGATATTCCATCTTATATTGTAAAACCAGGACAAGTTATTTCTGTTAAAGAATCTTCACAAAATATTTTCCCGATTAAAGATTCTGTTGAATTAATTGGAAATATTATTCCTAATTATGTTACTTTTGATAAAGAACATTTAAAGGGAACTTATGTTAGATATCCAGAAAGAAAAGAACTTTCAAGTGAAATTCATGAAGATTTAATCGTTGAATATTACAATAAGATGTCTTAATTTAACTTAAAAAAGCAAAAAAAAATACTGTGTAATTACAGTATTTTTTTTATTGCTTATAATCTATTTTTGACTTTGGATGATGCGCTAAATTTCTTTTGTGTTCGCTAATTTGGTGTAAATATAAAAGTCTTTCTTTTTTTTGCGAATCGATATCCTTTCCTTGAAGATGTTGATCTAATTCTTCATAAGAAACACCAATTTCTTTTTCATCCGTTTGACCATCATAAAGTCCTGCCGTCGGTGGACGTTTGATAATGGCTTCAGGCACACCCAATTCTTTAGCCGCTTGAATGACTTCTCCTTTGGTTAAATGAATGATTGGTGCTAAATCTACGCCTCCATCACCATGTTTGGTAAAGTAACCAATATACCATTCATCTGCATTGTCAGTCCCAAGCACTAGATAATTGCGAGATTGAGCGTAAGCATATAAGGCTACCATGCGAAGACGGACTTTGGTATTTCGTTTTGCTTCTAAATAGACTTTTTCTTCTGAATTTGAAAATTCTTTTTCACAGGAAGCAACAAAAGCATCATAAGTAGAAGTTAAATCAACCGTTTGATACGGAATATTAAATTTTTCACAAAGTTCAATGCCTAATTGTTGATCTATTGATTGGCTATGGCAAGGTAAAATTAAACCTAAACAATCATTTGGGAAAGCTTTTTTAGCTAAAGCACCGACAACTGCAGAATCAATTCCACCAGAAATACCAATAATGACGCCTTTGGCATGTGCTTGATAAACAACATCTCGTATCCATTGAACTAAATAATCTAAATAATCTTTCATGTTTTCTCTCCTTTTATTCAAAGTATTCAAATTCATATTCAACAACTTTGACCGTATCTCCATCTTGAATACCTGCTTCTTTTAATTTTTCTTCAACACCATTATAACGTAAAATCCGTATGAATTTTAAAACCCCAGCATCTGTCGATAGGTTGCTTCGTTGATATAAATTTTCCACGGGTTTTCCATAAACAATATAGATTCCTTTTTCTTTTTTAACTTGACAAAATTCTTCTTCATGATATTCATAAACTTTATACTCTTCTTTATCTATAAATAATGGGAATAGAGGAGTTTTATCGAGTATTTCAAATATTTTTTGAATTACTGGCTGAATATTTTGATGTGTAATGGCACTAATCGGATAGATAGGAATGTCATCTTGTAATTTTTCTTTGAATTCTTCTAAAAATAAACTTGCTTCTTCTTGGTCCATTTTATTGGCAAGAATTAATTGTGGCCTTTTTAAAAGTTCGGGATTATATTGTTTTAATTCCTCTTTGATTGTTAAATAATCTTGATAAGGGTCTCTTCCATCTGTTGCTGC
>HF998016.1:2711-6304 GCA_000433015.1 Firmicutes bacterium CAG:631
TCTGTTGCTGCCATATCAATGACATGCAATAAAACGCGGCATCTTTCAATATGTCTTAAAAATTGAAAGCCTAATCCTTTACCTTGACTTGCTCCTTCAATTAGTCCTGGTAAATCAGCCATGACAAAGCTTTTATCTTGGAGTTGAACAACCCCTAGATTAGGAGATAAAGTCGTAAAATGGTAAGAAGCAATTTCTGGTCTAGCAGCAGATACTACGGATAACAAAGTGGATTTTCCAACAGATGGAAATCCTACTAGACCAACATCGGCAAGTAATTTTAATTCTAAACGAATTTTTAACTTTTCTCCTGGTTCCCCATTTTCAGCAATTTCAGGTGCCTGATATCTAGAATTGGCAAAGTGACAATTTCCTCTTCCACCTCGGCCACCTTTAGCAATGAGAACTTGTTGATTATTTTCATTAATATCTGCAATTACATAATTATTGATTTCATCATAAATGATAGTTCCTAATGGAACTTTGACATAGATGTCTTCTCCTTTTTTTCCATAGCATTGCTTTCCTTTGCCATTTTCCCCATTTGGAGCCACAATTTTTTTGCGATATTTAAATTCTAATAAGGTGTTGATGGATGAACTGCCGACAAAATAAACACTTCCGCCTCGACCTCCATCTCCTCCTGAAGGTCCACCTTTTTCAATATATTTTTCATGACGAAAAGCAACCATTCCATTTCCACCATTTCCAGCACAAACATCAAGTATCGCTTTATCAATAAACATGCAATCACCTCTTTTACACTAAAAAAAGCCCGTATAGGGCTTTGAATATCCATTTATATACTTAAGCAGCTTTAGGATAGCAAGATACTTGTTTTCTATCTTTACCAACGCGTTCGTATTTGACTATTCCATCAATTGTTGTAAATAAAGTGTCATCTCCACCTTTTAAAACATTTTTACCTGGATATACTTTTGTTCCACGTTGGCGGTATAAAATAGAACCAGCAGTTGCAAATTGTCCATCTGCTACTTTAGCACCTAAACGTTTTGAATGAGAATCTCTACCATTTTTTGTTGATCCAACACCCTTTTTTGATGCAAATAATTGTAAATTTAATTTTAATAGCATTTTATCCTACACCTCCATGAGTTGATTAATTTTAATAAATTGTCCATAAGTTTCTTCTAAGGTTTGTAATTGAACAAGCATCATTTTTAACAAGAGTTGTAAATTTGAAGAATCTTTTTTTACCTTTATAAACGTATATCCTTCTTTGATTTTAAACTCAATTTGATTTTTTTTTACTTGATCAATGGCATTAATAGAACCATACACAATCGCACTGACACCAGCACAAACAATATCTTTTCCATGACGATCAAAATTGGCATGACCAGAAATTTCAATTTGCTGGATTTTTTGATCTATAAATGTAACATTTACAGAAATCATGATTAACCTTCGATATTTGTAATTTCAATTTGTGTATATGGTTGACGATGACCTTTTAAAATGTGATAGTTTGATTTTGCTTTGTATTTAAAAACAAGAACTTTCTTAGCTTTTCCATTTTTAACTACTTTAGCAGTAACTTTTGCATTTTTAACGTAAGGAGTGCCAACTTTTACTTTGCCTTTTTCTCCTACTAATAGGACTTCATCAAAAACGACTTCTTGTCCAGCTTCAACTTGGTTCAATTTTTCGATAAATAATTTATCTCCAACTTCAGCTTTTAATTGTTTTCCACCAGTTTTAAAAATTGCATACATTTTTTCTACACCTCCATAAAGTTTTTTTGCTTTATGCCTCGCCAAATAAAGGTGGATATTTTTCACTTATAACCTTTTTTGAGCGGTTGTACCCTAAAGCCAAGGTGCAACATAGTAATTTTAGCAAAAAGGGCTTTAACAGTCAATATATTTTTACGATATCTTTTTAGAAATCTTGATTGTTTTCTTTTAATAATTTAAGGGCAATCATGCGATCATCCAGAATTTTTTCTTGTTCAATTTTATAATTATTTTTTTCTTTGTACATATCATAATTTTTTAAAACTTTAAATCGTTTATATTTTTTGTTAGAGGTTTTAATATAAAGAAAGCGTCGATAAAGATAAGGCAGTTCTTTAATATATTGCCATTGCATGAAAAATAAAAAGATGGTGATGACAATTTGTGGTTGATAAAAATTATAGATACATAATAAAAAAAAGATAAATAAGGAAAAAATACAAGAAAATTTTAATGATTTTTTGTATGGTGTCATCATTTGTAAAGCACTATTAAAAATACGAAAGCCATCTAAAGGATAAATAGGTAATAAATTAAAAAGATTAATGGCTAAATTTCCATTTTTAGCAAATTCATAAGTGATTTCACTGATAATATTTTTTTGATATAAAAAGGATAACAATAGTGCATTTACAAAATACATTGCAGGGCCAGAAATGTAAATAATAAATTCCTGCAATGGCTTTAATTCGACATAATCTTTTAACTGTAGATTGAAACCAAAGGGAAGGATTGTCATTTTTTTAACTTCTACTTTGAAACATAAACAGGCTAAAAAATGCCCAATTTCATGAATACCAGAAAGTGTTAAAAAGATTAAAATGGGTTTAAATTGGCCTGTTAAAAAGGTAAGTAATAAGATGATAAACGTAGATGATTTAATATCGATAAAATCATTAATTTTTAACAATATCTTCATAAGAATAAGTCGTACCATCCTTGATAAAATATAATGCAAAATCAACTTCAAAATAACCCAATTTATCATTTTCATTGATACGATCATATTCTTTTACTGCTATAGCATCTAATTCATCATAAATTCCTATATATCCATTATCATGTTTAACCATAATTTGATAACCTGTTTCTTCATCACTAATACTAATAACTGTTCCATTTGAATAAGCATAAGCGGTTTTATCATCATTTGTATAATAAAATTCGCTTACTTTAATAAAATTGGTTTTAGATGAAACTTCAATATCTTCCTCTTTTTCATCATTTGTTCCAAAAGTAAAAAAATTAGTCAAAGATGTACCCAAATTAGACATAAATTGGTTGATTTTTTCAAAACTAATATTTGTATTAAAAATTTGATTGATTAATTTGGCATTCGGATCTTTATAAGCATAGATTAAAAATGCCATGAGTAGACAAATTAATCCGAGAATGCGATTAATAATTTTGAATGAACGTTTTTTTTCACTTTTTGGTTTCTTATCTTTTTTTTCTTTGATTGGTTTGTCCTGTTCAATTTTTTTTCTTTCATGAATACGTTTATAGATTTTATCATAGTCTTCCATAAAAAAACCTCCTTTGTAAAATTTATGAAGGAGGTTTTATAAAAAATGCTATTATTCTGTAGTGGAAATGGATAAACTGGACATTTCTTGGTCAATCTTATCCCATGTATTGTCTACTAAGGTTTTATATCCTACGACAATGGCACTAAAAACACCAATAACAATTAAAATACCTAATAATTGTGCTTTAAATTCACTCATTATTTCACCCCCTTCTAAAAATTTCATAAGTTCTTGAAATTGTTTTATCAAAAATTTCATTCCAAGAAGTACTTTGATATTTTTTATAAAAAGTTAAAGTATGATGTTC
>HF998016.1:6322-6877 GCA_000433015.1 Firmicutes bacterium CAG:631
AAGTATGATGTTCATAATATCCTTCGATAATCAATTCATGTTGGTAAGATAAAAATTGATATTGCGTTGTATATTCATCAATTACATCTTCATCATAACCATTTTTTTGTATTTCTTGTGTGATTTGAATGGCTTGATGATCAAAAATGATACTAAAAGATTGATATTGAAATATTTCTTTTGTAAAACTGACAAAAATAGTTAAAAAAAGAAAACTTAAAATTAAACCAAATTGATTAGACAAGATTTTCAACTCCAATCGTTTGAAAAATAAATAAAGAAAACAAAATAATAATAATTGCTGATAATAATAAAGGGATCATCGAGAAACTTTCTAATTTTTTTATTTGTATATTCAATCCGATTTGAACAGCGTCTTCTTGTAAGCGAAAAACTGTTTGATTCATTTCTTCTAGCATCTCAATTTTATTTCCATTTTCTTGCGCATAATAAAGTAATAAAACCATTTGATGAATAGAAGCATTTTCAAAATGATTTGAAAATTGAATAAAAGGTTGAATGCTGCTATCTTGTTCTATATTTACTATCCATTCT
>HF998016.1:6937-12089 GCA_000433015.1 Firmicutes bacterium CAG:631
AACATTCTTTTAATGCATTATAAAGAATGATTTTATTAGCTAACATATTGATTAAAAATTGATACATATGATAAAAAGCAATTTCTTTTGCATTTAAGTATTGACGATATTTTTTTTCTAAACTATTAAAATGATCAAATAATATTGGAATTAAAAATAATAAACAAATGATTCCTAAAGACAAATTAATTAGTAAGGAAACAAAAATACTAAATATAAGAAATACACCTATTTTATAAATTAATCCAAGTTTAAATTTTTTAAAATCAAGATGCAAAAAATCACATATTTGTCGATAATTTCTCATTAGTTTAACCCCTTTATTTGATTATGATAATATGCTTTTATTGTTAATGCTAAACTCGTAAAACCTATCAATAGAATGAAAAACATTCCTAGTTGAAATTCAATAGTTTTACTCATTTGATCAAAATAAGAAGCTAATCCTAATTTTAAAAATAAAAGGACAAATAGCCAAAGAAGATATAGGGTTAAAATTTCAAATAATCTTGTCTTTTTTTGTGCTTTTAATTTTTCATAATAGATTTTTGTATTTTGAATCAAATGAAATGAAGAATTTGTCATTTTAAAAAAATCTCCACCTTGATTAGAATAAAGAACAAGTGTTTTGCAATAAAGACTTAAACCATTTAAGGCATATTCTTCGGCCAAAGATAGTAGTTGATTTGTAAAATCATTTCCATCGAAGTTTTTAAAATCATCAGGTAAGTTTTCTTCAATATTTTTATATGCTTCATAAATATTCGTAGTAGAAAACATTTGCATATTAAAATAAGTACAAAATTTGTAAGCATGATTAATTTTTAAATATTTTAAATTGTCTTGTTTGATAATCGGTATTAATCGATAGATAATAATCCCTATTATGCATGCTAATATAAGGGATAAAATAATATTTGAAATTAAAAATAATGAAATGCCAAACACTAATAGGCTTAAACCGATGAAAAAGACATTATTTTTTTTCATTTTCTCTCTCCTTTGGAATGAAGGGTCCAATCATGTCGAAATGAAGATGATGTTTATTAAGGGCATCGAATAAGGATACACTAATGGAATGATAAATTGGCTGTCCATTTGTATCATAATGAAATAAATATCTTGTATCATAACCATGCTTTGTAGGAATATATTCGGTCACTTCTGTTATTTTTCGTATAATTTTTTGATTGATTACTTGTTTTTCAATATGGATTCCAATTCGAATATGAGTTGCCATTTCAGAAAGCATCTTTTCTTCGTTAAAATCTAATTCTTTTTGAAACATTTTCAGTATTCTTTCTAAAGATAAAAGAGATGAATCACTATGAATAGTTGTAATCATTGGGTGTCCACTTGATATAGATTCTACAAGTTCAAATGCTTCTTTTCCTCGCGTTTCCGCAATCATAATCCAATCCGGATTATGCCTTAAAGAAGTTTTTACTAATTCTGAAAGAGAAATATTTGTTTCATCAGCAATCCATGTTGTAATATCTAAAGAAGGGTAAATTTCTTTTAAATAGGTTTCATAATTATCTTCAATCATAATAATACGATCTTCTTCATTCATTTTAGAGACTAAATATTTTTGTAATTCTGTTTTACCACTTCCTGTTAATCCGCTAATGACAATAGATTGGTATCCCTTTATAAGAACTTCTAATAAAGCATGTATCGGTTTAGGACATATCTCTACATTGTTATTTGTAATTTTTAATGTGGGTGAAATTTTTCTTAATGAAAAAGTAGCTACTTTTTCATTGTTTTTCCTAGCTAAAATGGGATGAATGGCACTTAAACGGTAGTTTTTAAAAGAAATATTTAAAATGGGATTTTTAACGGAAAAAGGTTTTAAGGCATAATTTGCTAGTTGCTTTAAAATGGAAAAAACTTCTTCATTGGAAATATTTAAATCTAGCTTAAATCTTCCAAGTTGATTATCTTGACCATAAAATTCATAACCATTGTATTGTATATCTGTTAAATCATCCGTGAAAATATCTTTTAAAAAAGATTGTTCAATAATTTCTTGACATTTTTCATCATTTGGTTGAATAACAGAAGGAGTTTTATTTTCTTTCTTTAAGTTCATAGCGTAAAATTTTCTCCGTTTTTAATTTTTGATAAGTGATGATCATTTTAATTTGTAAACTATTGCAAGGTACTTTGTTAATAGAACAACTTTTCAAAGTTTTAGAATCATAAAAATAGTAATACAATGAAAATTGAAATTGTGGAAAAGAGTTTGTTAATGTTTCTTGGACATATTTTTTTATTTTTTCTTTATCTAATTCAATAGCATTGAATCCCATTTCTCCAGATTCTAATAGACTATCTAAATTTAAGCAATCCTCAATAACATATTGATTAATTAATAAAGTAGAAGATGACATTTTCGTTTTATGGTCAGTATTTAAAAAAAGTTGAAGACAGCAAACCCAACTCAATATCAACAAAAAGCAATTATGCATTATTGTTCATACTCCACATTAGAAAGTGGCGTATCCATTTCTTCATAATAATATTTTGAATTGCTGTCTCCCCATAATGTTCGTCCAATGTTAATTTGACCGCGAACATAAAATGTGCTTTTATTGATGCCTATATTTGAAAAAATAATGGCATAAAGAATCTTTTTTTCTGAACAATTTTGTGGGATAAAAAATGAATGTAAGGTTTCTCCACAACGAGGATTGTAGTTTTCATAAATAGTTCCATCATACTGATCTTGATAAAAACGATATTCATCAATCAAATAAAACCATTTGTTTTTTTGCTCTAAAGCAAATTCAATATCTACAGAATTGGGCGAAGGTTTTTTAAAATCAGAATTTTCAAAAGCAGTATAGATTCGTAAAGTTGCTGATGAAATTTCTTCCATTTCATAAAGAGAACTACTATTTACATATAATGAAATGCCTTTAAACGAAATATAACGATTGTAATCTTGATAAATTGTAGCAATTCCAGTAGTAGAAATTGTTTCATATTCATAAGATACTTCATTATACTGAGAATTTAAACCAATTTTAAATCGAGTGATTGTTGGTGTTTGAATAGAATACAATTTTGTGTTTGCAGAAGAGTTTGTATAAGCACTTTTTTCACAACTATAAATAGTCAATTCATCAGATAAAACAGAATCTTCATTTTCATATAAAATTTTAATTTGAATCGCTTTAAAATCTCTATAAAAATTAAATGGAAGATAATTTAAAGTATATGATGTTCCAATTTCAGAGCCCTTTACTTTGGTAGAACTTTTTAATTGTTGATTTTCATAAATTTGAAAGGTATAATTTTTATTTTTATTAATTTGCAAAAAATTTGTAAAATGAATTTGTACAGGCTCTTGAATATCAGAAGTTTCAATATATCCTTCAGTAAAAATAAAAGGAAGCACAATTGCTTTTTTAAATGACGTAGGTGTTAAAACGATTCCAATCGCTGTTAGTATTTTAAACCACATATTGTAAAAATTCTGCAACCGCCTTTCTTTTTAAACGATAAAAAGTACTTTTTGAGTAAACACCATACCACCAACTATGATCTTTTTTAGAAAAAAATTCGTTTTGTATAATTCGACTATATTCGCATTCCATTGAGTTTAAAATATTATCAATATAAGTAATATAATTTTCACAATAACTTATACTAATATCATTTTTGATATCGACCAAACTATAAATATTTTCTTTTTCTTGAACCATGTCATGCAATAAATCATGATTTGCCATTAACAACTTGACACGAATATATTCCTTTCCATATTGGGCAATACAGTTACATTGAATTTTGAATGAACTTTCTAAGACAGTTTTATCTAAAATCATTTTCTTCTCCTCCTTGTTTAATTGTTACATATTTCGTTTACGAAATTTGTCAAAACGTGTCAATTATCATAAAAATATGTCCACATTTATACAATATCGTCTTATTTTAAAAAAACTTGAAAAAAATAAAAAAACTGCTACAAATTTTGTAGCAGTCTTTCATTTTTGCTATTTTGAACTTTTTCTTTTTCTTGTTGATGAAGAAGTAGATCTAGAACGTGTAGATTTACCACGTGGATCATTTCCATAAGAAGTTGCTAGACGAATCTTTCCATCTTTTCCGTGAATTAAAAATTCACTTGAAGTTTCCATGGCCAATTTACGTCCATATTTCATCGCTTCTTTTTGAGTGGAATAATTTCCTTTAGATTTACTTGATTCACCATTAACAACATGCCATTTACCGTCAGTTTTATGGTATGTTACGTGAATTGAGCGTCTCATATTATCAATTTCCTTTCATTTTTTTCTACCTAGTATTATTTTTAGAATAAATAGCAAACTTATTCAAAAAAAATTATCAATTTTTACCAAAAAACATATATATAAAATAGGTGAATGTAATGAGAGTATTAGTTTATAACGAAGACAAAAATCGAATGGAAAGATATGAGCTATCCTTAGGGGATCGAATGCCTTATATAAAAAATAAATATTTAACTTTAAAAGAATTTAAAGGAAGTACCAAAAGTAAGATTTTATGGACAACAAAAAAAACAATGGAAGCATTCAACACAACAAGAGAACGTTGGCGAAATCCGATTTATGTTGGATATGCTTTTAAAAGAATTTTTGAAGGCGGACACTCTGGACAAAGTCAACATTATGCAGGAGTTTCTTTTGATACATCACAAACATTAAGTGTGAAAAAAAGGACAGAATTATATAATTTGGCGAAGAAATTAAAAGTATGGACCTATGTGGAACCTTTACGTTTGACACCGCGATGGCTTCACTTTGATAAAAGAGCAACTCCACCAGCATGTTCTGCAGGATATCCCGCTTTAAAAAGAAATGATAAAGGAGTATATGTTTTAGTTCTGCAAGATGCCTTAAACACATTAGGTTATAGTACTGGTGGTTTAGATGGTGTTTATGGTAGTGCAACCAATACAGCAGTTCAAGCTTTTCAAAAAAAATATAGCATTAATGAAAGTGGTGTTAAGTGCAAAACATGGACAAAATTGTCTTCCCTAGTTGTTGGAAAAGGAAAACAAAAAAATTCTAAAATTGAATATTATTAATAAATTGAAAGTGGTTTTTATTTAAAAACCGCTTTTTTTTACAAAGTTTGCAATTTGATTAATAAATGTTTA
>HF998017.1:0-757 GCA_000433015.1 Firmicutes bacterium CAG:631
TATTTTTTTGTTTTTATCTTCTTGTCAATACAACTTTAGTTAGATATAATAAAGGGGAAGAATTGGAGGAATATTATGGATATAAGATTACAAAATCTTACAAAAATTTTCAGAGATAACAAAAAAGAAAATGAAACTCGCGCTGTTGATAATTTAGATATTGTTATTCCTTCTGGAAAACTTGTAGGATTATTAGGTCCTTCTGGCTGTGGTAAATCTACGACGCTTTATATGATTTCTGGTTTACTAGAGCCGACAAGCGGTAAAATCTTTTTTGGTGATGAAGATGTCACAGAATTATCACCTGAAAAAAGAGGAATTGGACTAGTCTTCCAAAACTATGCCCTATATCCCCACATGACTGTCTTTAAAAATATTGCTTTTCCATTAGAAAATTTAAAAGTTGAAGAGCAAGTAAAAGATAAAAATGGAAATGATGTGACAAAGAAAAGACGTTTAAAGAAAACTGAAATTGAAGAAATGGTTTATAGTACTGCTAAATTGGTTCAAATTGAAAATTTATTGGATCGAAAACCCAACCAACTTTCTGGTGGTCAACAACAACGTGTTGCCATTGCTCGAGCTTTAGTTAAAAAACCAAGAGTTTTGTTGTTAGATGAACCATTATCTAACTTGGATGCAAGATTACGTTTACAAACGAGAGAAGAAATCAAACGTCTACAAAAAGAAACTGGAATTACAACCATTTTCGTTACGCATGACCAAGAAGAAGCAATGAGTATTAGTGATGAAATTG
>HF998017.1:799-2070 GCA_000433015.1 Firmicutes bacterium CAG:631
AACAACAAAGAGCAGAACCACAAGAAGTCTATAATAATCCAAAAAATTTATTTGTTGCCCAATTCTTAGGTACTCCTCCTATTAATGTTTTTACTGGACAAATTCAAGATAATAAAGTTTATATCGGAAAAGATATTCTTTTTGAATTGACAGAACCTTTAGCAAATCAAGATATTTATGTTGGTATTCGACCTGAAGGTTTCGTTGTCAATAAAAGAACAGGCGTATTTAATGCCATGATTGAACAAATTGAAACGCTTGGAAGAGATATTTCTATTGTTTGCCAAAATGAAAATTGTATTAAACCAACTTTTAAAGCAATTATTGACGCAGATAATAAAGTGGCAGTAGGGCCAATTAAATTGGGAGTCAAGAAAAATAAAGTTTTAATTTTTAATCGTGATTCTTCTGAAAGGATTCTATAATGGAAAGTAAGAACAATTGGAAAGCTTGGCTCTATTTGGCTCCCACATTAATATTGATGCTAATCTTTACCTTTTATCCTTTAGTCAATACCATTATTATTTCATTTTTGAAAGATTATAATTATACTTCAGGAAGTTTTGCTGGAACAAGTTTTACATTTGATAATTATTTGGCTATTTTCGGTTTATCTGGATTTACTACATCTGGCGTTTTTTCCTATGATACAACCTTTTTATCTTACGCATTAGTCAATACTTTGATTATTGTATTTGTAACGGTTCCAGCGTCAGTTATTCTTTCGTTGTTTATTGCTGTTGGATTAAATTCAATCAAATGGTTTCATAAAATTTTTCAAACGATATTCTTTATTCCATATGTTACCAACTCCATCGCTATTGGGATGGTTTTTGCCGTTATGTTCCAAGAAGATTTTGGTTTAATCAATTCCATATTTGGAATTGATGATAAAAACTGGATTGGAGTTGGAGCAAATCGCTGGGACGCAATGATTGTTTTATGTATTTATATTGTATGGCATGCTTTGCCTTATAAGATTTTAATTTTCTTAAGTGGTCTTCAAGGAATTGACAAACAATATTATCAAGCAGCCAAAATTGATGCGACACCTAGATTTAAAACATTTCGTAGAATTACAATTCCATTGTTATCACCTCAAATTGCTTATGTATGTATTACATCCTTTATCGGGGCTTTCAAAGAATATTCATCGGTCAAAGCTTTATTAAATAATCCGGGGCCGACTGGAGCACAAGATAATAGTTTGTTAACCATTGTTTATTATATTTATAATGGCTTGGCGCAAGTCAATACTGTAAGTATGGCAG
>HF998017.1:2080-3213 GCA_000433015.1 Firmicutes bacterium CAG:631
AATACTGTAAGTATGGCAGCCGCAGCCGCAGTTGTTTTATTACTCATTATTTTATTCTTTACGTTCATTAACTTGTACGTAAGTAGTAAGAAAGTTCATTATTAAGGAGGGAAATTCAATGACAAATTTAAAATTAGTCCTTAATGATGAAAAACTCAATGCCGCTAAAATCGAAAAAGTTGAAAAAACAGCAAAAGTGATTACAACAATCGTTCTTTATGCTTTTTTAGTGATTATGGCTTTGATTGTCTTAATTCCATTTTATTGGATGATTATTACTTCTTTAAAAACAAATGAAGAAGTGATTGCTTCTCAACAAACTTTTTTCCCAAAAGTAATTATGTGGCAAAACTATGCAGAAGCCTTAGGACCAGATAGTACATTTGAATTCTGGACTTATTTGAAAAATACATTGGTTGTTGGTATTTTTTCTACAATTGGTACTTTATTTACAACTATTTTCTCTGCTTTTGCTTTTGCTCGATTAAACTTTAAAGGAAAGAACGTTTTGTTTACTATCTTTTTAGCAACAATGATGATCCCTGGTGAAATGCTCGTTATTACCAATTATATTACTGTTGCAAAATTAGGCTGGATAGGAACCGATTTAACGGGAGCTTATTTATCCATGATTATTCCGTTTTGGGTTAGTGTCTTTTATATTTATTTACTTCGCCAAAACTTTAAGCAAATTCCAAATGAATTATATTATGCAGCAAAAGTAGATGGCAAATCCGATTGGCAATATTTATGGAAAGTGATGGTTCCAATTGCTATGCCTACTTTAATTTCAATTTTTATTTTGAAATTAATGGGGGCGTGGAACTCTTATGTATGGCCTAATTTAGTAGCTGACCGTCCTGAATGGAGATTAATTTCAAATGGTTTGCGTGGTGCATTCCAAGATACTTCGTCGGGACATATCCGTTATGAACTGCAAATGGCAGCAACTGTTGTTGTCACAGTTCCATTACTATTGTTATTCATATTCTTTAGAAAATATATTATGCGCGGCGTATCTCGTGCAGGTCTAAAAGGATAGGAATATAAAAAAAAGAGAAAGGAAAGGAAAAAATGAAGACAAGCAGAAAAATTTTGATGATTTCGTTGTTAGCTGTTTTAGGGTCCGTCTG
>HF998018.1:0-10471 GCA_000433015.1 Firmicutes bacterium CAG:631
GTGAACTAAATTGGGTTCAGTTCAATTCGCTAAGGTTTTATTTTTTATACTAATTTATTGTCTCTTTTCATATATTGAAAAGAGGTGATACAAATGATTTATATTGATGAAAATCAGATTCGTATTCAATTATTTCAAAAAATTCTACGAGTCAGTGATCAATGTATTATGGTTGCAATGAAAAATAAAAAGATTATTATTGATGGCTATAAATTATGTATTACCTATTTAGAAAAAACGGAAATCATTATTGTTGGAAGATTTAAATCCATTCAATTTTTAGAAAAAGAGGAAAATTTATGTTAAAATCATTCGACAAATATGAAGTGCACATCTTTGATATTACTTCAGCAATGAATCAATTAAAAGAAGAAAAAGTTGTCATTTATAAGTTAGAAAAAATTGATGCATTTACTTATACTTTTTTAGCCTCTCCTTATTGTAGAAATCGAATCAAAAAAGTGTTTGTTCAACCAAAACTAATTAAAAAAGTTGGACTTTTTCACATTGTGGAAAATTTTTTTACTTTTAAAACAACCGCGTTAGCTTTAATGTTTTCGATTGTTTTATTTTTTTTGTTTTGTAATCGAATTTGGAAAATTAATATTTCGGGAGATAATAAGCAACTCTATCCTAAAATCCAAGAAACTTTAGAAAAAAATAAAATTAAAGTAGGTATGGGAAAAATCAATAGTGAATCATTATTGTTAGTTGAAGAAAAAATTCTTTATGACTTAAAAGATCAAATTGAATGGTTAGAAATGAGAGTAAATGGATCTACTTTAACGGTTAAATTTTTAAAGAAAAGAGTTTCTAATCCGCCTATTTTACTCAATCAATCTTTATATGCCACAAAAGATGGAGTCATTCATTCTTTTGATATTAAAAATGGCGAAAAAATGGTTAAAGTCAATGATTATGTAAAAAAGGGCGATTTATTAGTAAAAGATGTGGTGACAACAGATCAAAATGAAGATGTATATGTAGGAACATACGGTAGTGTCTATGCTTATACATGGTACACTGTGGATGCAACCTATACATTAAAAGACAATGAAGCATATGATGAAGTAGATGTGTTCAGCACGCTTTTAATTGAATCGCGAGCAGAAGTTGGAAAAGAAATTACAGAAAATGAATCCATAGAGAAAGAAAATGTGATACAATTTAAAAAGGAAGGTAAAATAATAACGATGAAAGTACATTTTACCTGTATTGAAGACATCACAAAGGAATGATTTATGGAATGGATTATTTTTTCAATTTAAAGCAATATCACTTGACAATGAATCAATTGACTCAATTTTATGGTGCCGATGATCATAACATCAAATATATTGAAAAGGCTTTTCAGCAACCAATTCAAGGGAATGGCGATTATTTAATTGTTCAATCAAAAGATGAAATGGGATATATGAAAATCAAAAAAGCAATTGAATTAGTTATTAATAAAGTAAAAGAAAATGCAGATATTGATAAAATGTTGTTAGATTCAATTATCAAACAAGTGAATGAAAATAAATTTTTTAATGATGGAGATATCAAATTTGTAACAACTTATCAAAAAAAAGTGATTAAACCTAAAAATGAAAGTCAAGTAAAATATTTTCATGATTTAGAAAAAAATACAATCATTTTCGCTACTGGTGCGGCTGGAACCGGGAAGACTTTTTTAGCTGTAGCTTATGCAATTGATCAATTAAAAAAGAATAAAACACAAAAAATTATTATTACACGGCCTATTGTTGAAGCCGGAGAAAATTTAGGATTTTTACCTGGTGAATTAAAAGAAAAAGTAGATCCTTATTTAACTCCAATTTATGATGCCTTAAATACGATTTTAGGGGTAGAAATGACACAAAAATATTTAGAAAAGGGAATTGTTGAAATTGCCCCTTTAGCTTATATGCGAGGAAGAACACTTTCTGATGCTATTGTGATTTTAGATGAAGCACAAAACACGACAGCAGTACAAATGAAAATGTTTTTAACTCGTTTGGGATATAATGCAAAAATGATTATTACTGGCGATGAATCACAAATTGATTTAAAAAATGCAGCAACTAGTGGATTAATTCATGCTAAAAGAATTTTACAAAATATCGAACAAATCGCTTTTATTACTTTCCAATCAAAAGATGTTGTTCGAAATCCATTAGTTGGCAAAATTATTGATGCTTATGAAAAAAAATAATTGGTAACCCAATTATTTTTTTTCATAATAGTAGTCAAAGATGTCTTCGATTAAATGCGGATTAAATGTTTGATTACGAATCATTTGAATTTCAAAACGATATGGTGGATAACTCACTTTTTGATTTTCAACAGTATAAGAAATCCAAGGAGTTTCTAAAATAAATATTTTATCGGCTAGTAAAGGATGATAAATAAAATGCATTAAGTGATGAAAACCTATCATTCCTAAGCCAATATTTGCATGCCTATCTTTATGTGCCCCTTTAAGATTTTTTGAATCATTAATGTGGCAAACTTTTAAATAGTTTAGACCAATGATTTGATCAAATTCGGAAAGAAGTTCATTTGTTTGTGATAAATCATAACCTCCATCATGAATATGGCAAGTATCTAGACAAACACCTATACATTCTTTTTTTTCGATTAAGTCAATGATATTTTTAATTTCTTGAAATGTAATTCCAACTTCTGATCCTTTCCCAGCCATCGTTTCTAAAAGAATTTGAATCGTTGGATAATCATTAAATAGTTGATTTAATGCATTGGCAATATGTTGAATTGCTAGTTGACGATCTGCTTTTAAGGCACTTCCAGGATGTAACACTAAATATTTACACCCAATCGCTAGTGTTCGTTCAATTTCTGTTTTTAAAAGTCGAATCGAAAGTTGATATTTTTCTTCATCTTCACAATTGGCAAGATTAATGAGATATGGAGCATGGACAATCACATTTTCTATGTCCATATGATTTTCTTTTAACAGTGCTTTGGCTTCTTCTATTTTTAAATTGTTTAAAGGTGTGCGTATCGTATTTTGTGGAGCACCAGTATAAAACATAAAAGTATTTGCTTGATAAGAAATGGCTTCTTTAACAGAACCTAGTAAATAATTTGGTGCGGACATACCGACATGAGAACCAATAATCATTGATTTCCCTCCTTGTACTTTTGAATTTGTCTTTTTTTGATTTCTTTTTTGATAAATTCACGCTTGTGTTTTCTTTTGATTTGATCAATTTGTAATTTTATTTTCTTCTTATAATTCGGCTTTACTTTTTTTAAGCGATTTTGATGAATTACTTTTTTTATTTCTACATCCATTTCTCCAGGTTTTTTCATTCTTTTTTTTCTTGAATCAAAATTCTTTAAAGTTTTCCATTCGTGATTTTTAATTTCTTTGGTGACAAAAGTAATACCTTGGTCAGACAATTTTGAAATGGCTTCTTTATCTTTATTTTGATAAATAGTTATACATTGGCCAGTTAAATTATTTCTACCACATCTTCCTGCGCGATGCATATAAAAATCTAAATGCTCTATTGAAGGCATGCCAATTGAGATGACATGGCTTACTCCTGGAATATCAATTCCTCGACTGGCAATATCGCTAGCAATGATGTATTTAAATTCACCATTTAAAGATCGTTTAATATTCTTTTTTCGTTCTCTACTTTTTAAATCTCCATGAATCATTTCAACATCATAATTGCGTAGATGCAATTCATTATAAATATTTTCAACCTCTTTTTTGGTATTTGCAAAAATTAGGCAGACATAAGGATTGATATTTTGTAAAATTAAATCGAGAATATCATAAATATTTCTTTCTTTTGAAGGATAGAGAATGTGTTCAATATTTTCATGATCCGAGGACTTATCATCTTCAATTAAAATCGGATTTTTTAAATATTTTTTTAAAAAAGGTCGTATTCCAACAGGAATCGTTGCACTAAAAACCATAATTTGGGCTTGAGGATGTATTAATGAAGCAATGCGATCCACTTCATTTAAAAATCCCATTTCTAAGGTCATATCTGCTTCATCTATAATGAGTGTAGAAACGGTCGATAAATTTAAAAGTCCATTATCAATAACAATATGCTGAATTCTTTCGGATGTTCCAATTAAAATTTGTGGTGTAACATTTAATTTTTCAATATCTTTTTGACTTTCTTGTCCACCCATCAAACAACTAATTTTAACTTCGGGAAAATTTTTAAAAAATATTTTGCAACATTGATATAATTGTAAAGCAAGTTCACGTGTTGGAACTAAAAGAATACTTTGTAAAAATGGTTTATCTTTTTGAATTTTATTTGCTAAAGGAATTAAAAAAGCGTGTGTTTTTCCACTTCCTGTTTTTCCTTTTCCAATGATGTTTTGATTTTTTAATGCATGCGGAATGACTAAATGTTGGATTGTTGTTGGAGTGGTAAAATGAATTTCTTGAATGGCTTGTAAGACCTCTTTTTTTAAAGAATATTCATCAAAGGTATGCATAAAAATCACTTCTACTTTCTTTGTATTTATTATATAATAAAAAGCGACTCTTTCCTAGTCGCTTTTTCATTAATAATAAAGAAAAAATAAAACAATTCCAGTTATTAGCAATAAAATGACGAAAATCAAAATGGAAATTTTCATTGCAGATTTTGGATATTTTCCATAGAATTTTCCGTTTTGACCATTGATAACGAAAAGATATCTTTTTTTGTTGATTTGATAAGAACCATTATATAAAGGGCAAAGCATTTGCTTAAAGGTAACATGATCATATTTTGTTTTAATATTTAAACTAGAAACAGTATCTCCACCAATTTGTTTAATAATATGTGTGCGAATATTTCTAGCCATCACATTTCGAGCACGTTCAAAACCTTCTTCCAAATTAATCGAAGATTTTTCGGCTTGATAGCCTAAAAGATATTTTTCATCATATTTTTGAGATTCTTTTAAATTGTAAAAAGCAACTTTACCAATATAATCATCTAAAACGTTTTTTGTACCACGAATGACAACATCATCAAAAAATTCATTTAGATTTCCAGCCACAGGGGTCCAACGAATTCTTCTTTCTCGAACAAAACGAGTACTATTTCCAGAACGAATTGTTCGAGTGACGTAATAATAATCTCCTCTCATTGCGCTATATTGACTAAATGTATTTGCATCAAATGTCCAAATAGGAATATAAAATGCTGAATATTTTGGATGATAAAAAGATTTTTTTATTTTTCTAGGAGCCCAAAAGCGACTTTTTATCCATTGATGAAACAATTGATTATTATCTTCTTCAGATATTTTAAAAGGAATGACACCTTCAATATGAATGATTTCATCTTCAATATTTTGTTTAATGGTTTTGTTTGAACCACAAAATGGGCATTCAGTAGAAAGTTGCATTTTATCAATCATAATGAGTGCGCCACAATCTTCACAGCGAATATTGATTTTATTTTCAGTTTTTATTTCATTTTCTTTATTTTCTTTATACTTTTGTAAATACGTCTCAAAATCATATTCTTCAACTGCTCCTTCTTTTCCATTAAGAGGAATAATCGAACCACAACTATCACAAATTAAATTTTGGCTTTCAGGATCAAAATGCAAAGTTGAACCACATTGAGGACATTTACTATTGACTGCTTCTTTTAATTCTTCTTCATCATACATATTTTACCCCTCCTAAAAAAAGGCAATCATTAGATTGCCTAAATTGATTATTTTAAAGGTTCTCCACATTCAGGACAGAATTTAGAATTTCCTTTGACTTTATGATGACATTTTGGACATTCTTTTTCTATTTCTACTTGAACGGCACCACATTCAGGACAAAACTTTGTTCCTTCAGGGATTTCATGATGACATTTAACACATTCTTTTTTCCTAGGTTTTAATAATTGACCACAATTTCCACAGAATTTTGCATTTACTGGATTTTCTTGATGGCAATTTGGACAAATAATTAATTTTTGAGTGGTATTTGCATTAGAAGCATTAGACATCGCATCTCCCATGATTTTGCCAAAGCCTACTCCAGCACCTAAACCAACTCCTAAGCCAGCAATACCGCCTTCATTTTTTGCTGCATCTTTGATGGAATCAGCGGCTTGATATTGTGTGTAAAGATTCATATCGCCAATTGCAGCCATAGAAGAACGTTTGTCGATTGCTTTTTCGACATCTTCTGGTAAGGAAATATTTTCAACAATAACTGAAGTTGTGGTTAAACCTAAAGAGGCGAGTTTTTCGCTCACTTTTTTTCTTGTACCTTCACCAATTTCTTCATACATTGTAGAAATGTCTAAAATCGGAATTTTTGTTTCAGACATAAAATCACTAAAAGAAGAAACAACAATGGTTTTAATATGATCTTGAATATCTTTTGTTGAATAACTTGGTAATGTGCCAAATACTTCTTTTAAAAATACGGCAGCATCATCAACTTTAATGGTATAATTTCCAAACGCACGTACACGAACAGCACCAAATTCAGCATCTCTTTTAACAATTGGATTGCTTGTTCCCCATTTTAAATTTGGGAATTGACGTGTGTTCACAAAGTAAACTTCTGCTTTAAATGGAGAATTAAAATCATACTTCCAAGAATTTAATTTCGTTAAAACAGGAATATTCGCAGTTGTTAATTTATAACGTCCTTCTGTAAAAACATCTGCGATTTGTCCTTCGTTAACAAAAATTGCAACTTGAGAAGCACGAACGGTTAATTGTGCTCCATTTTTTATTTCATTTCCATCACATGGGAAACGATAAACCATATCTTGAGAATTCGTATCTTGCCATTCGATGACATTAATTAATTGTGCTCTAATTTTTTTGAAAAGTCCCATAGTTTTCACCCCTCTTTTCTATTATACAAAAGAATTACAAAATATTAAATAATTTTTTATTGAAATCTTTGTTTATTCAATTATTTTATTATAATTTATGCTTTTTGATAGACCAAAATAACAAAAGATGCCGTTAAACATAAATTGTTGATTTGTTTTAATTTTTGATGTCCTTCTTTTGGAGATTTATAATAATAGGGAGTCATTGTAAATAAATCCATAATTTCTTGATTGGATTTTAAATGTAATACTTGATTCATTTCTTTTTGTTTTAATAATAGAAATCCTTCAATGTTTAATTCTTTTAATTCG
This sequence comes from Firmicutes bacterium CAG:631, assembly GCA_000433015.1. Lineage (GTDB taxonomy): Bacteria > Bacillota_I > Bacilli_A > RFN20 > CAG-631 > Caccosoma > Caccosoma faecigallinarum. The sequence goes on from HF998018.1 coordinate 7,140, forward strand.
TTGAATTCAACTTTTTCATAGATAATTTTTTTTAATTCAAAAAGATGATTTTTTCCTGGTAAAACACGAATGAAAATGCCATCTTTTTTTAAAACACGATAAAATTCTTTTTCAAACATTGGAGCAAAGCAATTGAGTGCACAATCAAAAGATTCATTCAAAAATGGAAGATTCATTAAATTACCAATGACATATTCAATGCTTTCAATGCGTTCTCTTTTTTTTCTTTTGCATGCTTCTATAATGGCCTGTTTTGATAAATCAATGCCAAAAGTTTGAGTTTCTTTTTTTTGATTTAAAATTTGATGTATATAATTGGTATAATAACCTTCGCCACAAGCGAAATCGCAAAAAGTCAGTGTTGTAGAAATGGGTAAAAACTGACAAAATAAATCAGCAACTTCTTGTCTTAAAAAGTGATAATAATCCAAAGATAAAAAACGATTACGAGCTTGAATCATAAAGGCTTGATCACCAGGGGAATCAGAATGAATTTGATTGGCTAATAACAAATTTGTATATCCATATTTGGAAATGTCATAATTATGATGTTGACTACATTGATAACTTTTTTCTATTTTTTTTAATCCCAATTGGCAAACAGGACATTTTAAAATCATGATTCGGCACCTTCTTTTTCAAGCGGCATTGGCTTATTTTTTTTCTTTTGAATAAAATATTTGCAAGTAAAAATAAGGAGATAGATGAAGATAATGAAGAAGGTTGATAATAAATATCCAGAATAATCAATCATGACATCTTTATATGCTCCACCTCTTCCTGGCACATAAAGTTGAATGAATTCCGATAGGACAGCAATGAAATATCCACTTGCAAAATGGATAGGGATAGAATAAAGCCATTGCCGTTTTTTAAAAAATAAAGCATAAGTGAATAAAGAAAAAATCCCAAGAATAAAAAACACACCAAAATGTCCTAAAGCTTTGCGGATAAAAGAAGTAAAACTTTGGATATCCGTAATTAAAGGTTTTTTAACAATTTTTAAATCAATTGTAAATTCAAATGGAGTTTCAACACTAAATCCATCAGTATAAGTTACAGTTATTGTTGTCGTGCCAACTTGATGAGGGGTAATAATGCCATCAGCACCAATGGTAGCCACTTTTTCATTGGAAGATTGAAAAGTCACGCTTTTATAAGTTGCATCTTCTGCATAATGTATAGTCAATGAAATTGAATTTCCATTTGTAAATTGATATTTGTTTTCACCAATTTTTTTTAATGTATTACCACTTAAAGTATACGTGTTGCTTTCTGCTAAAGATAAGCGATTATAAACGGTTAATTGAAAGCAAACTTCTTCTTGATTATATAAATTTGTAACCCGAATGGTGGAACTACCACAATTTTTAGCGGTCAACAAACCATCAGAAGAAATTGTGGCAACTTGTGGATTACTAGAAGAATATTGCAATAAAAGTCTAGTGTAATTTTGATTTGTATAAATTCCTAAAGGAATCGACGTGTTTTTATACATATTATAATTATTTAAAATAATTTCTGGATGTGAAGCGTCCTCAATATTTGTAATTTGAAAAATAGAAAGATCTTCATGTGCAACATAAAAGCGAATGGTTTTATCGATATGGCTTTGTAAAATAGGAGTACAAATTGAAACTTTAATATCAAAAACTCCTTCATTTATGATAACCAAATTGCGGTATTGATTTCCATTTTCTGTTAATTCTAGCCGAGCTATGTCTTCTCCTTCAATGGGAATCAATTCCCAATTTAATTCTTTATAAGTTGCATCTTGCGCTTGTTTTATATCTACAAAAAGCGTGATGGTTGGTGTATTCGCTTGAAGATAGGTGATATTAGAAAGTTCTTCTCCATTTTGATAGATTTGTAAATCTATCGGCAAAATCTCATGAATTTCAATGTGTAAGAGGTCACTCATAATCCCTGAAGCCAAATGATAGATTTTAAAAAAGGCAATTCCTTCGTGATTAAAAACATTTAATTGATTGGTATTTGCATCATATTCTATTAAATCATTCGTATTCCATTCTTCTAAATTATATTGAGAAAATTTTTCCTTTTCTTCTTCTGATAAATCACTGAAATTTAAGGGAATAAATTCAAAAGCATCGCCAAGTGAAGTAGCATTAGCAGGTAAATAAGATAAGTTGATAAAATCGGAGACAATTTCATTAACAGATACAATATTTTTAAAATGAACTTGAATATCTGTAATACTTACATTTTCTTTTTCAATGACTTCTACAATCATTTGCTTTTCTATTTTTTGATCATAAGTTACAGTTATGTTTGTTTTACCGGGTTGTATGCCATAGACTATACCTTGTTGAGAAACGGTAGCAATTTCATTGTTTTCCGATTGATAGGTAAATAAAGTAGTGTCTATTGCGGCATTACTGGGATTTTTAGTAATAGATATTTTTTTAGAAGTGCCAACGACTAAAGTCATCGCATTAGAAACTAGAAAATCTTCAAGTTGTGGTAATGGTAAAACTGTAATTTCATGAGAAGCATAAATGGATGGATTTCTAACTGAACGAGCAATCACCATCGTTTTTCCAGGGCGAATCGCTTGAATAATTCCCTTATTAAATGTAGCAATCGATGCATCTAAAGTTTCATAAGATACATCAAAAAACGAGACATTGCTTGGTTGAAAAGCAATATTCAATCTTTTTGTTGCTCCTACATATAATTCTGATGCGTTTCCTTCTAAAAAAGAGATGCTTTGTGGTTCAATAACTTCCGAATAGTCGACGAGAATATTGAAACAACTTTTAACAGAAGGATTTGCATTAGATATGACTTCAATAGGAATTAATTCTAAATTATTATAGTGTTTTGCTACAATTACATCATTTTGAATTTCAATTGCATTTTTAGTATAAGAAGTTGTAACTGTAAAAGATAAATTCGTTGTATTTTCTGGTAAAAAATTAACTTTTATAAAATAATTTTGACCAATATAAAGAATATAGGCTTCTTTTTGTTCCTCAAAAATTGCATTTTCTATGGTTACTGATAATTGAGTAGGTAAAACTTCAAAAACAGAGATGAGCATATTATCTTTTTTTGATTCATCAAAAGCACTTTGAACTGTAATAAGAACATTCCCCTGATTATTAAAATGGATTAAACCCGTTTCGGATACAGAAGCAATATTAGCATCCGATGAGGAATAAATAAGAGATTGATTGGTGGCATCGGTTGGTGTAATGGAAGTTTGGATTTGATAGGTATCTCCAATATAAGCAGAATCAATTTTATTATTAATTTGAACTTTTTCTACATTTACAAATTGAGTTTGATCTTTAGAAATGTCATTGATA
>HF998018.1:10516-11088 GCA_000433015.1 Firmicutes bacterium CAG:631
ACTTTGGCTAGCCGAACTAGCACCGGGGATACAAGATTCAACAATAATTGTTATGGCACAGCCAATATAAACAAGCAAGATAAGCCATTTTAAAATAGGCTTTTTTCTTTTGTTTGCCATTCTTTCCCCTCCTGTTCTAATAAAATAATTATAATTAGTTTTAAAAGAAACTGCAATGGTAATTCAATTTAAACATATTTATAAAAAGACCCATTTACAAAAAAAAATAAAAAAAATGTTGAAATGAACATTAAAATCGCATATACTAACATAAATATATTTTTTTGTTGCGAATAAAAAATTCTTTGTTTTCAACAAATAAATATAAAAAACAAACAAAAGGGGGATTAAAAAATGAAAAAAAAGTTTATTATTTGTTGTTTGGCCACGGTTGTGGCACTTGGCTTGGCAGGATGTACTCAAAATGATGGAGATGGTAGTGGAGGTTCTTCAAGCGGAGGAATAGTTGACAAAGGAGAACCCACGCAACAACAAGTTGTTGAAGCACTAACGGCTTTAAGTGGAAAAACATGGAAAAGTTTTACAAATTATAGTGAAACCTATAATAGTTA
>HF998018.1:11095-14435 GCA_000433015.1 Firmicutes bacterium CAG:631
TATAATAGTTATCAAGCCGTTAGACAAGAGGCTACCTTAGATTTTCAACTCTATAATAATGATTTTGCTGAAATTAAAGGAACCGTTGAAAACTATCCAAATAATGGGACAACTGCAGATTTAAGTTATGAATATACAAATCAAGTTTATGCAGAAGAAGGATATGTCTATGATTTAACAGCATTTGAAGAACAATATGCAGATAGTAATACGGGTGCAAGACAAGAAGTTAATATGTATAATAATTGGGAAACAATGATGGATATTAAAGCGAATATTGAGTCATTAATTGAAGTCTTTACTGATCCGAGTGCTATTTATCCTGAAGAATATGGCTATCGAGATATTACTTATGAAGTTGAAATTAGTTTGGCAGGCAATTATTTGGCATCTATTTGGACCTATGCTGATGCAACAGCAAATTATTATTCTGACGAAGATAACCAAATCTTTGTAGAGTTAGATAAAGAACATAATGTTGTCAATTATGGTAGTTATCAATGTTATTATGCCAATACAGCAGAAGGAGAAGGTGGCAGAGAAACCGGAATTGTTTCACAATTTAGATATACAATAGAATCTGATGTAGATACTTCTAATCGTACTGATTTTACTGGAACAAAACTAGATAAAAATGATTTTAATATTTCTGGTTTATCACCGATTGATTTAACAAGCATTGCAGATGGAGAAATTGATTATGCTACAGCATCTCAAATCGTGTTAGATATGAACTCTTTTGCGACTGGAACAACAAAAGCAGTAGTTCATGAAGAAGTGACAAGTGTTGATAATGTAAAAACGGTTTTAGATTATACAGCTACGCGATACAATAATTATGTTTACGAATCTTTAGGTACGGAAACAGTATATAATCCTGCAGATGCCAGTGAGCCAACATCAACTGAAGATTATGTTGTTCAAAAACAAGCTTTAGAAGATGGTATTTTATTAATTACTCAATATGAAGAGACAATTGATAAAAATGTAGTTTCAAATGTAATGGGATCAGCAGTACATAGTATGGATGAACATTTCAATCCAAGCGCCGCTCTTGAATTTACAATCGGTGGATTAATGAAAGAAGCAATCAATACAGGTAGCACGAATACTGGATTTAGCGTTACTACTGTTACGGCAACAGGTACAAAAACTGGAAATACCATTACCATTACTGTTGGCTATCGATTAGAATGGTTGATTTCTGGAATGGGAATTTCTGATCATACTTATGTCATGACGATTGAAGATGGATTTATTACTAAAATTGTTCACGATTATGATAATAATGGAGAAATCACTTATGCGACTTATGATATGAGTAATGATCCAATGACTGATTATACAGGAACTTTAATTGATCCAGATGATGTCGAATTACCTGAAACTCCTTGGTATTATTAAAAAGATAACTATTAAGAATCAAAAAAGTCCGATTTTTAAAAATTGGACTTTTTATTTTGAAAATTTAATTTTGATTTAATATTAAAATTCAGTTTAAGCAATATAATAAATATAGGAAGTGATCGAAATGAAAAAGAAAATTTATATTCTAACTGGCGCAGCAGGACATGTTGGGCAAAATATTATTAACGAGTTATTAAAAGAAGATTGCGAAATTAGAGGGCTCGTATTACCTGAGGATAAAACGATTTTACCTATTCATTCCAATCTAAAAATTTATTATGGAAATATTTTGGATATGGAGTCCTTAAAACCTTTGTTTGAAGCGGATTCTAATAATGAAGAACTTTATGTCATTCATGCTGCAGGGATGGTTTCAATTCGATCAACATATAGTAAAAAAATGTATCGAATTAATGTAGAAGGTACTAAAAATATTCTTGAAATGTGTAAACAATATCATGTACAAAAAATGGTTTATATTAGTTCTGTTCATGCAATTCAAGAATTGCCTAAAAATGAAACCATTGTTGAAACAGATACATTTGATCCTAAATTTATTCATGGACCTTATGCAAAAACCAAAGCAATGGCAACTTCTTTAGTATTGCAAGCGACCAAAGAAGGACTTAATGCATGTGTTGTGCATCCGTCTGGTATTCTTGGACCATTTGATGCCAATACGGGGCATTTAAATGAATTGGTAAAAATGGTTGCTAGTAAAAAATTACATATTGGAGTAAAAGGAGCTTATGATTTAGTAGATGTTAGAGATGTTGCAAGTGGAACGATTGCAGCTTTAAAAAAAGGAAAAGTTGGTGAATGCTATATCTTAAGTGGTCATAAAATTCAAATGATTGATTTTATGAATATGATTTGTGAAATGCAAGGCATTAAAAAAATCAAAAGAATCGTTCCGACATGGATTTTAAAAATGATTGCTCCATTTGCTGAATTACACTATAAAGTTACGAAAAAAACACCTTTGTTTACTCGATATTCTTTTTATACTTTAAATAGTAATTCCAATTTTTCTTGTAAGAAAGCCATTGAACAATTCAATTACCATCGTCACACGATGGAAGAAACTTTAAAAGATACTTTACAATGGTTGTCGAATATTCAATTAATCCAAAAGAGTCCAATAAAAATAAAATAATTAAAATCGTTCGGGATAGCAAGCTTTCATTGTTTCTTCAATACTTTGATAAATATCTTTTCCACCATGGAAGTCAAAATGTTTGAAATTTAACGCTTCCATGGTTTGATTTCCATCGATATAAAATTTTTTACATTGAATTTGAGTCATTAATTTTGCATGATTTAATCCACTTTCCAATCCTTGTTTTTTAAACTTTCTATCGATAAATTTAGCTCCGATAGCTGTTAAAAAAGCAGGGATTTCTTTGTATTTCCGATTGTCTTTAGAACTTTTTAGCATTAAAGGAATTAATACTTTAAAAGGAAGATTTTCTTTTCCAATAGGGTAACATGTTCCATGTTTTCCAAAAAAAGAACAGGCAACAATACTTTCGGCAACACCCCATACATCAATGACTGCAGTTCCTCCGTTTTTTGGTAAAATGACCGATTTCATTTTATCATAATATTTTAGAAATGAATCTCTCCATAATGGCTTTCTTTGGGGCATTGTTCCAAAAATATATGGAAGTTCTAAAATCATTACTGAAAATAATGAATCTTTTTCTAATGCAATCAATTCTTGTTCTTGCTGAATTCTTGCTTTGATATAAGGATGATATTTTGATAATTTGCCATTCATATGCTTATCATAAGTTGCAAAATAAGACCCCAAAATCACACACCTTTGAATGTTTGCTTTTTTTGCTGCCTGACAGATTTTTTTACATTGACGAACAAGTCGATCATAAAAAAAATCATAAGCAGGAGCTTTAGGGATATAGCGATCATCAGG
>HF998019.1:0-10429 GCA_000433015.1 Firmicutes bacterium CAG:631
ATTTGAAGAAGGTAAAAATAATTTGATCAATTGGGTGAATCAACTTCAAATGAAATAATTGGTATCTAAACATCACTTAAACCATTTTTATTGAAAAATGATTATAAAAAACGTTTTAAAAATTGATTGAATTTTTAATTACGAAAATGAATATAGAAAAGATAATCTATCAATATGAAAAGAAAAATTGAAAATTATTTAAATTCTAAAGATAAAAATGAATATACTAATTTAGATAGAATCTTTGAAATGTATTTCAATGGCGAATTAAAAAAAATCTTATCTAAAACATGGGATACAAATTGAATATTATACTACATTGATTCACTAAATCATTAAAAAATCAAAAGCACCTTTGTTGCGTTCTATCAACAAGGTGTTTTTTATATATTTATGATGGTGGTTAAAAAAATCAAAAGAAAAAAAGTTTTTTATTATTAAAAATAATAAAATTGTGCTATAATGTTGTACTGGACTAAGGAGGTAATAGAATGAAAAAGCCAGTTGTACTGTGTATCATGGATGGATTTGGCATCACAGATAGAAAAGTAGGTAATGCAATTTATTTGGCTAAAAAACCAAATTTAGATTATTTAATGCAAACATATCCAAACACCTTACTTCAAGCAAGTGGGATGGCCGTTGGACTTCCTGAAGGACAAATGGGAAATTCAGAAGTAGGGCATTTAAATATTGGTGCTGGTCGGATTGTATATCAATCCTTGACTTTAATTAATAAAGCCATTGATGACGGCAGTTTTTATCAAAATGAAGCTTATTTAAAAGCAATGCAAAATGCAAAAGAAAAAAATACAAATCTTCACATCTTTGGTTTACTTTCTGATGGAGGCGTTCATTCCCATATTAATCATATAAAAGCTTTAGTTAAAATGGCTAAACAACAAGGATTAAAAGAGGTTTATGTCCATGCTTTCTTAGATGGTAGAGATGTTGAACCAACTACGGCTTATGATTACATCAGTGAATTAAATCAAACCTTTAAAGAAGTTGGAATTGGAAAAATTGTTACCATTATAGGTCGGTCTTATGCGATGGATCGGGATACCAATATGGAAATGATTGATAAAGCCTACATCTGTATGGTCAATAACATTGGTCATGCTTATACCGATGAACAAACATTCTTAAAAGAACAATATCAATTATTAAAAGAAACCAATCGTAAGGTCATTGATGAATTTGTTGAACCAGGATATAATGCCAATTACAACATTAAAATTCAAGATGGCGATAGCATTATTTTTGCAAACTTTAGACCGGATCGAGCTATTCAAATTTCTACCGTCTTTACGAATCCAGAATTTTATGCTCATCCAACACCTAATGATAAATTTAAAGCTTATGAACCAAAAACAAAATTAAAAGATTTAACTTATGTTTGTACCATGAAATATGCTGAATCGGTAAAAGGTATCATTGCTTTTAAACCGGTGACATTAGATCATATTTTTGGTCCTTACATTGCCGAACATGGTCTTACACAATTGCGTATTGCAGAAACACAAAAATATGCGCATGTCACTTTCTTTTTTGATGGAACCATTAATTTTGATGGTATAGAAAAACCACAAATTCCAGGATGTACGCGTATTTTAATTAAATCACCAGATGTCATATCTTTTGATTTAAAACCAGAAATGTCTGCCTATGAAGTTTGTGATGCTTTATTAAAAGAAATCGATAAAGATATTCATGATGTCATCATTGTCAATTTTGCAAACTGTGATATGGTGGGTCATACTGCTGTAATGGATGCAACCATTAAAGCCGTAGAAGTGGTGGATGAATGTGTTGGAAAACTTTATCAAAAAGTAAAAGAAAAAGATGGCCTTTTATTTGTTACAGCCGACCATGGAAATGCCGATTGTTTAATTGATGATCATGGTCTTCCTGTAACAAGTCATACCACAAATCCTGTTCCCTTTATTGTTTGCAAAAAAGGATTTCAACTTCGTGATGGAGGGAACTTAGGAGATATTGCTCCAACACTATTACATGTCTTACATTTACCACAACCAAAGGAAATGACAGGACAATGCTTAATTGTGCAAGAATGACTTTAAAAATATTTTGAAAATGGTATAATAACGTTGTATAAAAAATAAGGAGGAAAAAATATGCCTGTTATTGTTGATATTTATGCTAGAGAAGTCATTGACTCTCGTGGTAATCCTACCGTTGAAGTAGAAGTTACAACCGAATCTGGTGCTTTTGGAAGAGCAATCGTTCCAAGTGGTGCATCTACTGGTGAAAGAGAAGCTTTAGAATTACGTGATGGCGACAAAAAAAGATATGGTGGTAAAGGCGTTTTAACTGCTGTAGAAAATGTTAATGAAGTCATCGCTCCAGAAATTATTGGAATGCTTGTCGATGACCAAGTAGGTATTGATAAAAAACTAATTGAATTAGATGGTACTCCATTCAAAAAAAGATTGGGTGCAAATGCAACTTTAGGCGTTTCTTTAGCTTGTGCTAGAGCCGCTGCCGACTATTATGGTATGCCTTTATATCGTTATATCGGCGGAGCCAATGCTAAAAAATTACCGGTTCCAATGATGAACGTTTTAAATGGTGGTCAACACGCTGATTCATCTGTTGATTTCCAAGAATTTATGATTATGCCTGTTGGCGCTCCAAGTTTAAAAGAAGCATTACGTTGGGGTTCAGAAACATTCCATGCTTTAAAGAAAGTTCTAAAAGATAAAGGACACGTCACTGCTGTTGGTGATGAAGGTGGATTTGCTCCAAATTTATCTAGTAATGAAGAACCTTTACAAGTTATCGTTGAAGCCATTAAGGCTGCAGGATATGTACCTGGAAAAGATATTTGCTTAGCAATGGATGTTGCTGCTAGTGAATTTTACAATCCTGAAACGAAAAAATATGAACTTACAAAAAGCGGTCAAGGTGTTAAAACAACTGATGAAATGATTGCTTGGTATGAAGAATTAGTAAAAAAATATCCAATTATCTCTATTGAAGATGGTCTTGGAGAAAGAGACTGGGATGGTTGGAAAAAACTAACAGAACGCTTAGGCCACAAGATCCAATTAGTTGGAGATGATTTATTTGTTACAAATCCTTCTATTTTAAAAGAAGGAATTGAAAAAGGAATTGCAAATGCCATTTTAATTAAAGTTAACCAAATTGGTACTTTAACTGAAACTTTAGATGCAATGGAAATGGCTACAAGAGCAAAATACACAACTGTTGTTTCTCATCGTTCAGGAGAAAGTGAAGATACAACCATTGCGGATTTAGCTGTAGCTTTAAATGCTGGACAAATTAAAACCGGATCCATGTCTCGTACAGATCGTATCGCTAAATATAATCAATTATTAAGAATTGAAGATGAATTAGGCGATACAGCAATTTATCCAGGACTTGATGCTTTTTATAACATTAAAAAGTAAAACTTTAAAAACACATTGATTTTTCAATGTGTTTGCTTGCATCAGTGGCGGAATTGGTAGACGCGTACGTTTGAGGGGCGTATAGGGTTTCCTGTGCGAGTTCAAGTCTCGCCTGGTGCACCATTTGTGGAAATATTCCATAACTCTTTGTCTTCTGCTTGTTTACTGAGAGGAAAAGATTCAACTCCAAGTATAAACATAATAACAAGGTCTAAGCGAATTTGAATCTATTATCAATTCATTGGGCCTTTTGTTTCTTTATTGGGACAAAGATGGATAGAAATAAGGAGGAAAAATATGGAAAGAAAAAAAGAAAAAAAATTAAGTTTTATTTCTCGATTTAAATACTTACTACATTCGACACGTGAATATAAAAAGTATGCTTTTTTATCTATTTTTTATGTTTTATTAGAAACGGTTTTAGAATGTATTATTCCATTTGTAATGAGCCGATTAATCTCTCTTTTACAAAGTTTTATTGGTGTTGAAGTAACACAATCTTTAAAAGAAGAAGCTTTAAATGGAGTCATTTTATATGGTTCAATTTTATTAGTTTTAGGAATTTTTTCATTAATTTGTGGCATTTTCGCCGGTAGAATGAGTGCAATTGCTTCTGCTGGTTTTGCAAAAAATTTAAGAGTAGATGAATTTAATAAAATTACCTCTTATTCTTTTCAAAACATTGATAAATTCTCATCTTCTTCTTTAATTACAAGACAAACTACGGATATTACTAATATTCAAATGGCTTTTATGATTTTAATTCGTATTGCTGTACGTGCACCATTCATGTTTGTTTTTTCATTTATTATGGCTTTAGTAGTTGCTCCACAAATTTCTTGGATCTTTTTAATTACCATCCCTTTTATTGCTATAATTTTAGGCATTTTGATTCCAATTGCAACAAAACTATTTATTAAATTGTTTAGGAAATATGATGATTTAAATGAATTAACAGAAGAAAATGTCCGTGGAATGAGAGTGGTCAAAACCTATGCTCGTGAAGATTTTGAAAAGCAAAAATTTGCTCATGAATCTGGTGTAATGGGAAAAGGTTTTCAAAAAGTAGAACAAATCATGAATGCTACAAACCCAGCCATGCAAGCTGTCATGTATATGTCAATGTGTTTAATTTTATTTTTAGGTAGTATGCTTGCGATCCAACAAGGAATTGAATTTGGACCAAAAGATGCTCCATTTGGTGTTGGAAATTTATCAGCAATGATAACCTATTCTGCCCAAGTTTTATCTTCTTTAATGATGGTTGCAATGGTTTTATTTATGATTATTATGTCTGTTCCCGCTATTAATCGTGTTTATGAAGTGCTAGTTGAAGTCCCTTCTATTAAAAATAATGAAAATCCAATTTTTGAAGTTAAAAATGGCGATATTGATTTTGAAAATGTATCTTTTAAATATAAAAAAGAAGCTCAAAAATATGCTTTAAAAGACGTTAATCTACATATTCGAAGTGGACAAACGGTAGGTATTATTGGCGGAACGGGTTCTTCAAAATCAACGCTAGTAAATTTAATTTCTCGTTTTTATGACGCTTCTATTGGAACCGTAAAAGTTGGTGGAATCAATGTTCAAGATTATGATGTTAAATCTTTAAGAGATCAAGTAGCCATGGTTTTACAAAAAAATGTTTTATTTTCTGGAACCATTAAAGAAAATCTAAGATGGGGAAATGCACAAGCAACAGATAAACAAATCAAAGAAGCTTGTCAGATTGCTCAAGCTGATTCTTTTATTGAACAATTCCCAAAACAATATGATTCTTGGATTGAACAAGGAGGAGTCAATGTTTCAGGTGGACAAAGACAACGCCTTTGTATTGCTCGAGCCCTTTTAAAAAATCCAAAAGTTTTAATACTGGATGATTCAACAAGTGCTGTAGATACAAAAACAGATGCTTATATCCGAAAAGGGTTTAAAGAATATATTCCTGGCATTACAAAAATTATCATTGCACAAAGAATTTCTTCCGTTCAAGATGCTGATTTTATTATTGTCATGGACAATGGTGAAATCAATGGCATAGGAACCCATGAAGAATTGTTAAAAACAAATGCGATTTATCAAGAAGTTTATGATATTCAAAATCGAATTGGAAAGGCGGGAGAAGAATGAAAAAAGTAAAAAATAAAAAAAGACATGTTTTAATTCGTTGCATTATGGACTATTATAAAGCCCATCCTATTGCTTTGCTTATCTCTGCAATTTGTACATTTATTTCAGCCTTAGGACCAATTGTCGCTCCTTTGATGATTCAAAGAGTCACAAACTTAATTGCTACCGCTATTGAACAAGGTAGTTTCGCTTCTGTTTCTAAAGATTTTTATGAAGCTTTAGCGATTATGATTTCTGCTTATGTGATTTCATTAGCTGGTGGTTTTACTTATTCTCAATTAACCGCTCGTTATGCACAAAAGTATATGCATGAGTTAAGATGTCGTTTATTTGAACACATGCAAGATTTACCTATTAAATATTTTGATACACATGACAAAGGCGAAATCATGTCGACCTTTACAAACGATGTGGATACAATTCGGCAATTGTTAGCACAATCTATCACAACCGTATTAATTTGTAGTGTTACTTTTATTTCTGTTTTTGTAATTATGCTTTTATCTTCCATTTATTTAACTATTATCGTAATTTTAGGTACTATAGCTATGATTTTAGTCACTAAATTTGTTGGTGGAAAAAGCGCTAAAAATTTTACAGCTCAACAACATGTTTTAGCAAAAGAAGAAGGCTATGTTGAAGAAATGATGAATGGTTTAAAAGTAATTAAATCATTTACACATGAAGAAGAATGTAAAAAAGAATTTGAACAACATGTTACTGAATTACAAAAAGTTTCTACCGATGCTCATAAATTTGCAAACATTCTTATGCCTATTTTAGGTAATATTGGAAACTTTCTTTATATTTTAGTAGCTGTTGTTGCTACTACATTATTTATCTTTGAAGTTCCGGAATTAACCATTACAGGTTATCATCCAAATAGTTACATTTCAATTGGTATTATTGTTTCTTTCCTTCCAATGGTTCGTCAATTCACTAATAATGTCAGTGAAGTTTCTAACCAAATTAATCCAATTGCCATGGCAATTGGAGGAACAAGTCGTGTTTATGAATTATTAGATGAAGAAAAAGAAACGGATGAAGGATATGTTACTTTAGTCATGGGTAAATATGATGAAAATGGAAACATTGTTGAATGTAATCGAAAAGAACATACCTTATGGGCTTGGAAACATCCACACACAGCTGATGGCTCTATTACTTACACTTTACTTCAAGGTGATATCCGAATGTTTAATGTTGATTTTGGCTATGTCCCTGATAAAATTGTTTTACACGATGTTTCTTTATATGCAAAGCCTGGTCAAAAAATTGCTTTCGTTGGTGCAACGGGTGCTGGTAAAACAACCATTACTAATTTAATCAATCGTTTCTACGATATTGCCGATGGTAAAATTCGTTATGATGGCATTAACATTAATAAAATCAAGAAAAAAGATTTAAGAAGATCCCTTGGTATGGTCCTCCAAGATACAAATTTATTTAGTGGTACAATTATGGATAACATTCGTTTTGGAAGACTCGATGCAACCGATGAAGAATGTATTGAAGCGGCAAAATTGGCCAATGCAGATTCTTTCATTACACGTTTGCCACAAGGATATCAAACTTATATTAAAGGAAATGGATCCTCTATCTCCCAAGGACAAGCTCAATTATTATCCATTGCCCGAGCAGCGGTTAGTGGATGTCCCGTTATGATTTTAGATGAAGCCACTTCTTCTATTGATACTCGTACTGAACAAATTGTTTTAAAAGGAATGCAAAACTTAATGAAAGGTCGGACCGTATTTTTAATTGCTCACCGGCTTTCTACCATTCAAGATGCTGAAGCCATTATGGTCTTAGAACATGGTCGTGTCATTGAAAGAGGAACGCATGATCAACTCATTGCTTTGCATGGATATTATTATCAATTGTATACTGGTGTTTTTGAACTTGAATAAAATATTAAAAGCCTCGTTTGAATGAAACGAGGCCTTATTTTTTATAGTCTAATTCTTTTTCTTTTATTCATTGAGTAAAAAATCAGTAAGATGAACAATTTGAATTCCATTAATATTTCCACTTGCATAATCATCTAAAGTAACAACAAATTTAGGATAATGATCATTAATTTCCATTAAATTTGCAATTTCTCTATCTGATTCTTTTGGAAGTTGACGACAAACTTGAATATAAAATCGATCTGCTTTATTAATTGCGACAAAATCAATTTCTTTATTTTCATTTTTTCCAATATATATTTCATAACCGCGCCTTTTTAATTCAAAAAAGACAAGATTCTCTATCATTGAAGAAATAGATGTAGGATTAAAACCATATAAAGCATATCTTATAGATTGATCAGCTAAATAAAATTTTTCTTGAGTTTTTAATATATTTTTTCCTTTCAAATCATATCTTCTGCAACGATAAATAACAAATGCTTTTTCCAACCAGTCTAAATAATTATAAATTGTTTCGATAGAGATCGTTCTTTTTACGGATTTTAAAAAATTTACCATGGCATTTGCAGAAAAAGTTTTTCCTACATTTTCTATGACAAAACGAACAACACGATGAAACAAATCCGTATTATTGATTTTATGTTTATTGGTTATATCATTCATGACAACCGAATTATAAATATCTTCAATCATTGCATACACGGCTTTTTCATCAAAATTACCACTTGCTATTAATGGAAATCCACCTAAGCGAATATAATCCTGCAAATGTTCACCAAAAAGTTTTATTTTAAACAACTTTTTTCTACTCAGACTAGAAAAAGTTATGAAATTTTAAAAGTTTTTTGGTTTAAAACAAAAAACTTTAAAGTAGGTTTATCGCTTTTTACTTTAAAGTTTTTATTTTTTTAATTTTTTTCTTGATGGTATACTTTTATAAGTTTATCTACTAATTCAGTAATTTTTAATGTTTCATAGCCTCGAATATAGGTATGAATTTCATTATGAAATGGTTCATACCATTTTTTATCAATTTTATCAATAGTTAATAAAGCTCCTAAAATCGAACCAACACTTGCTCCCGTACAATCATTGTCATAACCCATAGCAATACAAGAAGAAATCGCATGATTGAAATTATCTTTTCCTAAAATTAAAGAAAATACAATGGCACACATATTATTGTTGGTATGTACACGATTCATCGGAAGAAAACGATCGTCTAATAACTTTCTAGCCTCTTTAAAATCTTTTAATTTTCCTTCAAAAGAAAGTGCCCAAATTAAATCTTGTTTTAAACGACAATGATCAGGAATATAATTCATCCCAATTCGAATGGCTTCTAAACTAGAAGAAACACTAAAACTAGCTGCTATCGTTGCCGCTAAAAACATTTCTCCATAAATTCCATTTCTTTTATGAGAAATTTTAGCATCTTCATAGGCAAGCAAAGCGGCTTGATAAGGATTACCAGGACAAACATAACCAAAACAATCCGCACGAATGGCTGCACCAATTAATTCAACATAAGGATTGGAATTGACAATATATTCAATCGATTGATTTCTTCGAAGTCCGACCATGGTTGCATATTCAGCCGTGCAAGCATAAGGTAAATAATCTTTCCAAAACAAAGCAATATCCTTTGCTTGAACTTGATATCCATGCTTTTCTAAAACTAAAGCATTTAAAACGGTGTAAGTGACATCATCATCTGCGACAACAAATTGCATTTTTGAATCGCTAAAGTAATATCTTTTATCTCGTTTATAATGTAATCCTTCAGCATCAGGAATTTCTTTCCAATAATAGGTTGGTGGAAAATCCATTTGACTATTTTTGGCCAATTCTTCCATTTGTTCAATACTCCAATTCTCAACAGGAGCACCTAACATACAACCCTAACATACACCCTGCAAAGCGAGCCATGATAGCTCCTGTCAATCGTTTTTCATAGTTATGAACTGGCATTTTTGTTGCAATAAACTGAGAAGATTGTGCAAGAATATCTTGAATGTCGTTTGGTTCATGGATATCTTTTTTTTCATCATGTTGATATTTCCATATCATTTCTTTCCATTTTTCTTTAGGATAATCTACTACGGATATCAAAGGACGATGATCTTGTTCATGTCTTAAATTGACATAATTCCATAAAATAAATTCTTCATCTTCTTCTGTATGAAAATCTTTTTCTTTAATTTCTAATTTAGGATTTTCTAAACGTTGAAAATATAAACTATGATAAAAATCATAAATATTGTTTGTTTTAGATAAATCTAACATTTCTTGAATTTGATCGTTTGTGTATGCTTTTTGCTTTAAAATCCATTCTAATTTTTCTAAAGGATTGAATTTTAAAAGAAAGTCTACATCATCCGTATCTTTTCCTGTAAAAAAAGGGCCATATAAACGAGTTAAACAATTAGCATATTCTTTTTCTTTTCTTAAAAAAACTTCATTTTTTGTTTCAATATCATTTTTGGTAATTGCCTTAGCAAAAAGTTGCAGATCGTAACTATCTTCATACCGAATTTTTAGATATTCTAAAAAATATTGATATTGAGGATACTTTTTCATCGCTTGATAAAAAGCATCGTTCATTTGTAAAAATTCATGGGTATCAGAGTATAATCCATTGATGAGTTTCATCTTCATTCTCCTTTATTGATTTGCAAAAAATATTATATATGAAAAAGATTGAATTTGCACGAAAAAAGAATGAAATAATCTAGAAAATTTTTATATTTTTTATTATCAATACTTATGAAAATATGTTACAATAATAGCGCTAAAATAAAGGGGCTGTAGCTCATCTGGGAGAGCGTCTCCATGGCATGGAGAAGGTGGCGGGTTCGAGCCCCGTCAGCTCCACCATTAGATTTGAAACTACCCCACATTTCTTTGCTCATTATATCATGATAGAAATGGGGGTTTTTAAATATGAAA
>HF998019.1:10496-13108 GCA_000433015.1 Firmicutes bacterium CAG:631
GAAGACGTGCCAATTTATGCATTCTAAAGAAAATATGGTATAAGTGCAAGTTCCATAAAATATTTTTGTCGCTTATATCAATTCATGGAGAAAAAGCCTTCCAAAAAGAGGTGGGGCGACGCATATAGATTACAGTCGTCAAACAAAATTAAAAGCAATTAAAGAACTTTTCCCTTGAAGTGAATGTAGTTGCTCATCCTGTTCAGTAAATACTCTTACGTTGCTGCAACTTTCTTTTTAGCTTTTTCTTTATTATCAGATTTCTTAACTGGAGTGATCTCTTAAATTATCTTTTTCATTGATGTCCTCCAATACACTAATAATAGGATTATATTTCTTAATGAGCTTTTTCTTGGAAAAAGCCCCTCGAGAAACAATCATAATAAATTTTCAAATTTTGGAGCAAAAGCACTAAAAATGCCCTTATTTATTGATTTTAACCTTAAAACATGATAAGATTTAAGGGAAAAATAACATCGTGGGGTGAGCACATGAGAGGTTTCAATTATTCTTTAATAAGTAAAAAAACATGGGATTCAGAAGTATTAGGTTATATAGCTGCTATATATAAAGAGGCCGGAAAGCAAGAAATGTACTTGAAACAAAGGCCTGAAGAATTAGAGAGATTAGTTGAAATAGCTAAGATTCAAAGTACAGAAGCTTCAAATGCTATTGAAGGTATAGTTACAACAAATACAAGAATTAAACAATTAGTTAAAGAAAAAACAACTCCTAAAAATAGGGCCGAAGAAGAAATTGCCGGATATCGTGACGTATTAAATATAATTCACGAAAGTTTTGATGCAATTCCATTAACTCAAAATTTCATATTACAGCTTCATAAGATTATGTATAGTCATATGAATAATCCTATGGCTGGAAGAACTAAGAATGTACAAAATTATATATCTGCTACACATTCTGATGGTAAAACTGAAGTGTTATTCACTCCTCTTGATCCATTTGAAACACCAGCAGCACTTGATAAAATTTGTGAAGAATACAATAGAGTAATAGGAAATAATGAATTAGAGCCATTAATTGCTATACCTGTTTTTATTCATGACTTTCTATGTATTCACCCATTTAATGATGGTAATGGTAGAATGTCTAGATTGTTAACAACACTTTTATTGTATAGAAATGGATTTTATGTTGGTAAATACATTTCATTAGAAGCTAAGATAGCAAAACATAAGGATTTATATTATGATGCATTAGGCATTTCACAAGAAGGATGGATTGAGGAAAATGATAACCCTGTTCCATTTATTAAGTACCTATTAAGTACAATACTTGCTGCTTATAGAGATTTTGAAGATAGATTTAAAATTGTTGAAGAAAAACTACCTGTTATAGATATGGTAAGAAAAGCAGTAAATAATAAAATTGGGTGGTTTACAAAACAAGATATACGAGAATTATGTCCATCACTTAGCGTTAGTTCTATAGAAGGAGCATTAAGAAAACTAATTGAACTTGGTGAAATAAGACGTGAAGGTAATGGAAAGAATAACAAATATACTAGATTAAAATAAACTTTCCCTTAGATTATACTACAACAAAACAAGGGAAAAACCCTAAAAATAAGGTTAAGCATCTATCACAATGGTAGGTGCTTTTTCTTGTATCAAATAAGTTTCATAGGGGAAAGTACTAAAAATACAGGTGTTGAGAGTCCATTTATAGTTTTAGGGTGCGCATGTATCAAATAGACTTACCTCAAACATATTGAAAGCATGGATTTGATACGCTAAATTAAGTTATTCAAACCTTTTTTTGTGCCAAAAATAGCAAAATTTAGCAGCTATTTAACATAAATTGAGCATATTGTTTGATTTTGATTAGCTTCAGTGGCACTTGCTTTAAAAAATAATTTTGCACAAAAAACTCTTTATCATTTGAAAATCTTTACAAAAATTTTTATATATTATGTCTTCAATTTTGCTTTGTTACGACCAAACATTTTGAAAGTCAAGTAAATATGATATAATTTTAATGGTAGGTAATTAAATTGGTTCAAGAGATAGGGAAGCGATATGGTTGTTTAGTTGTTATTGAAAAAACGAATAAAAGATATCACCCACCTCAACAATTTATAAATGCCCTTTCGATTGCGGAAATATCTACTGCTTCTTTGGTATCTGGAGCGACAACTTCATGCGGATACAAGAACAAAGAATAGAGCTAACCTCCAAAACTATAATTATGGATTTGTCGATGAAACTATGAAGTGTGCTATCAAAGAAGATAGAAAACAAAACAAGAACATTTAAAAATTTCCTTTGGTACGCTTCTGTATATTTTACGATACATTCGCTATGTTTAGTTGTTTCAATACAAATAAAGATTTTATTTTTGGCTACTCAACCAGTGGTATGGTTAAGTCTAATCGAAAAAATGCTAAAATTAACATGGAGATGAAGAAACAATATGGATTTAGTCAAAATTGGTAAATTTATTGCCAAATGTAGAAAAAACAAGAACCTCACACAGTATCAATTAGCTGAAAAACTTTTTGTGACTGATAGAGCAGTTTCTAAGTGGGAAAACGGGGTATCACTTAGATAAAGATACCACATCAATCCCACGCTGACTTTTGCTCAACCGAT
>HF998020.1:0-5410 GCA_000433015.1 Firmicutes bacterium CAG:631
TATACTTTACGATTTAAACAATCGAGTGATTTAGTACAAGAAGATCATGCTGCTTTATGTTATAAAATTTATTGATGTGAATGAAAAAATTGTAATAAAAATGGATTCAATAGTTCGTAATTGAATCCATTTTTTTGCTTATTAAGAACGATGGGCTAATTTTCGATCCATTTTAGTAAGATATTTTTTACGTAAGCGAATCGCATCAGGAGTTACTTCTACTAATTCATCATCTTCGATAAATTCTAAAGCTTCTTCAAGTGTTAAAACACGATGGGGTTTTACACTAACTGCAACATCAGTTGCAGCACTACGAACCGAAGTTAAATTTTTATTTTTTATAGGATTGACCGTTAAATCATTAGATAATTTATGAACACCAATGATTTGACCTTCGTATACTTCTTCTCCAGGTGGCACAAACAAAGTTCCTCTTTCTTCTAAAAATTGTAATGAATAAGCCATCGTAATTCCTGTTTCTGATGAAATTAAAACACCATTGGCGCGATGTGGTAATTCTCCCATATAAGGGGCATAACCAGCAAAAGTCATGGTAATTGTTCCTTCTCCGTGTGTTTCATTTGTAAATTCATTTCGATAGCCAATTAAACTTCTTGTAGCTAATAAATAGGTGAGTTTTGTATATCCACCATCCATTTCCATATCTTCCATGACACCTTTTCGTATATTAAAGGCTTGAATAACCCGGCCACTGTATTTGTCTAATACATTAACAATAACTCTTTGCATCGGCTCATATAATTTTCCATTTTCTTCATGGAAGATAACTTGAGGTCTAGAAACTGCAAATTCATAACCTTCACGACGCATTTGTTCAATTAAAATAGACAAATGTAATTCACCACGTCCGGACACTTTAAAACTATCTGTTGTAGGATTTTCTTCTACTCTTAAACCAACATTGACTTCTAATTCTTTCATTAATCGTGCTTTAATCTGTAAAGAAGTTAAAAATTTGCCACTTCGACCATTAAAAGGAGAAGTATTGACACAGAAATTCATTGAAAGTGTCGGTTCTTCAATTTTGATGAGTTCTAAAGGTTGTGGATGATTCACATCAGAAATAGTTTCACCAATTGAAATTTTGTCAATACCTGAAATTACAGCGATATCTCCACTATATATTTCATCTACGGCTACTCTTTTTAACCCTTTATAAACATATATTTTTCCTATTTTAACTTTAGAAATTTGACCATCGGCTTGACAATAAGAAACTTCTTGATTGGCTTTTAAATGGCCTTGAAATACTCTTCCAATTCCTAATCTTCCAATATAATCATCATAAGCCAAAGTGGATATTTGCATTTGTAAAGGTAAATCATTCTTTTTTACATCATAAATTGGTGTGTGTTTTAAAATCGTTTCAAAAAGTGGTTTTAAATCCGTATTTTGATCATCTAATTCATATTTTACAATGCCTTGCTTAGCTATGCCATATAATATAGGGAAGTCTAATTGTTCGTCTGTTGCATTTAAACTATCAAATAATTCAAAAACTTCATCAACAACTTCAGCACAACGCGCATCTTTTTTATCAATTTTGTTGATTAAAAGGATGGGTTTTAACCCAATTTCTAGTGCTTTAGATAAAACAAAACGCGTTTGTGGCATTGGTCCTTCACTAGAATCGACTAACAAAATAACCGTATCTACTGTTCGAATAATTCGTTCAATTTCACTGGCGAAATCTGCATGCCCCGGAGTGTCTACAATATTGATTTTTATATCTTTATATTGTACAGAACAGTTTTTTGAATAAATAGTGATTCCTCTTTCACGCTCTAATTCATTGCTATCCATAACACAATCGATTACTTCTTCATTAGCTCGAAAAACACCACTTTGTTTTAAAAAAGCATCAACAAGAGTTGATTTTCCAGCATCGACATGTGCAATAACAGCAATGTTTATAACCTTAAAATCTAACATACTTATTTCTCCAAAGATTGTGTCTTTTTTTGATTTGCTTCACTAATTCTTCTAATTTCTAATTCTTGTTTAATTTGGTTAAAACGAGCACGATCCATATTAGATCTAAATCCGAAATAAACAGATAAAATAAATAAGATACCAGGTAAAATTCCTATCACTACTCGGATAGCAATTAAGGAAGCAGCAGATTCTTGAGGCATCCAAGGGCCACCACTTGATTCTACATAACCAAATAGGCCTAAAATTAAAGATACCAAGGCAACAGCTATACCAGAAGCTGTTTTATAAATAAATTGAACAACACCATAATAAGCGCCTTCACGACGAACATGATTGACATATTCATCGACTTCAATGACATCAGGCAAACTCGAATAAGGTAAAATTTGAACAGCACTCATGCCAAATCCGACAGCAACAACGACAATGCCTAAGCAAATAAAACATAGAAGTTGGTTCGTTTGTGCTTCATTAATTTGTGGTAAAAATAGACAAGTCAATAAAGAACAAACAATCCAAATGACAGCAAAGCGATATACTTTGACCTTATCGTATTTTTCTGATAACTTAACCCAAACTACTGCAGTTGCAATAGCAACCACTAATGGAATTGCGATAAAAATCATAGAAAGCATAGAGTCATTGAGTGCTCCAAAATTTAAAGAGTCGTTTACAAAGAATAAAAAGACCGCCATAATAATATCAAAACCGACCATAGATAACAAATAATACATCATCGTATTTCTAAATTCTTTGAGTTTAAAAAATTCTTTTAATGTTGTAAAAAATGGTTTTTGATAGGTATCTTCATTTGAATATCTTTCTTTTACATTCAAAGCACAAATTAACATGATGATGGCAGCTAAACAACCAAAAATAAGTGCACCTACTAAATAACCTGTTTTTACACTATTAAATGCTTGTGCTAAAATACTTCCTTCTCCTTCTGAAAGTAGTGAAAATAAAGCAGCACCTAAAATCATACCCACATTTGCTAAAATAATTCTTGTTCCATTTAAAGATGTACGTTCATCATAATCTTGAGTCATATTTGCTGTCAAAGCATTGTATGGAACATAAACAACGGTCCAAATAGTATTAAATAGCATATAAACACCAGTATAATATAAAAACTTAACAAATTGTGTTGTTGATTCATTAAACGGTGCAATCCATAATAAAACAAAGATTAAACCATAGGGAATTGCTCCAAAAAGCATGTATACTTTTCGTTTTCCAAAACGAGATTTTGTTTTGTCACTGATAACTCCCATAAAATAATCGGTAATGGCATCCCAAAATTTTGCAATAATAAAAACAATACTGGCCAAAATTGGTTTTAACCCAGCAACATTAATCATGTAGTAAAGTAAATAGAAACTAATTGCTGCAAAAATAATATTGCAAGACATATCACCTAAACCATAACAAAATTTTTCTTTTTTTGATAAGCGATTCATTCTCTCACTCCCTTATAAATCCGGTTTGAATTATAGCATGCTCTTCAAAATATTTCAAATATTTGAATTTTATAAATTCAAATAAATAAAAAAAAGATGGAAAAAATTTTTAAAAAAAAGTATGATATGTATTGGAGAAATAAATTATGGAAAAGAAACAAAAAAAAAGTAAAAACAAAAAACCACTATTTTTTAGAATCTTGTATTCTATTGTGAAAGTATTTGTTAAAAAATATCAATTTGTTTTTTTAGAAGAATTGAAAAATGATGGTGCAACAATTATCGTCAGTAATCATGCACAAGCAGGAGGCCCATTAGCCTATCAATTCTATTATCCAAGAAAGAAAAAAATTTGGTGTATTGGTGAAGTTTTTGATAAAAAAGAATTTCCTGATTATGCAATGAAAGACTTTTGGCCTCATAAAAAGAAAAGCAAGTGGGTTTATAAGATTTTGGCTCATATTCTTGCACCACTATCGCAATATATTTTCAAGAATGCAGATACTTTGCCCGTTTATCGAGATAATCGATATTTTACAACGGCAAAATTGTCCGTAAATACGTTAAAAAATAATGAAGATATTATTATTATGCCTGAAGAACATATTCCTTACAATGAAATTGTCAATGAGTTTTTACAAAATTTTGTTAGTGTTGCAAAATTATATCAAAGCAAAGAAAAAAAGAATGTTTATTTTTATCCTTCTTATGTTTGTCCAGCACTAAAAAAAGTATTAATTGGGAAACCGATTTTATTTGATACAGAGCAAGATTATGAAACTGAAAAAAGACGGATTACGGACACTTTAAAAAGCGAAATTACTAAGTTGGCCTATACTTTACCACCCCATCGAGTGGTTCCTTATGAAAATATTAATAAGAAAAATTATCCTCATACATAAAAAAAAGAGAATCTTCTCTTTTTTTTATTCATAACCGTTTGGATTTTTCTTTTGCCAGTTCCATGCATCTTTGGCCATGGCTTTTAAATCGTATTGGGTTTTAAAATGAAGTTCTTCATAAGCTTTTTTAGGATCAGCATAACAAGTAGCAATGTCGCCAGGGCGACGTGGAGCAATTTGGTAAGGAATTTCAAACCCCACGACTTTAGAAAAGGCATCAACAATTTCTAAAACACTATATCCTGTGCCAGTTCCTAAATTATAAATAACTAGACCACAATTGGTCGTTAATTTTTCAAGAGCCAAAACATGTCCTCTTGCCAAATCACAAACATGAATATAATCTCTAACACCTGTTCCATCTTTTGTTGGATAATCATTACCATTAACTTTTAAATAAGGCAATTTTTTGATCGCTACTTGTGTGACATAAGGAACAAGATTGTTAGGAATGCCATTTGGATCTTCACCAATTAAACCTGATGGATGAGCGCCAATAGGATTAAAGTAACGCAATATAGCAATGTTAAAGAAAGAATCACTTTGATATAAATCTTTTAAAATATATTCAATAAATAATTTTGTGCGGCCATAAGGATTTGTTGCACTAAGTGGAGCGTCTTCAGGGATAGGTAAAATTTTTGGGTCCCCATAAACGGTTGCACTAGAACTAAATACAAAATTACGGACTTTAAATTTTTTCATTAATTTTAATAATACTAATGTACCATCAATATTATTTTGATAGTAATCTAAAGGAACTTTAACCGATTCTGGAACACATTTTAAACCAGCAAAATGAATAATCCCATCGAATTTTTCTTTGGCGAAAATTTTTTCCATTGCTTCATAATTTGTGACATCTTCTTGATAAAAAGGAATGGAGGAATCAGTTATTTTTTCTACACGTCGAATGGCTTCGTATTTAGAGTTAGATAAGTTGTCTACAACGACAATTTGATGATGAGCTTGAATTAGTTCAACACAAGTATGTGTACCAATATAACCTGCTCCACCCGTAACTAAAATTTTCAATTTATACCCCTTCTTTCTTCATAGTTATTATACGCCTTTTTTGCTATAAACGCCAAC
>HF998020.1:5434-6517 GCA_000433015.1 Firmicutes bacterium CAG:631
AAAATGATTATATAAAAAGATTTTAAATTCTTTTATTTTCAGTTTTTAATTTATTTGTTTTAATTTTACTTTTTTTATAGACAGAATCGAAAAAATTTATTAAAATGAACATGATAAGAAAGAAGGATTTTCAATGAAATATAAATTTAAAGCCATCGTTCTTTGCTGTGCTCTTATAGGTTTACTTCTAACAGGATGTAAGACTGATGGTAATCAAGAATCATCATCTAACTTTGATTCTAATTCAAGTTCAAACTCTTCAGAAAATACGAATCCTGGAGATTTTTATCCCGAAGAATATTATCAATCTATTTCTGTTCATTGGAAAGGAGTAGAATTGCGCTCATCTCTTTATGATTTAATGATAAAAACCCATACGACATATGTTTCTTATAGTGGACTTAGAGATGTTTATCCTACATCCGATGAGGATCCTAATCAACCAGGAAACATTTTTATGTTTTATACCAATACCTCTCGACCATTTAATAAAGATTTTACAGGAAATATTAATAGAGAACATGTTTGGCCAAAATCTAAAGGCGTAGGAGAATCTGGACCAGGTTCTGATGCTCATCATTTAAGACCTTGTGACAAACAATTAAATGAATCAAGAGGAAATTTAGATTTTGATGAAGTTCCAAATGGATCTTATTGTAATGAAAATGGAGTTAAGACGGAAAACAAAAAAAATAGCACGGCTTTTGAACCACAAGACTCAGCAAAGGGACAAGTTGCTAGAATATTATTTTATGTTGCAATGCACTATGGACCAGATAGTAGTTATGGATTAGAAATTGTAGATCAAGTAGGATTGGGAAGTGGCAAGAAAATCGGTAAACTTTCTACATTGTTAAAATGGAATTTGGAATTCCCAGTTGATGAAATTGAACAAAGAAGAAATGAAGCCGTTGAAGATGTGCAAGGAAATCGAAATCCATTTATTGATCATCCTGAATTTGCTTGTAAAATTTGGGGAGACTATAACGCGGCAACCAAAGCAATCTGCAATTAAAAAAGAGTTTTTACTCTTTTTTTTGTGATTTATGTCGAATATTTAGTTTTTTTATTTTCTTTTTGAAT
>HF998020.1:6547-10683 GCA_000433015.1 Firmicutes bacterium CAG:631
ACTTTTGTAGTTTTTTGATAAAAAATATTATATAATAATATTTTGTAGAGTAGGAGTGAATTTATGCCTAAATTTAATTTTGAAAAGATTGTGAATCATGCTAAAGTTTATGGTTTTGTTTATCCTGGTTCTGAAATATATGGTGGTTTAGCAAACTCATGGGATTACGGACCTTTAGGTGTTTCATTAAAAAACAATATAAAAAATTTATGGTGGAAAAAATTTGTTGTTGAACACCAAAATGTCGTTGGATTAGATTCATCAATTATTTTAAATCCAAAAGTTTGGAAGGCTTCTGGTCATGTGGATACGTTTAATGATCCTCTTGTCGATTGCAAATATTGTAAATCAAGATTTCGTGCTGATAAATTAGTAGAGTCTTTTGATCCAACAATCAAGGCCAGTGCAATGACACAAGAAGAACTAAATGATTTTATTCAAAAAAATTTACATTGTCCACAATGTGGGCATCAATCGTTTACACCGATTCGTCAATTTCAATTAATGTTTAAAACCTCAATTGGTGTTGTTGAGGATGCCAAAAGTGTTGCTTATTTACGTCCTGAGACAGCACAAGGGATTTTTATTAACTACAAAAATGTTTTGCGTACATCACGCAAAAAAATTCCTTTTGGAATTGGTCAAATTGGAAAAGCATTTCGAAATGAAATTACGCCAGGAAATTTTATATTTCGAACTCGTGAATTTGAACAAATGGAATTGGAATTCTTTTGTAAACCATCAACCGATTTAGATTGGTATGCTTATTTTAAAAAATATTGTATGGATTTTTTATTGAAATTAGGCATTCGTTCTGAAAATCTAAAATATTTAGAATATGAAAAAAATGAATTAGCACATTATTCTAAGGCCACTTGTGATATTTTATATCAATTCCCTTTTTCAAACCATTTTGAAGAATTGTGGGGAATTGCTCATCGAGGAGATTATGATTTATCAAGACACCAAGAATTTAGCGGCGAGAATATGGAATATTTAGATGTAGATACTAAAGAAAAATATATTCCTTATGTCATTGAACCATCTGTTGGGGTGGAACGTTTATTATTGGCTGTATTTTGTGATGCTTATGATGAAGAAAAAATTAATGAAGATGATAGTCGTGTTCTTTTACATCTTCATCCTGCACTAGCGCCATTTAAGGCTGCAATCTTACCTTTGACAAAACACCAATCTGAGTTAGCAAATAGTCTTTATCAAGACCTAGTTCAATCTTTTGAAGTGGATTATGATGTTTCAGGCAGTATTGGAAAAAGATATAGACGACAAGATGCAATTGGTACCCCTTATTGTATAACTGTTGATTTTGATACTGAAAAAGATCAAACGGTGACAATTCGTAATCGAGATACAATGGAACAAACTCGAATTGCAATTCAAGATATCAAAGCGTTTTTAATGAAAGAAACACAATTATAGGAGCGATAAATTTGGAGAAAGTAACCCTAGAAAAAATTAATGAAATAAGAAAAAGTGTAGATATTGTTGATGTCATATCTCGCTATTTAAATGTGGTAAAAAAAGGTCGTAATTATTTTGCGATTTGCCCTTTTCACAATGACACCAATCCGTCATTAAGTATTTCTAGAGAAAAACAAATTTATAAATGCTTTGTCTGTGGTGAAGGTGGCAATGTTATTACCTTTATTCAAAAGTATAAGAAAATTTCATTTATTGAGGCTTTAAAAGAAGTTGCATTAATTGGAGGAATCGAACTTCAATTAGATGTAAAAAAAAGTGTAAGTGTCGATCCTAAAAAGCAAGTATTATATGATTTATTAGAAGATGCTACGAAATATTATCAGTCGGCCTTGGCGTCAAGTCAACTTGCTCAAGATTATATTCAAAAACGAAATTTGAGTGATGCGGTGTTACATGAATTCCGCATTGGTTATAGTTTAGATGCAGATAAACTAATTAAATATTTAAAAAGTAAACAATATCGGGAAGAAGATATTTTAAGAAGTGGCATTGCCATTGAAACAGAGCAAGGAGAATTAAAAGATCGCTTTGCGAATCGTTTGATTTTTCCTTTGCAAGATTTAAATGGAAATATTGTTGGTTTTAGTGGAAGGATTATTCAAAAAAGTGACATGGCAAAGTATATCAATTCACCTGAAACCGAAATTTTTATCAAAGGAGATACTTTTTATCATTACTATGCTGCTTTAAATAGCATTAAAAAAAGTAAAAAAGTGTACCTTTGTGAAGGATTTATGGATGTCATTGCTTATTTTAAAAGTACGATCCCTCATGCGATTGCTTTAATGGGTACGGCTTTTACAAAAAATCATTTAAAGGCCTTAAAATATTTAGGTGTTGAAGTAATTTTATCGCTAGATGGGGATCAAGCAGGGAAAACGGCTACTTTAAAATTAGCTGAAGAATTAGAAAAAGAAAATATTCATTTATCTATTGTCTCTAATTATGATGATGTTAAAGATGCAGATGAATATTATACTAAATATGGAATGAATGCTTTTTTATTGAAAGTACAAAATCCGATTTCGTTATTTGATTTTTATCTTCAAGAGATGAATGCATTGATTCATATTGAAAATTTTGAAGAAAGAAAATCTTTTGCAAAAAAAATGTGTAAATATTTAGCAAATAAAGATTTATTAGAAGTAGATTATTACGTGGATCGATTAGCAGAAAAATTAAAATTTTCTAAACCAGCTTTGTTACAATTAATAGACCAAGAAAAAAAGCAAGATGTGGAAGTAAAAACTAATTTCAAAATCAATCAACGTTTATTTAAAAGAAATGAAAAAATTTTATCTGATGTTTTATTTCAAATGATTCATTCTAAAGAAGCAATTGAATACTTTAAAGATCAAGAGGCTTATTTCCATATGCCCAATGATCAATACAAGGTTTTAGCAATGTATATTTTGGATTGTTATTTAGAAAACCAAGATTTTCAAGAGGCCGATTTGTATTCTTATATTGCCAATCTTTCTTCACAAGATGATGAGGTTTTAAAAACATTAACAAATATTTTAAATACTCATGAAGATCAACCTATCTATACCTTTACATATTTTAAAAATTTAATTTATGAAATTAATGAATGTATGTCTTTAGAACAAAAAATAGAGGCATTAAAAGAAAAATTACGATTTAGTTTAGATTCGGAAAAAGGCGAAATTTCAAACGAAATTATTTCTTTAAATCAAATTTTAAAGAAGAAAAAATATGGAATAAAATAAATGGAGGTAGTACCAATGAAAATTGAAAAAGAAAATGAGATGGATATGGACACTTTTAATGATGAAGAAGAATCAACTTCAGAACAAGATGTTGCAGAAATCAAGATGAATCTTCAAA
The DNA here is from genome assembly GCA_000433015.1 of Firmicutes bacterium CAG:631. Taxonomy (GTDB): domain Bacteria; phylum Bacillota_I; class Bacilli_A; order RFN20; family CAG-631; genus Caccosoma; species Caccosoma faecigallinarum. The sequence goes on from HF998020.1 coordinate 9,899, forward strand.
ATGCAATGAAAAGTGGTAAAAAACTGACGGTTGAAGATGTTTATAAAGCTTTTGAAAATGAAGATTTATCGGATGATGAATTAGCAGATATCATTGATTATTTAGAGTTAAATCAACCCAATGAACCTGATTTTAAAGATGGTGCTGGGCTAGATGAAATGCTTTTAGATGATGATCTTTTTGATGATGATGCTTTATTAGTTGATGAATCCATTCCTGATGATGTCGAAGATTTATCGAAACACGAATATGATTATGACACCGATGCAAAAATTAATGATCCTGTAAAAATGTATCTACATGAAATTGGTCGTGTTCCTCTTTTAGGTGATCGCGAACTTGAAGTGGCAAAGAGAGTAGCTGAAGGCGATGAAATGGCAAAACAAGAATTGATTAGTGGAAATTTACGTTTAGTTGTCTCGATTGCTAAAAAGTTTTTAGGTCGTGGAATGTCTTTTTTAGATTTGATTCAAGAAGGAAATATCGGTTTAATGAAAGCCATTGAAAAGTTTGATTATTCAAAAGGATATAAATTTTCAACTTATGCAACTTGGTGGATTCGCCAAGCGATTACACGGGCGATAGCTGATCAAGCTAGAACCATAAGAATTCCTGTTCACATGGTTGAAACCATTAATAAAATGACAAGAATTCAACGCCAAATGACGCAAGAGTTGGGAAGAGAACCAACGGCTGAAGAAATTGCTAAACGGATGGATAGTGATATTACACCAGAACGTGTTCGTCAAATTCAAAGAATTAATTTGGAACCGGTCTCTTTAGAA
>HF998020.1:10709-12010 GCA_000433015.1 Firmicutes bacterium CAG:631
GTGAAGAAGACGATTCTCATTTAGGAGATTTTATCGAAGATAAAGAAGTGATTACACCCAATGAATATGCTAGTAACGAATTATTAAAAAATGAATTACAAAGAATTTTAAATGATTTGACGCCAAGAGAGGCAAAAGTTTTAAAATTACGATATGGATTAGAAGATGGAAGGCCACATACTTTAGAAGAAGTGGGTAAAGAATTCAATGTGACTAGAGAAAGAATTCGTCAGATTGAAGCTAAAGCTTTGAGAAAATTACGCCATCCAACGCGTTCAAAAAAATTAGGCGACTGGAGAATGTAATTGATTTTATCAAAAAGACTACAAGCGATTGCCAATCAAGTGCCATCTTGTAAAACCATGGCTGATATTGGAACGGATCATGGCATTTTACCCATTTATCTTTGTTTAAATCATCGCATCAATCAAGCTTATGCTTGTGATATTGCTCCAAAATCGTTAAATAAAGCGATTGAAAAAATCAAAAAATATCATTTAGAGAAACAAATTACTCCTCTATTAGGTGATGGAATGAAAATGCTTCCTCAATCAGTTGAATCCATTGTCATTGCTGGAATGGGAGGACATTTAATGACCAAAATTTTAAATGAAAGTCCTCATTTTCATCCTCATTTAATTTTACAAGCCAATACACATATGGAAATGGTACGAATGTGGCTAATGGAAAATCAATATGTCATTGTTGATGAATCGATTGTTTTTGAAAAAAAACAATATTATGAAATTATTCATGCTAAAAAAACGAATGAAAGTATCTTTTATGATGATTTTGCTTTAAAATATGGGCCAATTCTGATGCAAAAAAAAGATCCAATCTGGCTTCAAAAATATCATCAATTATTAATTACCTATACAAATATTGATAGGCAACTTCAACAATCTCAAAAGAAAGATGTTAAACTTTTGCAAAAAATTGAAGAAATCAAAAAAATAGTGCAAGATTAAAAAAATGATAGAAAAATAGATTCAGGATTTCTGAATCTATTTTTTATAAAAAAAACTGTTGGCCATATCTTTTTGCCAACAGTTACAATTTTAAATCGACTATTTAATTCCGTATTTTTTATTGAATTTATCTACACGACCGTCTGCTTGTGTAAAACGTTGTTTTCCGGTATAAAATGGATGACAATTTGAACAAGTATCTACTTTTAAATCTTTTACAACAGAACCTGTTTCAAATTCATGTCCACAAGTCGTGCATTTTACAACCACTTTTTGATAATTAGGATGTATTTTTGCTTTCATAAAATCTTCTCCTTCCGCCTTAGATAATTT
>HF998020.1:12028-33490 GCA_000433015.1 Firmicutes bacterium CAG:631
CCTTAGATAATTTTGCAACCTAAAGTAAGTCCGCAATTAAATATAGCACATTTTATAAAAAAAGGCAATCTTAATTTTAATAATTTCCTCTCTTTTTTAAAATACTCTAATATATGCAAAATAAAAAAAAGATGATATAATATAAAATGCGTATATTGGGGTGATTTTTATGCTTTTATTAAGCAAAAAACAAAGAGCAATAAAAAAATTAGAAGATAGCCAAATTTATTTGGATGACAAAAAAAATTTAATTGAATTAGATTTTAAAAGAATTGAGGTCATAGCAAGTGCTAATGATCAATACGTTGCCGAATATGAATCAATTAAAGAACAATATGAAAAATTATTAATTCAAGACTATCAACAATTAAGCGATAGAAAAGACACTTTAATTACTAGATTTCATTCCAATAAATTAAATAAAGACATTTATGAATTCACAAAACAATATGAAAAAGATGTCTCTAATTATCATAAAAAAACATTGGAACTTTATGAGCGCTGCGAAAGAATTTTTGAACCTGGAATTCCTTTAAGAGAAAAAGGGGTTCAATTAAAAGAAATCTATCGTGAAATTTTAGATGATTTGGATTATTATCATGCCTCTTTAACGTTGTGTCTTGATGCTTTTAAAGCATTTTTAGATTCGATAGAAGTGCAATTTGATCAATTAGAAAATTTATTAAATACAGCCTATTATGAAAAAGCCAAAGAAGTTTTGCAAAATATTAATGATGATTTAATGCTCGTTCATGGAAGAATATCTAAAATTGCAGAATACAATACCATTGTTACAAAATTACTTCCTGAACGATTAGAAGAATTATTAAATAAAGATGTTCAACTTACTTTTAGTGGTTATTTTATTAGTCATTTAAAAATTAAAGAATTGGTTGCAACTATCTATAACATGTTAGATATTATCAAAGGAAATTTTGCTAAATTAAAATTTGGTGGCTTTGAAGAACAATATGCTGAAATTGAAGAAAAACTTACTTTATTAACCGATGCATTAGAAAATGAAATATCTTGTAAGATTAATTTTGATGAACATTATAAGGAAGTTTTACATCAAGCGCAAATCGTTGAAGCGGATTTCATTAAAGTGAAAAGACAATATAATGAAGCCAAAGAATATTATCACATGGATGATATTATTGAGCAAAGATTTGTCAAATTTCAAAATGCAGCAGCCCATTTATCCGACAAAAAAAGAGAGTTTGAAGGTTTCATTTTTTCAAATTCAAGAAACCCTTATTCCTTTATGGTTCAAAAAATGAATCTCATCCAATTAGAAAATCAAGAAATAGGAGGCGAAATTCAATTTTTCAATCAATATTTTATTGATATGAAACAATATGCCGAAGAAACTTATCTTAAAGAACATGAACTCACTTGTCAATTAATTCAAACTGTGGGTTTTGTTCGACAAAATAATTTAGATATCATTTTAGATTTTTACCAAAATGAAATTCAAACGGCTTTTTCCTCTTTGCAAAAAATTCGTGAAGAATTGAAATTAAAACCTATTCGCATTTCTTATATTAAAGAACAATTCAATTCAATTCAAGGAAATGTGTTAGATTTAATTCAATTAATAAAGCAACGTGTACAAGAAGCTAATTTAGCTGCACAATCAATTATTTATGCCAATCAATTACGAAGTGAATTTAATCAAGTGGATCAATTATTAAAAGAAGCAGAAAGCAATTATGCGCAACAAAATTATAAAGAAACTGCCGAAATGGTCATTCAAATTTTAAAAGAATATCATCCAGTTGCTTATCAAATGCTTGGAGGGAAATAATCATGCAGTTATATTTAGATAATGCCTCAACGACAAGTGTAGATGAAGACGTAAAAAAGTTATTTCTTTCTTTGCTTGATCAATATTATGCTTCAACGAGTTCTTTGCATCAACAAGGAGTACAAGCATTACATCTTGAAACAGAAGCAAAAAATCAAATTGCACAATTATTAAAGGTTTCACCAAATGAAATATATTTTAATAGTGGAGCAACAGAAGGAAATAATTATGCGATTAAGGGAGTCGCCTTTCAATATCAAAATCGTGGTAAAACCATCATCACTACTAAAATTGAACATCCTAGCGTTTTAGAAAGTGTAAAACAGTTAGAAAGAGATTTTCATTTCAAAGCAGTGTATTTAGATGTGGATGAAAATGGTGTCATTTCTTTACAGGATTTACAAAAACATTTAAATCAAGATGTCATTTTGGTTTCCATTATGTATGTCAATCATGAAGTGGGCTCTATCATGCCGATTCATGAAATTCATGAAATGTTAAAAAAATATCCTAAAATTATTTTCCATAGCGATGTAACTCAAGCGATTGGTAAATGCGATATTGATTTTTCAGACTTGGATTTAGCAACAATGTCTGCTCATAAAATTCATGGCATGAAAGGCTGTGGATTTTTATATAAAAGGGATCGTGTTCAATTATATCCTATTATTAATGGTCATCCAGCACAAAATACAATGCGTGCCGGTACAAGTAATTGGCTAAGTAATGTAACCATTGCGTTAGCTTTAAAAAAAGCTTATCAGCATTTAAAAGAAGATGCTATTTTAATACGGGAAACGCAACAACGGTTAATTGCGCTATTAAATGAGATTCCTCAAGTACAAGTGAATATGAATGCACAATTTTCAATTCCTCATATTATCAATTTTTCTTTAGTTAATTATAATCCTGAAGTGATTATTCGTGCTTTATCTCAAAAGGGAATTTATGTCTCTTCGAAAAGTGCTTGCAGTGTAGCGCAAAAAGATCAAGTTTCGTCGACCTTATATGCCATGCACAAAGATATTCAAATTTGTATTTCTTCCATTCGAATTAGTTTAGAAAGACCATTATCTGAAGAAGAAATTCAATATTTTATTCAAAGTTTAAAAGAAATTATTGCAATAATTAGAAAGTAGGTAAAATATGCTTTATTCACATATTATGATTCGCTATGGTGAATTAACTCTCAAAGGGAAAAATCGCAAAGATTTTATAGATTGCTTGTTTTTAAATGTAAAAAAAGCTTGTGCAGATATTCCACATTTGGAATTTGAAAAACAATATGACCGCATGTATATTACTTTTTTAGATGAATCGGTTATTGAAGATTTATTGCAACGGCTAAAATTGATTTCTGGGATTTCTAGTTATTCTTTAGTTGCTAAAATGGAGAAAGATATCGATATCATGAAAGAAAAAATTCTTTTGATGTTGCAACAAAAAAAAGTAGAACCAACATCTACGTTTAAAGTCATTGCACGAAGAAGTGATAAAAATTTTCCGATTGTATCGGATCAAATCAACAGAGAAATAGCCAGTGAAATCTTAAAAAATACAAATTTAAAAGTAGATGTACATCAACCGGATATCAAAATAAAAATAGAAGTTCGCTTAGATGCATGTTATGTTTATTTTGATCAAATTGAAGGATTAAAGGGATTCCCATTAGGAATGGGTGGAAAAGGATTACTTATGATAAGTGGTGGGATTGATTCCCCTGTGGCTGGCTTTTTAATGATGAAAAAAGGAGTAAAAATTGAAGCCATTCATTTTTCTAGTCCTCCTTATACCAGCGATATGGCCGTTTATAAGGTAAAAACATTACTTCAATCTTTAGCCAAAATTCAAGGAGATATTAAACTTTATACCATTCCGTTTACGGAATTACAATTAAAAATCTATGAATGTTGTGGCGATACTTATGCGATTACCATTATGCGAAGAATGATGTATCGTATTGCAGAAATCATTGCTAAAAAGGATCGTTGTTTATGTATTATTAATGGTGAAAGTGTAGGACAAGTGGCTTCTCAAACTTTAGAAAGTATGCAAGTGATTAATGAAGTGACCAATATGGTTATTCTTCGTCCCCTAGCAGTGATGGACAAAAATGAAATTATTCGAATTGCAAAAGAAATCAATACTTATGCAACTTCTATTTTGCCTTATGAAGATTGTTGTACGATTTTTAATCCTAAAAATCCAACAACTAAACCAAAACATAAAGAATGTGAATTCTTAGAAAGTAAATTTGATTTTGTTTCATTGATTGCTCGTTGCATTGAAAATGCAACAATCGAATATATTCACGTTTCCAATTAAAAAGTTATGCCTCAAAGCATAACTTTTTTACTCTTTCTTTTGTAATTCTTGACAAAGTTCATCCACACTTTTAACCATAAAGACACTTTGCATGATATTAGTTAAATTTTTAAAATCATTTCCAGGGTAAAATTTAATATAAGGAATGTAGAGTAAAGCAAGTAACCATTCCACTTCATAATCTTCAAATTGAAATTTAGCAAAGTATTCTTTTAAGCATCCTGAAAGATCAATGGCGCCAAAATAAGAGTGTTCAAATAAAGACTTAATTTCAAAAACAGGGGAACATATTTGCATTTTTTCATTTGAAATAATTTTATCTTTTGATATAAAAATATGATTATAATCAAAGTTTTGATGGGTGACAACTTGTCGAATCGTACTTTTGTCTTTGGTTAATTCTTTAAAACGATTTAAATGTTCTTTGGATTGATCTAATGATTTGATAAATTTGGTATAATTTAAAGTATAGTACCATTGAGAAGGAGATTTATAATCTAATCGTTCAATGTCTTCCATCATTTTATCTAAAATTTGGAGACATTGTTGCTGTTGTTCTTCAATATACGCAGCTGTTTCTTTATAAAAACTAACACTAACATTTGAGGTAAAAGTTGTTTTTTGATGGACCTCACCAATTCTTGATAAATAATATTTTAATTTAATGTCTTTGGCCTCTAAATATTCTTCTTGAATCCAAGGCGTAAGACGAATAACCTTGTCGTTATAAGTTGGCGTAATCGTTCTTTGTAATGTTTTGATAGGCATTGTAAAATAATCAATATGTAAGGCCTCTAGTTTTTCACAAACCTTACCATCATCAAAATGATCCACATATTTTAAACTATAACAAGCATTATCATTGCATTTTATCTGATAAACTTTATCGGAGCATTTAATCAATGCTTTGGGTTCGATATTATATAATTGTTTTAATAAATCTCTCATTGTTCATCATCTTGGTCTTTCCTATGAATTTTTACAAAAGTAACATAACTTTCTTTTTCTTTAAATAAATCACTTGCCCATGATGTAATACGATTTTCTTTAATGGGCTGATTTTGAATAGTCTTGGTAATAGATACAGGAATACTATCCTCATCTTCTGTGGATTCGTCTTTTTTGATATCATCTTGCATTTGCTCTAAATCTTGAATTTCATTTTCACTATTCATATCATTTTTTAATTCTTCATCTATTTTTTTATTTTCATCTTGCGTTGCCATTTCTTTAAATTCTTCTAAAAGTTCATCATCATAACTAATTGGTGTTTCTTCTTCTAGCATATCATCAATTTCATTGGTTAAATTAAAGGCTTCTCCTTCATAAGAATGATGCTCTTCTTTAATTTTTCGAAAGCCCGTTACTTGAAGATTGATTTTAAAAACGGCTGTATTTCTCATGATTTGATAAGAATAATTTTGTACTTTTAAAGAAAATTTGGATTTATCAATGACTTGATCAAAGGGAGCAAAAATATCAATATCAATATTTTCATCAAAAGGTTCTAATCCTTTTAGCGTTTTAGCCATACCAGATAGCTTAATTACGCCGATAACACTACAACCATCATCTAATAATTTATAATCAATTGAATCTTTGATGGATAAATTTTGTAATGATTCAATGTTTGTTGAAAACGAAATTGCCTTTTCTAAAATAATCTCATCCATATTGAACACCTCAATTTTATATATGAAAATTTTAAAAATTAAATGATAAAAAAAGCGAAAGATTATACTTTCGCCTTCTTTATTGAACAACAGACTCATTTTCAAATATGGATAAAATCGCTGAGGTTACTTTTTGATAGGAATCATCAAATTTTGAATAATAAATGACATCCATAAATCCATAATGTTCATTGCATTCTTGAACTTGCTTTTTGAGTTGATGTTTCATTTTTTGATTGAGTTGATCTGTTTTGCTTGTTATCAACAAGGTTTTATGATTCGCGTTTTGAACCATATCTAGTAATAAAATGTCGTTATTTGTAAATCCCACTTTTGCATCAATAATCAAAACAATGGCAATAAGATTTTTTCGTTCATACAGATATTCATGCATCATTTGTGCAAAAGCATCATTTCCATTTTTAGAAGTTTTAGCATAGCCATAACCTGGAGTATCCACTAAACGATAAGTTTTGTCAATATCAAAAAAGTTAAGATATTTAGTAAGACCAGGTGTTTTTGAAACCTTTGCCATATTTTTATTATTTGTCATTTTATTGATTAAAGTTGATTTTCCGACATTACTTCGACCAACAATGCAAATTTCTTTTTTTTCATCCTTTGGCCAAAAAGTTTTACTTGGTGCGGATAAAAGATATTTAACGTTTTTAAGCCACATGGGATTTTTCAACGAGAGCAACATCAATGACTTCATCGACATGTTGCACAGGAATAAATGTAATTTCGTCTAATACAATTTTTGGTAATTCATCTAAATCCCGAACATTTTCTTGAGGGATAATGACTTTTTTAATGCCAGAACGATGGGCACTGATTGATTTTTCTTTTAATCCACCGATTGGTAAAACATTACCTCTTAAAGTCACTTCGCCGGTCATTGCCACATCAGAACGTACTTCTCGACGAGTTAAAGCACTGACAATGGCTGTAGTCATTGTAATTCCTGCACTAGGTCCATCTTTTGGAACGGCTCCTTCTGGAACGTGGATGTGTAAATCAATTTTTGAAAAAATAGCAGGATCAATTTCATAATGTTTTGCATTGGCTTTGACATAGTCAAAAGCAATACTTGCAGATTCTTTCATGACATCTCCTAATCGACCAGTAACTATTAAATTACCCTTTCCTTCGAAATAATTGACTTCAATTGGTAAAATATCGCCACCAAATTCTGTAAAGGCAAGACCAGTCACCACACCAATTTGACTTTCTTTTTCTTTTTTAGAATAATCAAAGATTTCTTTTCCTAAAAATTCTTGAACTACTTTGATTGTGATATTATGAATATCAAGATTTTGATTATTTTTTAATTTTCTAACGACTAATTTTCGACATATTTTTGCAATAGCACGTTCTAGATTACGAACTCCAGCTTCACGTGTGTAATAGCGAATAATATGCAATAATGCCTCTTCACTAAAGGTAATATTTTCATCTTCTAAGCCATGTGCAATTAATTGTTTAGGAACCAAATGTTTCATTGCAATGTTTGTTTTTTCAATTTCAGTATAACTTGAAATTTGAATGATTTCTAAACGGTCGCGCAATGGAGCTGGAATATTTTCTAAATAGTTTGCTGTTGCAATAAACATGACATTCGATAAATCGTAAGGTTCTTCAATATAATGGTCACTGAAAAATTTGTTTTGTTCAGGGTCCAGTAATTCAAGCATTGCACTTGCCGGATCGCCTTTATAATCTGCTCCCATTTTATCGATTTCATCGAGTAAAAATACAGGATTGATTACTCCAGCTTTGCGCATGGATTGTAATACACGACCAGGAAGTGCCCCTAAATAAGTCCGACGATGGCCACGAATTTCAGATTCATCTTTCATTCCACCTAATGACATTTTGACAAATTTACGATCAATAGCCCGAGCAATGGATTTAGCTAAAGATGTTTTACCTACTCCAGGAGGGCCAACGAAGCATAAAATAGGAGCTTTTAAAGAACTTGTTAAAGTTTTAACAGCTAAATACTCTACAATTCTTTCTTTAATTTTTTCTAATCCATAGTGATCTTCATCTAAGATTTCTTCGACTTTTAAAATATCGTTATTATCTTCCGATTTTTGATACCATGGAATCGCAATTAACCAATCAATATAAGTCTTTAGCATGGAAGCTTCACTACTTGCTTGTGGCATGCCTTCAAGACGTTTTAATTCACTTAAAGCTTTGTTTTTAATGGCTTCAGGATAAGGATTATCCGTCACAATTTTACGAATATCATCTACATCTTGTTCTACAGGAGAGATATCGCCTAATTCTTCTTTAATGGCTCTTAGTTTCTCTCTTAAAATATATTCTTTTTGATTTTCATCAATTTTTTTTCTGACTTTTTGCGTGATTTCATTTTCAATTTTGGTAATTTCTTTTTCGCTTTCTAAATATTCCATGATAATTTGAAGACGAGAAATGACTTCACGCGTTTCTAACAATTGAATTGAAACTTTTAAGTTATGAATCAAAACTTGAGAAATGGTATCGGTAAATTCAGAAGCAGAAACTCCTTTAGATAATTTTTCAATTGCTGATTTAGGAATGTTTGGTGTAATAGCAATAAAATCTTCAATCACACCAGCAATTTTTCGAATATAAGCCGCTTCCTCTTCTAAATCTCCATCAATATCCTCAACAATACTGACATTGGCATAATAACAACCATCTTGAGAATAAAAGGAATTGAGTAAAACACGTTGTAATCCCGTTAAAGAAACTTTAACAATTCCATTTTCATAGTTTCTTTTCATTTTAATTTTTGCAATTGTACCATAAGTAGAAATTGCATTTTTGTCGATTTGTTCGGCATTTGGATCTAATTGAGGAACAACAATGATATGATTATTAAAGTCATTCATTGCGATTTTGATTGCGTTTTTTGAAAAAACACGTCCAGCCTCAATATTCATATCGTTTTTAGGAAATAAGACGGCACCACGAGTGCATAAAAGAGGATAATCCACTTCAAGTTTTAAAATTTCTTCTGCCATAGGTATTCCCCCTTCTTATTTAAGTATTACCTAAAATGCTTAAAATTAACTTAATTTATTATTTTCTTTTAAGAATTTAACAATTTTATTGTTTCTTAAATCGTTTTTAAATTGACCGATACGATCTTTTATGTTCTTTTTTAATTCATCCAAATTCATATGGTATAAATCGGCCATCTTTTTTAATTCTTCATCCACTTCTTCGTCAGAAACAGTAATATTTTCAACTAAACCAATTTCATTTAAGACAAAGAGTTGTCTTAAACTTTTCATCGCTTCATCTTTAGCTTGTTGTAATAATTTTGTTTCATCCGTATTGGTCATTTTTAAATAATCTTCATATTTTAAACCATTTTGTTCAACACGGGCTTTAAAATTATCAATCATATAACCGGCTTCTTCTTCAATCATTTTATCACTCACTTCAAATTCTGCTTTTTCAGAAATGAGTTGAATTAATTCTTGAAGTTGTTTTTCTGAAGCTTCATTTTCTTTTCTTTCTTGAATTTCTTTTTTGAAATGTTCTTTTAATTCATCAACAGTATTGACATCTTTAATATCGACTTCTTTGACAAACTCATCATTTAAAGTAGGCAAAACTTTTCTTTTAATTTCATGTAATTTAACTTTAAAAGTCGCTTCTTTGCCTGATAAATTTTCAACATAGTTTTGTGGGAAAGTAATCTTAATGTCACTTTCTTCATTGCTTTTCATCCCAATTAATTGTTCTTCAAATCCGGGAACAAAAGTATTAGAACCAATTTCTAAGGAGAAGTTTTCAGCTTTTCCTCCTTCAAAAGGAACACCGTCAATAAATCCTTCAAAATCAATGACAGCAGTATTTCCACTTTCAAGAATGTCATCTTCTACGATTTCTAATTCGGCATTTTTTTGAATTAAATCATCAATTTTAGCTTGCACATCTTCATCAGAAACACTAACTTTATCTTTTTTAACTTCAATATCTTTATATCCACCTAGTTTAACAGTTGGTGCGCCAATAAAAGTAAGATCGAATTCAAATTGATCATCATCCATTTTAACAATGTTTAATTCTGGTTGATAATAAGGTTTTAATTGATGTTCTTTAATTGCATTTTTATAAGCAACATCAATCATCGCATCTGCAGCACGTCTTAAAACTTCGGCATGATTTACTTTTGATTTTACTAAATTTTCAGGAGCATGTCCTTTTCTAAAACCAGGAACTGTTGTTTGGTCAGCTAGTTTTTTAAATTCTTTTTGTTGTGCATTTTTCCATTCTTCTGGTTCTACCACAACGGATAATTTGGTTTGGCATTTTTCTAATTTTTCTAAATTTGTTTTCATTGTTAAAATCTCCTTTTTTTGTTATTCATACAAGTTAATATTATACAATAATATTATAAAAACTCAAAAGCTTTTCAGTAAATCCATCACTTTTTGATAATATTTTTCAACTTCAGAAGAATATTTTTCTAGGTGATTTAAATATTCATCCTTCAAAAGCTCTTGTTCTTTTTTTAATTCATGAAAGACTTTCACCGTTCCATAAAATAAATGATCACATTCTTTGAATGATAAATCTTGAGGATATAGATTTAAAAGATAAGTTTCAATGAGTTGTTTAAAATTGGTATAATCGCTCATTTCAAATTCGTTGGCTTTTTGCTGTATTAGATTTTGCAAATATTGAAAAGATGGATATTCTCTTAAATCTTTAAGTTCTACAGGATGAATTAAATACTGCACATTATTTTTAAACACCGCAAATTCATAATCAATTTTTAAATCGGATAGTGTAGCTAGTAATAATGACTTTGACATATCTTGAATATCTTGTCTTAAAAATAAGGTTTGAATTTTATCAAGATAAGGATAAAGATTGAAATTTTTTAATTGAGGCAAAATAATTAATAAATGAGCATCATCCAATTGATCTAAACGTTGTAAATCTTTGACTTGTAAAGTAAATTTATCTTCATTTAAATAAAAATCAATTTCTTTTAAGCAATCTTTTAAAAATATTTCAAAATCTGAAGGAATATAAGGCATTTCTAGTTCGTTTAGTACTTTTCTTTTTGCTTCTTCATATTGCTTTAAATCTAAAAGAGCATTAATTCTAAATTGCATCAATTGATAATATTGTTTTGGGAAAGCATCTTCATATTGATTAAGTAAAGCCAAAATTTCTTTAGAAGCATTGAAAGTTTTTAAAGTTTCAAGAACCTTTAGTATTTCTTGTTCATTTAATTTTTCCTGCCTTTTTATTTTCAAACTTAATTCTTGCTGATTTTCTTTGTTTAGTTTTTCAATTAATTTTTCTATCATGCTTAAAAGTTCATCCTTTAATTTTTTAGCACTACTTATATTTGAGTGCTAGAACCATTATATCATAAAATTTAGCACTGTCAAGTAATTAGTGCTAAAAAATTAAAAATAAATTTTTTGTCGTTATATTAATTTTTACTTCTTCAATGGAACCAATAAAGTTTTACTTACAATCATCAACATCAAATGACCCAGTTTGGCATTTATACCTTCCAATATGACGCTTTTGATTGCAGAACAGGTAAGAATCAAGTAAAATATATTTGTGATGACCAAGGTCGATTGTTAAAAGAAGTGAAGGGTACCCATACTATTCTTTACTTTTATGATGGTTTATTCATTGGATTGTAGCTAATGGAATTGGAAAATACAAATTTCCATTTATATAAGGAGATGATATGAAATATGGATGTAATAAGTATATTTATAAAGACACTTTGTGATATTAATTTAAATCAAGATTCACATGATACATCAAATTCCATATATGAAAAATTAGAGACACTTGATATTGATTTGTACGAAAAAAAAGTAAAAAATAATGATAAATTACCATATAGTGTAAGAATCAAAATTGTTAATCTAATAGAATTTTATTGTTTAAAAGCGGATGAATGCATTAACAAATACTCGGATAAAGAATGTCATGAATTTTTAAGAGAGTTAAAGATAAGAGCAGAAGAAGTCAGTACATATATTGGATTAATATAAAGTTTTTTTTCACTTGTAAGGTAATCCATATTATGATCTCAATGGAAATCTTGTTGCTTCTTATCTTTACGATGCTTGGGGAAATCATCAAGTTTTTGATGCTAGTGGCGCTTTAAACACCAATGCAGACTTTATTGGTAATATCAATCCAATTCTCGAGGCATTAAAACTGTGGATGTAATAAAGGAGAATAAAATGAAAAATATTGATGAATATCTTTATAAATATGGCTTACATGATTGTGTTGTTGAAAGAATTTATGTTCAAAATAATTCACTTGTATTCTATTTTGGGACAGGTGTTTATAATTTGAATGAAAAAGGTAAAGAAACAACGAAAACAACTAGTTGTTTAATGTTTTTAGAAATAGAAGATTTGAAAATTGAACAAATGTGGGAACATATAGAAATATCAAAAATCAATAAAAACAGAATAAGTGAGATTGATTACGAAGAATTTATAGGAGAGGTCGAAAAATTTAAATTCGAAATTATGGAAAATTACTTATCTTATTTTGGGAACAGCATATTGTTAGAAGGATATACATCAAAAAACAGGTACCAAATTAAAGTATCTGAAATTTCAAAAATAGAATTTAATTTTAAATAAATAGCAAATTACTTTCACAAGCAAAACTTGACAAGTTATAGGAGGAATTATGAATAAAATTATTGTTTATGCTTCTCAATATGGAACAACAAAAAGATATGCCGAAGAATTGGCCAAAAAAACGAATTTTCCCATTTATTCTTATAAAGAATTTTTATCTTTAACTCCTTTTGATGGAGAGATATATGATACTATTATTTATTTAGGTGCAATCTATGCTGGTGGAATTTTAAAAATGAGTAAGATTTTAAATTCTATTGATGAATGTAAGCATAAAAATGTTTTTTTGATAACTGTTGGTCTTTTTGATCCAAAAGATGAACAAGTAAAACAAAATATCAAAAATAATATTCTCAATCAATTAGAAGACGATAAATTTAAAAGTGTTAAAATTAGACATTTAAGGGGAGGAATTGACTATTCGAAATTAAAATTGAAACACAAAATGCTTATGAAAATTCTTTATCATTCTATCAAAAAATTACCTAAAGAAAAGTTAACAGCAGAATATAAAGTCATAATAGAAACTTATAAAAAAACGATTTCTTTTGTTGATTTTTCAACCTTAGATGCGATTATTGATGAAATTCAAATGATAAAATAAAAAAATTAATACACCAAAAAAAATAAAATGAGTTTTATAGAAAATAGCATATTTATAAAATTAAAAATCCTTAAAAAATAGAACTTTATTTACAAATGTAGTGAATTATATACAAATTATGAACTATATATATATATTTAGGACAAATTATTATGATTTTAATATTTTAAATTAAAAATTTTTCAATACTATGGACCATTTTTTTGTTTTAATGATATAATTAGCAATGATAAATAAATCGTTAAAGGAGTAATTAGTAAAGGAGATTTTGTATGAGAAGCCTAATTCCTTTTATTGTAAATTATAGGCCGATAAAGAAGTTAGCAATTATTCCATTTGAGAAAAAAAGGATAAAATATATAAAAGTTTCGAATTACAATATATTGATGGTACGCCCTATGGAAATGGATGTATATATTTCAAAAAATAATGAATAAAGATGATTAAGGGCTATGAGAAAAACATGTATTTTTATAAAATAAAACTCACACGATGTGTGAGTGATTTTGCCAATGGAGCAGATGACGGGAATCGAACCCGCATAGTTAGCTTGGAAGGCTAATGTTCTACCACTGAACTACATCTGCAAGAATGCTTTATTAATATATCATATTCCAAAATTGATTTCAATATGAAAATGAAATATTTTTAAATTAAGAAAATATTTTGGTAAAAAAACTTGTAAAATTTCTTGGACTAGTATAGAATGAATATGCTCTTTAATATTAGAGTTTATCCTTGATGCCCACATAGCTCAGCTGGATAGAGCATGCGCCTTCTAAGCGCAGGGTCACAGGTTCGAATCCTGCTGTGGGTGCCATGAAGAATTAAAGTCCTATTTTTTTAGGACTTTTTTGTTTTTATTAATGGAATGGATTATAAAACTCTTTTTTTATGTTATAATAAAAAAAAGATTTTGTGAGGAGATGTCCTATGAAGAAAGAAAAATCTTGTGGTGCAATTATCTTTCAATGGAAAAAAGATGAATTGCAATTTTTAGTTTTAAAAATGCAACTTGGTCATTTTTCATTTCCTAAGGGGCATGTTGAAAAAGATGAAACAGAAAAAGAAACTGCACTTAGAGAAATCAAAGAAGAAACGAATTTAGAGGTTTTTATCGACACGAACTTTAGAAAAGTTATTACTTATTCCCCCTTTATTGGGATTTTAAAAGATGTTGTATTTTTTGTTGCCCTTTATGAAAAGGGTGAAATTATAGTACAAAAAGAAGAGGTTTCTGAAGCATTTTGGTTAAATGAAAAAGAAACTTTAAACGTTTTAACTCATGAAAGTGATAAAGAATGTTTTAAAGAAGCACTGCTTTATATTAAACAACATTATCAAAAAGGAGTGAACTATCATGTTTTTAGCAATTGATTGGAAAAAAATTTTAAATGATATTATTCATTGGATATCCACTAGTGGTGTAAAATTGTTGATTGGTTTTATCGTTTTATTAATTGTTTTTAAAATGATTAATATCATTTCTAAAAGAATCAAAAGAAGACTTGAGAATAAACATGTGGATCGCACCATTGTAGAAGTGACCAATAGCATTTTAAGAAAAGGATTAAAAATAATCGCTTTGATTGTTTTTTTAGGATATGTAGGCATTGATACAGCTGCAGTAGGCAGTATTATTGGTGCCATAGGAGTGGCCATTGGTTTAGCAGTACAAGGATCTTTATCCAATTTTGCTGGAGGAATTGTGATATTAGTCATGAGACCCTTTAAATTGGGAGATTATATTGTTGCTCAAGATGTGGAAGGAACCGTAGAAGAAATTAAAACGTTTTATACTACTTTGGTTACAGCTGATAATAAAGTGGTAATGTTACCTAATGGAACATTAGCGAATGATATTATTATTAATTTAACACGAAAAAACATTCGTCGAGTAGACAATTCGTTTCAAATTGCTTATCAAGAAGATGTGGAAAAGGCCAAAAAAATTATGTTGGAAATTTGTGAACAACAAAGTTTAATTTTAAAAGATCCAGAGGTCGCAATTCGCCTTTTTTATCAAGAAAGTGGAATTGAACTGAGTTTGCGTACCTGGGTAAAAACGGATGATTATTGGGATGTCTATTATTATTTAAATGAAGCTGTAAAATTGGCATTTGATAAACATCACATTCAATTATCTTATCATCGTTTATCCGTTCAAATTGAAAATTCTAAACACGAGGAATAATTATGGAACCGATTTTAAGTGTGAAACAAGCACAAGATATTGATGTTTATTTTATCGCTTGTGAGAAAAATACGCTTGCGTTGATGGAAAAAGCGGGAGAAGCGCTTTTTTTAAAAATTCAAGCGCAATTTCCTAATTTAAACACTTCATTTTTAATTTTGGCTGGTAATGGTGGCAATGGCGGGGATGCATTTGTTCTTGCAAGACATTTATTCGAGCATCATTATCAAAATGTCATCGTGTATCAACCAATTTCTACGCATCAATCTAATGAAAATCAAATCAACCAACAACGTTTTTTGGGTAAAATCATTCATTCTTTGGATCAAATTCAATCTTCATATGATGTTATGGTTGATGGCCTTTTTGGTATCGGATTAAATCGATTATTAACACAAGAATGGATACAACGCATTTCTTTTTTAAACCAAATCAAAGCCTATAAAATTGCCATTGATATTCCTTCAGGAATCCATGGAGATCATGGAAATGCAATGGGAGCTTATCTTTTTTGTGACATTTGTTATGCGATTCAGTTTAAAAAAACAGGGCATTTTTTAAATGATGGCATTGATAGTTATCAACAAATTGAAACGGTAGATATTGGAGAAAAAAATTTATTTGAGGATGTTATTTATTTAAAAAACGAACAAGATTATGGCGATTTTTTTAAAAAACGTTTACATAATACAAACAAGGGAAGTTATGGAAAATGTGCTTTTATTAGTGGAAGTAAAACATTACCTGGAGCGGCTTTATTATCTTCACTGGCCTATGCTGCTTTAAAAATAGGAACAGGATATGCGACTTTATGCATTCCTTCTTCTTTATATGAAATTTATGCTTTGCATCATCCTGAATTGACGTATGTTTTATTTGCAGATGGAAATGGAAATTTATCTTATGATGAAGAAAAATTAAAATCTATTTTACATTACGAAGTGATTACCATTGGGATGGGACTTGGAGTATCAAAGGAAATTTATCAAACCATTCAATATTTATTAACTCATTATGAACACACGCTTATCATTGATGCAGATGGATTAAATACATTAAGTCAATTTGGTGTGGAAATTTTAAAAGAAAAAAAGTGTAAGGTTATTTTAACCCCACATTTAAAAGAATTTTCTCGATTAAGTGCACAACCCATGGAAAGAGTAAAAACAGAAAGCATTTTGTTAGCGAAACAATTTGTAAAAGATTATGATGTTTTATTAATTTTAAAAAGTGCCGTTTCTTTAATTGCTTTTCAAAATGAAATGTATATCAATACAGCTGGGACGCCTGCTCTTGCAAAAGCAGGAAGTGGAGATGTTCTTTCTGGAATTTTATCAGGTATTGTAAGTATTTATGGATATCATGCCAATTCAGCCTTAATGGCCACTTATCTTCTTGGCAAAGCTGGTGAAAAAGCAGCACAACAACTCTCTGAATATAGTGTAACCGCCACAGATGTGATTGCATGCATTCCAATGATCATTCAAGAACTGCAAAAGGATGCGCATTGACTTTTTACTATATTCATAATAAAATAGTAGTATATAAAAAAATATATAGCGAAAAGTGGTGGCAGGATGAATACTTTACTTTTAAGATGTGCCGTTGAAGTTGAAAAAACAGGATCATTTACAGAAGCTGCGAATAATTTATATATGGCACAACCCAATTTAAGTAAAAATGTAAAAAAATTGGAATCCTTAATTAATATTTCCATTTTTGAAAGAACACGAAATGGAGTCATTGCCACACCAAAAGGAAAAGAATTTTTAAATTATGCCAAAAATATATTAAACGAAATGGATCGTTTAGAAGAAATGTTTACTAAAACACCTTCTGAAATGCAAAGCTTAAGTTTATCTGTTCCACGAGCAAGTTATATTTCGAATGCCTTTATTCAATTTGTAAAAAATTTAAATTTTGAAAAAGAAATTTCGATTGATTATGTAGAAACCAATTCGGTTCAAACCATTAAAAATGTTGCTGAAGGTCATTTTGATTTGGGTGTCATTCGATTTCCCTTAGATTATCAAAGACATTTTATGCAATATTTAGAAAACAAAAATTTAAAATGGGAAACCTTACTTGATTTTGAGTTTGTTGTTGTTTTTTCTAAAAATCATCCACTAGCTAGTAAAGAGGTCATTCAAATTAGTGACTTGAATCCTTATGTAGAAATTGTTCATGGTGATGTATCTATTCCTTATATGGATAACCATGATATTAAAAATACGATAAAAAATAAAGATGGGAAAAAAATTTATATTTATGAACGAGGAAGTCAATTTGAACTTTTAAGTCAAATTAATGAATCCTATATGTGGGTTTCCCCCATTCCTGAAGAGATTTTAATTCGTCATCAATTGGTTCAAAAAAAATGTGTAGATGAAAAACATATTTATCGCGATATGCTCATTAAAAGAAACAATTTAGATGTTTATAAAAATCAAATGTCCAAATGGTTTTTAAATGAAATTGAAAAAAGCATCAAACATATCTTATCTTAACATATCAGTAAATATATACTGATATGCTTTTTTTATATGAACATTTTATAAAAAATATGTTACAATATTCTTGCATCGAAAGATGACATTTATGATGCTTGGAAAGAAACAAAGAAAGAGGGAGAATTTATGTCAAGATTTACTTTACCAAGAGATATTTATTATGGCAAGGGATGTTTAGATGTATTAAAAACATTAAAAGGTAAAAAAGCAATGATTGTAGTTGGTGGCGGATCCATGAAACGTTTTGGTTTCTTAGATCAAGTGATTAATTATCTTCATGAAGCAAAAATTGAAGTTGAATTATTTGAAAATGTTGAACCCGATCCTTCTGTAGAAACCGTTATGCGTGGTGCTGAAGCAATGCGCAAATTCCAACCAGACTGGATTGTTGCAATGGGTGGTGGATCTCCAATTGATGCTGCAAAAGCAATGTGGGCATTCTATGAATATCCAAATACAACAATGGATGATTTAATTATTCCATTTAATTTCCCTGAATTGAGAACAAAAGCTAGATTTTTAGCTATTCCTTCTACTTCAGGAACAGCAACAGAAGTTACTGCATTTTCTGTCATTACTGATTACTCTAAAGGAATCAAATATCCTTTAGCTGACTTCAATATTACACCAGATGTTGCAGTTGTTGATCCAACTTTAGCAGAAACAATGCCTGCAACTTTAACAGCTCATACGGGTATGGATGCTTTAACACATGCAATTGAAGCTTATGTTTCTACACTTCACTCTGTATTTACTGATCCATTGGCTTTAAAAGCAATTCACATGGTCTTTGATTATTTACCTGCTTCTTATCGTGGTGATATGGCTGCAAGAGAACAAATGCACTATGCTCAATGTTTAGCTGGTATGGCATTCTCTAATGCTTTATTAGGTATTGTTCACTCTATGGCTCATAAAACAGGTGCAGCTTTCTCAACTGGACATATTCCTCACGGATGTGCAAATGCCATTTATTTACCATATGTAATCAAATTTAATGCAAAAGCTGGTGCAACACGTTATGCTGAAATCGCTCGTTCTATTGGCTTAACAGGTGCTAGTGATGAAGAATTAGTAGAAAAATTATGTGCAAAAATTGATGATTACAATGTTCAATTAAATATTCCAAAGACTTTAAAAGAATTTGGTATTTTGGAAGATGAATTCAAAGAAAAAGTAGCACATATTGCTGAACTTGCTGTTGGCGATGCTTGCACAGGTTCAAATCCTAGACCAATTACTCCAAAAGAAATGGAAAAATTGTTAACTTGTGCTTACTATGGCACTGAAGTTGATTTCTAATCTTATAGAACAATAAAATGTAAAAAAACACAACCCTGAAATATTTTCAGGGTTTGTTTTGATGAAAAGAGCAGCAAATTTTCATCAAAACAAGAATCGAGGAGGAAACATTATGTATAAAATTTTGAAAAAAAAGATTTTAAATCCTACCGTTACGCTCATGGAAATTGATGCGCCCTTTGTTGCTAAAAAAGCAGAACCTGGGCAATTTATCATTTTACGTGTAGATAAAGATGGAGAAAGAATTCCTTTAACTGTTGCTGATTTTGATCGCGAAAAAGGAATCGTAACCATTATTTTCCAAGTTGTTGGTGCAACGACAGAAAAATTAAACCATCTTAATGAAGGAGATTATATTTGTGACTTTGTTGGGCCTCTTGGCGTTCCTTCTCATGTAGAAGGTTTAAAAAAGGTCGCTGTTGTTGGTGGCGGAGTGGGATGTGCTATTGCTTATCCAATCGCTAAAAAATTACATCAACTAGGAGCAAATGTGCATTCTATCGTCGGTTTTAGAAATAAAGATTTGGTCATTTTAGAAGATGAATTTAAAGCAGCAAGTGATGCATTTTTTATGATGACTGATGATGGTAGTTATGGCAAAAAAGGATTAGTTACCGATGCTTTAAGAGAATTATTAGAAAATGGCGAACAATATGATGAAGTCATTGCAATTGGTCCTTTAGTAATGATGAAATTTGTTTGCAAATTGACTAAAGAATATAATATTAAAACCATAGTTAGTATGAATCCAATCATGATTGATGGAACTGGAATGTGTGGTTGTTGCCGCTTAACTGTAGGTGGAAAGGTTAAGTTTGCTTGTGTTGATGGTCCTGATTTTGATGGACATGAAGTGGATTTTGATGAATCCATCGAACGAGCAAAAATGTATCAACCTTTTGAAAGAAAAGCACATGAAGAAGTTTGCAATCTATTTAAAAAGGAGGTTCATTAATATGCCAAATATGTCTTTAAAAAGAAATGAAATGCCTACACAACCTGCTTGTGAACGGAATAAAAATTTTAAAGAAGTCGCTTTAGGATATAGTGCTGAACAAGCAATAGATGAAGCACAACGTTGTTTACATTGTAAGCACAAGCCTTGTGTTAGTGGATGTCCTGTTAACATTCATATTCCTGATTTTATTGCCAAAGTGGCTGAAGGTAAATTTGAAGAAGCTTATCAAATTATTACTGAATCTAGTTCATTACCTGCTGTATGTGGACGTGTTTGCCCACAAGAAACTCAATGTGAGCAAAAATGTGTTCGTGGCTTAAGAGGAGAATCGGTGGCTATTGGCAGACTAGAACGATTTGTTGCTGATTATCACAATGAAAATATTAAAACAGCTGCAAAAGCGGTTCAAAAAAATGGGCATAAAGTTGCGATTATTGGTTCTGGGCCTTCTGGTCTTACTTGTGCCGGAGATTTGGCCAAAAAAGGATATGATGTCACCATTTTTGAAGCTTTACATTTAGCTGGTGGTGTTTTAGTTTATGGCATTCCCGAATTTCGTTTACCAAAATCAATTGTTCAAAAAGAAATTGATACTTTAAAAGAAATTGGTGTCAAAGTTGAAACGAATATGGTCATCGGAAAAGTCATTTCTATTGATGAACTTTTAGATGAATATCATTTTGAAGCCATCTTTATCGGCTCTGGTGCAGGTCTTCCTCGTTTTATGAATATTCCTGGTGAAAATTTAAATGGTGTTTATTCAGCTAATGAGTTTTTAACGCGTGTCAATTTAATGAAAGCATATAAAGATCATAATGATACACCTATTCAACATGCTAAAAAAGTTGCTGTTGTTGGTGGTGGAAATGTAGCCATGGATGCAGCTCGTTCTGCTAAACGTTTAGGTGCTGAAGAAGTTTATATCATTTATCGTCGTTCTGAAGCAGAATTGCCAGCTCGTCATGAAGAAGTTGAACATGCTAAAGAAGAAGGCATTATTTTTAAATTCTTAACGAATCCTATTGAAATATTAGGTGATGAACATAAATTTGTTCGTGGAATAAAATGTGTTGAAATGGAATTAGGCGAACCTGATGAATCTGGAAGAAGAAGACCAATTGAAAAGAAAGATTCTCAATTTACAATTGATGTTGATTCTGTAATCATGGCAATTGGCACTTCCCCTAATCCTTTAATTAAATCAACAACGAAAGGATTAGAAACGCAACGTTGGGGTGGAATTATTGTTGATGAAGCCACTGGCGCTACTTCTCGTGAAGGCGTATATGCTGGTGGAGATGCTGTCACTGGTGCAGCTACAGTTATTTTGGCTATGGGAGCAGGTAAAACTGCTGCTAAGGCCATTGATGAATATATTCAATCCAAGAAAAAATAAACTGCTACTTTTTGTAGCAGTTCAGACTGTAGACAAAAAGCCTTTC
>HF998021.1:0-12537 GCA_000433015.1 Firmicutes bacterium CAG:631
GGGGGGGGTATTTCCTTACAATTTTGAGTATGTTTTGTGTTGGCTTTTCTAGTTGGTCAATCAATGATTCACAAAAAATAGGATTAGAGGTCGAAGTTTCTGATGTTATGAATTTTGATTTTTCAAATTCAATTTTTTATGTGATAGGTAGTGAAGAAGGCTTTGATTTTTATAATTTTGATAATAAAAGATATTATACTGATACTACTTTTTCTATAAAAGGAAAATGTCGGCCAGATTTATTAAAAGAAAAGTATGCTTCAATAGATGTAAATGTTATTTTTGGATTAACTTATTCTTATTATACTTTAGAAAATTACGATATTTTTAATTCTAATAATTCTTTATTAGAAGTACCAACAAACTTTAAATGTCAGTTGGAAATTAGTGAAAATCGATTTTTATATAGTAATGAATTATCTTATTATACTACTACATCATTAATTCAAACTTCGTATACTCTTGAAGGAAGTTTGCTTGTATATAGTGATAGTGAGCCATGTCTTTATTCATTGACTAAAGAATATCAAAGTGGAACGAATTATGTGTATTTTGAAATTTTATTTGATTTTATCAATTTAGATCTTAATAATGACACAATATTTCCTCAGTTAACTTTCAATTTCATAACGAATTTGAAAGGAGTGACTAGCTAATGGAAAAAAATAAAAATGTATTATGGTTTTTATTTGTATTTTTAATTTTAACTGGAAGTCTTGTCGGTTTTAGTACTTTTATTATTTTTGGCACGAATCAAACAAATGATGAAATTACCCATAGTGATGAAACAACTACTTTCCATGATGTAAATGTCCATTATGAAACGATTGCAGAAGGAATTGAAACAACGACAGAATATTTTGTTCCTAGTACATATACCATTTCACATGGAGTAACCGATGTTGACGAAAATGGTGATAATTATGGAACACATTCTATGACTGCACCAGTTTATGATGGACAGACAGGAGAATTAACTAATCCTGATCCGATTCAAATTTATTATGATGTGTATAACGGAACTAGAACTGAAATTAAGCGTAGAAGTAATAGTTCAGGACCTGAACAAATTAAAAGTTTTGAATGTAATGTCACAAGTTGGACTCAAGTTAGTGATGAAACGAGTTATTCGGTTGTATGGCAAACAAATGTAACCAAAAGTGATGGAACAGAAGACTATCTTCGATTCCAATGCGATAGTGGCAATACCCAAACACATAGGCAGCAATTTTCAGTAGGAGATGTTTACACATCAGATCAAATTATTTCTCAATCAGCTGAAATTGTAGATGGAGCCTACGTTACAACGACAATTTATCAAAGAATCACAATTTATAAAGTTGAAGAAATTGTTTATGGAAATGTTTCTATTGAAATAGGTTGCGTTCCTATTAATGTTGACTATGCTACATGGGTATATTATCCTCAATATGAAATAAGAATGACTAGAATTACAACCAAAGGAAATGATCCTATTTATTATGATTCAGTGGATACCATTAAAGTAAAAGAAAATAGTATCGTTTCTCCGATAGATTTAAATGTACCCAACTATTTAAACTATGGTTATTATAAAGATATTCAATTTAGTGAATATTTTGATTTTAGTGTGCCTATTACTGGTGAAACAGATATTTATTTAAGATTTATTGAATCCAGTGATTATCTAGCGAGTTCAATTAACAATTTAACTAGTGGAAGTTTATTTTTACATGACCAATATCGAGGTGGAAGTGGTGATGGTTTAAATGTTGGAAGCGACATGACATATCATTTAAATACCAATAGTGTTTTTATTGATAGTGCAACGATTAATGCAGGTACAACACTCAATTTTACTTATGGAAATGATGAATTATACATATCGCCTAATACTGGTAGCATTAGTGAAAATTTGGGAAATCATCGAACTTCGACCGATTATGCCATTGCTCTTGATTATAATGGAGGAAGCACATTAACTTATTGTGGGTATGACCAAGCAAGTATTTATATCATTTTAAATGGTGATTTAATTATCAATGGTACTTTAAATATAGGAGGGGAAGTAGGAGGAAGATCTGCAAGTACATTTTATAGTTACATTATTGGAAAATATGCATTTTTGGATTTACATGGTCATAATATTATCATCAATAATGGTGGCGTTTTAAATAACTATGGATTAATCAAAGACACTGTTGGTGGTGGACAAATCATTGTCAATAGTGGTGGAAAAATTACTTCTACGGTTACCATTGCTGATGCTAGAGGAAGAGATCAATCTGCTGTAGGATTAAGTAAAAGACAAAGTTTATTTACAGAATATAACATTTCTTATCTTCAAGTTCCATGTAAATTTTATAAGGGTGCAATTTTAGAAGGATATTGTAAAATTGATTTTCAAGAATTAGGGATAGTGAATAGCACAATTACTTTTATTGGTAATTCATTTAATAATGCATTATTTAGTTTTAATAATAATTCTTCAAGTATGGATTATGTATTGTATGAACCATATAAAATTGGGGCATTATCAAGTCCAAGTTCCAACACAATATATACAAAAATGTATAATTGCCGGTCTCGATTTATTTTTAATACGAATATACAAGAAGCAGGAAGTTATATTTTAAGCGCAACATTATCAAATCCTTCATATGGGGATATTAATGCAGATTTTGATTTTGCAAGAATCGACTTTCCGATAAGTCCTTTATTTGATTTTATAATTAACAAAGGATACACATTTGAAATTCATAGTAAGATGACTTTTTATCCAGGCAGTAGTTTATATGCTATGAAGGGATCAACAATTCGTTTTAAACCAACAGGATATAAGACTTTTGATAGAGTTAGTGCGACAGGAAATACTTTAGCAATTAGCGGTGAAAGTCGTTATATTGCGGGTGGTTTGATGTCTTATACAACAAATATTCGAGACACTGCTAATTTAAATTTTAGTGGAAATCGGTTTGGAGTGGGAATTTATGCCCAAACGACCTATTGGAATTATGTAAAACCTAATAATATTGTATTAGATGGTAATCTCATTTTTGATAATTCTATTGATACCAGTTATGCTGATGGAAGATATTTTATCAGTGGCAAAATGTCAATTAGTGATGAAGGAATAAATTCTTTAATTGAAAATAGGAATTATATTCAGTCTTATGATGTTAAAGCAGAACTTTATGGTGGCTTCTTTTATAATAATTCAAGCCAAAATTTATCTGGACAATATGAAAAAGCTACAAGTTTTAATTTGAATCCTTTAATCTTAAATGATGTTTCTTATATTTTGGATAGTAATCACAATTTAAAAGGAACATACGATGTAAGCACAGGTATTTTTACAAGTGAAGGCACGATGTATTACTTACATATGGACAATGATTTATACACGGATGGAAGTAGTGGCAGTGACCAAGGAAGTACTATAGATAGAACGATTACGATTAAAGAAATCAGTGAAGCAAATACAGATTATAAAATTATTAAAGATATGGATGGAAATTTATATGTTTATTATTGTGGAATTTATGTTTCAATAATTGATGCTAGATATAATTTTGGGGATGTTTTAACGAATGGTTATAATCTAAACGTCAATCTTAGAAAATTTCATTCTAATAAAGAAAATACGACATATACAAGCAATGTCACTCGGTATAGTTATGATAGTTCTACTCAATCTTATGTAGCTCAAGCGGCAGAAACAGGCGTTAATTTATCTCCTTTATATGATAGTTGTTTAATTTATTATTCAACATCTACAAAGCAATGGACTTTTAGAGGTTTTATAAAGTAAATGAGACTACCGATTTTATTGCCCTACGGTAATTATCTATTTATGTTTTTGAGCTACCTATTTATGCTAATTTTCAATTATATTAGAAATAGTAAGTATCAATATAAAAAATTCAAAGTTTTTATCTTGACTACATTAACGATGATTTTTGGTATTGCTGGAACAGTAATTTTATATAACATTGAAAATCCTTCTTCGCATTTTGCATTTGGAACATCTTTATTTGGAGCAATCATCTTTTTGCCATTCTTTATGTTATTAACGAAACTTTTATATTGGAAAGGAAAATATTTAGATACTTTGCATTTTATTGCACCTTCAATATTAGTTGTTGTTGCTATAATGAGAATCAATTGTACATTAGCAGGATGTTGTCATGGAATAATTAGTGATTTTGGGATTACATATGGAAATATTACTAGATTTCCAGTTCAACCCATGGAAGCATTTTTAGATTTGATGGCTTTTGCTTTATTATTTTTTAATGAAAAAAAAGAAATTGTAAAGGTGAACAACTATGTATTGCTTATCATAGTATATCCCATTATTCGATTGTTTTGTGAATTTTTTAGAGATGAAAGAAAAGTATTTTTAAATCTGAGCACAGGACAAATTTTTTCTATAATTTTGTTTATTTTAGGAATGATTTTGCTTGTTATTACTTGTTTGAATAAAAAAAAGAAAAAAGAGATAGACTTAGAAAAGAAAGCATAAGTAATCTTTTTTAAGTTTATCGCATTTTTAATGTAGTTGAATGATAAATATTTTTATTTATATAAAATAAACAGGAGAACTGTAAAGTTGCTTAATATTGTTTTTTATTGAAAAGGAAGATAAACTTTTAAATAAGGACTTTTGTTACAGTTTTACTCAAAAAATAATTAAAAAATTTAATTTACCAAAATATAAAGATGTCATAGATCCTCAATTTTTGACATATATTTCAAAACCGGGAGCTATTCAATTATTGAAAACATTAAATTATTCCATTGAAGGAATTTATAAATGTGAGGTTACATTTGATGTCAAATTAGAAGAAAATTATGTAGTTTCTGATGGTTATGAAGCTAAAACAACTGGAGAAGGGCGAACAGAATATACAACTGGGCGCTTAAAAATAGATGCAACAACGACCTATACAGAAAAGAAACATCTTGAAACAAAGAAGAGATATTCTCAATGCGTAAAGACATACTTTAAACATTTTTTATTAGATGAAAAAGGTGGATTTAGAAATTCTTCATCATCTGAATTTAGTGATGTTGATCCGGATTATCGTCGTAAAATTTTAGAAGAAATTAGTGATCATGAGTCTTTATATTCTTCTTTAGAAAATTATTCTAAAGAAGAAAAAGAGGTAAAAAAAGAATATGATCAAAAAGTAGCTAGTAATGTTCAAGTTAGTGTCCAAGCAAAGAAAGTAAAAATAACATCTCCTGACATTGAAAAAGTTGATGTTTATGCTAGTTACAATTACTATGCATCAATTTATTATAATGGAAAAGAATATATTTATCATGAATATGATGATCCCAATGAAGATTTCCCATTAAATTTAAACGCTACTAAAATAGTTAAAGCTTCCAAAAAAGTGTACTCTTTTCAAAAAATGCTTGCTTGGATAATGGGGATTCCAACGTTTATTGCTTTAGCTGCCATTTTGATTGTTGCAATATTTGTAAGATTTAAAGGAAATGAACAATTTTTAACTTATATTACCTTTCCTTTTACAATTATTGACGCTGTTGTTGCTATTATCTATTTTGTTTTATTCAATTCTTTTATAAGCACATTAGATGATATCATATTAAGTAGTTCTGGGAGCCATATGCTTAATAGGAAAAGAAATAAAAATAAAACAGCGATGATAGAAATTTTTTATTACTTGGTAGCAATAGGTTCGTTAATTTTAGCCATATTCCAATTAATTTGTGTGGTAGAAGCCTTTAAAATAGCATCGTCATATGCTTAAAAAATATTTTAAATTATTCATAGGAAGCACTCTTTTTTAGAACTCTTTTCTTTGTATTAAAAAAGAGGCAACTAAAACATAATAAAAGATTGCTTAGTGCTTTAAGCAATCTTTTTAAATATTAACTTACAACAATATAAAGATTAAAGGTATTTTCGTTACAATAAGCACTAATAGAAATGGTTGTCGTATCAATCGTTTTTTCGTAAGTGTCTGTATCCGTTTCAGACATCATATAACCAGACATGATTAATTCCATAATGTAGTCAAAACAAATATCATCAGCTTCTTCTGCAGTGGCAAAATCAACATTTAACATTGCTGTGTTCATAAAACTCATAACCATGGCGGTATCCCAGCCATTTTCAGGATAATAGAATGGGATTTCCGCAATTAAACTTTCATCCATCATTTCTAATAAGTCTGTATAGAAATCACCCATTTCTTCCCAAGATGTAGGATTACTAAATGGTTGATAAATATAATTGTCATAAGGAATTTTTGCATTATTAAATTGTGTAACTGTAACATTAATTTCCCATAAGTTACCTGATGTTGTATAATTTAAATTCATTTGATTTTCATTGCAAGATAAAGTTAAAGAGCCATCATCAACTGAGTTTGCATCATCGAGTCCATCAATTCCTTGATTAGGTAAGAAATGATCTAAATAATTGTATAGTCCGTAGCCTGTTTCTAAATAATAATTGAGACCATCAAAAGCAAAGACATCAGCACTTAAATCAAAATGGACTAAAAGATCAGAAACATTTTTGGAAGGATCTTCTTTTCCTAAAGCATTGAAGTATACTGTGTCACCCTCTTTTTCAACAACAAATTCAACAAAGCCATCTTCAGTATTCATATATCCATATTCATCAGTAACTTCATTTTCGGTATGTTGAACATAAATGATGTCTTCATTGACAACAACCTGAAAGGTTTCATCTTCATAAGTTCCTTCAGGGTCAATTTTGGTATAAGTAAAAGCATAATCTTGATTTTTTAATAAATTTAATTTTTCTTGTAAAGCATTGTGATAATCTTCATGAGATTTTACTTTGATTTCTTTTATACCTAAATCTTGTTTAGAGGTAAAATGGCAAGTTAATTCATAACCAATAAGATAAGTTGCATAATCCCCATAATCATAGTAAGCTTCATAAGTTAAAGAATCAATAGCACCATTTTTGTCTACAATAATATCTAATGTTGCAATTTTTCCATAATACAATGTCAATTGTCCATGAATGGCTTCTAATTCTAAATCGGTTAAATCAGCAATGGTATAAGTTGTATCATTGATTTTTTGAATTCTACTTTTGGTTAAATTTTGAAATGGATTGTAATATTGTGTGCTAAAAACAGTCGTTTCTCCATAAAGAAGAACTTCTTCTTCAATAATCGATTGATTATCCATTGAAATGTGTTTTTCACTAACATTTCCCTTCGCATTTTTAAAATAATGTGATTCATTAATTACTTTTTCATCTGTATATTCGTAATTCCAATATTCATCACTACTAATATAGGTTTTCATTTTTGTTTGTTTAACATTCGATTTTACATCCGTTTCTTTATCAATAGAACTTTTTTCAAGTTCAATTTCTAAAGCTAAATCCCCTTTTAATGTCTCTAAAATATGTTGTGGGACATCTTCAATTTGAGGTTGTGATGATGATGAAGTTGTTTTTTGACTGCAGGCAGTTAATAAAATAATTGGCACTAAAAGCAGATATTTTTTAAGTTTTTTTGTCATTTTATCTCCTCTCTTTTTTATTATATTAGTTTTATTATACTGATATGTTTTTCTATAGTCAATAAAAATAAAAAAAGCGTACAAAAACGGAAGTTTTATAATTGTAAGATTGTAATTTTTTAAATATTGCATTCATCTTCAAAAAAAGTTATTATAATTATATATAAAAAAGTTCAATAAAAAGGAAGGATTAAAATGAAAATCAAAAAATCTATCATTCAACGCCTTGGAATTATTGTCGCTTTACTTTCTTCTTTTTACTTGTCTGCTTGTGATTTATTTTCTTCATCTTCAAGTTCTTCCGTTCCTAGTGGAAGTTTAGCGATTACAAATGGTGAAAGTATAACGTTAGCTGTGGATGAAACAGCTCAATTAGAGGTTGAACTTGTTGGCATCAGTGGGACGATTACTTATGAAAGTAATTTTCCAGCCATTGTTAAAGTTGACAATCAAGGTTTAATTACAGCACAACGAGTTGGCACAACACAAATTATTGCATCAATTGGTGGATTAAGTGATTCTATTGAAGTTACAGTGGTTGAAAAAGTATCCGTTGAATCGATTCAACTTTCGATTAACCCTGCAAAAATTCGAGTTGGAGAACAAGCAAATCTTATTGCAACCATCACCCCGCAACAAAATATTACTTTAAATTATGAAATCACTAAAGGAAGTGAACTGATTTCCATTTCAGGCAATCAAGTGACAGCCTTATCTTCTGGGGAAGTCACAATAATTGCTAAATATAATGAAGTTGTTTCTAATGAAGTGCAATTATCGATTTATGCTTTTGAAATTGCGATGACGAATACCATTATACAAGTTGGGGAATATGAACGATTACAAGTTCGTCATCAAAATCATACTGAAGCAACGATTCATGTCGATGAAGAAGATATTATTTTAGTCGAAGAATCAGCTTTTGGTGATTTATTTGTAACTGGCTTAAAAGAAGGAACGGTGCATCTTTATTTAGAAATTATAGACAAAGGAATGGTTTCGAATACTTTAACGATTACAGTTATTGCATCTAATCCTTATGAAAATGTTAATAAAGATGAGTTTTATGCTAATTATACAAGAGCCTCAAGTTATGTAGATGCGATGTATCGAAGTGAATGTCATCTCATGTCTGGAGATATTCAAGAACAAGATCAAGAACCAACTATTTCTAATTATCGGCCTTCTTCTAATGGAATGTTCATTCATAACAGTACGGCAAATTTTTCTTTAGATGGAAATACATATTATGTTTATGATGCCTATGGCAATCTTGCCTTTGAAATTTATAAAGATGCTGCTTATGTTACTTTAGAAGAAGTAGCTGCCTATATTTATGCTTTTGGTGATGTTCCGATTAATTATTATGAAGATCGTCATGATTATCCTCAACCCTATGCTTCAGAATGGGGAAAATATTTACGATTAAATAATAGTTTCTTTTCTGGAGATACTGAAAAATATCCTTATGAACCTGAACTTCCTCGTATCTATGGCATTGATGGAGACTTAAGATATTATGAAGTGGATATTGGGACAACAGGAACGGATTGTGATCCAAGATATCCTGCTGAAATTTATAATGATGGTAATAGAATTACAAGAGGAGCAGCAAGAATTGTTTATTCTCGATATTATGCTGATGGAACACCAATCACAGATTTAAATGATCGATATGTGTTTTATACGTATAATCATTACAATGACTTTCAAGAATATTTAAATTATGAAGGTGGTTGGGGAGAAATGTTTGGTAATATTACTGGTGGAGGACCTATTTCCGATTATGATCCTAATTTTCCGCCAACTCCTTATGTTCCTTCCGTTCGTCAATCATTAGTTGTCTAAGGCTAAAAAAACCGCATTGATTAAAAAATGCGGTTTATTTTTTGATAGAATAAAAATCAATTAAGCCGTTGTGATAGGGAAGTGTAATTTCTCCTTGAATTAATGGCAAAGCATAATGAATGAACTTTTCATTTAAATCACAATCATCTTGAATCCAAGAAGAAGGAATATAAGATACTTGATTGGCAATCTGTTCAATCGGAATACATGCATAAGTGATTTGATAAGGTTGTTGATTCACTCTTTTAAAAGCAATCATTTCCCCAGTGTGACCATTTAAAATCAATTGAACAGCTTGAACTCCTGCTTGATAGGCTTCGGTGACATCCGTTTTTGAAAGAAAATGACTCGCACAACGTTGACAAAGATTTAATTCAATAGCTCGTACAGGAAGATTTAATTCTTTTTTTACAAGGTGGGATAAAACTTTTGCGACTCCGCCAAGTTGCAGATGTCCAAAGACATCATTATCTTCAAAATAAGCAGATTGCTCCATGACATATTTTCCTGTTTTATCTTTAATGCCTTCTGAAACACAAATGAGAACTTGTTGTTGTTTTTGATAAAGTTGTTGTACTTTTTTTAAAAAACTTTTTTCATCAAAAGCAACTTCAGGAAGATAAATTAAATCTGGTCCTGCTTGGTTTAAACAAGCTAATTTGCTTCCGGCCGTTAACCAACCCGAATCTCTTCCCATGATTTCAACAATATTTACTCTTCCTCTTTGATAACATGAAATATCAAAATGTATTTCTTGAATGGTATTGGCAATATATTTAATGGCACTACCATACCCTGGAGCATGATCAGTAATGACAAGGTCATTATCAATGGTTTTAGGAATTCCTAAAACCAAACAAGGATAATTCACTTTTTTAAAAAATTGATTCAATTTTAATACGGTATCCATAGAATCATTTCCGCCAATATATAAAAAATAATGAATTTGATACTTTTGAAATTGTTGTAATAATTGATGATAAAGGGGATGAGATAAATCTTGTGGTAAACAACGCCTTACACTTCCTAAAGCGGCACTAGGTGTATAATATAATTTTTCTAAATCAGAAGGATTGATTTTTTTTAAATTGATTATTTGGTCATTGAATAAACCATCGATTCCATGCATGGAGCCATAAATTTGATGCACTGTTTTTTGTTTCCATGCTTCTTGGATAACTCCTAATAAAGAGGCGTTGATCACTGCAGTTGGACCACCGGATTGAGCAACTAATAGATTTTTTTCCATAGATATCCTCCCCAAATATAAGATAGTTTTATTATAACGAAATTAAAAATAAAATCCTATACTTAATAAAAATTTTGTCGAATCAAAGACTATTTTAATTCTATAAATTATGATAAAATAAAAATGAATTAAAGCAGGTGAAAAAAATGAAAAAAATTAAAGTTCTCATTCAAGATAAAAACACATTAAAGTTAATTGAACCAGGTGAAACAGGTGATTTAATTGATTTAACAGAAATTTATCAATTGGACACAACCGCTTTAGAAAAAGCGATTCAAGAGGGAAAAGATCAACTTTATCAACAAAAGTTAGCTGATTATAAAAAGATTTTACAAAGTGAATATGTTGCAGAAGTTAACCAATTAAAAAATGAAATTGAAAAAATCAATGAAAAAGCAAAACAAGATTTATTCAATCAAAAATCACAACTTAGTCATGAAGCTTTTGTAAAACAAACTGAACTTGAAAACAATTACAAAGCACAATACCAACAATTACAGGCTAAATATCAATCTTTAGAAAACATACAACAAACAAACCTTCAAAATAAAGAATATGAAGTAAAACAATTATTTCAAGATCAAATTCATACTCTTCAACAACAATTATCAGAAGAAAAGAATAAGTTAGTTTTAGAACAAAATAAATTAAAAACGGAAAAATTAGAATTAGAACAAACTTTAAAAGAAAAGTATGAAAAGCAATTAGCAGAAAGTCAAAAAATGGTGGAAGAATTACGTCGTTATAAATCCACTTTAAATGTAAAACGAATTGGAGAAGATTTGGAAACTTGGTGTGATAATGTGGTGCAATCCTATATGCAAAATGGATTATTGAATTGTACGTGGACCAAAGATAATCGTGTTGTAAAAGAAGAAAATGAATATAAAGGGACCAAAGCGGACTACATTTTTAGAATTTATTTAAATGAAAAACATCAAGAAGAATTAACATCAATTTGTTTGGATATGAAAAGTGAAAATCCCGATTCTGTAAATAAAAAGAAAAATGCGGATTATTATGCAACATTAGATAAAAATAGAAACAAAAAGGGCTGTAAATATGCTTTACTTGTCAGTGAATTAGAAATGGATCAAGCTAATGATTTATCAATTTATAAAGTACAAGAATATGAAAACATGTATGTAGTTCGTCCTTCTTATTTAATGGTCTTTCTCAATATGGTTACTTCATTAACAACAAGATTTGCTACTTTATTAACAGCAAAACAACAAGAAGAATTAAAGTTAAAAGATCAATTAGAAATTGTTCAATTATTTGAAGATATCAAAAATACATATTTGGATAAACCTTTAGAACAATTAAAAAAACAAGTTGAAAACATTCAAAAATATGCACAAACAATTAAAGATACAGCTAGTAAAATTGAAGATTCTTGTGATACCATTTATCGAAATTATATTAATCAAATCACAGAAAAAATTAATAAATTTGACATTAAATTAGAAAAATCGGTTTTAAAAAAAGTGCCTGTTAGCGAATAAAAAAGATGAAAACAAAAAAAATACAACGAATGATTCAAAATGCTTTGCTTTTGGCATTACTTATCCTATTTACTTTGATTAAATTTCCATTGGGAGCTATTTCTTTTACCATGCAATTATTCATTGTCTTTTTAATCGTACAATTAACTCCTTTTTTAGATGCATTAAGCATTTTATTCACTTATCTTTTGATGGGCCTTATTGGCATTCCTGTTTTTAGTATGGGAGGAGGACTCAGTTATATTTATCAACCATCTTTTGGTTTTATGATAGGATTTATTGTTCTTTGTCCCTTTGTAAAACTTATGGATTCAATCTTGCTCAAAACGAAAATGAATGCTTATTTCCGTGTTTTTATTGGAAATTTTGTAGGATTACTTGTGGATTATCTTTGTGGATATATTTATGCTTATT
>HF998021.1:12551-33201 GCA_000433015.1 Firmicutes bacterium CAG:631
ATTTATGCTTATTGCATTTTTAATTTTTATTTGAATCAAGATTTTCCTTTCTTGAAAGTTTTTCAACTCGTCATCGCTCCTTTTATTCTCTTTGATTTGTTAAAAGTAATTTTAGCTGCATTAGTTAGTCAAAAAACAAAAAAGCATTTGATTTTAACTCAAACGCCTTCTTCATAAAAATTTTTTAAAGAAACTTCACCATAATTGATGGTGATTTTTTTGCTTTTCATTTGAATTTGTATTGCCCCATCTTCAAGAATATTTAAAACTTCGCCATTACAAAATTGTCCTTGATATTCAAATTCAATTTTTTGATGAAGGACACAGGAGTATTTTTTATATTCTTGCAAGATAGTATCTTTGTTTTTTTCAAATGAAACAAATAATTTATGCCACTTTTTTAAATAGATGGATAAAACTTTTTTTAATGAAATTTTTTTGTTTAATTCTAAAAACAAAGAGGTAGCTTTCTTTTTTAATGTTTCATCAAAAAAAGTAGTGTTTACATTTAATCCAATGCCAATAACATAATTGGATTGCGTATCTTGTGTTATCGCTTCAATTAAAATTCCGCAAACCTTTTTTTTGTGAATTAAGATATCATTTGGCCATTTGATTTGAGCTTCAATTTGGAAATGCTTTAAAGTTTGAATCATAGCTAAAGCTGCCATAATGCTAAGGCTTGCAGGTTGAGCGATTGTTTTTTTAACGACAATCGAAAAAGATAGATTTTGATAAGGAACACTCACCCACGTTCTTTGATTTCTGCCTTTTCCATGTGTTTGATTAAAAGTATAAACGACACAAAAAGAAGGCAAAAAAGAAAGATTTTTTTTGCAATAATCATTTGTAGAATCAACAGAATCCAAATAAAATCGTTTCATAATATTTTCCCTTAAATAAAAAATCGTGTTCACTAGGAACACGATGATTATAACATATTAAGCACTAAATAGTAACATTAATAATCCAGCAGCAACTGCACTTCCAATAACACCCGCTACATTTGGACCCATTGCATGCATGAGTAAGAAATTGCTAGGATCTTCTTTTACACCTTCTTTATGCACAACCCGTGCAGCCATTGGTACAGCACTGACACCAGCTGCGCCAATCATTGGGTTGATCTTGCCTTTGGTCATTTTGCACATGAGTTTTCCAATTAAAACACCACCAGCTGTAGCCGTTGCAAAAGCAAAGATACCTAAAGCAAAAATCTTGATGGTATTTAACGATAAGAAGGTTTCAGCATTTGCGGTTGCGCCAACACAAAGACCAAGGAGAATTGTAACTAAATAAAGAATAGTATTTCCTGCTGCTTCGGTAAGTTTTGGTACAACACCTGTTTCTTTAATTAAATTGCCAAGCATGAGACATCCAATTAATGGAGCACAGGATGGGATTAATAAAACAACGACAACAGTGACAATAATTGGGAATAATATTCTTTTTGTCTTAGAAACTTCCGTTGGTTCTTCCATTTTGATTAAACGCTCTTTTTTCGTTGTCAATAAACGAATAATTGGTGGTTGAATAAATGGAACTAAAGCCATATAAGAATAAGCTGCAATGGAAATTGAAGAAAGAAGATGAGGTGCTAAAGTTTTAGTCACTAAGATAGCCGTTGGGCCATCGGCTCCTCCAATAATTCCAATAGATGATGCTTCTTGAGGTGTAAATCCTAATAGTAATGCACCTAAGAAAGTAATAAAAATACCAATTTGAGCAGCAGCTCCTAAAATCATGCTCTTTGGATTAGAAATTAATGGTCCAAAATCAGTTGTAGCCCCAATGCCTAAAAAGATAAGACATGGGTAAATTCCTGTTTGCACACCATAATATAAATAGCCAAGTAATCCTGAATATTGTGTTTCTTGATTTAGAAAATCAACAAGACGATTTAATACGAGTAGATCTAAATCTAAATTGTTAATTACATCAGCATCATTTTGAACTAATTCAATAATTTTAGAAAGTTGATACGACTGTTCAACATCTAGCCCAAGAGAGGTAAAAAACTGCCTTGCCTGCTCTAAAGTTAAGCCAGTACTTGTGGCAAGCTGTTCTACGGAATATAAAACATCTGTTGATTTTTCAAAAATGCCACCTAATGGTAAATTGACAAGTAAAACGCCAAAAGAAATGGGAATTAATAAATAAGGTTCTGCTTGCTTAAAAATGGCAAAGTACATCAATAATAAAGCAATTAAGATCATCACAAGGTTTTTCCAACCACCACTGGTGAAAAATTCTGCAATGCCTGTGCTTTTAATAAATTCCTCTATTAATTCAAGCATAGACTTTACCCTAGAATTAGCAATACTTGTTTGCTATTTACTGTTTGTCCTTTCGTGACTTTGATTTCTTTAACGACACCATCTTGAGCAGCTAAAATTTCATTTTCCAATTTCATTGCTTCTAAAATCATCAAAATTTGTCCTTTTTTCACATGATCTCCAACAGCAACATCAATTCTTAAAATTGTTCCTTGCATTGGAGAAACGACTTGCGTTCCTTCAGCAGAAGCAGAAGGTTGAACATTATCCGTATTTTTTTCACTTTGAATGGTTGCTTGATTTTCAGTTACTGCTTCTAATTCGACTTCATAAACTTTTCCATTTACTTTAACTTTGTAGATTTTCATAATTTCCTCCTAGTTGATTCTTTTTACTTGAATTAATCGAACATCTTTATTGATTTCTTGTTGATAGTCAATGGAAGCAATTAATACCGCAACCATCATATCTTCATCTTGGATATCTTCTAAGGTTATTTTTTTGTGCTTTTCTTGTAAAGAAGGAGTTGAAGTTACTTCTTCTTTTTTTACATCTAATGCTTTGATTTTATTTAACAAAGCAAAGATTAAATAAATAAAAATTAAAATCACAAAAACAATGATAATACAAATTAAGGCAGGAATTAAACCATCTAAAAAGGCTTGACCTGGTTTATCACTAATTTCTACAATGGCTTGATACATTTCTTTCACCTACCCTATCCATAAATTAAATTCGACACATTCATCTTGTTTTACAGGATGATATTTATTGGTTAAAAATTTGATTGCAACTTGTTCAAATAAAGCAATGGATAAGACATCTTCATCTGATTGAACCAAATCTTTATATTGTTCTTTTAATTTTTCAAATTGTGGTGGAATATCATCGGCTGGACGATAATCAATCACAGAATCATCTTTAATGATTTGATGTAAGATTTGTTGGTTCACTTCAGCAGGAGCTTTTCCATATAATCCATGTAAGTAGTCATTGATTTCTTTTGGAACCATTTTATAGCGTTCACCAGTAATGACATTCAGAACCGCTTGTGTTCCAACCATTTGTGATAAAGGGGTCACTAATGGGGGATAACCTAAATCTTTCCGAACGCGAGGAACTTCTTTTAAAACCTCATCATAACGATCCATGGCACCTTGAGTTTTAAGTTGACTCATTAGATTAGATAGCATACCACCAGGGACTTGATATTTTAAAATGTTTGGATTGACCGATAAAGCTTTAGGATTAAGGGTACCGTTAGCCACATATTGGTCTTTAATCTTTGTTAAAATTGTAGCAGCAGCATTTAAATGATCCACATTGAGTTTGGGATCATATTTGGTATTTGCTAAAGCATAATTAAAGGATTCCGTACAAGGTTGACTTGTTCCTCCAGAAAGAGGAGATAAAGCTGTATCAATAATATCAACCCCAGCTTCAATCGCTTTTTGATAAGTCATTTCACAAATTCCACCGGTACAATGAGAATGGAGTTCGATGGGTAATTTGGTATTTGCTTTTAATTTTTTGATTAAGGTATAAGCATCGTTAGGTAATAAAACCCCAGCCATATCTTTGATACAAAGACTATCCGCTCCCATGGCTTCTACCTCTTTTGCTAATTGAACATAATAATCAACAGTATGAACAGGACTTGTCGTATAACTTAAAGCAATTTGACAATGTCCTTTATATTTTTTTGTTGCTTCAACAGCACTTTTTAAATTACGAATATCATTTAAAGCATCAAAAACGCGGATAATATCAATGCCATTTTCAATTGATTTTTGAACGAATTTTTCGACAATATCATCGGCATAATGTTTATAGCCTAAAATGTTTTGACCGCGGAATAACATTTGTAATTTTGTATTTTTACAGACCTTTCTGATAGCGCGCAAACGTTCCCAAGGATCCTCGTTTAAAAAGCGCAAACAAGTATCAAATGTTGCACCACCCCAAACTTCTAAAGCATAATATCCTGCTTGGTCCATTTCACCAACGCAAGATAAAATTTCTTTTGTCGTTAAACGAGTTGCAATGAGGGATTGAGAGCCATCTCTTAAAGCCGTATCAACAATTTTAACGCCCATTTTTTGCTCTCCTTTATTTTAGATTTCTTCAGTTACTTTTTTGAGGGCTTGTAAAGCTTCTTCAGGTAAACGATTAAAATCATCTAATTCAGAAACATAAGCGAAACGATCAAGTAATCTTGCTTTTACATTTTGTAAATAAGCTTGATCTTTAAAATCAGGTTCAAAGCCAGAAATAGGTAAGTATTGTAAATCTCTAAATGGACCAAAAGCAACAAATTGAGCTCTTTCTAAAACAATGTCTTCAATTAAGCCTAAAGTGACTTGTGGCGTTACTTTTTTATCTAAAAAGAAACCAGTATTGATAATATAGCAATCCACGCCCATATCTGCAAATAAAGATTTAAATTTTTCATAATCTTTTGCTAATTCATAAAGTCTAAATGGGTTAGCATAAGGAACAATGACTAATTTATTTGGATCTTCTCCTTTAATATATTCTGCAGAAGAACGTTTTGTTGCTAAAGTTGCTCCCATGACAGAAGCTAAAGCTGGTGAATTCACTTTGACAACCGGTGGAAGAGTATTATCTTTCATAATCCAAAAGATTGCATCTGTTTTTTCTTTAAATTTATATTCTCGATTGCTTGTTGCAAATTTTGATTTTACAGTACGACCATTACCATTACGAATGTCTTCATTGACAGGGACAATCCGTCCTTGATCATCTTTAGTTGCACCAACATTTTGAATCGTTACAAAATATTTGGATTGAGGATTGGTCAATGGATAATCTTGCGTTTTATCAAAATAAGATTGTTCTAGACAAATGGATGAACCATCGGTATTGGAAATGATAAAAGCATCATCATGAAGAACCGTTGTTTTTAATTTTCCACCATGATTGGATAAGGTAATGGTTGATTTTCCAGAACCGGAAAGGCCAAAAACACTAATAACTTTATTTTTATTTGGTAATTCAAAACGTTTTTGTCCGCCATGACATGCTGTGTAACCATGTCTAGCTGCTAAAGACCAAGCTAAGGTTAACGTTCCTTTTTTATGTTCCCCAAAATAACGCATTCCTAGTAAACAAGCACAATTGTGCTTACTATCAAATAAAGCAAGTCCTTCAGGATATTGTGCTGGATAATAATCAGGATCAGAGTAAATAAAAATGTCTCCTTCTTCATAAACTTTAGAATTTTTATACATCTTTGTGTATTCATCATTGACAATTTGGAAATTCATTAACCAAGAATAAAGATTGTTTTCATATCCTTGAGGAACAAGCAAATGGGCTTTAACCATAAATTCAGGATCAAGTCCAACATAAACTTGAGCATGATACATCACTTTATCTTTAGATGAAAACTCTACTTCTCTTAACAATGATGCAAATGATTCAACATTGGTTTCATCTACTAATCTTCTTAAACGAGCTTGACGTCCAGTAATGGAGCCATCATTGAAGATTAAAACTTTAGTTCCTTCTTCTAAACCTAATTCCGTAGCGTTTGCCACTTCTAAATCACTAATAATTGTTCCATGCGCATTTTTTGCTAATTCATAAGCTTGTTTCATGGAAGTGACTTCGATGACATTGTTTCGATAAAACATCGTTTCAATCGTTGTACGAACTTTACTAAATAAAACAGGATTTTTTGAGCCGATTTCTTGAATAGGCATATTACTTTTTGTCGCCATAATTTTATTTCCTCCTTAATTGAAAACGGTTTATTTTTGTTTACTAACGTAAACTAAAACTAAACTTATTGTATCTCTTTTGAATTTTAAAAACAAGTTTTAAATCAAAGATTTTAAAAAATGTAGAAAAGATATATCTTTTCTAGATTTTGTTTTGTAAAACGCTTTTTTTTGGTATAATCATATTAGGTGATAAAAATGATTCAAGCCGTAATTTTTGATTTAGATGGAACTTTATTAAATACATTACAAGATTTATATTTATGTACGAATCAAGTTTTAAAAAACTATCATTGTCCTGAAAAGTCTATGGATGAGGTTCGTTCTTACTTAGGAAATGGAATAAAAGCTTTGCTAGAAAAAGCTTTACCCGAACAACAAAAGCATTTATTAGATGTCGTTTATGATCAATTTTTACCACTTTATGAAAAACACAAGGCAGATCATACAAAACCTTATCCCCATATACTTTCTTTATTAAACACTTTAAAACAAAAAAAGATGAAAATGGCGATTGTTTCGAATAAAATTGATTCTGCGGTCAAAGAATTATGTATTCCTTTATTTGGTGAATATCTTTCTGTCATGCTAGGAGAAACACCGACTCGTTTAAAAAAACCAAACCCTGATATGGTTTATGAAGCATTAAAACAACTTCAAGTGGATAAAGATCAAGCCTTATTTGTAGGAGATAGTGAAACGGATGTTTTAACCGCTAAAAATGCTAATATGCGCGTTTGTGGTGTTAGTTGGGGATTTAGAGGAAAAGATGTTTTAAAACAATTGAATGTCGATTTTTTAATTGATGAACCCATGGAATTATTGAATATTATTGAAAAGGAGAATCAAAAATGAATTTATGGCATGGTGTAGCAAAAGATAGAATTCACCCTGAAAAGTTTATTGCTTGTATTGAAATTACAAAAGAAAGTAAAATGAAGTATGAATTGGATAAACAAACAGGCGCTTTGATTTTAGATCGTGTATTACATACAGCAACGCATTACCCTGCAAATTATGGATTTATCCCTTTAACATATGGAGGAGACAATGATCCATTAGATGTATTAGTTTTATGCCAAGGGGCTATCGTTCCAATGACTTTAGTAGAATGTTATCCCATTGGCGTTGTTAAAATGATAGATCAAGATGAAATTGATGAAAAAATTATCGCCATTGCTTGTCATGATCCATTTTGGAATGGATATCAAGATATTCAAGAATTACCTGCTCATTTATTTGATGAAATCACGCATTTTTATAATGTTTATAAAGTTTTAGAAGGCAAAAAAACGCATGTCGAGGAAATTTTAGGGAAGAATGATGCAATGAAAATCATTGCCAAAGCTATTCAAGATTATCAAAAGAAATTTGGAAATACTCAAATAAAATAAAAAAGCATCACTTTTGATGCTTTTTTTAATCATGAATAAATTCAACAATCGAGCCAAAATTTTGAATTTGTCGATAAAACCCTTCAAAAACATAATTGATGCATTGACAATTTTTAATAATTAATGGGGCTTTAGATATAACTG
Organism: Firmicutes bacterium CAG:631; assembly: GCA_000433015.1. Taxonomy (GTDB): domain Bacteria; phylum Bacillota_I; class Bacilli_A; order RFN20; family CAG-631; genus Caccosoma; species Caccosoma faecigallinarum. Next base: position 20,109 of record HF998021.1, read on the forward strand.
CCAATAAAGATAACACAATGGCAATATAAGGATCTTTTTGACAATCTAATTGTTTTTTATTTTGAATTTGTTTTGGAAAAACGAGAAGTTCATTTTCTTGTTGTTGATACTCTACTTCTAAAACATCAAAAACATTTAACATAATTTTTAATTGTCTTTGAATGGTTGAACTGCTATCCAAATGTGTAAAAGTAACAGCATTTTTGTTAAAAAGTGCTAAAACCAACAATAATGGAAAAACTTTTTTATAAATAGAAACATCCACTTTTGTCAAGTGTAATTCTTTTCTTTTTTTTGGATTTAAAAAACGATTATTCCATTCAATATTAAATTCTTTGAGTTGCTGTAATAATAAATAATCGGTTCCTGAAGATTTTTTATTGACATGTATAAAATTGACAACGCCACTAAATTGGTTTAATACGGTACATAAACTTAACAAGTAGTAATCCGTTTCTATGTTAAAAGAATAAGCTTTAAAACTTTGATTAGGCATAATTTCAATCGTGTGATTACTTGTATTAAATACAATGTGAATGCCAAATTTTTTTAATAAATTAATAAACTGTTCAATGTCTTCTTTTTCCGTTACCGGAGCACGAACGACAATTTTACTTCCTGTATTTAACAAAGGTAAAGCTAAAAGTAAGCCAAGAATTAAAGAAGCATTATCATGTCCATTAATATAAATAAACCCACTTTTAATGGCTTGTTCAATTTTTATTGTTTGATTTTCTACATGATAATAGAGATTTTCTTTTTCAAAAATATATTTATAAGGATTGGCTTGTTCAATAATGGCTGAAGATGGCGTTTTAAAAATAATGGGATGATGAGATAAAGAAAGCAAGGGAAGCATATATAAAAAGGTATATCGTGAAGCTTTCGTTTCAAATACATTGTTCGTTAAATGAATTTGATTATTGACTCCATGAATGGTTAAACGATTTTTTTCTTGCTTTATTGTTGCTCCCATTTGTTTACACCATTGAATGGTATCTAAAATATTGCGATTATAATTAACATTTTTTAAAACAGAAGTTCCTTTAGCAATGCTTGCACAAATAATGGCATAATGAAGCATTTTAGCCGAAGGAGGAATTTCCATTTTAATATTTTTTTGCGAAGATAAAGGATAAACTTTCGCTTTCATTTGTCTTTCCCTCCTATTTTTTACATATTCAAATCATTAAAGGTATCTAAATAAGCAGCAATGGGTTTGATAGCATGACGAACGCAACCTTTTTTAAAAGGATTTTCTAAATGAACGGTTTTTAGTAATTGAAGGAAGGATTGACTTCCACCTAATTTACAAAGTTGGACATAAGTTTCCCAAGCTTTATGATAATCTTGATTCATCAAATTAAAAAATTGGAAAGCACAAACTTGAGCAAGGGTATAGTCAATATAATAGAATGGCGAATCAAAAATATGGGACTGACGCATCCATTTTCCCCCATTTTCTAAAAAAGTATTTTTTCCATATTTTAAATGAGGCAAATATTTTTTTTCAATTTCACGCCATTTTGCTCTTCTTTGTTCAGGTGTAATATCGACATTTTCATAGACATAATGTTGAAATTCATCCACTGCTACACCATAAGGTAAAAAAGTAACAGCGCTACTTAAATGACTGAATTTATATTTATCCGTATCTTCTTTAAAAAATAATTCCATCCATGGATAAGCAAAAAATTCCATGCTCATTGAATGAATTTCACATGCTTCATAGGTCGGCCATACATATTCAAGTAAAGGAACATCTTTACAACAATAGCACATAAAAGCATGACCTACTTCATGGGTTAATACATCGACATCGCCACTTGTTCCATTAAAATTAGCAAAAATGAAAGGTGCTTTGTAACGTGGAAAAGATGTACAATATCCACCACTTGCTTTATTGGACTTGGCTTGTAAATCTAAAAGTTCACTATCACACATAAAAGTAAAAAATTGATCCGTTTCAAAAGACATTTCTTTATACATTTGTTTTGCAGATTGTAGCAATTCATTAGTGGTTCCATGAGGTGTAGCATTTCCACTTAAAAATTGCAAATTGTAGTCATAATATTTCATTGCTCGTAAATGTAATCTTTTGGCTTGTCTTCTAAATAATTTTTTACTTAAAGGAACGACATATTTATAAATTTGATCGCGATAAGCAGCCACATCTTTTGCATCATAATCTAGTCTTCCTAATCGTAAATAACCCAGTTCAACAAAATTTTTATAGCCTAATTTTATGGCCATTTGATGACGAACATGAACAAGTTGATCAAAAATTTGATCTAATTCTTCTAAATGTTTTTCAAACCATTTCGATTGTGCTTTTGAAGCAGCGGCTCGGGTAGCTTTTACATCAGATTGTAAAAATTTAGAGAGTTCAGATAAGTTATAAATTTTTCCTTGAAAGCGAATTTTTGCTGAAGCAATTAAAGCATCATATTTTGTTGTTAGTTTATTTTCTTGAACTAAATCTTCAATAATACTATCATCAAAAGCTTTTAAAGCAACCTCAGCCATTTTAAAAATGAGCTTACCCTCTTTTTTTTCAAGACTTTTCCGAAAAGGACTTTCTACTAAAGCTTTATAAAATTGATTGACTAAAGCGGTATAAGAAGGTGCAACCTCATCTATTATTTCTTTTTGTTTTTTATAATAAGGATCTTGGGTATTAATGGTGAAACGAACATTAGCTAAACTCATATTGGTTTCAACATCACTACGGTAATCATTGATTTCTTTTAAAATCTCACTTTGCTGTTTTGCACTCTTGGCATTTTTAAATTTTTCAATTAAAAGTGTTAAATCTTTGGTAATTTTTTCAATTTCTAAAGGACGATATTCATATTCACTAAATTTTAACATGGTTTTCACCTCTCTATGTTCTATTGTAACAATTTTTTTTGAAAATATAAAGAATTGTTTCAAAGAAGCAAAAAAAGGGCATTTGTCCTCATTGCTTTCATATATTTTTATTAGATGGAAGTAAGAAGGGGGATTAAAATGTACTATCATGATTCAATCAAAGAAGTGGAAAAAAAATTTAATACCAATTTGGAATGTGGTCTAAATACCGCACAAGTTCAACAAAAAACACATCCAACTTTTAAAAATCAATTAGAGGAGAAAAAAAGAAAAAGTTGGTTTCTTGTATTTCTATCTCAATTAACGGATCCCTTAATTTATATCTTAGGGGTGGCTTTTATTATATCCCTTCTTTTAAAAGAAGTCGTAGATGCTTTTATTATTTTAAGTGTAGTCATTTTAAATGCGATTATTGGAAGTGTTGAAGAATGTAAAGCTGAGAAAGCATTAGAAGAATTAAAAAAGATGTCTGCACCACATTGTTTAGTCAAAAGAAATCAAAAAGTCATTGAAATTCCTGCAAAAGATTTAGTAGTGGGGGATCTTGTTTTATTAGAAACGGGAAGAACTGTTCCTGCAGATCTTCGCTTGACAAAAACGATGAATTTAAAAATCGATGAGTCTTCTTTAACAGGAGAATCGGTACCGGTTGAAAAAGATGCCAATCTTTGTTTAAAACCCAACACTGCTCTTGGCGATCAAAAAAATATGGCATTTATGTCGACAAATGTAGCCTATGGAAAAGGAGAAGGAATCGTAACGCATATTGGGATGAATACGCAAATTGGAAAAATTGCCAAAATGCTTAGTGATGAAAAAGACACGTTGACGCCCCTTCAAAAAAAATTAGGTGAATTAGGAAAAGTATTAGGAATGATAGCCATTTCTATCTGCTTTTTGCTTTTAATTGTAGCCTTAATTCAAAAAAGAAATGTCATTGAAATGCTGATTACTTCCATATCATTAGCTGTTGCTGCTATTCCTGAAGGATTGCCAGCTGTTGTGACCATTGTGCTTTCTATGGGTGTACAAAAGATGGTCAAAGTCAATACCATTGTCCGTAAACTCCATAGTGTAGAAACCTTAGGAGCGGTAAATATTATCTGTTCTGATAAAACAGGAACATTAACACAAAATAAAATGACCGTGATTCAAGCTTATCAAAATCAAAAACAATATCCAGATTTAAATACGCAAGAATTGTCTTTTTTAGCTTTAGGAATGAGTTTATGTAATGATGCTTTTTATGAAAAAAATCAATATTTGGGTGATCCAACAGAAATTGCTTTATTAGTGATGGCCAAAAATTTGAAAATAGATAAAGATGAAATGGATAAAATCTATCCGCGAATGCAAGAATTACCTTTTGATAGTCGTCGCAAAATGATGTCTACTTTACATCAAATGAAAGGCCAAACGATTCAATTTTGTAAAGGTGCATTAGATCAATTAATTTTACGTTGTTCTCATCAAAAAGTAAGAGATATCATTTTACCATTAAATGAAAAAGAAAAAAAAGAAATTTTAATGCAAGGAGAAAAAATGGCAAGACAATCCATGCGTGTTCTTGCTTTGGCTTATAAACCGACCTCACAAATTGAAGAAAAAAATTTAATTTTTGTTGGAATGGTAGGAATGATTGATCCTCCAAGAAAAGAAGCGATTCAAGCCATTCAAGATTTAAAAGAAGCAGGGATTGAAACCATTATGATTACAGGCGATCATAAAAATACGGCTTTTGCCATTGCAAAAGAATTAGATATTGCCCAAAATGAAACGGAATGTATTAGTGGAGCGGAACTTGATAAACTCAACGAAAAAGAACTTGCTCGTCAAATTCAACAATATCGTGTTTTTTCAAGAGTAACACCAGAACATAAAGTAAAAATTGTCAAAGCATTAAAAGAAAATGAAAACATTGTGGCGATGACGGGAGATGGAGTCAATGATGCACCTAGTTTAAAAGCAGCAGATATTGGAATTGCAATGGGCATTAGTGGAACCGATGTGGCTAAAGGAGCAGCCGATATGGTATTAAGTGATGATAATTTTGCCTCCATTGAAAAAGCAGTGAAAGAAGGTAGAGGCATTTATGCAAACATCAAAAAATCTTTACTCTTTTTGTTATCAAGTAATATCGGTGAAATTTTAACCATGTTTTTGGGTGTTTTACTCAATCTTCCTATTCCTTTATTAGCTATTCATATTTTATGGGTCAATTTATTAACCGATTCTTTTCCAGCACTAGCTTTAGGTCAAGATGATAATGGTGATACATTAATGCATCAAAAACCACGAAACGCTAAAGAATCCTTATTTGCCCATGGAGGAATGAAAATTTTAATTCTTTATGGACTGATCATCGGTTTAGTTTCACTTTCGGCCTATATGATTGTCCCAATTTATCATTTAATGCAACAACATATTCCGATTACTTATGTGAATATATTACAAATTTTAAAAGATCCATTGATTTTAAAAAAGGCTCAAACTTATGCGTTTTGTACTTTGGCTTTAAGTCAACTCTTCCATAGTATTGGAATGAAAAATATGGAAAATTCTGCTTTTGATAAACGTTTATTTCAAAATAAATTACTTATCTTTTCTTTTTTGTTAGGCTATTTGATTCAAATTTTAGTGACCGAAGTTCCCTTTTTATCTCAGGCCTTTAAAACGACACATTTAGCTTTTTCAGATTGGATTATCATTACCTTTTTTTCCATGATTCCATTAGTCGTTCATGAATTATTAGCATGGATTAAAAAAATAAAAAGAAAGCAAAAACTTTCTTAGTCATAACTTCTTTGATATGTTTCGTTTTTAAAATCGTAGAAAAATTCTTCTCTTGGGGGCTTTGTTGTCCAAGAAGTAAAAATAATGGACAAACAAAAGATGGTAAAAAAACAAATAGAAGGTGAAAGTAAAAAAGCACTTTCTTTCACATACAAACGATAGGCTAATAAATTGCCAAACGTTAAACCTAAAAATAAACTACCAATATCAATCCACATGGATTCTAATGAAAAGATGTAAAAAAAGAAATAATAAGAACCAAATACAGTAACAAAGGTAACTAAAAAGACTAAAATAGGGAGGAAGAACCAAGTTTTATAATTGAGTTGGTATTTTTTTGAAAAAAGAATATAGACTCCAAAATAATATAAAACAATGGGATAAAAAAACATTTTTGCATGTTGAAAAAGACTTTCATTAATCGGGGCTATAAAGGCAAAAAATGACGAATAATTTGTCCATTTAAACAAAAAATGGTTTAAAGTAGATAGTCCAAAAATTATCAATATTCCTAAGATAAAAAACTTCTTTACTTTCATTTTGCTCACCTTTATCTTTAGTTTGGATAGATGCAACAAAGATATGCAAAATTGACAATTTGTGGTAAGATAAAAGAGGTGATGCAAATGAAAGTCATTTTGGTAGGCATTGATATTCAAGAGGAAGATTTTGAAGAATCCTTTATTGAATTAAAGGGATTGGCTTCGGCTTGTAATTACCAAGTTGTAGGCACATTGACCCAAAAATTAAAATCTATTAATAAAAAGTTTTATATGGGAAGTGGAAAACTGCCCATTTTAAAATCAATGATAGAAGAACATCATAGTGATGGCATTGTTTTTAATAATGATTTGACTCCTTTGCAACAAAAAAATTTAGAAGATGAATTGCAATGTGAAATTTTAGATCGAACGCAATTGATTTTAAATATTTTTGCCAAACGGGCAAAAACAAAAGAAGCCAAATTACAAGTGGAAGTAGCACGTCTTTCTTATTTATTGCCGCGTTTAGTGACTCAAGATGCGCACTTTGAACAACAAGTTGGTGGCAATAAAAATACAAGAGGTAGTGGAGAAAAGCAATTAGAATTAAATAAAAGATTGATTAAAAATCGAATTGCACAATTGAATAAGGATTTAGCTGAATTAGAAAAAAATAGACAAACACAACGACAAAAGAGACAAAAAAATGATATTCCTTTAGTAGCCATTGTTGGCTATACGAATGCAGGGAAATCGACTTTGATGAATGCATTTTTAGAACGCTATCAAAAAAATGAAAAAAAATATGTTGTTGAAAAGGATATGCTTTTTGCAACTTTAGATACCTCTATTCGACATATTAAATTAGAAGATAATAAAGAATTTTTACTTTGTGACACGGTTGGTTTTATTTCTAAATTACCAGTTGGGTTAGTCAAAGCCTTTCGTTCTACATTAGAAGAAGTGTTACACGCCGATTTGATTTTACATGTATTAGATATTTCTAACCCGATGTTTTTAAGACAAATGATGGTCACCAATCAAACCTTGTTAGACATTGGTGTTTCTCCCAACACACCAATGATTTATGTTTACAATAAAGCAGAACGTTTAGGATTTGAAACATTAGAAACAAAAGAAAATCATGTGTTTATTTCGGCAAAAAATCGAATTAATATGAATGTTTTAGTTTCACACATGAAAAAAGAATTATTTAAAGATTATTTACGTTGCAAAATGTTTTTTACTTATAAAGAAGGAAGCATTTTATCTTATCTTAGTGAACATGCAAATATCTTCAAAAAAGAATATTCTGAAACGGGTGTTTTAATAGATTTAGAATGTAGTTTAAAAGATTATAAAAAATATATTGATCATGTATGGTTAGATCATAAAAATTAAAAAGGCCTTTGTTTTTCAAAGGCTCTTTTAATTTAAAATATATTGATAAACACGCATGCTTTGTTTTTCATTGTCCTCTATGGTTGTGATATATTTCCAATTTAATTTTTCATAAAAAGAAGTATGATTGGTTAAAAGAAAAAGTTGTTTGATTCCTTTTTGTTGCATATCTTTTATAATGAATTGAATTAAATGTGTCGCTAATTTTTGATTTCGGTATTTTTTTTGGACATATAAAGCACATAAATTGGGACAAAATTCATGATATGGATGAAAATCGTTTTCAATCACTCCAGCACCAGCTAAAATGGTTTGATTGGAATCAAGAAGAATGTACCATTCTGGAATAGGAGAATTTACACTATCAAGCATACTTTTTTGATATTCTTCTTTTTTAATTTTCCATTTTTTAGAAAACCATAAAGCTGCTTTTAAAATCCAATTTGGTTGTTCACTAATTTTGATGATTTGGTAGTTCATTTTAAATCCGCTTTTCTTTTTTTAATTGTTCGTAAAATTCTTTTTCATCCATCGTTGGAATTTGTAAAGCTATCGCTTTATCTAATTTTGATCCTGCGTTTTCACCAACAATGACTAAAGAGGTTTTTTTAGAAACAGAACTGGTCATTTTCGCTCCGGCATTTTCTAATAATTCGGTGGCCTCAATTCGGCCAATAAAAGATAAAGTTCCAGTTAAAACAATGGTTTTTCCATAAAAGAAAGAGTTTGTTTCTTCATTTAAAACCATTTCTGTTCCCATATTTAGTCCGTATTCTTTGAGTGCTTGAATTAATTGACGATTCTTTTCTTCTTGGAAATAATGATAAATGGCATCAGCCATAATCGGGCCAATCGAATAAATGGCACTTAATGTTTCTAAAGAGGCATTCATTAATGCATCCATTGTATGAAATTCATGAGCTAAAATTTTGGCCGTTTTTTCGCCAACTTCTAAAATCCCTAAACCAAAAAGTAGCTTATCCAATGAATTTGTTTTAGAATTTTCGATAGCATTTAAAAGATTCGCTACTGATTTTTCTCCCATTTTGGGTAGGCATCTTAATTCGTAATCATATTGCTTGAGTTGATAGATATCGGCAACAGAATGAATAAAACCTTGTTCAATAAACGTTTTAACATTGGCCTCACCAAGACCATCAATATTCATGGCTTTTCGACTGCAAAAATGAGTGATGCTTTCGAGTAATCGGGCTGGACAATTTGTATTTAAACATACATAATCGCTTTTATCTTCTTCTCGATAAATCGGCTCATGACAAACAGGACAAGTATGAATCATTTTGAAATCTTTGACACTATCATCTCGCCTTTCTTTAACGACTTTGACGACTTCTGGAATGACATCCCCAGCTTTTCGAATAACGACAATATCATTGATTTTGATATCCCGTTGAAGAATAAAATCTTCATTATGTAAAGTTGCTTTGCGAATCGTAGAGCCAGCCACTTTTACCGGTTCTAAAACTGCATTAGGGGTAATTCGACCGGTTCTTCCAACTGTAAAAATGATATCTAATAGACGAGTAGTCATTTCTTTTGGAGGAAATTTATAAGCGGTTGCCCATTTAGGTGCTTTGGCTGTATAACCAATCGTTTCATATAACGATAGTTCATTTACCTTTAAAACAACCCCGTCAATTTCATAAGGAAGAGAGTCTCTTTTTTGACCAAGTTGCTCAATGTAATGAAGAATATCTTCTACACTTTTACAAATTTTGGCCTCCTTATTGACAGGAAAACCTAATTTTTTCATGAATTGCAAAGCATCCCATTGAGTTTCAATTTGATGGTTTTGTGGAAAAACTAAAGTATATAAAAAGACATCTAAATTTCTGCTTTTTGTAATCGTTGGGTCTAATTGTCTTAAAGAACCACTAGCAGCATTTCTAGGGTTAGCAAAAGTGGGTTCATTATTTTGGCTGCGAAGTTGGTTGAGTTGATGAAATGTTTCAACGGACATATAAACTTCACCGCGAACTTCTAAATCTTTTTCATAAGGAATGGTTTTGGGAATACTTTGAATGTAAAAAGCATTTTGAGTAATATCTTCGCCTATAGTTCCATCTCCTCGCGTTGAGGCTTGAACTAATTTCCCATTTTTATAAATTAATGAAATGGATAGGCCATCAATTTTACATTCACAAACATAAGAAAAAGCAGTGGAATTTAAAGCATCAATGACCCGTTTATGAAATTGTTGAATTTCAGTTTCATCATAAACATTACTTAAAGATAACATCGGAGTTTGATGTCTAACTTTATTAAATTCACTACTAAATGAACCTCCAACTTTTTGGGTTGGAGAATCAGCAAAACGATATTCGGGATATTGATTTTCTAGTTCAATGAGTTCATCCATCAAACGATTATATTCTTGATCTGAAACACTGGACTCGTTAAGTTGATAATATTCATAATTATATTGCTTTAAAAGGGCATTTAATTTTTTAATTCGTTCTAAAATTTGTTCATTCATCGTTTTTTCTCCTTTATTGTTTTGTTTTAATTAAAGGATGGTTTGCCACTAATTTTTTTCTACCGACTTTAGGATCGTGGAAAATGACATCAATCAAACCATCTTTTTCTGAAAGAACAATTCCTTCACCAAAAATTTGATGTTGGATGATATTTCCTGCGCGGATACTAGTTGGATCAAAGGTTCTAGAACTATCATTTTGAATTTTAAAACTACTTTTTTGAGCGTTTTCTTTAATCTCTTTTAAAAATCGTGATGGATATTTTACTCCGGTATAATTAAATCCACCACTATCGGTTAAAAATAATCTTTTTCTAGCACGTGTTAATGCAACATAACAAATTCTACGTTCTTCTTCTAAGCCATCAACTTTTTCCATGATGGCCCTTGAAGATGGAAAAATGCCATCAATCAGTCCAAAAACAAAAACATTATCAAACTCTAATCCTTTTGCGGTATGAATCGTCATTAAAGAAACAAAATCTTTTTGTTCTTCTGAACGCATATCATCTTGAGAAGAATAAAGAGCTAATTCTTGAATAAATTCTTGGATATTCGCATTATCATTTTTCAAATATTGATTTAATTGTTCAATAAATGTTTTAATATTTTCAATTCTTTCATCTTGTTCAGTGACGAGTAATTCGTCGATGTAACCATTATCTTTTAAATAATCATAAAATAAAACATCAGCCTTTTTGGGCTCTAATAATAAACGATCATGTAGTTTTGCTATTTCTTTTGCAAAATTGGATAAAGTTACTGCTGCTTTTTTAGGAAAATGAAGCGTTAAGTCTTGTTGATGATTTAAAATACATTGAAATGGAGAAACGTCTTCTGTAGATGCTAAAGCATAAAGTTGTGCAATGGTTTTTTCACCAATGCCTCTACGTGGAGTGGCAATACAACGATCAAAAGCTTCGGCATCGTTAAAATTAAAAACTAAACGCAAATAAGCAATTAAATCTTTGATTTCTTTTCTTTGATAGAAACGTAAAGAGCCATAAACTTGATAAGGAATTCCCCTTTCTACCAAAACTTTTTCTAAATCACCGGATAAACTATTGGAGCGATAAAGAACGGCAAAATCTTTAAAAAAGACATTTTTACCATCATATAAAGAAAGAATATTATCAGCAACATATTGTGCTTCTTCATTACTGCTATTTGCATGGAAAAAGTGAATTTCTTCGCCATCATTGGAATGAGTAAATAGATTTTTTTCTAGTCGCTGCGCATTGTTTTTAATCAATCGATTGGCCACTTTTAAAATATTTGCACTAGAACGATAATTTTCTTCTAAGTGTATGGTTTTAGCATTTGCAAAATCTTTATCAAAGTCTAAAATAATGCGAATATTAGCCCCTCGCCAAGTATAAATGGTTTGATCAGGGTCTCCAACCACTGTAATTCCACATGTTTTTCCGGCCAATAATTTTAAAAGTTGGTATTGATTATCATCCACATCTTGAAATTCATCTACTAAAATATGTTTCAGATAAGATTGCCATTTTTTTAATATATCTTGATTATTTTGAAAAATAGAAATCGTTTTTAAAATGAGATCGTTAAAATCTAAATAAAACATTTTTTCTAGTTTTTTTTCGTACTCTTGATAAATTAAGGCCTTATTTTCTTCATATGAATTTGTTGCATTTTTTACACAACTTTCAGGTGTTTCCCAATGATTTTTTTTCAAATCAATGTAATCGATTAATGCCTTAATCGGGAAGTTTTTACTCTCTAAATTCATTTCATCAAGAATTTTTTTTAAAATTCTTTTTTGATCATCTTCATCTAAAATGGTAAAAGTACTTGGATAATTTAAAATTTTTATTTCTTGACGTAAAATGCGCGCGCAAAAAGAATGAAAAGTCGCAATTCTTAAATTTAAATTGGTATCATTTAACATGGTCTGAACACGCAATTTAATTTCTTCTGCGGCTTTATTTGTAAAAGTAATCGCTAAAATTTGACTAGGATAGTAATGAAGTTTTTCAATTAAATAAGCAATACGAAAAGTGATGACTCTGGTTTTTCCACTTCCAGCGCCAGCAATAATTCTTAAATATTGATCATGGGCAGTTACTGCTTGATATTGTTGTTCGTTTAAGCCACTTTGATAATCCATAAACCACCTTTAGAAAAAAGAAGAGTAGGAGCTCCTACTCTTTTTTTTCTCCTTTTTACTTTATTTTGTCTTTTGATTTGGAGTGCTTTCAGTTGGTTTTTCTACCGTTTTTGTTGGTTCGGTTGCTTTTGGTTCTTCAACCTTTTTTTCTTTTCTTTTAAAAATTTTTTTGAAAAATTCCATCAGTTTTCTCTCCTTTTTTAGTATATCATATTTAGCCCTAACTTTAAAGATGACACTTTAAAAAACTTGAAGATATACATTACAACGTATGCATAAGCCCTGTCTTTTTAGAACCTTACTCAATTTTTATATAAAAATTAAGTAAAATGTCCCAAAAAGATAAAAATATGCTATACTAACTTATACGAGGTGAAAACAATGATTAAATTAGCTGTCGATGCTATGGGTGGGGACCTTGGTAGTAGCATTGTTGTACAAGCCGTGTTAAATTATTTAAAAACAAATAACGATGTTGAATTTCATGTGGTTGGAAAATTAGAAGAATTAAAACTTTTAGAAGGGAAAGCCATTTTATATGATGCCAAAGATGTTATGGGGATGGAAGATGGGGCTTTAACGATATTGCGTAAAAAAGAAACCAGTATGAATAAGGCTGTTGAACTTGTAGCAAATGGGACTTGTGATGGCATTGTTAGTTGTGGTTCTACAGGTGCATTTTTAACTTTATCTACTTTAAAAGTAAAATTAATTCCTAATGTAAAAAGAGCAGCATTAGGAACTTTATTTCCAACTATTGATCCAGATAAATTTGTTTTTATGTTAGATTTAGGAGCAAATAATGAAAATAATGGAGAACAAATTGCCCAATTTGCTGAAATGGGGCAAATCGTTTACCAAAGTCTTTTTGATAAAAAAGATGTCGCTGTTTATTTGTTATCCAATGGATCGGAAGAT
>HF998021.1:33218-45125 GCA_000433015.1 Firmicutes bacterium CAG:631
GAAGATAAAAAGGGATGTCCTGAAGGAAAAGAAGCATTTCAAATTTTAAAAGAAAAAAATTATGATTGGTTTAAAGGAAATATGGAAGCCAAGGAAGTTTTAATGGGAAAAGCAGATGTCATTGCAACAGGTGGATATGCTGGAAATGTATTATTAAAATCCATTGAAGGTACTGCTTCTTTAATGTCTAAGTTAATGAAGAAGGCTTTCAAGAAAAATCCTTTAACGATGCTAGGATATCTTTTTGCTTCTTCAGGAATTAATGCGATGAAAAAACACATTGATCCAACCAAAGGTGGAGGAGCCATGTTAATTGGAATTAATAAAGTTTGTGTGAAAGCACATGGAAATAGTGATGCAAGAGCTTTTCAAACAGGAATTGAATTTGCCGTTTCCATGATTCAAAAGGGAATTTGTCAAACCCTAAAGGAGAAATATGAATAATTCGTATCTCCAACTATTGCGCCCTTATCATATTCTTCCTAAAAATCCTGATTTATATTTAGAAGCTTTGACACATTCTTCCTATGCAAATGAAGAAAATTTAGGAAAAGATTATCAACGTTTAGAATTTATGGGAGATGCAGTTTTTCAAATTGTTTCTGCAGACATGATTTTTAAAAAGTATCCTTTTATGCAAGAAGGAGAAATGACAAAATTGCGTATCAAATTAGTGCAAGAAGTAAGTTTGGCTCAATTAGGACGACATATCAAAATTAATACATATATGCGTTTGGGACATGGAGAAGAAAAAAGTCATGGGCGAGATAAAGATTCTTTAATTGCCGATTGTGTAGAAGCTTTTTTAGGTGCCATTTATATTGATCATGGATTCAAAGTTGCAAAGAAAGTCGCTTTATCTTGGCTCAATTGGATATTCAAAGATTTGCCTGATTTAGAAGTGAATGATTACAAATCACAATTGCAGGAATTAATTCAAAGTGATAGTCGAGAACCCTTACGTTATGTTGAAATCAAATCTTTGGGAAGTGACAATAACAAAACTTTCTATTTTAAAGTGGTACATAACGGCATAGAATTAGGAAGAGGAAAAGGAAAGACCAAAAAAGAAGCAGAACAATTTGCTGCTAAAGAAGCTTTGTTAAAAGTGGCAAAATAGTTAAAGGAGAGATGATTGTGGGATTATTTAAAAAAATAAAGGAAGCCTTATCCAAAAAAAGTTCAACGAAACAAGAAAAGTATGTTTCGGGGTTAGATAAATCAAGAAAGAACTTTGTGGATAAATTAGCTCAATTGCAATCCAAATATAAAAATAGTAATGAAGAATATTTTGATGAATTATTACAAATTTTAATTTTATCTGATGTTGGTGTCAATACAGCAATGCATATTATAGATGCAACACAAGCAGAAGCTGCCGCTTCCAAAATTACGGACATCCATCAAATTAACGAAATTTTAGTGGATAAGATGTTTGTTGCTTATACGAGTGATGACTATTTGACATCGGAAATTCAATTTGTTCATGATTTAACGGTTTTATTAATTGTTGGAGTCAATGGTGTAGGAAAAACGACATCCATTGCTAAACTTTGTAATCGTTATAAAAAACAAGGGAAAAAAGTTTTATTAGCTGCTGGAGATACATTTAGAGCAGGAGCAATTGATCAATTAAAAATTTGGGCTGAACGTGTAAAAGTAGATATTGTAACAGGAAAAGAAAATAGTGATCCTTCTTCGGTTATTTATGATGCTTTAAAAAAAGCCAAAGCAGAACATTATGATTTACTCATTTGTGATACGGCTGGAAGAGTTCAAACAAAACAACATTTAATGGATGAACTTGCAAAAATGAACCGCATCATTTTTAAAGAATTGCAACGGCCAGCAGATGAAGTTTTATTAGTTATTGATGCAACAACAGGTCAAAATGGCGTCTTACAGGCCAAAGCTTTTTTTGATGCAACAGCAGTGAGTGGAATTATATTAACAAAAATGGATTCAACTTCTAAAGGTGGCATTATTTTAGCCATTAAAGATGAATTAAAAATACCGGTTAAATTTATTTGTTTTGGTGAAAAAATAGATGACATTGAAGAGTTTGATTTAGAACAATATTTATATGGTTTAACGAAAGGATTGGAGGGAGAATAAATGCAAAGAGGAACAGGATGGTACATTTTTTTCGTTTTATTTGCACAAGTCATTATTAATTATGCTTGTATTCTTATCTTTCCTAATAACTTTTTAGTTGCGACCATTGTCAGTGATGCTTTGATTGCCATGCTTTTTGCCTTTATTATCTTACCTCCAGAATACAAAAGAACATTTTATAAACAAGAAATTTTTCATAGAACGGCTATAACTTATTTTATTATTTTTATTGCGATTAGTTTAATTTTTGGAGTATTTATATGAGTTTAGAAAAGACAGAAAGGGTTAATCAACTACTAGACCTTTATGAACAACTTTTGACGGCAAAACAAAAAGATATCATGACGCTTTATTATCGTTATGATTATTCTTTAAGTGAAATTGCCAATGAATTAAAAGTAAGTCGAACAGCAATATTTGATATGATTAAACGCACGACAAAATTATTAGAAAAATATGAATCTTGTGTTCAAATGTTTCAATTAAAGGAAGCGTTGTGGAAAGTTCTTCCTTCTTTAACGAAGCAAGATCAAAAACAAATTCGTGCAATTTTAGAAAGGGATGATTAAAAATGGCTTTTGAAGGTTTACAAGATCGTTTACAAGGAATTTTCAAAAAGTTAAGAGGGCAAGGAAAATTAACAGAATCCAATATGGAAGAAATGTTAAAAGAGATTCGAATTGCTCTTTTAGAGGCCGATGTTAATTTTAAAGTTGTTAAACAATTTATCAATCAAGTCAAAGAAAAAGCATTAGGAGAAAAAGTATTGGCTTCTTTAAATGCTTCCCAAATGGTTGTTAAAATTGTCAAAGATGAATTAGTTGAATTGTTTGGAAAAGAAACCGCAACACTACGATTTGAGCCGAATCGACCAACGGTTTTTTTAATGGTCGGTTTAAATGGTAGTGGGAAGACAACCACATCTGGTAAATTAGCGAAAATGTTAAAAAAGAACGGGAAAAATCCGTTGTTAGTTGCTGCTGATATTTATCGTCCAGCAGCAGTAGAACAATTACAAACCATTGCTAATCAAATTCAAGTACCTTGCTTTACATTAGCAAATACATCAGCTGAAAAAATTGCTACTAAAGCGGTAGCCTATGCAAAAGAAAACAATCATAATGTTGTCATTATTGATACGGCTGGACGATTACAAATTGATGAAGTCTTAATGCAAGAATTAGTGAATATTTCCAATTTGGTAAGTATTACAGAAACCTTACTCGTCATTGATGCGATGTCTGGTCAAGATAGTGTCAATGTTGCGAATGCTTTCCATGAAAAATTAAATATCACGGGTTTAATTATGACAAAAATGGATAGTGATGCTCGTGGTGGTGCTGCTTTATCGATTAAATTTTTAACGGGGATTCCAATTAAATTTGTTGCAAATGGTGAAAAACTAGATGATATTGAAGTATTCCATCCGGATCGCATGGCTGATCGTATCATTGGTATGGGAGATATTTTAACTCTTGTTGAACAAGCTCAAGAAAAAATTGATGAAAAAGAAGCTAGACGAAGTGTGAACAAAATGATGAGTGGAAAGTTTGATTTAGAAGATATGTTAAGTCAAATGGAACAAGTCAATAAGATGGGATCGATTTCAAAAATATTACGTTTTATTCCTGGAATGCCTAAAATTTCCTCCGAAGACATGGAAAAAGCACAAAAAGAAATGAAAAAAACAAAGGCAATTATTCAAAGTATGACCCCATATGAAAGAAAACATCCTGAAGTATTGAAGGCTTCAAGAAAAATACGGATTGCAAAAGGTAGTGCCATGCAAGTCAGTGATGTCAATAATGTCTTGAAAAAATATGAAAAGAGTAAAGAACTAATGAAGCAAATGAAAAATAATCCAGGAGGTCGCTTCTTTTAAAAATTATATCTGACAAGTAAAAATACTTGACAGAGTAAATTGCTTTCAGTATAATAAGGAAGGAAAAAAGGAGGAGAAAAACATGGCTGTTAAAATTAGAATGCAAAGAACAGGACGTCACAATTTGCCAAAATATCGAATTGTTGTTGCTGATTCTCATAGTCCACGTGATGGAAGATTTATTGAAATTTTAGGTACTTATGATCCAGCTACAAATCCAGCAAAAGTGACGATTGATACAGAAAAAGCTTATGAATGGTTAAAAAAAGGAGCAATTCCATCTGACACTGTAAGATCTTTCTTGTCTAAAGAAGGCGTTATGAAGAGATTACACGAAGAAAAAATGCAAAAAAAAGGAAATAAATAGACATGGAAGAATTAATTAAAACCATTATATTACCAATGGTGGCCAATAAAGAAGCTTTAATGATTAAACAAATGCCTTTCATTGAAGGTGAACCAATGGAAATTGTCATCATTGCCGATAAAGAGGATATTGCTCGCTTAATTGGAAAAGGCGGAATGGTTGCAAGTGCCATTCGCGAAGTCGTTTCCATCAAAGCTCGTTTGGATAATGTAAAAGTCCATGTTAAATTTGAATCATATGATGAATAAATAGATGGCAACATCTATTTTTTACTAAAGAGGTGATAAAATGAAAGTAATTGTTGGAAAAATTGTGAATACATATGGACTTAAAGGGGCTTTAAAAGTTTATTCTACTACTGATTTTGCGCCTTTAAGATATCAAAAAAATGCCATAGTTACTTTATATCATCCTCAAACGCATCATCAAATTCAAATGACGATTGCTTCTTATCGAAATTTGAAAGGGATGGATATTATTACTTTTAAAGGATTAGAAGACATTAATCTTGTTCAATCTTATGTTGGATATGAAATTCATGTAGAAGCTAATCGAAAAGATTTACCTCAAGACAGTTATTTTTATCAAGATTTAATTGATTGTGAAGTTTTTGTTGACAATCAAAGTGTGGGGAAAGTCATTGAAATTCAAAATTGTGGCAATCAATACAATTTGCGTATTCAAAATCAAAAAGAAAAAAGTTTCTTGTATCCCTTTATTCATCGTTTTTTAAAGAATGTTGATATTTTAAATAAGCGAATTGATTTAAATCCAATTAAAGGAATGATACCGCATGATGACCATTGATATTATTACGTTATTTCCTGAATTTTTCGAACAATTTGTTCAAACATCCATTATCAAAAAAGCGATTTTAAAAGGATTTGTTCAAGTTCGTTTTGTTCCGCTTCGTTTCTTTTCTCAAGATAAAAACAAACGGGTGGATGATTATCCAACCGGTGGTGGAGCAGGATTAATTATTCAATGTCAACCCGTTATAGATGCAATCAATAGTGTAAAAACGCCACAAAGTAAAGTCTATCTTTTATCGGCTAGTGGTAAAAAATATACACAAAATATGGCAAAGCAATTATCTTTGGAATCACACATTATTTTAATCTGTGGGCATTATGAAGGCGTTGATGCTAGAGTTTTAAATTATGTGGACGGTGAAATTTGTATTGGGGATTATATTTTAACGGGTGGAGAAATTGCGGCCATGGCTGTTGCCGATTCAATTATTCGTCTTGTTGATGGCGTTATTTCATCGCCATCAATAGAAGAAGAATCTTTTGAAAACGGCTTGCTTGAATATCCACAATATACTTTTCCACGAGAATATCAAAATCATAAAATTCCAGATATTTTATTTTCGGGCAATCATCAAGCGATTGCGGAATGGCGTTTTAAACAAAGTTATCTTAAAACTTTACAAAATCGGCCTGATTTATTAAAAGAAAAACAATTTAATCAAAAAGAACAACAACTCATTCAAGAGTTAGAAGATGATAGCAAACAACAAATAGCAATTGAAAAAGCAAAAAAGTTTATGAAATAAAACTTGCAATTTTTTTCTTCTTTTGCTATCATTATTATGCATTTTTTGCTCTGATGGTCCGCTGGATGAGTCACAATCCATGAACATCTTATAGATAAGGAGTGGATACCATGAATATGAATTTAGTAAAAGAAGTTGTTGCAGATCAACTTCGTAATGATTTACCTAAATTAAATGTTGGTGATTACGTTAAAGTAGATGTCAATATTGTTGAAGGAGATAAAAAGAGAGTTCAAACATTCGAAGGCACAATTATTAAAATGCGTGGAGAAGGAATTGCTAAAACTTTCACCGTTAGAAAAATTTCAAATGGTGTAGGGGTTGAAAGAATCTTCCCTGTTCATAGTCCGGTTATCGCATCAGTTAAAGTTGTTAGCCATAGTAAAGTTAGACGTGCTAAATTATATTATCTTCGTGACTTAAAAGGTAAAGCTGCAAAATTAAAACAAAAAATTTAATGAATGTGACAAAATAAAAAGAGCGAATGCTCTTTTTTTTGTGTAAATAAGTCCTCAACATTGAAATCTTAGTTGAAATCAAGTATATTAATAATAGAAGTTTATTAGTATTTAAGTTGTATAATCATGTCCAGAATGAAGAAACATAACGTCACTTACGATTCCTTTTATACGCTAGATATTTTGAAAATCTAGAAATTTAAAAAAAAGATTCACTTTTAACAATTGTTCCTAAAAAAGAACAAAAAAAATAAACAGAATCCATTATAATAAGAATCAAGGAGGAGGTTCAATTGTTTTGTGATAAGTTAAAAATGCTTAGAAAAGAAAAAGGATTGACTCAAGAAGAATTAGCAAAGGGGGTATATGTTTCTAGAAGTTTGATTACCAAATATGAAACTGGAGCAGCGTATCCTAACAAGAAAATCTAGAAAAACTAGCATTATTTTTTGGTGTTAAAATTGAAGATATGATTGAAAATTCTGAAACAACTCTTGAAGTTGTAAACAGTAAAAACATTGCCTCAAAGCTAAACCATATTTGTTTAATGATAACTACAATTTTATCAGCTTTAATTTCAATTTGCGTTTTTATCCCCTTTTTTCAAGGAAAGAGATACTCATATCCATTGGACTAATTTTATTCTTTGTTTCGATTTTTACTTGTTCTATATCAATTGTTTCAATACTATTAAAAAGAAAAAAGTACAGTCCGTTTCTTAATTTAGCGAGTTATTTATTTTTCTTTTGCGATGTCGTCTTATTTTTTATATCCATAGTTGTTTGTTTTTCATATATAACATAATAAAGAAGAGGAAGTGACTTCATGAAAAAACTTTTATTACTATTAGGAATCGGTCTATTATTAACAGGATGTCAAGAAAAGGGAAATATATCTTCTGTTTCAGGGGAGTATAACGTTCATTTAAAAGGGAAAGAACCAACTTTTTATCCCTATTCCAATACGATGGATAGTCTAATTCAATATCATTCTTTTGAATGGAATGAAGATTTATCTTATCCATCTTTTCCAAGTGAATGGTATTTTATTACGACCAAAGAAGAATATGAGGAAATATTTAAAGATTTTCCAGGAGGGAATCCATTCTTATACAGTGATGATTTTTTTGAAACTTATAGTTTAGTAGGAAAGTTCAATTGTATTCGAAATTATGCGACATCTAATCAAGAAGTCATGTTTGGAATTCATGAAGTCGATAAAAAAGAGAATCAAATTACTTTAACTATTTATCAATCTATTATAGGATATGTTAGTAATAATTATAAAAACAATTATTTATTACTTGGATTTTTAGACCCAGGAAAAAATCAAAATTGTACGTATCAAACGGAAATTGTTTATAATTTCTATTATACGGATGAAATGTTACAAACTCCTCGATAAAATCAATAAAAAGAGATTAAAAAGCAATCTGAATGAAAGGATTGCTTTTTTAAAATATAAAAGAATTTCTTTATATATAAAGAAAAAAAAGCTATACTAATAATATAAAGGACGATGATAGAAAGATGGAACAAACAGTGCCAGTAAAAAATAAAAAAAACATTTTTAAAGTTATTTGCTCTGTACTAGGCTCTTTGATTCTAGTGTTTTTATTATTGTTACTTATCGCAAGAATTTATTTGAATGCAAATTATGTTAGTCGGTATGTTTCAGGAACTTCAATGGAACCCACTTTATCTGGAAGTGCCGGTGAATATCACTATTTATATTTAAAAAAAGTAGATGAAGAAACAAAAATTAATCGTTTTGATATTGTTGCCTTACATAAAGATGAATACAATGATTGGATTAAGCGCGTTGTGGGATTACCTCATGAAACTTTAAGTTATCAAGAAGGAATTCTTTATATCAATGGGCAACGCATTGATGAACCTTTTATCCATCCTTCTTATTTTTTTAATTTTAATGTAGAAGAAATCGTTTTGGGCGAAAATGAATACTATGTCATCGGAGATAATCGGCATGATACCACAAAATCAATCATTCAAAGGTCTCAAATTTATGGTATTAATGGTTTTATTTTTAAAACATGTACGCAACCAAACAAGAATGGAATGGGTATTTTTGAAAGTGGATGTAAAATTACTTATAAAAAACTTTAAGTAATCAGGTTCATTGAGGTAAATTATGCAAAATAAAGAAATAGAAAAGGCAATACCTTGGAATCCTTGGCATGGCTGTAAAAAAGTAAGTGTAGGATGTAAAAATTGCTTTGTTTATAAAATGGATCAAAGATATGGAAAAGATGCAAGCATCATCACTAAAGGAAAAACAACTTATGAATTAAAAGATAAGGATTGTCCTCCTCATTCCTTAGTAAAATTATGTTTTTCATCTGATTTTTTTATTGAAGAAGCGGATGCATGGCTCACAATATTGGTTGTCTTCTACAGGTGATGGCTGGGAACATGTTCATATTAGCGTTTCAATAGAAAATCAAGAAATGGCCGACAAAAGGCTTCCATTTTTGTTGGCAACACCTATCAAACATAGAGAAGTTTTTTGTTCTCCGCTAATTGGTCCTATTACTTTAAAAAAATATTTAGATACAGGATTAATTCGATGTGTGAATGTCGGTGGAAAAATGGCACCCATTAAAGATGTAAGGCCTCTCAAATATGAATGGGCTAAAAGTTTATTTTTAGAAGCAAAAGAAAGAAACATTGAATTTTATTTCCATCAGTGTGGTTCTTTGTTTTTAAAAGAGGGGAAAAAATATTGGAAAATGGAATCTAAAACAACAAATTCAATGTGCTGAACAAATCCAACACGAACTTGAAAAAATGGTTGAATCAATCTAAATAAAAGGGATTGCTATTCCCTTTTTATTTTATCTAATTTTATGATATAATAAAATTAATCTTAGCCAAGGAAGTGATGTCCATGAATGAAAATAAAATGTTTGATCAATCACCTATTGATATGTTAGAAAACGATTTTAAAAAAATAATTGTTAGTATAAAAGAAGAAATTGTAAATACACAAATAAAAATAGCGATGCAATCGAATCGAAGTTTAATACAATTATATTTTAAGATTGGTAAAATTTTGTACGATAATTATGAATATGGGAATAAATTTATTGATCAAATTGCTCAAGAATTAAAATTAGAATATCCAAATTCTATCGGCTACTCGGTGAGAAATTTAAAATATATGAAAAAAATTTATATCGAATATAAAGATGATGAACTAATGCAACAACTTGTTGCACAAGTTCCATGGGGACATAATGTAGTATTACTAGATAAAGTAAAAGGCAACGAGAATCGAAAAATTTATTTGCAAGGAATCATTAAAAATGGTTGGGGGAGGTCAATGTTAGTTCATCAAATTGAATTAAACTATCATTTAAGGATTGGCAAAAGTAATAATAATTTTGAATTAACTTTGCCCAAAAAAAATTCTGATTTAGTGAATTATATGATAAAGGATCCTTATATTTTTGACTTTATTTCATTACAAAATGATTATAGGGAACAAGAATTAGAAAAGGCTATGCTAATGAAAATTAAAAATGTTTTAATTGAACTTGGTAAGGGATTTAGTTTTGTTGGAAATCAATATAAAATTTTAATGAAAGATAAAGATTATTATATTGATTTACTTTTTTATCATTTAGAACTAAGATGTTACGTTGTTGTCGAACTAAAAGCAACATCATTTAAACCGGAATACATAGGGCAACTAAGTTTTTATGTAACAGCAATAGATCATATTTTAAAAAAAGATGTGGATAATCCAACCATAGGTTTATTGTTATGTAAAGAAAAAGATAAATTAAGCGTTGAATGGTCTTTACAAGGTATAGACTTGCCTATTGGCGTTTCTTCCTATCAATTAAATCAATATGTAGCACAAAATATTGTAGATAAATTACCAACGGAAGAAGAAATTAATCTTCATATAGATATGGGAAGTGGTGATGTCCATGAATGAAAATAAAATGTTTGATCAATCACCTATCAATTGGTTTCCAGGGCATATGGCCAAAGCATTGCGTCAAATGAAAGAAAAAATGAATTTGGTCGATATCATTTTAGAACTCGTGGATAGTCGAGCTCCTTTGGCAACAACCAATCCTATTCTTCAAGAATATCAAAAAAAGAAATGTTATCTAAAAATTTTTACAAAAATAGATTTGGCTGATGATCAATTAACACAAGAATGGAAACAAGAAATGGAAAAAAAGCAAATTCCCGCTTTATTTGTGAATTTAGCCAAAAAAGAATCAATATCGATGATTCTTACTAAAATTAAAGAAATCACTGCTCCTTTGGTGCAAAAAGATATCCAAAGAGGATTAAAGCCTAAAACGATTCGGGCCATGATTGTAGGTATCCCAAATGTGGGAAAATCGACATTAATCAATGCTTTATCAAAAAGAAAAAGTGCTGGTGTTGCCAATAAACCCGGGTTTACAAAGGCACAACAATGGATTCATTGCAAAGATTTAGATTTATTAGATACCCCAGGTGTTTTATGGCCAAACTTAAAAGAAAATCAAAATGGGATTAAACTAGCGTTATTAGGGTCCATTAAAGAAGAAATTTTACCTACGCATGATTTAGTAAAAATAGCCATTGCGTTTTTAGCAAAAAATTATAAGACAATGTGGGAAAATCATTACCAAATTGCTTATCATGGTGATGTTGAAACTTATTTAGAAACGTTTGCCACAAAAAGAGGGCATTTATTTCAAAAAGATCAATTGGATTACAATCGAAGTGAAAAAGCCATTTTAAATGATTTTAAAAATGGTATAATAGGGAAAATAACATTAGAGAGGTGTAATGACGATGGCTGGTTTTGAATATGAAAAACAATACTGGTGGCAAGGGGTTGAATATGTAGTGGGATTAGATGAAGCAGGAAGAGGCTCCATTGCTGGACCACTTGTCGTTGCTGCAGTTATATTTCCTGCATTTTATGATAATTATGAAATTAATGATTCAAAACAATTATCAGATAAACAAAGAAGAAGATTATTTGAAGTGATAAAAAAAGATGCACTCGATTATGCCATAGAAATTATTAGCGTAGAAGAAGTGGATCAATATAATATTTATAAAGCAACGCAAATTGGAATGGAGCGGGCCATTAAAAGATTAAAAATTGCTCCAGAAGCCATTTTGACCGATGCGATGCCTTTGCCCTCTTTTAAAGATCGTCCTTTAGAAGCGATTATTAAAGGCGATCAAAAGTCAGTGACCATTGCTGCTGCATCAATTTTAGCTAAAGTTACGCGGGATGATTTAATGATTGCTTATAATGAACAATATCCAGGTTATTCTTTCGATAAAAATAAAGGATATTGTACAGAAAAACATGTTCAGGCGGTTGCGCAATTAGGAATTTTACCCATTCATCGAAAAACATATTCACCCATTTGTAATTATGTGCATCAAGATGTACAAATTTCTTTAGATGATATGGAAGAAATATTAAAAAAATAGGTTTTAATAAAAATTAAAGCCTTCAGAGTGTAGACAAAGTCGGCTAA
>HF998022.1:0-55366 GCA_000433015.1 Firmicutes bacterium CAG:631
TCCAGATCCATCAGTCACTATACCAATGGAATTTATTGGCACGCACACAGGTACTTTAAGTCAAGGTACATTTAATGGAGAAACAGCTATAACGATTGAAATTACAGCAGACACCATTACCGTTAATGGTGTTGAAGCAACGATTACAGCTTATGATGCTTATGAAGGTTTTACATTAACAATAGATGGAAATGTGTATTATTTGATGAATGGGGATTACTCCGGTGGTGTTTCATTAGCATTTATGAGTGAAGACTATTCCATTATAGGATCTGGATTCATTAAAGATTCAACTGGAGAAGAACCTGGCGGAGAAGATCCAGATCCATCAGTCACTATACCAACGGAATTTATTGGTACACACACAGGTACTTTAAGTCAGGGTACATTTAATGGAGAAACAGCTATAACGATTGAAATTACAGCAGACACCATTACCGTTAATGGTGTTGAAGCAACGATTACAGCTTATGATGCTTATGAAGGTTTTACATTAACAATAGATGGAAATGTGTATTATTTGATGAATGGGGATTACTCCGGTGGTGTTTCATTAGCATTTATGAGTGAAGACTATTCCATTATAGGATCTGGATTCATTAAAGATTCAACTGGAGAAGAACCCGGCGGAGAAGATCCAGAACCATCAGTCACTATACCAGCAGAGTATATCGGAATATTTAGTGGCGAATTAACATCAGGAACTTTTTATGATGAAACAGCCATAGAAATAACGATTACTGCATCTACAATCACAATTAATGGGAAGGAAGCAACCATCACAGCCTATGATGAAACAGAAGGTTTTACTTTAATGATTGATGATGTGGAATTTTATTTATATAACATGGATTATGATGGTGGTCTTGTATTAGCTTTTATGAGTGCCGATTATGAAATCACGGGATTAGATATCACCAAAGATTCGACTTCAGAAGAGCCTGTTGCTGGGGATGCTCTTCAAGGTACATGGGAAGATGATAATGGGAATGTCTTTTACTTTGATGGTCAAGGAGCAGGGTATTATAATAATGGAGAATCTTATGACTTTACTTATTCTATTAATGATAATACTGTTTCAATTGAATTTGCAAGTTCTTTCCAATATGAAGTAACGATTACCATTCAAGAAGATGGAACATTCAGTGCTTATTTTGATGATTATGATTATCCATTTACTTTAATCTTTACAAAACAATAAAAAATAAAAAGGATTGCTAGAAACTGATATTTGTTCAACTATCAGTTCAAAAGCAATCCTTTTGTATCTTTATCCATTTTTATTGTTCATTTTTTTCATGATCAAAATTAGTTTGAATGGGTGGTGTTGATTGAATAGGCATTGAGGTCATTGGCGTATCTAAAGAATGATAGTTGAATTGATCTAAATTTTTTTCAAAGACTGTTTTTGATTTCGCCATTCCTCTACGGATACGTGCATAGTAACTTAATGCATGTCCAGAAATATTAAAGAATAAAACAATAGTAACTAAATAAAATAAGGTAGACAAATATAAATTAATATCTGTAGCGTCTATTTTTTTGAAAGTAACATTTGGAATAAAAGAAACTGGCATCCAAGAAATTCCAACAATTAAAGGTTGTCCCGCCGCCTCTAATTCTTTATTGATAGAGCCAACCGTTTGCCATTTCAATCGTGGAAATAAATCAAAAAAACTAGTAAATATTTTTTTTGTAGTTCCAGGGGTACTAAATAAACAATAACAAAGTAAAAGAATGAGGGTTAAAATAAAGATTCGTAAGGGCCATTTGATAGCGCGATATAAATTTCTTTGCTCATAATATTTGACAGCCTCTACAAATTGTTTGGGATTGGTTACTATACGATAACGGCATAAATCAACCATATATCCATCAATTTTTTTGGCATTCTTTTGCATGTGTTTGGCAATTAACCAATAAATAAACCCAAAGATTAATAAGATAATTGCAAAAAAAGCAACTAAAATTAAAAATCCTTTTTTGGTGGTTTCAGAGAGTTTAAATAGATGAAACATAAGGAAATCACCTCATTTCCTTACTTTCTTTTTGACGACGATTGAGTTCTTTTAAGACATCAAAAGTCATGTTTTTTTCTTTACATAACTGTAACCGTCTTTCATAAATGTATTTTTGTGGTTGATCATAACCTTTACGATTAAAAAATCCAATGAGGGCCATTACTTCACCAAAAAAATATAAAAGAATGGCTTTGATTAAAATTAAAACAAAAAACAAAAGATAAAAAGGGCTAAAAAATAAAGCTTTTGTAGCATTTTTAAAAAAAGTAAACAATTCGCCCATTTTTATCCCTCTTTTCTATTTTATTTTAAGTTTTTTCTTTTCTTATTATACAGGATTTGACAAAAATATACAATTTGGAAAACAAGATTTGGAATTAAAATTAAAAGTGGCAAATAAAGGTATTTTTGAAAAGCAAGAAGAGGAATAGCCGCTAAAAATAAAGCCACTAAACCAATCAAAATGATAATACTTTTATGTTTTATCATACAAAGAGCCTCTTTAATTGAAAAAATAGATAAAGATAAAACGAAAAAGAAACAAAGTAAATACAAATTGGTCCAAAGAAAAAGAAATAAAATAGTCAGTAATGAAAATACAATTACAATGATAAAATAGTAAATCGGCAATGATGTTTCATAAAAAGTAGATAAATGAAATTTTTTTAGTTCATTACAAATAATTTTTTGACAACAAAAAGCTTCTAACATGCTAAAAACCAACAAAAAAGTGAAAGAAAAATTTTGTATAAAGCCTTCATTTTGAAATAATTCTTGTAATAAATCGATATCATAAAAAACTTTGGTCAAATAAAAACTAAATAGATTCGTTAAAAGATAAATAATAGATAAAATGAAAAACGAAGTATAATAAGGGACTCTTTTTTTAATTAATAAACCAAACAAATCTCCAACTACTAAGGTTGGGAAAATATATAAAATAGAAAAAAAAGGATCAGATATAGTCACTAAAAAACATAATAAAAGCGTTGCTAAATTAAATAAAAGAATTTCTTTTGTTTTATAAATTGCTGCATAGTAAGTTGCAAAAATGGGCATAATGACTAAAATAATGCCATCTAAAAAGGGAAAGGCTAAGCTAAGAGCACTAATTACTAAATATATGGCTGCAAAAATAGCAGCTAATGTCATTGAATTAATTTTTTTATGCATATGTTTTCCCTCCCTTTCTTTTTATTATTGTACTATGGATTAAAAAAAATAAAAAGATTTCCTTCTTAAAAAGAGGAAGTGACAAAAAATGTAAAAAAAATCATTTTTTTGTTGATAAAGTTAAGAAGTGTGCTAAAATAATATTAGCAGTGAAAATTGCAAAAAATGAAAGGTTTAAGGTTTAGTTAAATGACAGGTAAAGTTAAAACATTCAACAAACAAAAAGGCTATGGATTTATTAAACCTGAAAATGGTGATGATATTTTCTTTCACTATTCAAGTTTAATTATGGAAGGATTCAAAACAATTGATCCTGACACCGAAGTAAGTTTTGATGTTGAAGACACTGAAAAAGGTCCTAGAGCTGTAAATATTCAAAGAGTCTAGTAATTTTTTGTAGGTGTGGCCGCGAAAGCGGCTTTTTTTGTTCTCATTATTTTTTAAAATCGGTTCATACTAAAAGTGGAGTATGAAAGGAGTATTTATGAAAAAAGTAATGAATTTTATGCTTGGATTTGGCATGGGTGTTTTAGTTACCCTCTATTCCCATAAAATGAAAGAAAAAATGAAACAAATGGCTGATAAAGCACAAGAAAAAATGGAAGAATGGAAAGAAGAAATTTTGGATGGAGAAGAATATGATTATGAATATGACTATGAAGCTCCTAAAAATTCTTCTTCACGTACAAGAAAAAATCCTTCACGAAATCCCTCTTCAGCCAAAGTAAAAAAAGCCCCTGCAGAACAATAAAATAAAAAAAACTATCCTTCTTCATCCAAAAAATTGTATAATAGAGTTAGAAAGCGGGTGAAGATAATGGCTCAAGAAAAAAAACAAGCGACAATTTATGATGTTGCCTATAGAGCGCATACCTCCCTTGCCACGGCTTCTCGTGTCATTAATGGAAAAGATAATGTTGCCGAACCAACTAGGCAAAAAGTATTAAAGGCTATCAAAGAATTAAATTATAAACCCAATGCAATGGCCAAAGGTTTAGCAATGCAAAAAAATACGAATGTGGCCATTATTGTGCCTGAAATTAATTATACTTATATTTCTCATGTAGTGGCAGGTTTGATGGATTGTGCCAAAAAGTATGGATATGATTGTTTGATTTTTACTACGGAAAATCGTGCGGATGTCAATAAAGTGTTAAATAAAGTTTTATCTTTAAGAGTCAATGGGGTTATTGTATTTAACGATTATTTAGATGAAAAAGATGTTGGTGTTTTAACGGATTTTGAAATTCCTACCGTTACCATTGGCTTAGATTTAAAGACAAAATCTTCTGTGACATGGCATTATAAAAATCAAATTAAAGAAATTGTTGATAATTGTTTAAATAATAAACATAAAGAAGTTTTCTTTTTAAAAGTAAAAAATAGTGGTAAGATGGAACAACGTCTTTTAAATGCGGTAATTGAAACCTATCATGAACATCAAAAAGAATTTAAAAATATAATAGAAGTTCCTGATTCTTATAAAGAAACCTATCCTATCATGCATCGTCATTTTTTGAAACATAAACAAGGTTTTTATATTGCTTTAAGAGATTCGATTGCTATTGCTGCTTTAAATGCTGCAATGGATTTAAAAAAGGATGTCCCTAATGATGTTGAAATCATGGCGATGATTGGTACAAAATATTCTGAACTCACACGACCAAAACTATCTTCTTTTGATATTGATATGCGTGGGTTAGGATATGAAAGTATGGAAGTATTAACAAAGCTAATCCAATCTGATAAAAAAATTATATCTAAAAAATTACCTTTTGCATTCATTCAAAGAGGAACAACAAAATAAAGATTGCAAATTTTATAAAAATGGATATAATTACAAATGTAAGCAAGAAAGAAATAATTTGTTTTTTAAAAAGAGAGCTCCACAAGGGTGAAAAGGAGTAAAAAACAATTAGGGATACAACTTGGCAAAACTTACCGTTTCTTAGCGTTAATAAGAACATTGAGGGTATTTACAATTTTTTGTAAATAAACTAAGGTGGTACCGCGCATCAAGCGTCCTTAGAGTGAATGAGGATGCTTTTTTATTTTAAAGGAGAGAAAAAACATGACACTATTAGAAGAATTAAAGTTTAGAGGGTTTATTAAGGATTTTACAGATGAAGAAGGGTTAACGGCTTTATTAAATGAACAAAAAGTTCGTTTTTATTGTGGCTTTGATCCAACCGCGGATTCATTACATGTTGGACATTTAATTCCTATTATCATTATGAAGCATTTTCAAAAGCACCATCATCAACCGATTGCTGTCGTTGGTGGTGGTACAGGATTAATTGGAGACCCCAGTGGTAGAAAGACAGAAAGAGAACTTTTAACTTTACAAAAATCCATTGAAAATAGCCAAGGCATTCAAAGACAATTAGAACGATTTTTAGATTTTAATGGAGAAGATCGTGCGACTTTATGTAACAACTATGATTGGTTAAAAGACATTTCGTTAGTCGAGTTTTTAAGAGATTATGGAAAAAACTTTACCATTAATTATATGTTAAGTAAAGATGTGGTAGCTAGTCGTCTTGAACAAGGGATATCTTTTACAGAATTTTCTTATATGATTATTCAATCAATTGATTTTTTACATTTATATCAAAAAGAACATGTACAATTACAAATTGGTGGAAGTGAACAATGGGGGAATATCACAGCAGGATTGGATTTAATTAAAAAAATTGAAGGACCAGATGCAAAAGCATATGGGATGACTTTACAATTGCTAACTAAATCTGATGGAACAAAATTTGGAAAATCGGCTTCAGGTGCTTTATGGTTAGATGCCAACAAAACACATCCTTATCAAATCTATCAATATTTTTATAATATTGCAGACGAAGATGTCATGAAATTGGTTAAAATTTATACTTTTTTACCAATTGAAGAAATTGTTACTTTAGAAAAAGAATTTGAACAAGATAAAGGAAGTCGAAAAGCACAAAAAGTTTTAGCTTATGAAATTGTTCGATTGATTCATGGTCAAGAGGTAGCCGATCAATGTGTAAAAATGAGTGAAGTATTATTTCAACAAACTTTTGAACAACTTACAGCCGAAGAATTGGCTATTGTTTTAGAAGGAGTAAACAGTATTACGATTCATGATAAAATGGCCATTGTTGATGCTTTAATTGCCACACAGTTAGCAACGAGCAAAAGAGAAGCGAGAGAATTTTTAAAAAATGGAGCGATTGCTATCAATGGACATAAAGTCAATGATGAAAACTTTATGATTGAAAAAAGTGGTGCAATTGATCAAGTCTATACCGTTTTAAAACGAGGTAAAAAATTATATGCTTTAATTAAACATGAATAGATAAAAGGGTTGTATCTTCAAATAAACTATGTTAAAATATTAAAGAGAAGTGAGGGAAACCTCACTCTTTGTTTTGAAAAGTGGTGAAATGATGAAAAATGAAATTTTAAAAAAAGTACAAGAACCAATTCAAAAAATTGTTTCTGAAGCTGATTTGTTGCTTTATGATTTAGATTTTGTTGAAGAGGAAGGCAATACTTTTTTACGGGTTAGCATTGAAAAAAAAGACCATACGATGGATTTTGCAACCTGTGAAATGATATCCAATCAAATTAGTCAATTATTAGACGATATCGATCCCATTAATCAACCCTATATTTTGGAAGTCTGTTCTCCAGGAGCAGAAAGACCATTAGTGACAAAACAAGATTTTTATAATGCCATTGAGGCGTATATTCAAGTTTATTTTCATCAGCCAGTGAATCAAAAAGAGGATTTAAAAGGGGATTTAATCGCAGTAGATGAACAAACCATTACTTTAAGTTATAAAGAAAAGACAAGAGTGAAGACAATCGTGATTCCCTTTGAAAATATTTCAAAAGCCCACTTAGCAATTAAGTTTTAAAGAAAGGAAAAAATGTATGACACCAGGAATTAATGCAAAAGAATTATTAAATGCAATGCAAGAAATCTCTTCTTCGAAAGGAATCTCTCAAGATGTAATTGTAGAAGCCATTCAAGAAGCACTAAAAAAAGCCTACTTCAAATATAGTGGCGATGATACAGATAGTATTATTCGAGTAGATTTTGATACCCAAACTGGCGATATTAAAATGTTTAAGTTAAAAAATGTTGTGGAAGAGATTCAAGATGACGTTTTTGAAACCGACCCAGAAGAAGCAAAAGAGCAAACAGGACAAGATTATAAAGTTGGCGATGTGATGGAAATACCCATTGATATGTCTGCTTTTCAACGCGCAGCAGCCATTCAAGCCAAAAATGTCTTCAAACAAAAATTAAGAGAAGCCGAAAAACAAATTATTTTTGACCAATATAATGATAAAATTCATGATATCATTATTGGAGTTATTGAAAAAGTAGAGCCAACGCATTGCTTAATTAAACTCAATAATACGTATGCTTATCTTTCAAAATCCAATTGTTTACCAAATGAATCTTTAATTCCAGGTAGACAAATTAAAGTTTATATTGAAGATGTGGATCGCAAAGCACAAGGAGCGCAAATTGTTGTATCAAGAACTGCACCGGGATTTGTAAAACGCTTAATGGAACAAGAAATTAATGAAATCTATGAAGGAATTGTTGAAATTAAAGCTATTTCAAGAATTGCTGGTTTACGTACTAAAGTAGCGGTTTATTCTAAAGATATTAATGTTGATCCAAGTGGCGCTTGTATTGGACCTAAGGGCTCACGAATTCAACGTGTTATTTCACAAATTGGTGGCGAAAGAATCGATGTTGTTAACTATAGTGACAATCCCGTTTTGTTTATCGCTGATGCCTTAAAGCCCGCTAATGTGATTGGTGTAAAATTAAATGAGGGAGAAAAAACTTGTGTTGCCATTGTTCCTGAAGATCAATATTCATTAGCAATCGGAAAAGAAGCACAAAATGTCAATTTGGCTGTGAAATTAACAGGTTGGAAAATTGATATTAAAACAGAAGCGGATGCCGAAGAATTAAATATTGATTATCAACTTGTTGAAGATGTTAAAATCATGGAAGATGCAAAACGCAGAGCGCCAAAGATTATGGTAAAAGCTCCTGTTGAAGAAGAACAAAAAGAAATTCCTTTAGCCGTTCAAGAAGAACCTGTAATGACAAAACAAAAAGAAGAAGTTCAAGAAAAAGAAGAAGAACCTGTAGAAACGATTCGACCAGTCAAAACGAGTTCTTCAACGATTAGTGCTTTTAGTGAATTAGAAGAAGCATTATCTGCAAAACCGACGGCTCCTACACAAGAAAAGAAATCTTCTAAAAAATCAAATAAAGAAGATAAAGATAACGAAACAGAAAAAACAAAAGTAACGGTTAAACCTTCCATGGCTTTACCTGTTTATACCGAAGAAGAACTTGCAAGAATTGAAGAAGAAGAAATGGAAGAAGAAGATCAATACGATGAAGAAATTGATTTTGATGAATTTGAAGATTACTACGATAAATAAGGAGTTTTTATGATTAAAAAAATACCTTTGAGAAAATGCGTGGTAACGCAACAACGTTTACCAAAAAAAGAATTATTAAGAATCGTAAAAAACAATGAAGGGAAAGTGTTTGTAGACCTAAGTTCAAAAGCCAATGGACGGGGAGCATACATTACAAAAAGTTTAGATGTATTAGATTTGGCGATTCAAAAAAATGCTTTGGGTCGTGCTTTGGAATGTGAAATTCCTCAAGAAGTCTACGAACAAATCAAAAACATTATTCTTCATGAATAAATTGATTTCAAATCTTCATATGTGCATTAAGGCACGAAAAATTGTATCTGGTGAATCTTTGCTTTTCCAAATTAGAAATCAAAAAGTTTTCTTGGTTTTACTTGCAAAGGACATGGGGTTAACTTCTAAAAAGAAAATAATGGATAAATGTCAAACCTATCAAATTCCATTTTATAGCCCATTCCATCGGCAACAATTAGAGGAAATTTTTAAAAAACAGATTGTAGCCGTTGGAATAAATGATAAAAACTTGGCCAAAAAATTGATAGAGAATATCAAAGAAGGGAGTGGAGTTTATGAAGAAAAAAACGAAACCAAATCATAAAAAGGACCATTTAATTTCAAATGTCGCACATCAACATCATTTGAACAAAAAAGAATTTAAAGAAAAACTCAATGATGGAATTTTAGTTTATTCAAATTCTTTAACTGTGACGGAATTAGCCGAAAAATTGGGAATTACCCCTGTTGAAGTTGTCAAATGTTTATTCTCAGAAAAAATTATGGTCAATGTCAATACGACTTTAAATGACGATTTAATTGAAATTGTTTGTTTAAAGTTTGGATATGAAGTAAAAAAAGAAAAGATTGTCGAATTAGAAAATTTTGAAGATATTCCTATTGAAGATGATCCTTCAATGTTAGTAGAAAGACCACCCGTAGTTACGATTATGGGTCATGTCGATCATGGGAAGACAACTTTATTGGATGCCATTCGAAAATCTCGTGTTGTAGCTGGAGAATTTGGTGGAATTACCCAACATATTGGTGCTTACCAAACAGCTATTAATGGAAAAAAGATTACTTTTATTGATACTCCAGGACATGCAGCATTTACTGAAATGCGTTCTCGTGGAGCACAAATTACGGATATAGTTGTTTTAGTTGTAGCAGCAGATGATGGGGTCATGCCTCAAACAAAAGAGGCCATTGATCATGCTAAAGCCGCTAAAGTTCCTATTATTGTAGCCATCAATAAAATTGATAAACCAGGAGCAAATGTTGAACGAATCAAATCCCAATTAACCGATTTAGGTTTAGTTCCTGAAGAATGGGGTGGAAATACGATATTTAGAGAAATCTCTGCTAAACAAGGTTTGCATATTGATGAACTTTTAGAAACCATTTTATTAGTTGCTGAAATGGAAGAATTAAAAGCCAATCCGAAACGATATGCTTTAGGAACGGTTGTAGAAGCTAAATTAGATAAAGGCAGAGGACCAATTGCTACTTTTTTAGTTCAAAATGGAACTTTAAGAGTGGGAGATTGTATTGTCGCTGGCGTAGCTTTTGGCAAAGTTCGGCAATTAAAAGATGATATGGGTAGAACTTTGCAAGAAGCAACTCCTTCAATGCCTGTAGAAGTTTCTGGTTTACAAGATGTTCCTGTTGCCGGAGATAAATTTATGGCTTTTGAAAATGAAAAAATGGCTAGAGAAATTGCTTTTAAGCGGAAAACAGCCAAAGAAAGTAATGAACGAATTGGAACGACAGCTAAAAAATTAGAAGATCTCATTCAAGAAAGTAAAGAGGGCGAAAAACAAGTCATTCAAGTCATTATTAAAGCAGATGTTCAAGGTTCAGCTGAAGCCATTAAAAATGCCCTTGAAAAATTAAAAGTAGAAAATGTCAGTATCAATGTCATTGCTGCTCAAGCCGGCGCGATTACCGAATCCGATGTTTTATTAGCGAATGCTTCCCACGCCATTATTTATGGATTTAATGTTCGTCCTGATGCCGCTATTCGTAAAAAAGCAGCAGAAAGCAATGTAGAAATTCGTTTGCATAATGTCATCTATGCTTTAACAGAAGAATTAGAATTAGCAATGAAAGGATTA
Source organism: Firmicutes bacterium CAG:631 (assembly GCA_000433015.1). Taxonomy (GTDB): domain Bacteria; phylum Bacillota_I; class Bacilli_A; order RFN20; family CAG-631; genus Caccosoma; species Caccosoma faecigallinarum. Next base: position 10,760 of record HF998022.1, read on the forward strand.
TTAAAACCAATTTATGAAGAAGTCGTAACGGGACAAGCTGAAGTACGACAACTCTTTAAAGTTGGTAAAGTAGGAACCATTGCTGGTTCTTATGTAACAATGGGTTACATTAAAAGAGATTCTTTAATTCGTTTAATTCGCAACGGAATCGTGATTTATAGTGGCAAATTAGCTTCCTTAAAACGATTCAGCGATGATGTTAAAGAAGTAAAAGAAGGATATGAATGTGGCATGATGATTGAAAATTATAATGATATTAAAGAAAATGATATTATTGAAGGTTACTTCATGCAAGAAGTAAAAAGAACATAGACAAGGAGTAAAATAAAATGAATGAAAAAAGAACCGATCGCTTGTCTAGTGCTGTCCAAAAAGCAGTATCCGATATCATCCAATTTAAAGTAAAAAGTAAACATATTGGATTTGTTACTGTGACTGCAGCGGAAGTAACTAATGATTTATCTTATGCTTTTATTTATGTCAGTTTTATTCAAGACTCTTATCATGAACAATTAGAAGCTTTAGAAAAAATTAAAGGCTTTATTCGAACCGAACTGGCAAAAGAAGTAAAAATGAGAAAAGTTCCACAAATTGTATTTAAAGTAGATGAATCAACCAAAAATTATCGTCATGTTGAAAAACTTTTAAATCAAGTCAAAAAAGAAAAAGAATGAGCCTGTTTATTTTAAAAAATAAAAAAAGTAGTATTTTTTCTATTTTTATGCTATAATACAAAAAATTTAAAAGTATGGAGGGATATTATGAAAAAAGAAATTATTTTATCGCTTGTTGCACTTTTTGCTTTATGTTCTTGCAAAAAAGATAATGGCGAAACGAAAAAGACATATACCTTTGATAGTACAAAAGAAGCGACTTATGAAGTGGCTGATACGTATCCAATTAGTTTAAGACAAATTAAAGGAGCAGAAAAATGGAATCCGATGATTTCAGTTGGTAATCCTAAAATGTTAGTTATTCCAGTCGATTTTTCTGATTCTACTTGTGATATTTTACCAAAAGGATGCGAAGGAACACGTAGTGATATTCAAGCTGCTTTCTTTGGTACGGAACAAGACACTGTTATTGAAGGACAAGATCCCGATGGCTGGGAATCAGTGAAGAGTTATTATTATGAATCAAGTTATGGTAAATTAACGATTGATGGCGTTGTTACCCCTTGGTATCGTGCTTCTAGAACTGCAGAGGCTTATACGGCAATGTCAACCAGTGCTGCTTCTTCTATTTTATTAGAAGCTGTTTCTTGGTACAAACAATATTGTGAAGAAAACGAATTACCTTTTGATTTTGACGCTGATCAAGATGGATATATTGATTGTGTTCAAATGATTTACTCTGTAAGTGATCGCTATGGTGGTTCAGAAACATGGTGGGCTTATACTTCTGCTTTAAGAGGAAGTATTGCTAATTTAGAATCTCCAGAACCTTATCAATATGTTTTTGCTAGTCAATCGTTTATGTATCACGATGAACACTATATTGATGCACATACTTACATTCATGAAACGGGACACGTTTTAGGATTAGAAGATTACTATAACACTTCAGATAATCCAGTTTTAAGTCGTCCAAATCCAGCTGGAAAAGTGGATATGATGGATAATAATGTTGGAGATCATTGTGCTTATTCTAAATTTGCCATGCAATGGATTACACCAAAAATTGTAACGGGTGAAGGAAGCATTACGATTCGCCCAATGACCACAACAGGAGATGCCATTATTGTATCCCCTCAATGGAATGGTACTGCATTTGATGAATATCTCATTATTGAATATCATCGTCCAATTGGGTTAAATCAAAAAGATTCGCAAAGACAATATGCTGAAGCTTATCCGCTTGTTATGACAGATAATGGCATTAAGGTCTATCATATTGATTCTCGTTTACTTTATGTTGATGCCATGTCTTATGAACCTATTGAATACACAACAACCTTTAAACAAGATGCTTTTAATACAACGATTTTAGCACATTCCAATACGCCAGATAATAGTGGTGAATATGACAATCGTTTAGTTCATTTATTAGAATCTTCTGGAAAAAATACTTTCTTTAATGGCGGAACAGCAACGAATGAAACGCTATTTAAAGAAGGCGACACTTTTGGTGTTAAAGAAGGTGTCTTTGATACATTCAAATACCATAGTGGAAAAGAATTACCATTTGTATTTGAAATTACATCTATTACAGATGAAGAAGCAGTAATTACTTTTGCTGCAAAATAAATCAATTATGGAAGTAGTACGAAAGCATAGACTAAAGTTTTTAACTTTATCCATGTTCCTTAGTTGCTGTTTGAATACAAGTTGTTCTTTAAAAAACCCCAATAAAAATTTATATGATGATCCATCCGGATTAAGTAATACTTTATTAGAGAAAGATCCATCCAAAACGATTTCTGATTATAGTGCCAAAGAAGTTTTATATATTGTCAATACCGAATTCAGTAAAGCACCAATTTTCTTTACCGAAGTAACGGGAGATGTTGAAGCAGGTGCCTATAATCAAAAAATTCGTTCTAGAAGATGGAAAACTAATGATGAAATCGTTTCAGAAACCATTTCAACGAGTGCTTTAGTAAAAGTTGGAGATCAGTCTTATTTTAAAGATGAGATGGTTATCTCTAGAAAAGCAGATAAAATATCTTCTTTAACTTCTGTCACTTGGGGAACGGACTATAAAAAAAGTAATCACGAAGGATACAAAAAAAAGTATGGGGAATTGCCTTCTTATTTATCTCATTATATTTTTAATGATAATTCTATAAAAAAAGCAACACAAATTAGTGAAGATGGCGAACGTTATGTCTATGAATATTTATTGGATAATTACAAAGCGACGCCAAAGTATCAAATCAAAATGAAAACCAATGGCGATTTGGCGGATTATCCAAAATTTGAAAAAATTGTATTAACACTGACGGTTTCTAAAGATTTTTTACCCATCGAAATTGTTATTGATGAAGATTATACGATGAATAAAACCGTTTTGGGAGCGAACTTACATCTAAGTTGTAATGGGCAAATGAAAGAAACTTTCTCATTTAACACAGAAGATTCTTTGATTCCGCCCGCTTATTTAGAATTTTTTCGAGGAAAGTAATGAAAAAGCAGATTGAAATAAAGATAAAATCTGCTTTTTTTCTTTTTGTTTAGTTTTTTATAGAAAAGCCAATTTTATTTGCTATAATAGAAAAGAACATCATCATAAAGGAGGGGATAAAATGAATTTTGAAAATTCAATGAATACCTTTATCAAAAAGATGATACAAGAGTTAAATATTGATGAAGTTTCTTTGTATATTTCCTCTGATATGAATTTAAATAAAGAATATATGCCGATTCACTTTATGGTAAGTCAGCAAACATTATACGTCATTGATGAACAAACAGGACAAATGGATTGCTATCAAAAAAAAGATATTGATCAAATTCAAATTGAATATTTTGTCACGGTAGGAGCTTTTAATATTTTAAAAGGAAATAAGCGAAAAACTCTAGCTTACTTTAGTAAAGCAAAAAGCCAAGAGATGGCTATTTTAGAAAAATATCTTTTACGTTTTTTAAATGGAAATTTTGCCATGGATGAAAGTGATGTTAAAGTACTCAATAAAAATAATGAAAAGATTTGTCCAAAATGTCATCGTCCCTATGAACCAGGGACACGAATTTGTAAAAAATGTTCAAGTAACAAAAATATGTTTCTTCGTTTGTTAAAATATGGGATGAAATATAAAAAAGGATTTATAGGTATATTTATTTTACTTGTATGCTCTTCTATCATTGGTTTTATTACACCAATAATGACAGGACAAGTCTTATATGGTGAAGTTTTAAATCAGCAAGGATCTTTTTATGATCAAGTATTGTTATTTGTCATTGTTTATACTTTATTAAAAATCATTGGAATTGTTTTTGATATGATTTATGGTCGAACCATTGCCCGTCTTTCAACAAATGTTTGTTATGATTTAAAAGTCGATGTTTTTCAATCCATGCAACGATTATCTTTAAAATTTTATCATGATAAAGAAACGGGAGACTTAATGGGAAGAGTTGTTTGGGATGTCGATAATGTTTTTGATTATATTGTTTCTACCATTCCTGCTTTCTTTAAGAATCTGCTTCAAATTGTTGGCATTTTAGCTTATTTATTTGTCATTCAACCATTGTTAACTTTATTAATTATGATTCCTATTCCCATAGTAGTGGTTATTTTTATCAAAGCAAAGCCAAGAGTTAGAAAATATTGGGAACAAAATCGAATTAAAGAAAATAAAATGATTTCTATGGTTAGTGATACTTTAGAAGGGTTTCGTGTTGTAAAGGTCTTTTCTGGAAGTAAAAAAGAAGTTAAAAAGTTTGAAAAAGTCAGTTCTGATGTCAAAAAGGCTTTTACTCGTCAACGTCATTTTAATGCTAAAATTTATCCCATTACGCAACTCATTATTAGTTTTTCTGTCATTGTTGCTTGGGGAATTGGTGGGTATTTTGCCATCAATAGTCGATTAGATTATGGAGAATTAGCAACCTTTATCACTGGTTTAAATTTAGTTTACATGCCCTTAGAATTTATTGTCAATTTCTTATTTGACCATACCAATCGAGTGATGAATTGTGCACGTAGAATATTTGAAATTATTGATGGAAACTCCGATATTATTGAAAAAGAACATCCGATTATTTTAAAAGATATTCAAGGGAAAATTGAATTTCGATCGGTTGATTTTGCTTATGAAGCTCATTTACCTATTCTTAAAAATATTAGTTTTACGGTTGAACCCAACCAATCGTTAGGAATTGTTGGTAAGACAGGAGTAGGTAAAACGACGATTGTCAATTTATTGACACGCCTTTATGATGTTGTCAGTGGACAAATTTTAATTGATGGGATCAACATCAAAGATATTGAATTAAAATCTTTACATCAAAATATATCGATGATTAGTCAAGATACTTATTTGTTTAAAGGGTCTATTTTAGATAATATTCGTTATGCCCGACCTGAAGCGACGTTTGAAGAAGTAATTGAGGCGGCTAAAATGGCTAGTGCCCACGAATTCATTATGAAATTGCCTAATGGATATGATACTTTGATTGGTGAAGGAGAAATCAATTTAAGTGGCGGAGAAAGGCAACGGTTATCCATTGCTAGAGCCGTATTATTAAATTCAAAAATTATTATTTTTGATGAAGCAACAGCAGCAATGGATACAAAAACAGAAAAAATGATTCAAGAGGCAATTTATCGTTTACAAAAAAATAAAACAGTCATTATGATTGCTCATCGTCTTTCTACTTTAAAAGATGTAGATCATCTCATTATTATTGAAAATAAAGAAATTGTTGAAGAAGGTACGATGCAAGAATTGATTCAAAATAAAAAGCAATTTTATGAATTGTATCGCATTCAAAAAGAAGCATTAAAACACATTGGGGTGAGAGATTAATGAATTTTTTAGATATAAAGCAATTACAATTTATTCAAAAAAAAGATGAAAGTTTACAATTAAACTATCAACAAAAAGAATATCATTCAATCAAATTATTTTATTGTTTTCCTTTAAAGGAACCCAAAAAATATATTAGTGTACGATATGGAGAGGAAGAACAAGAAATAGGGATTATCGAATCAATAGAACAATTATCTGAAGAAAATCGAAAGATTGTTCAAAAAGAATTGAACTTTCGCTATTTTATGCCAGAAATCACTAAAATTTATAGTCATAAATTTCGTCATCATGCACATGTTTTTGATATTCAAACGAATGCTGGGAGAAAAAAGATTACAGTACTCAATATTATTTGGAATATTTTTGAAAATCCAGATAAAACCATCATGTTAAGAGATAGTGATGAAAATTATTATTTGATTAAAGATTATTTGAATCATCCAGACAAGCATATTAAATATTTATACAATTTCTTATAAAAAAGGAGGGATACGAAATGGAACTTAAATTAAAAATCCCAAAACAAATTCAACAAAATTATTCCATTTTAAATTATGATTATGCTGCTCCTTTTGATATCTTTTTAGAAGAATATATCGATGGATTTATCGTTATTGATAAGCAAACTATCAAAATTTTTCACCAAAACCAACTTTATCAAGAATATGCCATCCAAGATTTTGAAAAATTTGGTAGTAAAGCAACCATCAATGGAGGATATATTTATGGCATCAAACAACAAAATGAAGTCATTTTAGCGACTTCTAGCAAAAAATATTTTACTCGTTTAGCCAATATTGCCTTGGGTTTAAACATTTATCTTCAAGAAAAATTTTTCCCAACAAGTGATGCCAATGAACCATTTTGTCCTAAGTGTGGACGCGTTTATCCTTTTGGATTAAATCACTGTATTTATTGTAAAAAGAAAAAAGATAGTTTAAAAAGATTATGGGGATTTACAAAAAATTATCGCGTATTTATGCTTTTGCAATATCTATTTTTATTATTGCCTATCTTATTTGATTCGATTAATCCGATGGTTTTTGAACGAATTATTAATGATTATCTAGTTCCCAAAAATACAGATTATAAAGGGTTTGCTTTTATGATTTTATTAGTTGCCGGAATCTATATCATTAAAACGATTTTTAGTATGTTAGAGCAATATTTTAATCCGATTGTTGCATTTGGAATTGGAGATAATATTCGTGTTCAAGTTTATGATAAAATTCAAAAGTTATCCATTGCTTCTGCTAGCAAAAAAACAACTGGAAGCTTAATTACACGAGTGAGTAGTGATACGCAAGAAGTCCAATGGTTCTTTTCTTGGGGCATTCCTAATTTTATAAGAGTAATTTTAACGGCTGTTGTCGTCTTTGCATTGATGTTAATCATGGATTATAAATTAACATTACTGGTCCTTATTCCATTGCCATTTATTTATGTTATTAAAATCGTGACACAACATATTATTTGGCCAAGATATGATAAAAGATGGAAACAACTTTCTAAAACCAATAATGTTTTACATGATATTTTAGGTGGAATCAAGGTTGTAAAATCTTATTCACAAGAAGAAAAAGAAATTCAACACTTTAAAAAAGAAAATAAAAAATTAAAAGAATATGATTATCAGGCTGAAAAAACATGGCTAATGATTATGCCTTGGGTTTGGTTTTTAGTAGGGGCTGGAGAAATTTTAATCATTTATGTTTTAGGAAATCGAGTCATTGATAATCCTTCTAATTTAGGATCCTTAATGAAATGGATGAGCTATACGGGAATGCTTTATGGTGCAGTAGGTTCATTAACGAATTATGCAGGAATGTTTTTTGAATTTAAAATTCGATTTGAAAAGATTTCAGAAATTTTAGAAGAAGACATTAATTATGATCAAGGAACAAGCCTTCATTCTATCGAAGGAAACGTAGAATTTAAAAATGTTCGTTTTGGCTATTTAAGTTATACCCCTGTCTTAAAAAATATTTCTTTTTCAGTTCAAAAAGGACAAATGATTGGTATTGTTGGCTATTCAGGAAGTGGTAAAACCACTTTAGTGAATTTATTAATGAAGTTGTATTCACCAGATAATGGACAAATTCTTATTGATGGTGTTCCATTAGAAGAGTTTGATGCTTTTGAATATCGAAAACAATTGGGTGTGGTTATTCAAGAAACATTCCTATTTAGTGGAACCATTTTAGATAATATTCGTTATGGGAAATCGGATGCCACTTATGAAGAAATCATTGAAGTTGCAAAAATTGCTAGAGCACATGATTTTATCATAAAAAAGCCATTTGGTTATGATACCAAATTAGGAAATAAAGGGGCTGGTTTATCAGGAGGCGAAAAACAAAGAATCGCTATTGCTAGAGCGATTTTAAATCGTCCCAAAATCTTTATTTTGGATGAAGCCACTTCATCTTTAGATACGATTACTGAAAAAGAAATTCAAGATGCTTTAAATGAAATTGTTAAAGGGAAAACAACTTTTGTCATTGCCCATCGCTTATCTACATTAAAAAATGCGGATCGTTTGATTGTTTTAAACAAAGGGGAAATGGTTGAATTTGGAACACATCAAGAATTAATGAAGAAAAAAGGATACTATTACGAACTAGTCAATGCACAAAAATTGACTTATCAATCCAACAATGAACAAGCTACACTTCAAGATTGATGATTCTACCGACTTATATTCTTTTTTATTTAAGTTAGGATTAGCAAAATCAACGATAGATGACTTGATTTGTCATCAAGCTATTTTTATCAATCAAAAAGCGGTAAGTAACAATCAATTCCTTTTTTATCTTGATGAAATCACAATTGAACGGCAACCTGAAAAGATATCTATTCCGTTGTTTTGCGATCCTTTACAAATTATTTATGAAGATGATTTTTTCTTGTTGGTAAATAAGCCAAAAAACATGGATTCACTGAGTAGCAAAAGGCATTATGAAGATAATTTGTCTTCTCGTGTCGCCTATTATTACCAAAAAAAGAAGATTCAATCCAATATTCATATCGTAAATCGTTTGGATTATTTGACGAGTGGTTTAATGATTTTTGCAAAACATGGTTTGATGCATCAATTTTTTCAAAACACAAAAATGACAAAAAAATATCTTTTAAAAGTGCAAGGGCATTTAAAAGATAAAGAGGGACAAATTATTTTAAAGATAAAAAAATCAGAAAATGGGATAAAAAGAATCGTTTCGCCAGATGGAAAAACAGCAATAACGAATTATCGAGTTTTAAAAGAAAATTCTCAAGATTCGATTATTGAAGCAACTTTAGTTACGGGAAGAACCCATCAATTAAGAGTATCCTTTTCTTTTTTAAAACATCCCATTATTGGGGATGAATTATATGGCTCGTCAATCCAATCACCACTTCAACTATGCTGTTATTCTTTATCTTTTGTTCATCCAATCACCAAAGAACACCTGTGTTTTACGCTTCCTTTTAATTTTTAAATCTTCGTTTATAAAAAATAAAACCAATCAAATACATTAATATTACTAAAGCAAAGGCAATGCCTAAAAATAGAAGTAGTGTTAAAATGGTTTTGGTTGTTGTCATTTGTGCTTTAGAAAAAACAAATAAATGCAAACAAAAACAGGCAAATAAAAATAAAGGGATACAAAGAATTTCTAACCAATTCGCTTTTAAATAGTGAAATAGTCGAACTTTTCGGCTATTTCTTTTTAATAAAGCAAAAAATTGAATGAAAAGCAAATCTTCTTTACAATATAGTTCATCACGACTATTCATTTTTAAAACCAAAGAAAAAAGTTCGTTTTCTACTTTCTTTTTAATGAAACGAAAAACTTGGTTATCGTAATCCATTTTTCGAACGGAAGGTTCAAATGCTTTAACTTTATCTAAGGAATCATAAATTAATTGGTCGTTAATCGTCACTTTCATAGAAGAAGTAAAGTCATTATAAAGAACATGAATGTGATAACTAGCTTTTTTAGTTGCTACATCCCAAGTTTTACTTTTATATTTTGATTTTTGTAATAAGACATCTTCTTCATACAATTGAAATTTCACTTTTTTAAAAAAGAAAAAGTGGTGAGTATTGACAAAAAGACGATAATTTTTTTCTTGATAAGTAAAATCAAAAGTTTCTTTTGTTTTGCATTTTTTTAATGGACTAGAAAATATTTTTTGTTTATTATAATAAACATCTACATTTTTATTGTAAAAATCATGAGTAATCGTAATAAAATCATGGTTTTCTTTATAAAACACAAAATAGTTATAAACCATCGAATCACTCCTTGAAAAAATTCTATCATAAAAGGGAAAATTTTCCAATCTTTCCCTCGAAAAAAATGTTTATATTCGACCCTTAAAGTGCTATAATAGTATAGTATTAGGCGAAGTATTAGGAGGGGATGCCTATGGAGCCTCAAATTGTACTTTATATTTTATATGGGGTTTTTGCGTTGATTATATTAGGAGCCTTTTTAACCGGAATTCGTAGAGGGTTGAAAAAGTCTCTTTATTGGTTTATAACGAGTATTATATTTTTTGTTTTGTTTTTTCTTACAATGAATGTAGCTAGTCAAAATAGCTATAATCAATGGATTAAACCACACATGTCCAATTGGTTGATTGATCTTTTCGATATGGATGCAGAAATTGCAACAAATCCTGCGATTTTAGATCAAGTTTCTATTATTGGACAAATGGTTTTAAAAATCGTTTACTTTATTGGATTATGGGTCATTTGTTATTTCATTTCTTGGGTTTTGTGGGTAACAGTCTTTAAATCGCTTTTGTTAAAACCAAAACGTTCAAAAGAAGAAAAACAAAAAGCAAAAGAAGCAGCTAAAGCAAGAGGAAAAGAAACGAAACAAGAAAAAGAAATTCGCTTATTAAAAGAAGAACAAAAACAACCAAAAGTAAAAAAGAGAAGATTACTTGGTGGAATGGTTGGACTAGTTCGTGGATCCATACATTCTTTTATGATTTTGTGTTTTTTAAATGGTATTATTGCAATTCTTCCTGAAGTAGAACGTTCTCAACAAACAGCAAGTACACAAGATACCAATGCTAATTTATCGATTTATGATTATTTAGTGGAAAAAGTTCCAGGATTAAATCGAGTTTTAGATTATATTGAAGTTTATCAAGATTCTACTTTAAATAAAATCACAAAAATTAAAATCAATGGAAAGACTATTGATTTAATGTTTACAGATGCTTTTTTAAGTGGAAGTTATCAAACAGAAGAGGGAAAAAAAGTCAAACTCAATTTAACACGAGAAATGAAAAATTTGGCTGTTATTGCTACTAAAGCTTATGATTTGACAAATGGCTTTAATATGGCAAGTATTGATTTTTATGCTTTAACTTTAGAACAACAAAATATAGCTTCTTCAATTTTAAAAATGATGAGTGAAGATTCTTTCTTAATGGGTAGCATTCCTGCTGTCATTGCTTTTGGTTTGGTTCAAGATGACTTATCAAAAGAATTAAAAGATTTAGGAATTGATAACCAAACCTTTAAGGGTGTCAATTGGGCAAATGATTTACTTACCATTTCAAAGATGGTCAATGATGTCTATGCCTTAAGTGAAACATACAATTTAAAAGAAATTGATTATTATCATTTAGATTTAGATTTAGTGGATTCTATTTTTACCTCTTTATCGAATTTAACGGTTTTACAACCATCAATGAATATTGCAACGAACCAATTACTAAAAATGGAAGAAATACAAGATATTATTGGTGAAACGCAACTTGATTTTTCTGATATCATTTGGTCTAATGAAATCGTAAATATTAGTCAAATTTATAAAGATTTTGTTGCTGTAGGAGTAGATGCCTTATTAGAAGATTCTAAAAATGAAAATGGGAAGGTAAATGTTTTACAAGCATTGACATCCTTGAGTAATGATGGACACGAAGCAGCTCAAAAATTAATTGATTCTATTTTTAATTCTGTATTTGTAGAACGAGTTGTTCCTGTTGCTTTAGAATATGCTACCGCACAAATTAAAGATGCAAGCATCCGTGAAATGATTAATTTTGATGTCGTTGGAGAAGATGGTTGGGAAAATGAACTTTCTACCGTTTTCCAATTAATTAAAGAAATGTCAAAAGGTGGTCAAGAGCCATTCTCAACTTTTAATTTCCAAATGATTAAAAATATTTCAGTGGATACTCTTTTAAAATCAAAATTATTAGAAGATGCTTCTATTACTTTATTAGTGAATTCTGCAAACGGGCAAGGACCTTTAAATGATAGTATTGCAAAATATATTGGATTGCCTGATGCTTTATTAGATAAAAATAACCCTGCTTGGAAAGATCGTCAAGGGGTTGCGGGAGAAAGAATTGATGGAGAACTTCGTAAAACACTTACGCCATTAAAAGAAATTTTAAATCAAATTGAAGATTTCGATGATGTGTTAGGTTCTCTTCCAGAAATGATTCAAGTTGTTGATTCTTCTATCACTGATTCTAATGTTTTATATTATTCTTTAAATAAAGCCGTTCCTGTTTTATTAGGTACGGATGTCATTACCATTCCATCATCCGCATATGAAGAAAATGGTTTAATTGCAAAAGAGGAATTAAATGCTTTATTTACATCTTTAAAAATGGTTTCTTTTAATCATTTGATTGGTACAAAATTAGTCGATGAAGAATTAGAAGATGGTACAACGACTCAAAAAGAAGTTCATGTTTTTGTGGATAATACCGATGCTGTCATGGAAACGATGATGGAAATACAAGATGCCGAAACTTTCTTCCAATCTAGTATTTTACAATCAACGGCTTCTTATTTTATTCAAGAATATGCTGGTGAAGTAATTGTTTTACCAGAAGGAACTTATACGAATCAAACGGTTGTGAAAGGAGAAAGCGAAGAAACTTTAACAATTTCGATGATTCATCAAAAAGATTTAGCGTCTTTGCTTCAATCATTAGGTTCTTTAAAAGATGAAAATGGAAATTTAATATCCTTTACAACTTTACAAGATGAACCAGAACAAATTATCAATTATTTAAGTGTTGAAACGGCTCAAAAAGTCTTTATATCAAGTAATACAGAAACATATTCTAGCATTTTACATACAACGATTTCAAAATATTTGATTGAATATGATACGGATGGAACTATTTTAATTCCAACAGCAGCTTATGAAAATGCGCAATTAATTCAAGGAAAAGAAATCGTGAATCTCATCCAAAGTATTAAAAAATTAGAAATTGATGACTTTAATCAAGTAAAAGAAGATCCAATGTCTTTAATGCATAAAGTGGATCAAAAAATGGCTGAAGAATTGTTTTTAAAGGAAAATACAGAAACGTATTCTAGTATTTTACATGCAACCATGTCGAAGTATTTATTAGAACCACCTTCAGCAGATCAAGAAAAAGTTATGATCATTCCAAACTCTGTTGTTACTTTAGCTAATGATCAAGAAAAAGCCTCTTTTGTTGATGGACAAGAAATTGTACATTTAATTCAAGCTTTAAAAGGAATTGGCATTGAAGAAATTGATTTTGAAACCTTTACTTTAGATGATTTAATGATTCAAGATATTTATGCTCAAAAAGAAGTTATCAATAATAGTTTAATTTTACGTGCTTCAACAACAGCATATATTGAAAAGGCAAATATTGAAATTCCCAATTCGGCATATGCTTATCAAGATAGCACATCTTCTTATGTAACCACGGATGAATTTAATGCCTTTATGGATATGGTTTATTCATTATTTGATGTTGAAAATCAACCAGATCTTACTTTAAAAACTTTAAAAACTTTAAAACTATCTGATTTTACAATCGATCAAATTTATCAATCTAAAGATAGTTTATCTTCATCTAAAATTGTTCGTAATATGGTTACAAAAGAAATGATCAATGCTTTAGGCAATACATCTTTACCTGCGGATAGTTTAGATACAGAAAATATGATTACAGAAGAAGAAGTTCAAAATTTAATTGAAAGTTTAAAAATTTTAGAAATTCAAGATTTAACAACGATTGAAGTGAATAACTTGACTTTAGATGTTTTGAAGAAAAATGATTATGCAATTTTAAATTCAATTATCATTTGGGATAAGATATCTGAAGAAATTAAAGGAATTGATGCTTTAGTCATTCCAAGTGATGTTCAAGAAACCATTCAAGGGCAACAAAGAATTAAAAAAGATGAAATCAAAAAAATATTTACAAGTTTAGAAACTTTAGAAATTCAAACGATAGCTAGCATTGATGTGGATTCCCTCGTTCAAACGGCTTTATCAGATTCTTTTGATGAAAGCAAAATTAGAACGATGTTAGATTCTACAATCATTGAAAAAACGGCTTCTAAAAATATTAAAGATAATTATAATATGGGAGCGTCTATTTTCAAATTGCCAGAAAATCAAAAAGTTTCAAATTCTATAGGAGAATCAATAACCATTGATTATGTTTCAAATGATATTGATAAAGAAGAAATCGTCTCCTTGCTGTTATCAGCCAAAACATTAGGTTTTAGGAATATGGAAGTAACAGAATTCTCTTTCGATGAATTCTTGAGTCGTAATCTTTCAGATGAAGATGTTCAAACCATTTTAAGTTCTAAGATTATTAGTTATAATTTAGGAATTCAAATTGCTGATGAAAATATAGAAGGTGGCATTTTCAATGGTTTATTAGTTCTTCCTGAAAATCCAGTTTGGTTTAGTCATCTTATGATTGGTGAGGAACTTATTGAAGGCGATGTCTATCCATTTGTATGGTCTTTAAATAAGATTTATACGGATACAACTTTAAAAGGTTTATTTGATGAATTGACAACGACCGATAGTTCATCTACGACAGGACTTTTATCCAAGGAGGATTCGGTTTATGCCTCTTTAGCCAATTATGCTTCAAATGGAAGAATTTTATTGGGTACAATTCCAAGCATTGCAAATAAATTCTTAAATCAATATAAGGGGGGCCTAATTCCTACTGATACTATTACAATTCCTACTAATGAAGGAGAAGATTATTGGAGAGGAAATACTGGTGATATTAAAGATGGTGAATTATACAAATTTATGATTGGTATGAATCGAATTTATAATTACGATAAGTATACATCCGAAGAAACACTAGCAAATGCAATCAAAGAAATTTGTCAATCAGCTATTTTAGTAGAGCCTTTTAAAGAGAACGTATTATTTAATGAGGCGACACTTGCTATCCTCAATGCTTATATTACAGCAAATAATTTAGAACCATTGCCAACCAAAGAAGAAGTACAAACGAAAGAGGAACTTCATGCCTATATTGACCGTTTTGTTCAAGTTTTCTTTAAGGCAACAACGAATATTCCTTCTATTTAAAAAAAATAGATTTAAGATAAATCCTAATTGAGTGATTTCAATTAGGATTTTTTTATATATCTATTAAAAAGATAAAAATGCTTTTATAGGCATATGCTGAACTTCCTTTCATTTTCTTAATACACTAATAATAGGTTAAGTTGGTGATGGAATGGAAAATAAAATAACGTTTACAAATGTAAACAAATCTTTTTATTCTTTAAAAGAAGAAACAGTTGTTTTAAATCAAATCTCCTTTGATGTAAAAAAAGGAGAAATCGTTGCGATTGTTGGCCCCTCTGGGTGTGGGAAAAGCACTTTGTTAAATTTAATTAGTGGTCTTATTCAACCAGATTCAGGTAAAATCGAAATCAACGGAAAAGTGGGCTATATGTTTCAAAAAGATCATCTTTTTGAATGGCGAACGGTCTATAAAAATATTACTTTAGGACCAGAAATTGCCAAAATCAAAATTGAACCTGAAAAAATTGATCAGATTCTAAAAAAATATGGGTTATATGATTTTAAAAATCATTATCCTAAAGAATTATCAGGTGGGATGAGACAACGCGTCGCTTTGTTGCGGACGCTAGCTTTAGATCCTGATATTTTACTACTTGATGAACCATTTTCATCCCTTGATTACCAAACCAAAATCACCGTTCAAGATGATATCTATAAAATCATTAAAGACGCGCAAAAGACGACCCTTTTGGTCACACATGACATTACGGAGGCGATTGCCATGGCCGACCGCGTCATTGTTTTAACAAAAAGACCTTCTACAATCAAGGCGATTTATGATATTGAATTAGATTTAAAAGAAGAAAAAACACCATTGCTATCTCGTAATAGTCCAAAATTTAAAGAATATTTTAATTTGATTTGGGAGGCTTTGGATATCCATGAATAAGCATAAAACTTTAACCAATCAAGAAAAATATGTTCAAAGCGTAAAAAGAAATAAATTAAAAATTCGATTATTACAGATTGCTACAGTAATCTTTATTTTTGGAGCTTGGGAACTTTTAGCAACGGTTGGTGTACTAGATGAATTTTTATTTAGTAAGCCATCGGCAATTATCAAATTACTCATTCAATATATTAAAAGTAATGAAATCTTTATTCATGTGGGGGTATCCTTATATGAAACATTACTTGGCTTGATTATTGGAACTTTGTTAGGAATTGGACTTGCCATCGTTCTTTGGTTTAGTAAAACACTAACACGAATATTAGATCCGTTTTTGGTGGTATTGAATGCTTTACCTAAAACGGCATTAGCCCCAATTTTGATTATTTGGGCTGGAACAGGAATTAAAGGAATTGTCGTTGTTTCAATTTCATTATCTTTGATTATGACCGTTATTAGTGCACATAATTTCTTTGTTCATGTCGATGAAGATAAAATCAAAATGTTAAAAAGTTTCAATGCTTCAAAATTGCAAATTTTAACAAAATTGGTTTTGCCTTCTAATGTTGCAAACTTAATGAGCATTGTTAAGATTAACATTGGTATGTCATGGGTTGGTGTTATCGTTGGTGAATTTTTAGTTTCTCGTTTTGGAATTGGATATTTAGTGGTTTATGGCGGACAAGTTTTCAAACTTGACTTAGTAATGATGGGCGTCTTTGTCTTAGCTGTTTTAGCTTATTTGATGTATCTTGTTGTTACGCTATTTGAAAAATATTATCGTAAAAGACGATAAGAAAGGAATCTTATGAAAAAGAAAATATTCAGTTTATTTCTATTATTTTTATTTGCACCCGTTTTATTAACTTCATGTAAATCTGAAAACGAAATTACGGTTGCAGAAGTAACACATAGTATCTTTTATGCTCCATTTTATGTCGCTCAAAACAAAGGTTTTTTTGAAGATGAGGGCTTGGAAGTAAAAACAATTACAACTCCTGGTGCAGATAAAACAATGGCTGCTTTGTTATCCAAAGAAGCACAAATTGGTTTAATGGGACCAGAAGCATCGGTTTATGTTTACAATAATGGACAAAAAAATTATGCAATTAATTTTGCACAATTGACACAAAAAGATGGAAGCTTTTTAGTATCACGAGAAAAATATGAAAACTTTACTTATGATGATCTCAAGGGGCATACGATTATTGGTGGAAGAAAAGGTGGTATGCCAGAAATGATTTTAGAGTATGTTTTAAAAACAAAAGGATATGAAATAGGTCGAGATGATCCTAGTAAAGAAATTCATATTCGTACAGATATCGCTTTTGATGTTATGGGTGGCGCTTTTTCTTCTGGAGAAGGAGATTTTGTAACATTATTTGAGCCAGCCGCGACACAAATGGAAAAATTAAATTTAGGATATATTGTTTCATCCCTTGGAGAAGAATCTGGTGAAATCCCTTATACTTGTTTCTCAGCGCTAAAGAGTTATCATCAATCAAATGAAGAACAAATTCAAAAATTTACTAATGCCATTTATAAAGCACTCATTTGGGTTCATGAAAATGATGCTGAAACGGTTGCAAAGGCAATTCAAAAGAATTTTACATCTAGTGATTTAGAAGAAATTACAACTGTCGTTGCAAGATATAAATCCATTGAAGCTTGGCCTGATACTTTAACCCTTTCTGAAGAAAGTTTTGATAAATTACAAGAAATTGTCGAAATGGCCGGCGAATTAACAAAAAGAGCACCATATGATGAATTAGTGACGACAAAGTATTCTGAAAAAGTTTAAATCAAAAAAGCATAAAACAATTCATTTTATGCTTTTTTTATTTTTCAAATTCTTCTTTTCTTTCTTTAAAAAATTGATAATAGGTTTGAATACTATCTAATTGTGACCATTCTTTTTTACAAAAATCATTTAAATCATAGATAATGGCATGATTGAGATGTAATAAAAATGGAGAATGGGTAGAAATAATAAATTGACAATTAAAAAAACGTACAGAGTCTTCAATAAATTTTTTTAATTTTAATTGATTTGTTGCAGATAAAGAATTTTCAGGTTCATCTAAAATATAAATCGCATTTTCTTGAATTTCTTTTTCCCAAAAAAGTAAAGCTGTTTCTCCATTAGATTGGCTAATAATATTGTTTGTTTTTAAATGATCACGAACGTAGGCAGACATCGTTTTTTTATTTGCATCTACTTTGTTTTTTAATTGTTCATAATCGTGGATGAAATTAGAAGAATCTTGATATTTATAATTTAAAAATTCTTCACATAATTCATCTTTTTTTCGATGAACAGAGGAATTTATTGCTTGAATGTCAATTAAATAATCAAAGATATCTTCACTGGTAATCATTTTAATTTCTCTTAATTGATCTTGGTTTTGTAATCGATAAGAACAATGCGAAACGTAATTTTTAAAATATATACCTTTATCTATTGTTGTTTTTCTTTCTGCTTGTAATTTTAAAGCAATGATATTCAATAAAGTAGATTTGCCACAACCATTATCTCCATAAAAAATGGTAATTGGTTCAAATTCGAAATTTAAAGGTTGATCTAATGCAAAAAGATGAAAGGGATATATGGTATTAAAAATTCTTCTTTTCTCATCTAATAGTAAATGATATTCTTCTTTTTCACTTAATAATTGAAAATTTTTTAGATAAATCATAGGGCATCCTTTTCTTTCTTTTTGAGTTGACTGATTTTTTCTTTCATATTACCATCAAAAAGATAAGATCCAGCAACCAAAACATCACATCCTGCTTTTATTGCCTTTTTAGCAGTTGTTTCATTAATACCGCCATCAATTTCTATTAAACAATTGAGATGGTGTTTATCAATATATTTGCGCAATTCAATCACTTTTTGAGTGGCGTTTTCTAAATATTTTTGTCCTCCAAATCCTGGCTCTACTGACATAATTAAAACTAAATCTAATTGTTTTAAATAAGGAAAAAGGACATCAATAGGGGTATTTGGTTTAATAGACATGCCTACGAAAGTTTGTTTGTTTTTAATTTGTTTGATAAGAGACAAACGATCTTTTTTAAACCGATAAGCTTCATAATGAAAAGTTATTAAATCAGCGCCTGCCTCAATAAAAGAAAGTGCATATTGATGGGGATTTTCAATCATTAAGTGAACATCTTTAAAAATTGGAATTGATTTCAAGCAACTTACAATGGGAAGACCAAAAGATATATTTGGGACAAAATGGCCATCCATGATATCTAAATGAACCCAATCCGCCTTTGATAAAAGAATGCGTTGCATTTCTTTTTTTAAATTTAAAAAATCAGCGGCAAGTAATGAGGGGGCCACTCTTATTTTTTTCTCCATACTTTTTTCCCTTCTTTCACTTCTTGTAATAATTGTAAATAATTTTTATATCGCTGTGGATGAATTTTTCCTTCTTGAACCGCTTTTTTTACACCACATTGAGGTTCATCTTTATGCAAACAAGTATTGTATTTACAATCCTTGGCATAAAGGTCAAAATCTTTAAAAATTCGAGCCAAAGATGCGGGCTCAATATTTAATTCTAAACGCGAAAACCCTGGAGTATCTGCAATAAAAGCATTTTCAATTTGTAAAAACTCAACTTCCCGAGTTTGATGTTTTCCACGTCCTAATTTTGCACTAAAATTGCCAATTTCCTTTTTTTGTTCTTGTGCTAAAACATTGATTAAACTACTTTTTCCAACGGCACTTTGTCCACATAAAACAACTTTTTGATCTTGAATGACTTCTTTTATTTTGTCAATATGAATTTGTTTGTGTGCCGAAAAAGGAATGACTTGATATCCAGCTTGTTGGTAATTAGCAATTAAATTTTGTAATTCTTGATTCATGTGTTCACATTTTGAAATACATAGAATAGGAGTAATATTGGCCATTTCAATCTGAACGATTAATTTATCAACTAAATATGCATCAAAAGATGGTTCAATGGTTGACATCACAATTAAAGCAATATCAATGTTTGCAACCGGAGGCCGAAGCAATTGATTTTTACGCGGTAAAATTTGATGAATTACGCCATGATTTGTTGTTTTATCATAGGTAAATAACACTTCGTCACCAACCATAGGAGATTGATTTTGATTGCGAAATAGACCTCGAGCTTTGCATAAGAAAATTTGATGATTACAAATTACAGAATAATCTCCTGCCACTAATTTTATAATAAATCCTTTTTCCATACTCATTTTTTTCCTTTTTTAAAAATTTTGGACCAAAAAGAAGATTTTTTATGTTTATTTTTATTTTCCATGGCAACAAGGAGTAAATCTGCTTTTAATTCATTAATATTTTTATATCTTTTCGAAAGATTTTTTTGACAAGCTTTTTCAATAATGGTAACTAAAGAAGCAGGAATTTTACTATTATATTTTAAAATGTTTGGGAAAGGATCCTTAATATGAGCAGCAGCAATTGCTGTAGCTGATGTGCCATTAAAAGGAAGTTTTCCACAAAGCAATTCAAACATCGTGATGCCTAATGAATAGATATCTGATTGAATGGTTGCTCGATTTCCTTTAGAGATTTCGGGATCAAGATAATGAGGGGAACCAATAATCACTTCTTGACTAGTGATTTCAGGATCTAATTTTTCAATAAAGGCGGTTCCAAAATCCGCTAAAATTGCACAACCATCACTTTTTACTAAAATATTTTGTGGTTTAATGTCCCGATGGATAATATTATATTTATGGACTTCTGCTAAAGCATCACAAATTTGCAAAAGAATATCCAAAGCCTCGGCAATTTCTAAATATCCTCGGATATTGATTAAGTCTTTTGCCGTTTGTCCTCGAATATATTCCATCACGATAAAAGGCCGATCTTGGTAAACACCAACATCGAAAATTTTGACAATTTTTCTAGAAGTAAAGGTACAAGCTGTTTTGATCTCACGTAAATATCGTTGATAATGATCAGGATTTTCTTGAATGGTGGTTTTTAATAATTTGATAGCCACTTCTTTTTTTAAAATTGTATCTAAACCGAGATAGACAACGGCATTTCCGCCTTCACCAATAATGGATTGGACTTGATATCGGTTTTCAATGACAAAAGGTTCAATCATTCTTTCTCCTTATCGTTTTCAATGAGAATAAAAGTAATATTATCATGGCCACCATTTGCATTTGCCTTTTCAACCAACTCATTTCCACGAAGGATGATGGATTCTTTTTCATTTAAAATCTTCAGTATTTTTTTTGCATCTAAAGTATTGTGTAATCCATCAGTACAAATTAATATATTTTGTCCTTCTTTAATAGGAATTTCACCAATATCTACACTAATTTCTTTTTTAATCCCCAAAGCATTTGTTAAAACATGTCTTTTTGGATGTTTTAAAGATTGTTTGTAAGTGATATATCCACTATGTAATAAAGTATTGACAAGAGTATGATCAGTAGTGATTTGCGTAATATTAGAAGAATCATATAAATAAATTCGACTATCGCCTAAATGGGCATAATAATATTTTCCATCTAGACACAAAATACCAGATACGGTCGTTCCCATCCCTGAAAGATTTTCATTTTCTTGGGATTGTTTATAGACGGCTTCATTGGCTTTTTGTAATGTTTCATATAACCAAATACCAACCGATTTGATTTTTGGATTTTTATAGGCATCCGCTAAAATTTCAATCGTTTTATTTGCCGCATAGGATCCTCCAAGATGTCCCCCCATGCCATCACAAACAAATGCAATGAAATTATTGGCATCTTTTTCTTTATAAAAGTAAGCATCTTCATTGTTTTGACGAATCATTCCTGTATCCGTTTTGGCATAAATTTTCATACTTTTCCCTCACTTTTAGCTCTTAATTGACCACAAGCCGCATCAATATCTTTACCAAACTCTCTTCTTATTGTAACATTTATTTTTTCATTTTTTAAGACATTATAAAAAATATTTATATTTTTTTCTTTGCTACGTTGATAAACATTTTCATGAACTTGATTATAAGGGATTAAATTAACATAACAACAAGTTCCCTTTAAATAAGAAGCTAATTCTAAAGCGTTTTCTTTTGAATCGTTAATGCCATCTAAAAGTAAATATTCAAAGGTTACTCGGCGATTTGTTTTTTGTTCATATTCAATTAATGCTTCTTTTAATTCTTTCATCGGATATTTGTGATTAATTTTCATAATTTGATTGCGAATCGTATCATTAGGGGCGTGTAACGAAATGGCCAAATTAATTTGTAACTTTTCTTCAGATAAAGCTTTGATTTTGGGAATAATCCCACTGGTTGAAACACTGATATGTCTTGCACCAATTGCAAGACCTTTGGCTTCATTAATGATATAAATAAAGTTCATCACATTTTCATAATTGTCAAAAGGTTCCCCAATGCCCATAATGACGACATGGGAAACACGTTCATTGACCTGATCTAATTCTTGTTGCGCAATTAAAACTTGACCAACCATTTCATAGGATTTTAAATCTCTTACTTTTTTTAAAAGTCCACTAGCACAAAAACTACAACCCATGTTACAACCAACTTGAGAGGAAACACATACAGCATTTCCATAAGTATATTTCATAATGACAGTTTCGATACGATGGTGATCTTCTAATTCTAATAAAAATTTTATAGTTCCATCAGTAGATTTTTGTTTTTGAATCACCGTTGGCAAACGCATTGAAAAATTACTTTTTAAATCTTCTTTTAATGATTTTGACAAATTTGTCATTTCATCAAAAGATTGAACGCGATTTTGATAAAGCCATCGCAAAATTTGTTCTCCATTATATTTTTTATAACCTCTATTTTCCATAATGGTTTGTAATTGAGATAACGTCCAATCATAAATATTATTCATTGTTTTCACCTATCTTTTGTAATTTAGCAATATAAAAACCATCACTATTGTATTCAAAAGGAAAAAGTTGACGTTCGTAAACTTTTTTCATATCTTTATGTTTACTTAAAAATTTAATAATTTGCATTTCATTTTCTTTTTTAGAGATTGTACAAGTACTATAGACTAAATACCCATTAGGTTTTAATAAAACATAAGCATTTTCAAGCAATTTTTCTTGAATTAAGGTTAAATCTTCAATTTGATCAGGCGTAATATCTAATAAAATATCAGGTTTGCGACGAATTACACCAAGTCCCGAACAAGGAGCATCAACTAAAATTTTATCAAAATAATTCAGTCTCATTTTATTGGCTAACAAAGTTGCATCATAACATTTGGTCACAATATTAGTTAATCGATGACGTTTAATGTTTTGATCAATTAAAGCAACACGATGAGGATGAATGTCAATTGCTAATATTTTTCCAGTGTTATGCATTAAAGAGGCGATATGAATCGTTTTAGAACCAGGAGCCGCACACATATCTAAAACTTTTTCATGATCTAGTGGGTTTAAGATGATAGAAACATATTGTGAAGCTTCATCTTGCACACAAATTTCACCATTTTTACTTTCTTTTAATTCCCAAAGGGGCTCTTTTCCAATATAATAAAAAGCATTATCACACAATTTTGTTTTAACAAAATTAGGATTTTCTAAAAGTTTTTCCTTCGTTAATAGCAAGGAATCAAGACGAACCGTTAAAGGTGCTTCTTTTTCATTTTCTTGAAGAATTTTTAAGGTTATCTCTTTTCCATAATATTTTTCCCACATTTTAATGACCCAAATGGGATGATTATAAAGAATGTGATAATATTCTTCACAAGTTTTAAAATCTTGTAATTGAGGCTCTTTTTTTTCTCTTGAAAGGGTTCTTAAAACACCATTGCAAAAACGTCCTCCCCAATTTCCATCTAATTTTTTTGCTAAATTGACAGCTTCGTTTAAAATGGCATAATTCGGTATTTTATCTAAATATCGCATTTGATATAAAGACATCATCAATAAAATCATCATTTTAGGATGGGTTTTATCATTTTTAATATGCAATGAAATTTCCCATTTTAAAAGATTGGCATGTTGTAAAGTGCCATAAACAATATTAGTGAGTAAAGCCTTATCTTTTTCATTTAAAGGAGCTGTTTTTAAAGTGTGGTCTAAGTCAATATGGCTATAACTTTTTTGTAACATGATTCGACTTAGACAATCCAAAGCGACTTCTCTTACTTTCATTTTCTTTCCCTCCTTATAGCAATTTATACGTATTGATATCAATGAGTAAACTACACTTTTTTGAAGTTAATTCTTTTTTAAATTGTTCAACAATTTGATGTAAAACTTGAATCATGAGTTCTTGATTTTTACTTTTCATTAAAATGCGAACTTTGTATTTTAAATTTTCTTTATAAATATAGGGAAAAGAAGGGCCAAGTAATTCAAAATCAGTGTTTGTTTTTAAATAATCAGCAATTTGGTCAGCAATTAACAAAGCATTTTCTGGTTTTTCACAAAGAAGTGTTAATGCGTTTAAATAGGAAAAGGGTGGGTAATTTCTACGATGACGGAAGGCCATATCATGTTTAAAGAAATTTTGATAATCATGTTTTGCTGCAAATTGAATCGCATAATGATCAGGATTATAAGTTTGAATAATGACCTTTCCTTCTTTTTGTCCTCGTCCAGCTCTACCTGCAACTTGAGACAATAACTCAAAAGTAAATTCATTACTTCTAAAATCAGCAACGGCCAAAGTAATATCGCTATCTATGACACCAACTAAAGTAACATCAGGAAAATCTAATCCTTTGGCAACCATTTGTGTTCCAAGTAAAACGTTATAATCTTGTTCTTGAAATTGTTTTAATATTTTTAAATGCCCATGTTTGATTGTTGTAGTATCATTGTCCATTCGAAGTAATTTTATTTGAGGATATTCTTTTAAAAGAACTTCTTCAATTTTTTGTGTTCCACTTCCCATAAATAAAAAATCATTTCCGTGACATTTAGGACAAATATGATCAAATTGAATTTCATAATTGCAATAATGACATTTGAATTTATCCCCTTTTTTATGATAACTCATCGAAACTTCACAATGGGGGCATTTAAATAAATAACCACAAGAACGACAAGAAACATAGGGAGAATAACCTCTACGATTTTGCAATAAAATCATTTTTTCTTTGTTTTCTAATCTTTTTTTGATTTCTAAATCTAAAGTTTTTGAAATCAAAGGGACACCTTCTACATATTCTTCTCGCATGTTTACAATTTGACAAGTTGGTAAAAGATGATGATTGGCTCTTGTCGTTAATGAAACATATCCATAAACGCCTTTTAAAGCACGAGCTTTGGATTCAAAACTAGGGGTTGCACTACCGAGTAAAACCTTACAATTCCATTGATTCGCTCGTAAAATTGCAATTTCGCGAGCATGATAAGTAGGCATAGAATCTTGTTTGTAACTTGTAGATTGTTCTTCATCTAAAATGATAAGACCTAAATTAGTAAGTGGAGCAAAAATGGCACTTCTAGCGCCAATGACCACCTTTGCTTCTTTATTTTTAATTTTATCGTATTGTAATTTTTTTTCACTCGGTGTTAAATTCCCATGTAAAACGGCAATACTAGAAAACCAAGATTGAAAGCGTTCAATAATCATGGGTGTTAATGCAATTTCTGGAACTAAAATAATTGCTGTTTTTCCTTTTTTTAAATAATAATCGACTAAATGAAGATAAACTTCTGTTTTTCCACTTCCAGTAACTCCTTGTAAAAGAAGAACTCTTTTTTGACTATCAATAATGGTTTGATACGCTTTTTGTTGTTCTTCATTAAGGGTGCTTTTTTGAAAAGATGCAGAATACGCGTTTAAATAATCATTTTTAATTTCTTCATCTTGAATTTTTAAAAATCCAAGTTGATTTAATTTTTTGATAATCGAATGATTTTTAAAATCTTTTAAATAAGTGGCAGGAGAGAGACAAATTTCTTGATAAACTTGCTTTTGTCTTTTTGTCAATAAAGAAGAATCCAAATCGAAAACAGGAATAAGTTTTTTAATGATTCGACCTTTCGTTTTTTGATGTAAACTTGTACTTTGAGGTTTATAAGCGGTTGGTAAAATCGTTTGGATACAACTCATAAGAGGAGTCACATATTGGTAAGACATTTCTTTGGCCAGTTTTAGCAAGTCATCTTCAATAATGGGACTTTCATCAATTACTTGTTCAATAAACTTATATTGAAAACCATCACGATTAGATAATTGTTCCAAGTTTAGGGAAGTTTTTTCAACTTCTATTACTAATCCGATAATTTTTTGCACGCCAAAAGAAACAAAAACACGATAACCCACGTCCACTTTTGTTTCATCATTGGCTAAATAAGAAAAGGAAGTATCTAAAGATAAAGACCGGTGTTCCATTAAAACTTTTAAAATCTTCATGTGCTCCACTTCCTTTGTTGATTCTATTTATAGGGTGTTTCCGTAATGTGTAATAATGTTTGCAATTTCTTCGCTTGTTTTGGATATGGTATTATTGATAACAACATATTTATAATCGTTTTGCAATTTCATTTCTCTTTTGGCTTTATTTAAACGTTGTTGTATAATTTCTTCGGGTTCACTACGACGACCACGAATTCGGTTTTCTAATTCTTCAAAACTTGGAGGAACCATAAAAATAGTAACAGCATCAGGACATTTTTGCATGACCTGTTTCGCTCCTTCAATTTCAATTTCTAATAAAACATTTTTCCCTTCATTTAAAAGTTTATCAACAAAAAATTTAGGAGTGCCATATTGATTGCCGACAAATTCTGCCCA
Organism: Firmicutes bacterium CAG:631; assembly: GCA_000433015.1. Classification (GTDB taxonomy): domain Bacteria; phylum Bacillota_I; class Bacilli_A; order RFN20; family CAG-631; genus Caccosoma; species Caccosoma faecigallinarum. Next base: position 37,229 of record HF998022.1, read on the forward strand.
TTCCAATAATTCTCCGTTCTTTTTAGCGTTTTCAAATTCTTCTTTCGAAACAAAAAAGTAATCTTCACCATTTTTTTCATTTACTCTTGCTTTGCGGGTGGTCATTGAAATAGAATATGCTAAATTCAATTGAGGCATCGTCATAATTTTTTCACGAATTGTACCTTTTCCAACACCACTTGGACCACTTAGAATAAATAAGGTTCCCTTTTTCACTTCAAATCCCCTCCAAAACGATTTAATAAAATGAATAGATATATTATACTAGATTTTATAAAAGGTTTCAATGCTTTAAATTTTCTAATAAAAAAGATAAAAAAAGATGTTAAACTTGTAAAACTTTTTAAAACGAATTATGATAAAAAGAAACAAAGGAGAATAAAAGATGATTTTAAATGTAGGAGCACGAACAGACATTGTTCAATATTTTTCCAAATGGTTCCTTTTAAGACTAAAAGAAGGATATGTTTACACACGAAATCCTCTTTTTTCTAATAAAGTGACAAGGTATGATCTTTCGCCCGATAAGATAGATGCAATTTTGTTTTGTTCCAAAAACTACCGACCACTTTTGTCTAATGTTAAAGAAATCGTCACTCATTATCGAACCTATTTTTATTATACAATTACGGCATATGGTAAAGATATCGAACCAAACGTTCCTTCAATTGATGAAAGTATAGATACACTCATTGCCTTATCAAAAATTGTAGGGAAAGAAAAAATTGCTTGGCGATATGATCCAATCTTACTGACTCAAAAATATACTATAGCTAATCATTTAAAAACCTTTGATTATATGGCAAAAAAATTAGCTCCTTATATTGACCGTTGCATTTTTAGTTTTGTTGAAATGTATAAAAAATTAGAAATCAATATGCCCGAATTGATTGTACTTTCGAATCAAGATAAAGAAGAATTGGCCAAGAGTTTGGGAATGATTGCTAAAAAATATGGAATCTGGCTTCAAACTTGTGGAACGAATGGTGATTTTTCTCAATATGGAATTCATCCTTCAGGATGTGCCACATTAGAAATATTAGGAAAAGCTAATAGATGTCTTTTAAAAATGTCAAACACAAAGGATTACGCAAAGGATGTCATTGCATTGAAAGTCGCGATATTGGAGCTTATGATACATGTTTAAATGGCTGTAAATATTGTTATGCGAATCAAAGCCCTCAAAAGGCTTATCAAAATTACAAGTTTCATGATCCTAAATCACCTTTACTTTTAGGACATTTAAAAAAAGAGGATATTCTTATTCAAGGAAACCAAAAAAGTTTTTTACAGTTAGAAGGACAGCAATGTAGTTTATTTGAAGAAGAAATCAAATAAAAAAGCAAAAAATAATGGAATCTATGGTAAAATAATAGTTACAAAAGAAAAGGTGATTTTATGGCATTAGATTATTTAGCATTTCATCGCATTGTTCAACTTATTCAAAAAGAATTATTACAAGGGAAAATAACAAAAATCTATCAAATTTCAAATGAAGAATTTTTATTTGAAATTCGAAATTATGGAAAAAACTATCATTTATTGATTAGCACTTATCCGACAATGCCTTATATTAATTTAATTGAAAATAAGCCCAAAACCATTTCTATTCATACTCCTTTGGTACTTTTATTACGCAAGCATTTAGAAAATGGTAAAATTATTCGTATTGAGCAACAAAATGATGATCGCATCGTTCTTTTTGAAATCTCATCTTTTGATGAATATTTTCAAAATTCAACGAAAAAACTTTATGTTGAATTAATTGGTCGCGCTTCTAATTTAATTTTAACAAACCAAGAAAATATGATTTTAGATTGCTTAAAAAAAATACCCGTTCAATATCAACAATTAAGGACACTTTTGCCGAATGTTACTTATGTTTTGCCTGAAAAACCATTATTGCAAAAATTGCCTCAGTCGATAGAAAATGAATTGGAATTTAGGCAATGTACTTTACAAGAATTAAAAAATTTTATTCACCAAAGTGAACAAATATATATTACTGAAAATGAAACAAAAAAAGATTTTCACTTTTTTCCTTTTTTATCTTTAAAAGGTAAAAGTCAAAATTATCCATGGAATGTTGGAATTGAAACTTATTTTTCTTTATCTTTGCAATCTGAACGTCAACGACAAAGAATTGCTTCAGTAGATAAAGTGGTCAAATTAGAATTAAAGAAAAATAAAAAGAAATTAGATAAATTAGCACAAGATTTTCATCAAGCACAAAATGCCAAAGAATATCAATACTATGGGGATATGTTATTAACTTATGGTCAAGAAATCCAAAAAATAACCAATCCCTTACCTCTTTATGATCCCGAAACTAATCAAATGGTTGCTATCCCGATGGATATTCGCTATAACCTTTTTAAAAATGCCTCATTATATTACAAAAAATATCAAAAAGCTAAAGTGGCTCAAGAAAAAATTCAACAACAAATTGCATTGACAAAAACACAAATTGATTATTTAGAATCCATTGCTTTTTATATCAAAGAAGCAGATGAGATAAGTATGAAACAAATTGAAGAAGAATTGATAGAACAAGGTTTATTAAGAAAAAAAGCGAATTATTCTTCCAAAAATAAAAAGAAAATTGAAAAAAAATATATGCCTTTGCAATATCAGTTGGATGAAATCAAAATTGCAGTAGGAGAAAATAATTTACAAAATGAATATTTAACTTTTAAAATGGCGCATAAAAATCATTATTTTTTTCATACCCAACAATTTCATGGTGCGCATGTAATAGTATTTACAGATACATTAAATGAAAAGTTGATTCGTACAGCTGCAAATTTAGCTGCATTACACAGTGAAGCAAAAGACTCTTCTAGTGTTGCGATTGATTATACGCAGGTAAAAAATGTAAAAAAAATTCCGGGTGGAAAACCCGGAAAGGTTCTAATCAATAAACAAAAAACGATTTATATTGATCCGAACGTAGAGTTATTAAAAGATTTAAAAATACTATCTTAACCCTTGTTGATTGTTGTTGCAACAAACATTTTCTTCACTCGTTGTTCTTACGATTTCATAACGATAGCATGGAACAAAATGATTGACAACATGCGTTCTAATAGGGATGATTACTGGTTGATTGTAACGATGTGTGCAGTGAACAACACATACTCTTTCAGGACATACGATTGGTTGACATCCACATGGATTAACGTTATTTACATTTGAATTCATTTCTTATCCTCCTTGTCTAATATAACTTATGCGCAGTAAAGAAAATAGTTATAGATAAGAGCCTATATAGAATTTGAAAAAAAGAGGGAACATTTCCCTCTTTTTTTGTGCTTTTTATTAGAAAATCCAGCAAGCGCCGATGATTACAAGTAAAATGAATAGTACTAAAAATAATGCATATTGTCCGCCCATAGTAATCCTCCCTTCCTACAACCATTTGATTTATATGAATCTATTAGTATAGATAAATTGATCCGATAATAACTAGTAAAATAAATAATACTAGGATTAAAACAAAACTTGTTCCAGTTGTTCCACATCCACAAGTGTTAGTAACTGGTGTTGTTCCACATGGACAATTACAATTTTGATTTGTCATAGTAAACCTCCTTCGTTTCTACGATATATTATGTTAAAAAAGGAAGGTTTGACACAAAAAAAGGCAAAAAAAATACCCACATGAAGTGGGTACGAAATTTATTTATCAAAAATAAAATTAAATGTTTCTTTTTCTTCGACAACTTTAATTGTTGTAGAATGTGGAGCGACGTCTCTTAGGCTATTTTTAACAATTGCTAAACTAGCATCAACATCAACTTCGGATAATTCAGTTTTTTGCATTAGAACTTTTTTGATTTCGTTTTCAGTGTAAGATTGGTCTCCATATACCCAGACTAAATTTTCAAGTTCAACGACTGGAGTTGCCTCTACTTTTTCTTCTTCAACTGGAGCACTTTCTTCAACAACTTCTTCAACTGTAGTTTCTTCTTTTTCTTGTTCTTTTAAAGCAGCTTCTTTTGCTCTTTCTTCTTCCATTGCAGCTTCGGCGGCAGCAGTGACAGCAGCAGCAGCATCTAAAGCAGCATCAATGTTTTCGCCTTCGACTTCAATGGCCGTAGGTTTAGGTTGTAAAGCAAAATAAGGTTTAAAAGTGATGACATTGTGTTCAGGAACCGTTTCAACATTGCCAGTAACAAGGTTGATTTGTTCTTTTGGCATTGTTTTTCTTAATTTCATCACACCAAAACCAGAAATTTTAATGTTTTCAGTTGGAGAAATAGTGTTTTTTAAATTATCAAAAACTAAATCATAATATTCTTTTGCATCTTTCTTGGAACAACCCAATTTTTCAACTAAAACGTTCACCCAATCTTTTTGTTTTAACATAATACAGCCTCCATTCGATACTATTATATCAAAAAACATTGTTTTGTCCAACAATTTTTTTATTTTAATGAAAAAAGAGTAAAAAAACGTCAATTTTTTTTGCTTGCGCTGAAATAAAGTTTGAAAATTTGCATTTGCAACATAATATTTTGGGAAGTATATATTATATATATAATTTCCCTTTTACTTTAAAAAATATGGGTTGAAATGTGAGGTTAATTAGTATATAATAATACGTGCGATGTAAAAAGGGAGGTCTTTTCATTTATGAAAAAGAAAATTGCACCGTTAGGTTTCCTTCTTTGCACAACCTTACTTGCTGCGGGTTGTTCAAAAGGAGATGTAAAGGTCGTAACCGAAGATGGTAATTATGTCATTTATTCAATTACCGTTAATGGAAAAAAAGAAAGTTTTACGGCTGATGATTTATTAGCAGAAATGGCTGATTCAACTGTAGCAACAACTAGAATTTATAATGAAATTGCTAGAAAGGTATTTGCTATTGCTGCCGATAAAACATTAACTCGTTCTGAAATAACTGAAATTGAAGGAATTGCTGATGATCAAGTTACAGACTTTAGAGATAATGTTCAAGCAGAAGCAAAAGAACAAGGAATTGATTATGATACTTATTTAGAAACATCTCTAGAACAAGAAGGCGTTGAAACTTTAGACGAATTAAAAGACTTATACGTTGATCAAGGCAAAAAAGAGGCATATCTAGAAGATTATGTAGAAGAAAATTATGATTACTTCTTAGAAAAATATCTTAGTGTTTATACGCCTTTTCAAGTAAAACATATTTTAGTTGCAGCAAATACATCGGATACCAATTATACAGATGGAACCGTTACTCCTGATAAAGCGCGTTTATTATTAAAAATTTTAAATCGTTTTATTGCTGGAGAAAATTTTGCGACCATTGCAGATTTAACCGATGACACTTCTTCTAAAGACGTAGGTGGAATTATGCCATTTGATGGTGGAAAAGATTATGTGAATGAATTCCGTTTTGCGCCATACATCTTAGCTTTATATGAAAAAGAAGAAGGAAAAGAAAGATTGGCTTTAGCACAACAATTGCATCTTATCGATGAAGATTTAGATTTAGATGTAGCTGAAGACTTACAAAAAGCTCAAGAAGAATACGATGAATTAAGAATTGCTTCTGTATATGAAAATGGTGTTGGCTTTATTCAATTGTCTGACATTATGGCTTTAGAAGATGATATCGTATCAACTGATAAAGGAAGCGAATTCTACTTTGATAGTGAAGGACAAAGATTACCAAATGTAGATGTGCCTACAGCAGCCGAACAAGTTTATGAATTACCTGAAGGTGTGGTTGCTGGAGATGAAGAATATTATTATGAATACGAATTAAAAAGAAATGTCATTTTCAATAATACGTTAAATACACATCAAGTAAAATACATTGAAGTTTCACCAAGTGATGGTGCTGCTAATACCGCACAAATTAATGGAAAAACTGTACTTGCTGATGAAAATGGAAGTCCAATCTATGTTGTTTATGCAAGCACAGGAATTCATTTCATGGTTAATGTTTATAACTATATTGAAGAAGTGAATAAACCTAATGGTATCGAAAATGTCAAAAATTTCTTTAGATTATTTGACGAATCTTCTCAAGATACAGATTATTCAAAATATAGTGATGCTTACATTGGACAAAACAATGCTTATCTAAAAAGAGAAAACTTAGAAAGTAATAGTGACACTCTACTTGCTGCTGTTCAATCTTATATCTCTCCATTAGAACAATATGCATTTAATGAATTAGTTTATGTCGATAAAGAAATTACGATTTCTTTCTCTGATGAAAAAATTTATGAAAATGTTCAAAAATATGTAATTGATAGTATTGAAGCTGGCGATGAAACATTCTATGATTCATTAGAAACAGCTTTTGATACTTATGGTTCAAAACTTGAAAGAGAACTTGAAGCAAAACAAGCTTTAAAAACAGAGTAGAGGTGATTATTAATGAAAAAGAATAAAATATTATTAGCAAGTTTATTAGCTTTGGCATTAGTAGTTACAGGATGTTCTACTGAAACAACCAAAATTAATAATGGGGATGACCCAATTGGTAACGTTGATGGTTCTGGGACCAGCAAAACTTTACAAAAATTATACGAAGAATTAAAAGCTTCATCAGGTGGTTCTGTTGCATTAGATGTTATTACAAAAAGAATTGCTGCTTTGGAATATGCTTCCGTGTTAGATGTTGCAGATAGTGATAAAACATTTGCTGAATTAGGAATAAAAGCTTATCGTACAAAAGAAGCATTTGTCGAAGACATTGAAGAAACATTAGAAACACAAATCGAAAGTGATGATTATAAAGATAAAAGAGGCAGATTTGATGAAGAAAAATTTGCTGAATATGTTGAAGATGAAGGTTACACTGTAGATAGAAGTGGAACGGCTTCAAAATATATCGATATGGAAGAATTGACTTACAATTATGATGAATATATTGAAGAAACAATTATCGATACGATTTATTTAAATTATCTTTATGAAGATTATGTTTTAGGAATTAGTAAATATTGGACAACAATTCGTAACCAATATGCTATTCAATTCCAAGTTTTAAAATTTGAAAATTATACAACTGCTCAAAACTCTCATTTTAGTGAATCTTTACGTGCTGATATTAATACCGTTTTAACAGATACTTCTTCTTCTAAAACTTTTAATAAATCTAACAATGCATTATATTCTTTTATGACTTCGGATTCTGAAGACAATTTAATTGTTTTTGATGCACCATTAAGTGGAAATCAATTGACTTATCGTGTGTATGAAAACAATGAAGATATTGATAAAGTTTTAGATGCTTTATACAATAGAACCTTATCTAGACTTTCTGATTTTAAATCAGGAACGCCAGTAGATGGATTTACTTATAATGATTTATTATTATTAGATCCAATTGAAGAATATGTTATTGATAGTTCTACAACAGCTAATGACGAAGAATTCTATACAATGATTGAAAAAATCTTAATTGCTAGAAAACTTTATATCATTGATACAGAAGTAGCAATGGCAAGAAATTTTGACTTAAAGAATGCAGAATATGAAGCTTATCGTCCTTCTCAAAAAGAAAATGCTGAGTCTTTTGCTTCTACTTATTCTAGTACGAATACGAGAACCATTCGTGAAGGTGCAAGAGTTTCTAAAATGGATGCAGAAGAATTAGTTTATTATGAAGAAAATCAAACTTATACAAGAGATACTTATGGTAATGTACTTCCTTCTGCAATTAGCGCTTTAAGAGGAACAAATGCTAGAGAATTACTTTCTAATTTAAAAAATATTAATGGTGTCAACTATTTATTACCAGATAAAGAAGGTTTAAATACACCTATCTATGCAGATACAGAATATTATTATGTTGTAAAAGTAAATGGTTATTATGGCTATTATGCAACTCAAAATTATACTGTTGAACAAACTAACGATGATGGTGAAGTTGAAACCATTCAAAGAACGGCTACACAAAATGTAACCAACTATCAAATTCAAGCTTTCCAAGATGGCGCTTACTCAACTTATACTTACAATGATGAAACGCATCGTTTTGTAGAAGATGAAGCTAAAGTTTCTTATGATACAGTTCACGGATATGATGAATCATCTGCAACTGAAACACAAAAACAAGAAATTGCAAATTGGGAAAGCATTATTGATATGTGCCATGAAATTGCAACACAAATTTTATCAAGTACACATCAAACTGAAGCGTTGGTTGAAATGTTTGAAAATTACAATTTAGAAATTAACGATCAAGAAATTTACGATTATATCAGTGATTCTTATCCTGATTACTTCGAAGATTAATTTTAAAAAGGGATAGTTAACTATCCCTTTTTTTGAAAGGATGAAAAAAATGAACGATTGTATTTTTTGTAAAATTATCCATAAAGAAATTCCTTCTTATACGATTTATGAGGATGGAGATGTTTTAGCTATTTTAGATACGTTTCCGGCTTCTTATGGTCATGTTTTAATTTTGAGTAAAAAGCATTATCAAAATATATTAGAATGTGATGAAACTACTTTAAATTCCATGGTAAAAGCGATTAAAAAAATTGGTTTAGCTTTAGAAAAAACATATGCTACAGGAATCAATGTTATCTCAAATATTCATTCAAGTGCTGGACAAACAGTGATGCACGCCCATATTCATTTAATTCCAGTAAATGGTAGTGGTCAAAAAGTAGAGATTCGCTCCCAAACTTTAAAAAATGTGCCTTTAGATGAGATTCAAAAAAAGATTGTTGAAAATTTAATTTAAGTAATGTATATTAAAAATTGTCTTTAAAAAGGCAATTTTTTTAATCAGTAAAAATTTTAATTTACATAAAAACAATCGAGATTTTCTCGATTGTTTATTTATGTTTATAAAAGGCTCTTCCCTCTAAAGCGGGAATTTTATTGGTAAAACTATTCACTTCAACATTATTTAGAGCTTTAATAATCATATGAATGCGTGAATCCATGTTATCAATTAGATATAATACTTCAGCTTCTAAAGTATGAGGTAAAACAGGGGATCCATATTCATATTTACCATGATGAGCCAACACCATATGTTGAAGTAACATCACTTTTTCTTCTGTAATTTGGTGTTTTTTTGCAACTTCAATAATATCTGTTTGAATAATAGAGATATGGCCTAATAATTTTCCAGCAGTGGTGTATTCAGTAGTAATTGGACCACTTAACTCTTTGATTTTTCCTAAATCGTGTAGGATTATTCCCCCATATAATAAATCCTTTTGAATTTCGGGATATAACACAATGATAGCCTTTGCTAATTTTAGCATACTTACTTCATGATGTAATAATCCACTTGCGTATTCATGATGATTACTTTTAGCAGCAGGATGATAGAGAAATTGGTCGTAATAATTTTGCAAAATTTCTGTCACAATTGTACGAATTTCTTGATCTTGTATTTCGCTTATAAAAGAGTGTAGTTCGGTTTCTAATTCAGTAGTAGATACTGGGGGATTAATAATTAATTCTTTTTGATCAATTGGTCCCTTTAATTCATCAAAATCAATAATTTTTAATTGCATTTGGCCTTTATAAATAATTGGATCAACTAAAAGACTCAAAACATTTCCTACTTTTAAAGCATTCATGTCTTTTTCGCTGGCGTCCCATTTTTTGGCATCAATTTTACCCGTATTATCTTGCAAAACCAAATTTAAATAAGCATTATGACTATTCGTAATTCCTTTTGTACATTCTATGACAATACAAACAATCGTATCCCTAACATTTTCTTTTAAATCCTTAATTTTACTCATTTGCATCTTCTCCATCCTTCATTATTTTTTTGATGTCGTCTACATTATACCCTTTATGAATTAATTTTGATATGATTTTATAGGGTTTTTTTTCATTTTTTTGAATTATTTTTAAATAATCTTTTTTTAATTGTTCGGTATCATCCACATTTAATGAATTTAAATGCTTTTCAATAAGAGCATAAGAAAATCCTTTTTGTAAGAGATTTTGTTCAATTTTATATTTTAGATATTTAGCAGAATGCTGATTTTTTGAAATTTGTTTTTGAATATAATTTTGAATCCATGTTTCATTTTCTTGAAATTGTTCTAAGGCTTGCTCAATAAGCAAAGGATGAATTCCATGACGATTTAAAAATGCTTTAAATGCATCTTTTCCTTTATCTTTTTCGTATTCTTTGCAATGGCTTTGAATAAATTGCTGATCATTTAAATAACTTTCATCTATCCATAATCGTAAAATTTGGTCTATTTCTTTATTATTTAAATCTTTTTTTTGAAGATATTTTTTTACATCATGGATTGAAAGTTCTTTTCGATTCATTTGGATATATAATGGTTGGAAAATATCATGATATTTTGAAAAAACTTGAATGATTTCCAATTGTTCCTCTTCTATTTTTTTATGAACATAAGGCAAAAGAACAGAATATAAAAAAGAATCTACTAAAAAAGATTGGTTTTGAATGACAATTTCAAAGCCATTATTTTTTTTGGTAATTTTATCAATAATATAGGTCATAAACAATCACCTATATTATTATACTATAAAATTAGGAATTTTCCTTCTTTTTTCTAGGTTTATATATTAAAAGAACAAAAGCTCCCAAAATCATTCCAAAATAGAAAGTAATGGTGCGCCAAATTAACATTGAGCCTTTGATTGTAGCATTCACATCACTAACATTAATTTTATTAGAGAAGAAACTCTTAAATAGATAAGTATAAGCAAATTCAACGCCTACTGAACCACCTGGAGAAGGGAATACACCTGAAATTAAACTGGTATATGAAGATAATGAAATTGTATCCAAAAAATATTTTCCATCCAAAGGACAATGAACGGCATAAAAAGAAATAAATGGAATGCTATAAAGAATGATAAATCGTAAAAACATAAGACCTAACAATAATACCATGGTTTTCCAATTGCTAAAAATATGAGAAGCATTATGACGGATTAAGATAATTTTATCATTTAAATTTTGTTGAGCAATTTCTACTTTTTTGATGATCTTTATTTTTCCTAAAAACACAATGATTTTATGAAATAATTTTTTAAATAAAGGAAGATAGGCCACCAAAATAATAAAAATAGAAAGTAAAGCAATAAGACAAAAACTAATAATTAATAAAAACAAAAGGTTATATTCTGCTTGATCAATTAAAGCGTTTAAACGGGGATAATTATAAATAAATGCAAACAAAGAAATAGATAGTAAAGTAGCTTTATAAAGAACAAAATAAATAAATACGACTGCAATGCCATTAGCAATGTTTACACCTTGTTTTTTAAACAAATAAACTTGAAAAGGTTGTCCTCCTGTCGCTAATGGAGTAATTCCATTAAAAAATACATTGTATTGTTGATTTAGAATTCCTTGATGTAGTTTATACCCCTTTTGAAATAAATTGACTAGAATTGTAAGAATGCATCCATCAATAAAAAAAACAAGAAGCATACACCCAATTGCAATGAATATAAAAGGAAAAGAAGCCGTTTTTAAAATGGCTAAAACATCTTTATAATCTTTTCTAAAAACGAGAAATAAGGATAAGAAAGTGAAAAGAATTAACGAAGTTAACTTTAAAAGAATTTTGGTCTTTTTGTTCATTCAATCACCCACTTTATCTTTTCTATAATAGTTTATTCTTGATTATCTAAATTATTATCCTTTTTCACCTTTACGATAAAGCGAATAACAAAATACATTATAGGTAGAGCACAAACAGGGGCTAAAATATATAATATTTTGTCGATAAGATCAGAACTGATGTGCATCAATAAAAAGATTTCTTTCCAAATAAAATAAAATAATTGTTGTAAGGCATAGTTTGGAATTGAAGATAAAGGAAAAATTGCCAGTTTTTTCCAGCGCCATTTTTGTCGAAAAGCGATTAGAGCTTGTGTTGTATAAGAAATTGGTAATCCTAAAATAAAACTAATGGTTAAAGGAAGATTCAATTGAAAGAACCATATTTTAATATTTTCATTTCCATGCCAAACTTGAACAATTAAAAATGAAAATAAAAAGGATAAAATCAACCCAATAAAAGTATTAAAAGCAGAAGTAAATAAAAAACGAATTTTATCATTTTCCCACAATTGCTTAACTTTTTCTGCAAATTTTGTTTTTTGTTTTTCCATTTTTTGTTACGTCCTTTTACTTTATTCATATTGTACCATAGAATAGAGTGAAAAGTTTATTGATTTTACAAAAAAATTAATAATTTGACTTCTATATCAAAAATAGTTTATAATATTTTTGAACAAAAAGGGGGACTATTAATGTTCAAAAAAATATTAAGTGGAGTTGTCGCAATGACCATGGTTCTAGGTCTTGCAAGTTGTGATAAAACACAAGAAGAAAAAAAAGTTAGCGGAGATGAAGTTTTAGGTCTTGTCATGAATGATGTAATCACTTGGGATTTTACTAAGGGAATTGAAATTGATGGCGATGTGTCTACCAAATTAGGTAATTATACAAAAACTGGAGATTTTAATGTCAAACTTGCTATGGATGCCGTAACTGGTGGAATGATTGCTCAAATTCAAATGAACGATTTGATGGGCTCTGATTTTGAAGCTTATATAGATGAAACGGTTAGTTATATTCATATTGGCGAAATCAAAATGGTTGTTCCAGCATCCTCGACTAGCAGTCCTGTTTACCCCGCTTCAGATCCATCTACTTCTGATTCTGAAGATGTAATTAGTAATTTCATTGCACAATTTGATTTTTACCAATTATCTGAAACAAAATATTACATGACAGCCAAAAAAGAATTTTTAACTTCTTTAAATCTTCAAATAGAAAGTTATTTGTCTACGACGATTCCTTTTTTAGGTGTTGAATTAAAGGAACTTCGTGTTGATTTAGGATTAACAAATCAACAAAAATTAAACCATGTTAGTGTAAAAGTAGGAGCGGGCATTAGTATTGATGATGAAACATTAAATTGTGAATTTAAAGGCTCTGTTTCTTTAAATAAAAATGCAATGCCAACAAAACCATCAGATACATCTAACTATGTAACGGCTGAAGTATTAATGCAACAATTGCTACAAAATCCTTTGACGGGTTCTCTTGAATTGAACGCTAAACTAGGAGATTTAGAAGTAACAATTGCAGTTGATGTTTCATTTGTTTATGATATGCAAACTGGATATCCAACAATTACTATTGATATTAATGAAAAAACAACGATTGATATTATGGAATTATTAGGAGTACCTGATGTGACATTAAAACAAATGGTTATTGCTTATGATGAAGAATCTTTAGGACTAGCATTAAGTTTATATGATGCAGAAGACAATTTAATTGTTAAATTACCATTTACAAGTTCTTCTGATACACCATCAGATACGCCATTAGCTTCTTCTGGCTCAGAAACGCAACAACCGACGCCAACAATAGATATGGTTTTACTAAAAGAAATTTTAAAAGCAGTATTATTTGATTTTACAATTGTGGAAGAAGAAGGAAAAATTGAAGTTACATTTAATTCTCAATTATGGAATGTTCTTACAAATTATGTTCAAGAAGCATTAGAAACTTCTTTTGGTGGAAGCCTTGAACAAGTGATTCAACAATTAATGGCTGAAAATGAAGCGATTAAAGAACAAAATCCAAGTGGTTATGAACAAGATGCAAATTATCAAAATAATTTGCAATATATCCAACTTTTAACTTTAGCAAATCAAATTTTATCTATTGAAAGTGCTAAAATTGTTATAGCTGTGGAATATGAAGCCAATTCAACTACATTGATGTTAAGTGTTGAATCTGCTAGTGATTTTATCACATTAACAATTCATGTTGATGTTTCCTTTATGATGTTAACGATGACTAGTGTAGGCTTTGCTATGTGGATTGTTGGTAGTTCTGGTCCAACAAATCCAGCACCATCTTTAGTTGCTCTTGCTTAATACAAAATAATCCTTTTAAAGTTAAAAGTGCACATTTCCTGTGCACTTTTTTACTTAAAAAATCTAGAAATTAAATTATTAGTTTATTATCACATTTTTGAAGAATTATTTTAATAATTTTTGAATAACAGGAAGCAGTGTTTTACTCATTTTATAAAATCCTAAATCAGTAGGATGAATGCCATCCACACTACATTCTTCCCAGTCTTTGCCATAAATGGTGTTTCCATCTAAAAAGTAGATGTTTTCATCATGGTTTGCTTTCAATTCTAAAACAATATTTTTTTGAAATTCAACGAGTCGCCTTCTTAACTCTACTTCTTCTTTTAAAAATACATAATTGGTAAAAGGAGGTTTAGAAAGCACTAAAATGGGCGTGGTAGGGTATTTTTTTCGTAAAATCAAAATAAAATTTTTCATGTTTTTTTCTAAATCACCGGTGCAACCACCATTGGCATCATAATCTAAAATAAATAAAGAGACATTGTCAATTTCAATCATCAATTGAGCCATGATGGGTTCACCTAATCCAGAACCTGAGAATCCCAAATTAATAAATTCAATATCTAATTGTCGACTTAAAATGTTTGTATAGGCCATTCCTGGACGAGTTGCACAACCACCTTGGGTAATAGAAGTTCCATAAACAACGACTTTTCCTGGATTTTTTCTTTTTCTTGCTGGCTTTAAAAGGGCATTTTTTTCAAGACCAATCCATACATTTTTCACACCCATATAAAGAGGAAAATGAATTAAAAAATCTTTCCATTCTGATTTATCGTTTCTATAAAGAACGATTGAATATTCGGTTTGACCATAAGGGTAATTTGTAGACGTAAAAAAGTGATAATTTTTTTCATTTCTTTTTTTATAATATAAATCAAATCCGGCTTGACCAACACCCGTCATATGGGTCATATTCGCACTTGCAGCCAATTGAACTTTGATGACTATGGTTTTTGAATTACTTTGAAAATGTAATTGCCCACCGGCTGGATGACTAGACAACCAATATACGGCTTCACTGACATCTTGTTGACAATCTTTTGGTAAACGAAAATATTCTTGTTCTTTATTAAACCAAGCAAGACCTTCTATTTTAAAGGGTGCTTTTTTTATATCATAGTAATGATAAGTTTCATCACTAAACGAACACGCCACCATATTTTTATCATATTTTTCTAATAAATTAGCCATTTTCTTTTCCCTCTCTTTTTTATTTTATTTCTTTAATATACATTGAAAAACTAAATGGATTAATATTGATATTAGAACAATAGACATCATTTCGAATCAATCCATGTTCACTACAAATCATTTTAAAGTATTGATCAAATTGGAAATGAAGGATTTTATCTGTGGGATTGATGAAAAAAACTAATTCTTCAATGCCATCTATTTCTTGTAAATTTTGATAACTAATTTTTAAGATTTGATGCTCTAAAATTGCATAGTGAAAATGTTTTTGAATATCTTCGAATCGATGCATCGAAAAGATATGATATCTTTTTCGCAGGGCAATAAAATCTTTTAAGGCTAAACAGTTATCAAAATATTGGTCCAATTGTTGCCAATGAATCGCATTAATGGAATCGGGTTCATTATATGTATTGGTTTTTCCTTGTTTAGAACGATGAAATTCTATGCCAGCATGTAAAAATGGAATGCCTAAAGCAAAAACGGTACAAGCTAGACAGCAAAGGAGAATTTGATTTCTTGTAGCATCATCATAATCTGGGTTTGAAATTAATAATTTATCATGTAAAGTTGCATTATCATGACACTCTACATAATTGATGCTTTGACTTGCATCGTCAAAATAACAATAAGGGTCAACACTCCCTTTCATGGCTTTTATCATTTCATAAACAAATCCTGTATTGCCATTCACATAACCTTTTTCTTGTAATTCACGATCAAAATTTTTTCCTTTAACAATATCTCTAAAATAATCATTAAAAAAGGCTATGGGTAACATTTCTTTAGCATGTAGCAAAGAGGCACGTTTAGATTCATCAAGCATAGAAGGCATATTCCATCCTTCTCCATATAAAATAAAGGAAGGATTGATTTTTTTGCATTCATGATACATTTTTAAAACCGTATCTTTTGTCAAAATTCCCATTAAATCTAAACGGAATCCATCTATTTGATATTCTTTTACTAAACGTTTTGCTAAATCTATAATATATTTTTGTCCCATTTTAGTAGAAGAGTCATAATCATTACCACAAAAACTACCATTGGACAAATGACCACTTTTATCCATTTGTAAAAAGTAATTGGAAACTAAAAGATTTAAAACATTATTTTTCGTGTAATAAAAATGATTAAAGACCAAATCCAAAACGACACGAATATTTTTTTTATGTAGGGCTTGAATCATTTTTTTAACTTCTAAAATGCGTTGATAGGGGTCGTTTGGATTTATACTATAACTTCCTTCAAAGCAATTCCATAAAAAGGGGTCATATCCCCAGTTATAAAATTTTTTTACATCATTTTCATCAACCGTTGCAAAATCGGTAATGGGCATCAGTTGTACGTGAGTAATTCCTAAAAAAGATAAATAATCGATTCCGATAGGATGTTGATTAGCTGTTTTTATATTTTCTTTACAAAAAGCAAGATAACGATTATTCACTTCTTTTCCTAACGAATTATCGCTAGAAAAGTCTCTAACCGACATTTCATAAATGATAGCATCCGTATTTTTTAAACAAGGAGTAAGTTGTTCTTCATAAAGTGGCATTTTCGTTTGCAAAAGATCAATGACTGCTCCATATTGACCATTAGCATTACAACTATAACAATAGGGGTCAACGACTTCAACCCATTTTCCATTGGTCTTTAAAAGATAAAGATATAAAGCATTTTTTAAATCTTTGGTAACGATGCCTTCCCAAACACCTTTTGAGGTGTAGTTTAAGGGCTCAATATAGACTTTTCCATCTAAATAGTATTTGATATACCCTTCACTAGATAAAGGAGCCCATACTTTAAATTGGCTTTGACTTGGATGATATTGAACACCTAAATCTTCTTTATCATAATAAAAATAATCATCGAAAGCAGGGTCTTTGACAATGTATCTTCGTTCCATTTCAATGTGATTAAAAAATTTATCACTGATGATATATGTTTTTTCAAATTCAAGCGGCAGCTCAATTTGATAGGTATAATAAAAATCGTTTTTTTGAATCATTTTAGCTGGATATAAGAGTTGATTGACATAAAAAGAATCAATAAGGGCATGATACTCAACGGTAATGATGTTGAGATGATCTTGATATGCTTTAAAATAAAACGTGTTTTCCATATGATTTATACCTTATTAATTTTCCAAATGTCATCTGCATATTCTTGAATTGTGCGGTCACTACTAAAATAACCTGATTTAGCAATATTGATTAAACACATTTTTGCCCAGCGATGCCGATCTTGATAAAGTCTTTCAATTTCTTTTTGGGCGCGAATGTAATCAGCAAAGTCAATTAGCAGTAGGTACTCATCATTTTTATATAATAATTCATCATAGATGGCTTTAAATTCATCTAATTTGACATGCCATGTTCCATTAATTAAGCTATCTACTGCAGCTTTAATTTCTTTGTTTTCCATATAAGTTTTAAAAGCATTATAAGTATTGGATGCTTTCAATTCATCGACTTCAAAACTTTTTAATCCAAATAAAACACAATTATCTTCTCNNNNTAAAACACAATTATCTTCTCCTACCAATTGAGATATTTCAACATTTGCACCATCTAAAGTTCCTAAAGTAATGGCCCCATTCATCATAAATTTCATATTGCCCGTTCCTGAAGCTTCTTTTCCAGCTAATGAAATTTGTTCGCTGATATCAGAACCAGGAATAATGATTTCTGCAGAGGAAACATCATAATTTTCTAAAAAGATGACTTTTAGATATTTATTAACTCGAGGATCATAATTAATTTTTTCGGCCATGCAATTGATGAGTTCAATAACTTTTTTTGCAAAATAATAGGAAGGTGCAGCTTTGGCTCCAAAAATAAAAGTGCGAGGGAAAATAGGTGTTTCAGGGTGTTCTAATAGATTTTGATACAAATAAATGATATGAAGACAATTTAATAATTGTCTTTTGTAGGCATGTAATCGTTTGATTTGGGTATCAAAAATGGAATAGGGGTCGACTTCTACATTGGTCTTTTCTTTTATAAATTTTGCTAGAATTTCTTTTCTTTTTTGTTTGACTTGTAAAAATTCGTCTAATACCTCTGGTCGGTC
>HF998022.1:55377-58746 GCA_000433015.1 Firmicutes bacterium CAG:631
CTCTGGTCGGTCAATATGCTTTAAAAGCGATTCTAAAACGGCTGGATCTTCAATAAAAGGATGATCAAGATGTTTATTTAAAAAGGCAGATAATTCTGGATTGGCATATGCTAGCCAACGACGATGAGTAACTCCGTTAGTTTTGTTATTAAACTTGTTGGGATATAGGGTATGGAAATCGGCCATTTCTTTTTCCATTAAAATTTCCGTATGCAAAGCAGCCACACCATTGACGCTATAAGAGCCAATGACAGCAAGATGAGCCATATAAACAAGGCCATCTTTAATAATGACCATATTTTTTAATCGATCTTCTGGAACATTTAAACTTCTTGCATAAATGATAAATCGACGATTGATTTCTTCAATAATCATATAAATTCGAGGTAAAAGTGTTTGGATATAATCAACAGGCCATTTTTCTAAGGCCTCGCTCAAAATGGTATGATTGGTATAACACATCATATTTTTAACAATATTCCATGATTCTTCCCATTCCAAATAATATTCATCTAAAAGAATCCGCATCATTTCAGGAATGGCTAATGCAGGATGTGTATCATTCAGTTGAAAGACATATTTTTCATGAATATTATGAATATTTTTATAACGGCGCATATGCGCTTTAATACAAGAATAAATACCAGCACTGACAAAGAAATATTGTTGTTTTAATCGCAACATTTTTCCATGTTGTGTAGAATCATCAGGATAAAGAGATCTAGAGATTTCTGTCGTTTCACTTAAATATTCCCCAAAATCTTTATGTTTGGGTAAATTTTCAACAGCCGGTTCGGCCGACCATAAACGTAAAGTGGTTACTGTTTTACCATTATAACCAATCATGGGCATATCATAGGGGACAGCTTTGACATATTCACAATTTTCAGTATAAAAAACAGTTCTTGATTCATTTAATTGTTTGGCTACTACATGACCAAAAAATTTAACATTCACTGCATGTTTTGGTTTTCTAATTTCCCAAACATTACCAAAATTTAACCATTGATCAGGGATTTCAATTTGTTTGTTATTTTCAATCTTTTGCCTAAAAAAACCGAATTGATAACGAATACAATTGCCATGTCCTGGCAAATTTAAAGAAGTTAAGGAGTCCATAAAACAAGCAGCTAATCGACCAAGTCCGCCATTACCAAGACCAGCATCTGGTTCTAAATTGATTAAGTCTTGAATGTCTATGCCAAAATCTTTTAATCCTTCCTTGGCAATATCATAGATATGTAAATTTTGAAGATTGTTATACATCATTTTCCCTAATAGAAATTCCATAGAAAAATAAACCATTTGTCGACTTTGACTTTGCGCTACTTTTTCTTTTGTTGCTTTCCAGTTAAAGGAAGCGTAGTCTCGAACCATGGTTCCTAAAATATCAAAACGTTCTGTAATATGAGATTCTTGAACAGAACGTCCATACTTTTCTATTATTCGTGTTTCAAAAGATTTTTTAAAACTTTCTTTATTTTCAAACATGGATTAACCTCCTGCTAAACAAATACTTTATTATCATAACAAATCTAAAGATTTGTTGCAATAAAGTTTATGGAATATATTTGAGAATTAAAGCCCCAAACGAAGGGATTTTTACTTGTATGCTTTGTTCCTTTCCATGGGATGGGATGGATTCAATTGCAATTTTCCCCTCATTTATAAAATTATTCCCATGATAACAAAATTTATCACTATTTAATATTTCTTTAAACGATCCTTTTTTTTGATTGATTCCAAATCGATAAAGTGGATATTGCATCGGCGCAAAGTTTAAAATCGTAATGAGGCATTCTTGTTGATAGGTTCTTTGATAGATAAAAATATTTTGTGTTGTATTTTCACACATTAACCATTGAAAATGCTGAGGATTGTATTCTTGTTGATATAAAGCAGGTTCATTTTGATAAAGGCAATTTAAAGCGATAAAGTATTGATGAAAACTATCATGAATCGGATATTTTAAAATATCAAAAGGAATCGCTTTGTTTTCGTTCCATTCTTCAAATAATGCGAGTTCGTTTCCCATAAAGTTTAATTTTTTACCAGGATGAGTAAACATATAGGTATATAATGTTTTTAATTGCTTAAATTTATCTTCATAAGATCCCCATATTTTATTGATAACTGTATTTTTCATATGCACCACTTCATCATGTGATAAGGGGAGTAAAAATTTTTCACTATAAAAATAATACATTGAAAAAGTAATCTTTTGAATATGATTTCCACGATATAAAGGATCAATTTTTAAATAAGCAAAGGTATCATTCATCCATCCTAAATCCCATTTATAATCAAACCCAAGGCCACCCTCAAAAGTGGGCGTTGTTACTTTTTCAAAATCGCTGCTATCTTCAGCAATTAACATGACAGTAGGAAAAGAAAAAGACAATAAGTGATTCATTTTTTTTATAAAATTTAATCCACTTTCATTGACTCCTAAATTTTTATTGCCTTGATGAAAAATAAGATTGCTAATCGCATCAAAACGAATGCCGTCGATATGAAAATATTCGATTAAATAAGTTAAACTAGATAAAACAAAACTCATTACTTCTGGCTTGCTAAAATCAAATAGATAAGTATCCCAAGGACTATGTCTTTGATCTAGCCAATAACTTTCATAAAGATGACTTCCATCAAATCGCCCTAAAGAAAAGGCATCTTTGACAAAGTGTAAGACAACATAATCCAAAATGACTCCGATTTGATTTTGATGTAATTGATCAATGAGATATTTTAGTTGATCAGGATTTCCATAACGGCTAGTGATGCTAAAAAAGCCACTACATTGATATCCCCAAGAGCCATCAAAGGGATATTCTAACAAGGGCATAAATTCTACATGTGTGAAATGATTCTTTTGAATATAAGTAATGAGTTTATCAACAATTTCTTCATAACTATACCAAGTATTATTCTCTTTTTTTAACCATGAACCAAGATGGAGTTCATAAATATTTAAAGGCCGATTTTGATTTTTATTTCTAAATGCCATCCATTGTGCATCATGAAAGATATAATGGTTAATGTCAAAAGTTTTACTCGCATTACTAGGTCTTAATTCACTAAAAAAAGCATAGGGATCGGCCTTATCTATCCAAGTATTTTTAGAAGTTAAAATATGAAATTTATAAGTCTCATAATTTTTTTTGATTTCAGGGACATATAATTCAAAAAAACCTTTTGAATTTATTTTTTTTAAACAATGATTTTTTCCATTCCAATGATTAAAATCACCGATTAATTCTATTTTTTTGGCTTTAGGAGCATAGACTCTAAAAATGTAACCATCCAAATGAGGATGTGCGCCTAAATATTGAAAAGCATGCATTTCTTCTCCTAAAAAAAAGTTTTGAA
>HF998022.1:58813-60902 GCA_000433015.1 Firmicutes bacterium CAG:631
CCATTTTTTTACAAATAAAAAAATAAAAATTCCTTTTCGTTCTAAAATAATACTTTTTTTCATATTTTTATCAATGGGAAAATATAAAAAGATTGAAATTTGTCTAAAAGAAGATTACAATAAAGGAGAAAATAAAAAAATATATTATATTTTTTTAAAAAAATGATGAGATGAGGACGAGATTTGTTATGAAAAAGATTAAAATTATATCTCCAGTTGTATATTTTGTTGCTTTTTTTGTTTTAAATCTATTTAATGCTTATACTTTAACCAGTGGTTATTTTCATGCAAATTTAAGCGTCTATCAATCTGTGGGTGGAAGAATTCTAGCAATTCTTGGTGATTTTGGTGTTTTATTATTACTATTTTGTGCGACTTGTTTGATTTTTAAGAAAAATCGAGGACGTTGTAATACACTGATGATTTTAAGTATTATTTTAACAGTAGTGATTTTGTTTTTAACTGTATTTTCAAATATGTTTTCTTTGTTTTTCTCTTTTTCGCAATTGACAAGTTTTCAAAATCCAGCGCAAATGAGCTTGATTTTAGAATATGCAGGATACATCTTTTCAATGTTTGGTCAAGGAGATATGCTGATTCATATCATTCCACTTGTTTTATACATTATTTTGCGCTTTTTTATCCATACGGCGGATGACAAAAAATATGCTAGAACCTCTCATAAACTTTTATTTATGGGAAATAGTGTGGTTTTTATGATGATTCCTTTAATTGTATTAAATGTTAATGCTAAAGGAACCATTCAAGAAGTTTCTATGACTGGATTATATGGAAGTAGTTTTGCAGGGACTTACAATTATTATTTATATTCAGCAAGTGAAGCCATTTTTAAAAAGAAAAGTCAAGATGCAACATCACAAGAAAGAGAAATCTTAACTCAATTTTTAGAACAGTATAATACCGAAAATATGACGGACTTAACGGATAATGCTTATTATAATTTGGCTAATGAAAAAAATTTAGTGATTTTGCAATTAGAAGCCTTTAATAATTTTGCGCTTCAATTAAAAGTGGATGGAAAAGAAATCACACCTAATTTAAATCAATTATTAGAAGAGTCGTATTATAATTATCGTTTTTATAGTACTGCAGGAATTGGCAATACTTCAGATTGTGAATTTTCTGTTTTAACCGGTTTGTATCCAAACGGGAATGATTTAGCTGTTTTTGATTTCAATGGGAAAAACTATCCTAGTTTGGCTAAGGATTTTAAAGAAAAGGGATATGCTACCTTTTCAATCCATGGTAATGATGGTGCATTTTATAATCGAGATGTACAACATATTCAAACTTATGGATTTGAGCGACATATTGATCGTGAAGAAATTATAGATAGAATGGAATCTAGAAATGAAAAGGCTGAAATATTTGGAGAATGGATTTCAGATGAATGTCTTTTACAAGAATCGATTCAAATTTTTGAAGAATATTATCGAAAAAATCAACCTTTCTTTGCTTATGATATTTTAGTGACCTCTCATACACCATTTATTAAAAACAAGGAAATTGAAAAGTTAAATTTAGATGGCGTTACTCATTTAGCAGAAAGTTGTTTAGATTATTATCATTATGTTGATTCAGCAATTGGCGCATTTTTTGATGAATTAAAAACAAATCACTCAGATTTGTATGCAAATACGGTTTTTGTGCTATTTGGAGATCATACATCTTCGATTATGAAAAATGATTTAGAAAGTATTTTAAATCAAAAATTGGATAACGTACAATATCGTTTATTGATGCAAAGTGTACCTTTTATTATTCATTGCTCCAGTTTGATTAGTGATGAAACCGATAGTCGAGTTCGTGGCCAAGTAGATATTTATCCGACAATGTCAAATTTATTTGGGCTCGATTCTCCTTATAAAATTGGAGCGGATATTTTTTCTGATGATGAATCTTTAATTTATAGTCCACGCACTTTAGATATTATTTATAACGATTATGTGGTTTTATCTCCTTCAAAAAAAGTCTATTATACAAATGATAAAATAACACCGATTAGCAAGAAAAAAACAGAAACTATAATTGAGCAATTTCAACATTATAAATATTATAACGATATGCT
>HF998022.1:60909-63965 GCA_000433015.1 Firmicutes bacterium CAG:631
TATAACGATATGCTTATGAATAAAAATTATTTTAAATAAAAATAAGACGGTTTTCCGTCTTTTTTTAATTATCAAAACTAATAAAAGGAATTAACATTTCTTCTTTTAATAATCCTGCATGATGGCCTTTAAAGGGGTGAAAATTAGGAGTGGTGGCAAAGAAATATTTATCAACTGCAAAAGCAATATAATCTCCTAAAATGGAAGAAGCCAATTTATGTTGTCTTCCAACACCAAAGATTTCTTTTTTCAAAACTTCTTTTTTGCTAAGTAAAATGAATTTGCCATCAAAATATTGATGAAATAAATTTACAAAGCGCTTATCATATCCTTTTTTTACACTAAATGAAGTACAACGACTATCTAAAGAAGGTAAACGCGTTAAACAAGCCATCAATTCGTAATAGGTATATAGTAAAATTGGTGCCACATCAACAAGTCCATGGTCAGCACTGATAAAGGCTACTGTATCTTTTGTTCTTTTAGCCATTTTTTCACAAAATTTGTTTATATTTTGAATATGTTTATGAACAATAGCATCTTTTGTTCCGTAATCATGAATGTCATGGTCGGGTTGATCCCAATAAACGTAAATAAATTTTTTTTCATTTTTCTTACAAACTTTAAGTAATCTTTTTTGTAATTGCCTTAAATTTTTACAACCATCCTTTTTAAAAGATGGCCAAAATTCATAATATTTGACATCAGGATTTTGTTGTGTGATTTGTTTACCTATGCTAATATAAGGTAAATAAGTTTCTCCGCAATCTATACCAACATATTCTTTTGTTAAACTATCAACACTACTGAAGATATCGACATTTTTATCTAACTCTTCCATATATAAAGACCAACCTAACCAACCGGTTTCAATAGGAGTTAAACCAGATAAATAAGAAGTCGTTGCTGCAGCAGTTGTACTTGGAATGACCGAATGAATCGTGGTATATTGATGCTTTTTTAAAAAATCTTGATCTTTTAAATGATAATCTAAAATATTTTGACCCATTCCATCAAATACCATGACAATCACATTTTTAAAATCTTTTTTTAAAAAGATTTGATCAGCAATGGATAATGTTGAATGGCTAGGATTAACGTGATAAAATTTTTGAATCGAAGCTATT
The DNA here is from genome assembly GCA_000433015.1 of Firmicutes bacterium CAG:631. Lineage (GTDB taxonomy): Bacteria > Bacillota_I > Bacilli_A > RFN20 > CAG-631 > Caccosoma > Caccosoma faecigallinarum. The sequence continues at coordinate 62,037 of HF998022.1, forward strand.
AAATTAACGATGCAGTGATCATAGTTTTTATATTGAAAGGCATCCATTATTGAATCTCTCCTTTATATTTTATTTTTAAACCAATTTCATAAGTACGACTCCAAGGCATATATAAATCAAGAATTTGGTATTTATCTTTAAGATATGGCATATGAATCGCCACTTGCTCATCCAATAATTTTTTTACGAGTTCACTAAAATCTCCTCTTTGACCTCCAATATCATAAATGGTGTATCCCATTTTTTCACAATATTCTTCACGAACAATTTTTCGAACAAATGTATCATATCCTGCATCTTCAACAAAACGATGCATTAAAAAATCATAATGTTTTTGTTTGTCTTTAAATAGTAAAAAATGCATTCCCATTGGTAAAGCCGTTCCTAAAGAGTTACAAGGAATGTTCCAACTAGCATAACCGGCTAATTTAAAGTATAATTTTTTTTCTTCAATTAATGAGATGAGTTGAGGATCACTTCCATTACAATATCCAACATCTCCAATGGTAACCGGTTTTTTTAAAGTATCGATACAATATTCAATAAAAGATACAAATTCTTCTAAATTTCTTAAAGTAGAATACCCTGTTCCTCTAAAATTACGATATTGAGAAGCAAGCATTTCTTTTCCAGGAGCATTAATAGCAAAAACTAAATCAGCCTCTTGGATCGTAGAAGCGACAATCCCTCCAGCTGCAATGATTTGATAACGAGCACTAATATCTAAAGGTCGATCTTCAGCACAAGGAATGATGGTTTTACACAAAGGAGAAGGATAATGTAAATAAACGATTGGCTTTTGATGATGTAAAGTATTAAAGACACGAGCAAATAATGTATTTCCAACTTCATCAGCTCCAGGATAAGTTAAAACTTTATCTTGAAGACGATACGCTCTTACTTTATTTTTAATTTTAAGTTGATCTAATGCGGTATAGCCATAAGGGGCACTATCATCTTGAGGAATAATTAAAAAATCGATGATGTTTTCTTTGACCAGTTCCACGCAAGCAAGATTAATTTTACAATTGACTTCTCTACGATTTTCATAATCATTAATATATTCTTGGGGAATTGCGATCGTAGAAAGTTGATCAATTTCTTCTTGTGTGGCTATATTTAATGCCATACGATGTTGAATATATTTACGATTAAATAAATCTAGACCATGATACAAATAATAATTAGGTTCTTCATCATCATCATTGTATCGAGGGCAACGCATGACTAAATTAAAAGCATAAATTTTAAAATTTGGATTTTCTTTTTTTACTTTTTTTAAAATGGAAAGGCGTTTAGCAACGGTTTCATAATCAAAAAAGTGAAGTCGAGAAGGGACGATTCCACCATATAATAAAGTATCAATAGATAAAACGACTCCATCTGCATTTTTTGCTTCTTTGATTAAAAAATCATTGATTTTTTCAATATTGCCTGGTTTCTTTTTCAGCCCCATATATTCAAAAGGAACACGTTGAATATTTAAAAAATCATCATTAAAAATTTCATAAGCAAAATCATAATTGCATGGTCTTTCATCTAATGGAATATAAAGATATCGATAACTCATGAAAGAACCCTCCTATAATTAATTTCATTTTAACACAAAAGGTAAAAAATAGATATATTTTTTAAAGAAAATCCGATATAATAAAAGAGGAAAAAAAGGAGAATGAGTATGAAAGAAAAATGGTGGAAAAATGCCGTTATTTATCAAATTTATCCTCGTAGTTTTATGGATGCGAATAATGATGGAGTAGGAGATTTAAAAGGAATTATTTCTAAATTAGATTATCTTTCTTTTTTAGGAATAGATGCCATTTGGTTATCTCCAATTTATGAATCGCCAATGGAAGACAATGGTTATGATGTCAGTAATTATTTTAAAATTGCTCCAGTTTTTGGAACAATGGAAGATATGGATGAGTT
>HF998022.1:63974-70272 GCA_000433015.1 Firmicutes bacterium CAG:631
GGAAGATATGGATGAGTTGATTGCTGAAGCAAAGAAAAGAAATATTCGCATTATCATGGATTTAGTTGCTAACCACACATCCAAAGAACATGTTTGGTTTAAGCAAGCTTTAAAGGGAAAAGATAATCCTTATCATGATTTTTTTTATTGGCAAGATCAACCTGATCAAAAAGAATGTAGTTTTGGTGGTAGTTCATGGGAATATGTTCCTGAATTAAATGAATATTATTACCATTATTTTGCTAAAGGACAAGTCGATTTAAATTGGACGAATCCGCAAGTACGAAAAGAAGTGGCCAATATTGTTAATTGGTGGTTAGATAAAGGTGTTGCTGGATTTCGAATGGATGCCATTGAACTGATTGGAAAAGATTTAAAAAAGGGCATTTTTGCTAATGGACCTAAAATTCATGAATATTTACGAGAATTAAATGAAAATTCCTTTGGGAAAAAAGAAGATAGTATTACCGTTGGAGAAGGTTGGCCAACGACAAGCATTGCTTTAGACTATACAAGACCAGAAAACCATGAATTGGATATGATGTTCCAATTTGAAAGTGCTTGTATTACCAACAATACCAATCCATTAGGAAAATATGATCCCGTTGCTTTAGATTTAGTGAAATTAAAAGAAATTTTTGAACGTTGGCATCATGATTTATATGGAAAGGCTTGGAATGCTTGGTTTTGGGAAAACCATGATTTATCAAGAAGTGTTTCTCGCTTTGGGGATGATCGCTTTTATCGTGTAGAAAGTGCTAAAGCTTTAGCAATTATGCTTTTGATGACACAAGGAACACCTTATATTTATCAAGGAGAAGAAATTGGCATGACCAATGCCTATTATAAAAAATTATCTGATTATGATGATATTGATGCGCACGGAAATTATCAAGCATTAGTTGTTGATAAAAAAATTGCAACGCATGAAAAATTTATGGAAGGTTTACAAAAAGGAAGTCGTGATAATTCTCGTACACCAATGCAATGGAATGATTCAATTAATGCAGGATTTAACATTGGAGCCAAAACATGGTTAAAGGTTGTCCCAAATTATAAAGAAATCAATGTTGAAAAATCTTTAAAAGATAAAGATTCAATTCTATATACTTACAAAGATTTAATCGCTCTTCGGAAATCAAAAAAATATAAAGATTTAATTTTAAATGGAACTTTTCAATTATATTTAAAAGAAGATCCTTACATTATGGTGTATGAAAGAGAATGGAAAGGTCAAAAATTATTAGTAGTGATAAATTTTGATGAAGATGAACATGTCATTGATTTACCTTTAGATGTAAAAAAAGTTATTTTATCTAATTATAAAGATAGTGTTTGTTCACTTTCAAAAGTCACTTTAAGACCATACGAAGCCATCATTTTTGAAAGATAAAATTTAAAGGGAGGAGAAATAATGTGGGTTGTTGCAGCTATTTTTTCCGCCCTTTTTGCTGGTATCACAACGATTCTATCAAAATGTGGATTAAAAAATACCAATTCAAACCTTGCTACGGCTCTTCGCACATCCGTTGTTCTTTTGCTGGCATGGCTGATTGTTTGGATTACTGGGGCTTTTAAAACCATTACAGATATTAGTTTTAATTATGGATTTTTTTAATTCTTTCTGGAGTAGCAACAGGTGCTTCTTGGTTATGTTATTATTTTGCTATTCAACAAGGACAAATTAGTGTGGTTGTTCCCATTGATCGATTAAGTATTCTGGTGACGGTTCTTTTTTCTTATTTTGTTTTTCATGAAAAACTTTCTATGAAATCTTTCATCGGTTTATTGTTATTGATAGTGGGGACAGTATGTATGGCTATTTTTACTTAAAATAAAAAAGAAAGTACAAGCAATTTTACTTGTACTTTTTTTGATAAAAATTGTATTCATTTTCATAAATTATCCTGTTTTGGGCAATAATAAAGTTGAAAAGAGGATGATTATTCATGTGGATTTTATTTGCTTTTTTATCGGCATTATTCGCAAGCTTAATGACACTATTTATGAAAATGGGTTTAAAAGATATGAATCCACATGTAGCAACCGCTTTAAGAACCTCCATTGTAGTTTTGTTATGCTGGGGGCTCGTTTTTATTACAAAAAGTCAAACAGGAATCAAAGCGATTCAAAAAAAAGAATGGATTTATTTGATCTTAGCAAGTATAGCCACATTTGGAACATGGACCTTTTATTTTTTAGCATTAAAAGAAGGCAGTGTTAAAAATGTGATGACAATCGATCGATTAAGTATTGTTTTTGCCATTATTTTTTCAGCCATTTTTTTAAAAGAAAGTATTACTTATAAAACCATCATTGGCATGGTGGTTTTTTTATCGGGCGCAGTCTTACTAATTTATTATCATTAAAGAGATGTAAAATCATATTCATTACCGTCATCTAAATAATAGACATTATGCGTGCCTAATAATTTTTGATTTTCATCAACAATGGTTTTATTTTCTTCTTTATAAACAAAAATAAAAGTGTCTTCACTAATAATAATATCTTGTGCAGTTGTAATAAAGTGATCTTCATTTAAATCTTTATCGACAACAGCATAGGCTTTACTTAATATATCGGTACAATAATGTGCATTTTTGGTATTAAAAACGAAGGTATAATTATAAGGATCCCCCAACATATCTTCGGCTCTTTGCATGGCTTTTTCACGTTCTTCTTTTGTGGCTTTGACTTTTAATGCAACAAAGTTGGCACGTAAAGAATTATCAAAAAGCCAATCATTATAACCAATTTGAACATCATTATCTTCTTTTCTTTCATTGAGTCCTGTAATTTCAATGAGCGTTCCAATGCGGTTGGTGCCTGTTTGATTATCATTTAAATCTGCTCCATCAATTAAAGCAGCATGCCCTCCAGCATAAAAGTCCATAAACCAATTGATAAGCGGAGTTACAGCAGCTTTTAATGAAACTAATAAATCACCACGACTTCCAATAAAAATTTCATCGGTATTTGGATGAATAGAGAAAGTAGGTGTTATATCTTTTTGATTGCTTTCTACTTTACAAAAATTCATATCATAGGTTCGCGAATATTGACAAGGGGAAATGGCTCCTTTTTTAAAATCAGTAATGAGTTGTTGTATGTGGTGATTTTCGATTGCTGCGTCAATAGTAAAATAACTTGCTGTCAAATAAAGACAACAAATGACGATTAAGAAAATTTTTAAGCCCGTTTTGTCAAATTTCTTTTTCATACTCATCACCTTTTTTCATTTTACCGCTTTTTTGATGAAAATAAAAGTTTTAATGTTGAAGTTTGACCATTATTGATTATAATGGAAATAGAGGTGAATCAAAATGAATAGTTTTATTAAATGGATGGATGAACAACCTAAATTAGTAAAAGCTTTACTTTGCATTCCTTTTATTGCCATTATTTGGGTAATTTACCGCATTGTATTAAGTTTGAATGCTAAGGATTGGTTAGGTGTCATTTTAGGTGTCTTGCTTGTCTTTGTTGGCATTCCTTTTTTATGGCTTATTGATTTAATTTGTATTTTAGTTCAAGAAAAAGTTTTGTGGTTTAAGTATTAATTGATGAAAAAATCAAGCATTTGCTTGATTTTTTGTTTTAAAAAAAGATGGATTTTTATCTATTTAAACGTCATATTTTTTCAAAAAGGTTATGCCAATAGGATGAGGTCCAGTATGGACGGCTATAGTAGAACCAATTTGAAAGAAAAAAACATTTTCTTTTAAAGCTAATTCTTCTTTTACTTGTTTTGCAAAATTTTCGGCTTCATCTTTTTTATAACCATAGCCGATTCCAAAAAGATAGTCACTATATTTTAATAAATTTTTTTTAAAGAATTGTTTGACACATTCAATTACTTTTGTTAATGATTTATTTCGAGTTAAAGCTATACCTGCAGAATCAATGTCTCCATTTTTAAAAACAATGATAGGCTTGATTTTTAAAACGGAGCCTAAAATTGATTTTAATTTTCCAATTCGACCTCCGTGAGCTAAATAATCCATGGATGCAATCGTAAAATATATTTTTCCAGTATGCTTGATATTTTCAATTTTTTCAATCGTTTCTTCAAAAGAAAGATGATTTTCCCTCATCCTTGCTAATTCTAAAACTAACATTCCTTCAATAACTGTGATTAAAGAAGAATCAATAACAGCAATTTTGGCATGAGGATATTTTTCTAAAATATCTTGTTTAGCTAACATTGCCCCATTATAAGAACCCGACATTTTAGAGGTAATGCAAATACAAATGACGGGAATCTCTTTTTTTATATATTGCTCAAAAGCATTGAAATATTCTTCTACAGTAGGCATGGATGTTTTTGGATATTGGTTAGGATGATCTACTAATTCTTGATAAAAATCTTGTGTATTTTTTTCTTGTTCTTTGTAATAATTTTGATCATCTAAAGAAACATAAAAAGAAACCACATCAATATCATATTTAGCAACTAAATCTTTAGGCAAATCACAAGCACTATCACATATTATTTTAAAAGGTTTCATTTTTTTTCATTTCCTTTCCACATTTTTAAAAATGTAACAGCAAAAAATTAAAATAAAATTAAAAAGTTTTCCTTTCTTGTAAGAAAGGAAAAAATTATTTTTTCATTTTTAAAACATGTAAAATATCTTCTATCATTTGAGGAATTGTAAGACGACATTGTTGATATATTTCTGTTAACGATTTTAAATCGTTAAAATTTTTCTCTCCTCCATAAGTAAGAACTTTTAAAGAAGAAGTTGCATAATAATTAGCAATACTATATCCCCATCCACCTTCTTTTAAACCATCTTCTAAAGTGACGATACATTCATGGTTTTTCTTTAATTCTTCTAATAAATTTTGATCTAAATGAGAATAACATAAAGGGTTAATTAAAGTGGCATTGATTCCATATGTTGCTAATTCTTCTTTTAATTTTAAACCTAAATGATAAAAATTTCCTAAGCCCATAATGGCTACTTGTTTTCCAATATGGGTAATTTTAGCTTTAAAAATCGATTGTTCATCAAAAGTAAAAGATTGATTAGACTCCATCATTGTAGAAGGAACACGAATAACTAATGGATATTTTTTTTGTGTTAAAGCAAAATCTAATAAAGCTAGATATTCTTCTTTATAAGTAGGCGCAAGACAAACTAAATTGGGGATATGACTCATGATGACCATGTCATATTGCCCTACATGGGTGCAATCTCCTCCATTAATTTTTCCATTAAAAACTAAGATTGTTACGGGCATTTCATTCATGGCTAAATCTTGGTTTAATTGATCATAAGTTCGTTGTAAAAAAGAACTATTGGCTAAGATAACCGGTGTGGCTCCATTTTTAGCGAGTCCAGAAGCAAAGGCAACGGCATGCTCTTCTGCAATTCCTACATCAATAAATTGATTTTTCGCTTGTTTTCGAAATTCTACGGTCAAACCTTGTGCTTTTGGTGTTGCTGGGCTAATTACGATACATTGTTTATTTATTTGCATTTCTTGTAATAAACGCTTTGCAGTTAAAGATTCATACGTTTCTTTTATTGGATTTATTTGTTGATTCAAACCATTTACCCAATGTCCTGCTTCTTTATCTTGTATAGCCCAATCTAAACCTTTTCCTTTTAATGTATGAATGTGTAAAACAATAGGATGCTGGATATCTTTTACTTTTTGAAATAAAGCAATTAGTTTTTGAATATTATTTCCTTCTTCTAAATAAAGATAATCTAAATTAAAAGTTTTAAAAAAATTTAAAGGATAAGTACCTTGAGATTTTCTTAATTGTTGAAAATTTTGATACATTCCACCCTGATTATTTGCAATGGACATTTCATTATCATTAACAATTAAAATAAAATTGGATTGAAGCATCGCAATATTATTTAATCCTTCAAAAGCTTCTCCTCCAGATAAAGCGCCATCTCCAATAATTGCAATAATATTTTCATGGTCTTTTTTTAAATCTCTAGCTTTTGCTAAGCCACAGGCCAAACTGATTGAGGTAGAAGTATGTCCCACTTTAAAAAAATCATGCTTACTTTCTTTTGGTGTTGTATATCCACTAATGGAGCCATAAAGTTTTGGATCTAAAAAGGCATTTTTTCTTCCAGTTAAAATTTTATGGGTATAAGTTTGATGAGAAACATCAAAAACAAATTTATCAATTGGAGAAGAAAAAACATAATGCAAAGCAATGGTCATTTCTATCATTCCTAAATTGGATCCCATATGGCCACCGGTTTGTGTGATTTTATAGATGAGTAAATCTCTAATTTCATCTGCTAAAAGATTTAACTCTTCTAAA
>HF998022.1:70349-115409 GCA_000433015.1 Firmicutes bacterium CAG:631
CCTTTCTTAAGGGATAAAAAATCTCAAAGTATTCTTTGAGATTAACGAATCCAATAAATAGAATTTTCTTTTCTAGGAGCCGCTTTAGGATTGGGTTCATCAAAATAACCTAAAATACAATTGCCAATACCTTCATAGTGATCGGGGATGTGGTGTTGTTTTAAAAACGCTTTTCCTTCTTGTGTCTCAAACATTTCTTTTGCTCGATGAATCCAACAACTTCCAATATTTAAAGATTTTGCAGCAAGCATTAAATTTTGCATCACTAAACTGCCATCATAGACATGATTAGGATTGTTTTTATCGGCTAAAACAATAAGAACAACAGGAGCACCATAAAAAGGATCTTTAGAAGCATCTACATTCATTATTTTGGCATTTAATGCCGAAAGTTGATCTCTTTTTTCTTTGTTAGTCACGGCTAAAATGATGGCTGATTGTTGATTTTTTGCAGATGGTGCATAAGTTCCTGCTAATAAAATTTGATTTAAAATTTCTTCAGGAATGGATTGCTTGGTATATTTTCGAATACTTCTTCGATTTAAAATTGTATGGATTGTTTCATTCATCATTCTTTCTCCTATTCTACAACATTTTCTTGAATTAATTGATTGTTTTGATAACTTCTAGCGTTTTCTAAAGTGGTTTTACTGATGGCTTGTAAAGCTTCTTTAGTTAAAAAGCCCTGATGAGAGGTAACGATGACATTTGGGAAAGATAATAGTCTTGCCGTCGTTGAATGTTCTAAAATATCATCCTCCAAATTTTCAAAAACGTAATCTCCTTCTTCTTCATAGACATCCAAAGCCACGCCAAAGAATTTTTTATCACGAATACCTTTAATTAAGTCTTCTGTCTTAATCAATCCACCACGAGAGGTGTTGACCAAAATGACACCATCTTTCATCATGGCAATGGTTTTTTCATTAATCATATGATAGGTTTGTTCATTTAAAGGACAATGCAAAGAAATTAAATCCGCGGATTTTAAGCATTCTTCTAAAGATACATATTGGACAAATGGAAGTTGGCTGGAAGGATATTTATCATAAGCAATAACTTTCATTCCAAACCCTTGACAAATTTTTGCCATTGCAATCCCAATTTTTCCTGTTCCAATAATACCAGCTGTTTTTTGATATAACGTGGTTCCCGTTAAACCATTTAAAGCAAAATTATTTTCACGAACTTTGATATAACTTTTATGAATTTTGCGATTGACAGCTAAGGCAAGAGTCATTGCCATTTCTGCAACGGCTTCTGGGGAATAACTAGGAACGCGCATCACGGTAATTTGATTTTTTTTGCATGCTTCAATATCCACATTATTAAATCCTGCACAGCGCAATAAGATGAGATTAATTTGTAATTTTTTTAGAATTGCAATGATGGCTTTATCAACAATACAATTGACAAAAATACAAATCGCATCAAATCCTTGAGCTAAATAAACAGTGTGGTGATCCAGTTCAGCATCTACAAAATCCATGTCTATATCGTTATAATTTTTTAATTGTATTTCAAAAGATTCTTTATCATAACTTTTTGTTCCATAAAATAAAATTTTCAATATTTTTCACCTTCCTTATTAAGGGAATTTTTCCTCTACTATTATTATAGAATAAAATACAAAATTATAAAGATAAAAAAAGAAAGTTTTATTCTTTTTTTGCTCGAACAATAATGATTTCAGGAATTTCTTTTTGTTTATAATAAGATTCTTCAAATCCATCAATTACAAATCCAGCTTGGAAACAAACTTGAAATAAATCTTGTAGTGAGCGATGATAATAATATTGTAAGCAAGGTTGATTGGCAATCGCTTCTCCTTGATAATAATGGAAAGTCTTATATTGATTAGTTAATGTGACAAAACAAGGATGTTGCGTGGAAAAAACAAAATAGCCCCCTTTTTTTAACGATTGGTAAGCAAAATCAAATAAAGGTTGAATGGTTGCAATATCCATAATAGCCATATTCGAAACCATTTTATCATAAGGACCCATTTTTTGGAGTTTTTTTAATTCTTTAGGATTGGTTGCATCTGCGACACAAAATTCAATATCGCTTTCATTTTGATGTCTTTTTTTAGCAAGAGCAATCATTTTTTTGCTAAAATCAAAAGCAACGACCTGTGCCCCTTGAGATGCCATATAAGCGGCATAGTTTCCGTTTCCACAAGCGACATCTAAAATATAATCTCCTTTTTTAATATTTAATAAAGAAGTTACTTTTGGTTTAACAACTTGGTTATGAAAATCATTTGAATAATCTCCCATTTGCTCATCCCAAAAGGTGGCATTTTTTCCCCAAGCTTTTAAACTTTCTTTTTGTATTTTTTTGTTCATGATGATGTCTCCTTTCTTTCAAGGAATTCTTAAAACTTATTTTTAATATCATAGCATTCAAAAAAAAGAAAATCAATGAAACAAAAAAAGATTCATTTGAATCTTTTTTAAGTTTTTATCGATCATTGTGAATGGATTTTTTGTATTGAAAATAATAAAGAAAAATACCAATAGCTCCAAATACCACACCCAAAATAATATTTGAAATGAATTCTTGTTTAACCTCTGCATCATATCGAATAAGTTGAGATAGCATTGAAAAAGTAGAACCTTCTATACCAAGTTCATTCATTCTTTGAGCAGTGAAAAATAAATAAATTATAAAAATAGAAAGTACAATGCCCACTAAAGTAATAATACTAACAATTAAGAATTTAACCTTCGTATTTTTACCGCCAACTTTGTCATAAAAAATTCCTGCTAAATAAGCAATTAAAAAGGCAATATATCCACTCATAAAATTAACTAATACACCTAATAGTATCCATGCAACACAACCAATCAGCGCTCCTCCAATGGCTCCTAATGTTCCTTTTGCATAATTATTTGGTCTTGCATTGAATTCTTCAATTCTTTCTTGTCGTTTTTGAATAGCTACATCTTGACAAGAAGAATCAATAAGCATTGGTATGCCTTCTTCCATAGATAAAACTTTAGAAGTCATTAAATTGCCACAAATAGGACAATAAAGTTCATCTAAAATATTTAAGGTTTTAAAATAAGAAGTTAATTGTAATAAAGCCTTTTCCATGTTTTCTAAGCCACTTTTTAAAGTAAAAACTATTACTGCAAAAAGTATATAATTATCGTGAACTTCAAAATTGACAAGTTTTAATTCTTTTTTATGTTCTTGTAAATATTGTTGAATTTCATTTTTAGAATTTTGAATGTTTGCACAAATTCCACCAATAAATGCAGGGACAGCAAACGCATCATATTTAATATAAACTTGATAATTTTGAATGCTGCCATAATAAAACTTTCCTTGTTCAGTTAATTGATACTTTTCAATAAAATTTTGTAAGTTTTTATTCATGATTAAAAAAAGTCCTCCTCTTTATCCATGTTTAAGGATACAACATTCTAATTGTAAAGTAAAGATAATCCAATGATAAAAACAAAAAAATCCCCAAGGGAAATCAATTATTTTATGTTTACTTTAGGGATATTTTTAATTTTTTATAAAGATTGAAGATAAACTTCTTTGATTTCTTCTTTAGTGAGCGCTTTATAACCAGAAGTCATTGGAATAACTAAGTTAACAATATCATCAATCATGGATTTTTTAACGCCTAATTCACTAATTTTTAAGGCCAATCCCAATTCTTTCATCCAACTTTCCATGCGTTTAAATCCTTCTTCAATGATTTCATCATCCGATAGATTAGGTTGATTAACATTCCAAACAACTTGAGCAAAACGTTTAAATTTAGGTTTAGCAAATTGAGATAGATAACGATAATAAGCCAAAGATACTGCAGATAAAGTCATACCATGCGTGGCATTGGTATATCCTCCAATCGCTTGACCGAGCATATGTACCATCCAGTCGGTTGATTTTCCTTTGGCAATTAAAGTATTTAAGGCCCAAGTTGCTGTCCACATAATATTACTTCTTGCTTCATAGTTTTGAGGATTTTTGTTTGCAATTAAACTGGAGTGAATGACACTTCTCATTAAACCTTCTGCTAAATAATCACTGGTATTATCATCTTCATCAGAAAAATATTGTTCACAAATATGATTGAAAATATCATAAATTCCAGCAACCATTTGATAATGTGGTAAAGTCATGGTATAAACAGGGTTAAGAATAGCAAATCTTGGAAATAAGCGTTCATCTGTAAAAACGTGACCGATTTTTTGTTTGGTTTCACTATTGGTAATAACAGATCCGGCATTCATTTCGCTTCCTGTTCCTACCATAGTTAAGATGGCTCCTAAAGGAACAACTTCACATGTAGGTTCTTCAAAATCAATAAAATATTTTTTCCATGGATCTTCTTTTTCATGAATGGATGCAGCTAAAGCTTTACAATAATCAATTACAGATCCTCCACCAACAGCTAAAATAAAATCAACTTGATGATCTCTAGCAATTTGAATTCCTTCATATAATTTATTTAAAGTTGGGTTTGGCATAACTCCACTGATTTCAACAAAATTTTTATGTGTATCTTTTAAAATTTGAACGACTGAATCATAAATTCCATTTGTTTTAATTGAACCGCCACCATAAACCAAAGCGACGTTTTTACCGACTTTATTTAATTCAAAATTTAAATGATCTAAAGCGTGATTGCCAAAATATAATTTTGTAGGATTATAATAAGTAAAATTACCAAGCATCATTGATTCCTCCTATTCTTCTTTTAAAATTTCTTCGTTATCTTTTAAATATGCTTCGTCATTGACTTCTTCTAACCATTCATTGGAAGGTTCTGTTCCAGGGATTTCCATGGCTAAATGGGCAAAATAACTATCTTTTGTTGCACCATGATAGTGTTTTACATTGGCAGGGATTTCAATAACCATTCCTTTTTTTAATAAAATTGCTGGTTTTCCCCATTCTTTATAAATTCCTTGACCACCGATACAAATTAATAATTGACCACCATTTTCTTTGGCGTGATGAATGTGCCAGTTATTTCGTGTTCCGGGTTTAAAAGTGACATTGGCTAAACCAACCTTTTTAGATAAAGGTTCTAAATAACTATCACCGATGAAAAATTTTGCATATTGCGCGTTGAGTTTGCCAACAACTGATGCAGCCATAAAAAAGCCCTAAATTACTATCATTTTTTAGGACTTTCAAAGGAAAATACCTTTTTTATTTATATAACATGGTCGGAAAGATGAGATTTGAACTCACGGTCTCTACGTCCCGAACGTAGCGCTTTACCAAACTAAGCTACTTTCCGAAAAGAGGCATCTTCATTTATATTATATTCTGAAAACATTTTTTTTCAACAAATGAATATGAAATCATTCATTATATTCATAGAATATATTTAATTTTTTGACTCTTAAATAAAGAAAGTTAATGATATTATCAAGAACCTTCTTTTGTTTTAGATAAATATATAGAAGTAAAATACAAATTAGACTAGGAAGTAAACTTGAAATTGGAACGTTCAACCAAATTCCTAAAAGTCCTAATTTTATTGTTGTTTCAATGACATACTTGTAAAAAAAATTGTTTTCCCCATGTTTCATAAATTTGGCTTATATTTATTTTTTTATACTGAACAAAATAAAGTGTCATCATTAACAAAATAATAAACGTTTTTAACAAAAAAGTCTGTATCCCTTTTTAAAAGATTGTCAGACTTATGTTTTTAAATGGCGGAACAGGTGGGACTCGAACCCACGCACCAGTTGCCCAGCCTATATCCTTAGCAGGGATACCTCTTCACCAACTTGAGTACTGTTCCAAGGTTGCCTTTTAATACTACCATAAAATAAAAAATATTGCAAGTAGTGATAAATTGAAAGATTCATGATACAATGATAACATATTGGAGGATTGAAAAATGCAACAAGCAAAGCCAGAGAAAAAAAAGAATTTTTTAGACCGTTATTTTAAAATTACTGAGAAGGGTTCGACGATTGGAAAAGAGTTGTTAGGTGGTTTAATTGTTTTTTTAGCGATGCTTTATATTTTGCCAGTAAACACGAATATTTTAAGTGGTGATCCGGCAAATATGAGCAGTGGTGCCGTTTTTGCAGCGACAGCTATTTGTAGTGCGATTTGTTCAATTTTTATGGGGGTTTTTGCAAAGTATCCTGTTGCTTTAAGCGCCGGCATGGGAATGAATGCTTTTATTGCTTATACTGTATGTGGAACATTAGGGTATACGTGGGCAGAATCTTTAACGCTTATTTTCTTTTCTGGAATATTATTTTTTATATTAACGCTTACCCCTTTGAGGGAAAAAATTATTAATGCGATTCCTCAAAGTTTAAAATATGCCATTAGTGCAGGGTTGGGCGCATTTATTTGTTTTGTTGGATTAAAAATGAGTGGAATTATTTCTTTATCAACAAGTACACTTGTTGAATTAGGAGATTTAAGTAATCCTACAGTTTTATTAGGATTATTCGGAATTATTTTAGTTTTAGTTTTATTAACTTGTAAAAATGCTTTAATAAAGAAATTGGCTATTATCATTGCAATGGTAGCAGTGGCTATTGTTGGATTAATATTAGGCCTTTTTAATATAGAAGGAATGCCTAGTTTTTCTAATGCAAATTTAGGTAGTGTCAGTGAAATTAAAGATACTTTTGGAGAATGTTTTAAAACTGAGAATTTAAAAGTATTAGGAGATTTTAAATCTTATGCAGTGATGTTTTCACTCATCTTTGTCAATTTATTTGATACAACAGCTACGTTACTTGCAGTTGGAAAAGAAGCTGGTATGTTAGATGAAAAAGGGAAATTAAAAGATGGCAAAAAAGCCATGCTAGCCGATGCAGGAGGAGCTTTTATTTGTGGAATTTTAGGTACTTCTACCGTTACAAGTTTTGCCGAAAGCACAATAGGTGTTGAAAGTGGCGCTAGAACAGGGTTATCTGCAACCTTTACGGGGTTATTATTTGCATTAACATTATTAATTTTCCCTGCATTTTCTATTTTTATGCCTATTGATGGATTGACACCTATCACTTCTTTAGCATTAGTTGCGGTTGGTGCCATGATGTTTTCGAATTTAAAACATTTAGATTGGGATAATAAAATTATTGTTTTTGCTTCTTTTATAACCGTAATTATGATGTTACTTACTTATTCTTTATCTGATGGATTAGGTTTTGGATTAATTATGTATAGTTTAATGATGATTTTTGCTGGCAAAGGAAAAGATGTTCATCCATTTGTTTATGGAATATCTGTATTCTTTGTTTTGAACTTTGTTTTAAGTGCAACGATTTTTAAATAAAAGAGGGATTTTTATGAAAAAAAGATGGTTTGGTTACAGTTTGTTTGCTTGTTTTTCTTTACTTTTAGGAGCTTGTGATCAAACGACAACATCTTCTTCAATAGATGATATTTATGACATTGAAAAAGTAAATGAGGTAGAAGCCTTAATTTCTGATTTACCTTCTCCCTCAACAAATAATCAAGTTGTCATTTCTATTTTTACAGTTCAAGATGCTTACAATGATTTAAATGAAAAAGAAAAAGAAATGGTTGAAAATTATACAGTATTAGAATCTTATGTAGATCAAATCTATTCTTTGGTGACCATCGATGGAACATACTCTTCAAAATATGAAGTCGCTTTGTATATCTTTTTATATGATGATCTACCAAGTAACTTTATCACTAAAGATGAGGCCGAAGCCTTGGGTTGGACCGGAGGAAGTTTATGGTTCTATGCTGATGGGAAAAGCATTGGCGGAGATCGGTTTTATAATCGTGAAAGATTATTACCGGAAGGGGTTTATTATGAATGTGATATCGATTATCAAGGAGAACGTTCAAGAAATGCTTTACGAATTGTCTATAGTTTATCTTTAGATACGATTTATTATACTTCAAATCACTATAGTAGTTTTGAACAACTTTATTAAAAGATTAAAAAGGAGGGTTTGTCATGAGTAAAATTTTTGTAGTTGGCAGTATTAATGTCGATTATGTCATGGAAATCACTCATTTACCTTTATTAGGTGAAACCCTCCCTAGTCAATCTTTTTTAATGAACTTTGGTGGTAAAGGTGCCAATCAAGCGGTAGCTCTAGCCAAGCAAAATGAAGAAGTTTATCTCATTGGTTGTGTAGGACAAGATACAATGGGGAAAGATTCGATTCAATCTTTAAATCAATATGGTGTGCATACGGATTTTATCAAGACGATAGAACATCAAAATACGGGATTGGCTTTTATTTTGGTGGAAAATCACAATAATCGCATTCTTTTACATGCAGGAGCGAATCAAAATATTCAAAAGCAACAAATTTTAGATGCGCTTTCTTTAGCATTACCAAATGACTATCTTTTAGTGCAACTAGAAACCAATTTAGATATGGTTTATTTTGCAATACATGAAGCCCAAAAAAGAAAAATGAATGTTGTTTTTAATCCAGCACCTGTTCAATCCATTGATATGGAAATCCTTGATTTTATTGATATTTTAATTGTAAATGAAATTGAATGTGAAATGCTACTTCATTGTAAATATAATCAAAAAGAGCAAGTTCAATCATTTATAAATAAGCATCAAATTGCTTATTTTATCGTAACTCTTGGCGAAAAAGGTGCGATGGTCTATCATCAACAAGAAGTGACTTCTTATCCAGCACATGCCGTAAAAGTTGTTGATACGACAGCTGCAGGAGATACGTTTATCGGCGCTTTTTTATCAGAATGGATTCGTTCTGCAAATCTTTCTCAAAGCATGCAATATGCTATTGTCGCTAGTGCTTTAACATGTACCCATATTGGAGCGCAAAAAAGCATTCAATCTAGAGAAGAAGTTCAAAATTATCTTAAGGTACATTTTTAACTTGCATTTTTAATAAATTATGCTATAGTAAATGTACTTGGAATCATAGCTCAGCTGGGAGAGCACCTGCTTGACGTGCAGGGGGTCATGGGTTCGAGTCCCTTTGATTCCACCATTCGTACAACATGTCTGATACAAACTTAGTCGATGACTAGGGGTGTGCAGACTTTTTTTGTTTTCGAACATTTCGTGGTCGATTCTTTATCTTGGAATAGTCAAGCAATTTGAAGTATAACAATCATTTGTAAATATTGGCGTAACTGTAATTTATCTGCATTGGCGCATAGGCATAATTCATTTGTAAATGCTCCTTGTTTTTCTCATAAGCATAGCAAACAAACGACAAAAGGACTATCTAAATGAAAAAAATTATAGTTGAAGTGTAGATTTATTTTTATCTTTTGCTTGTCCCGTTTTTTGCTTTTGTGCTATAATGAATAAGGCAAATTCATTGGATTGCATCTGATATGTAATTTTTTGGCGTTGCAGTAAAAGTACACTTCAACTGCAAAGCCACAAGGAGGTACACTATGGAAAAAGGCTTATTAAAAATGGTCTCAACACTTATATGTACAATGACTTGTGCGATTGGTCTTGTTGCTTGCCGTGACAATACGACTAAAACGAGCGAATCAAACGAGGTACAAATTAGACAGACTTATCAAGAAATTTATGGTAAGATGTCTGATTTGCTTATGGATACCGCAATCAGCAGCATGACACCAGTCTCTAAGTTAAGCATCCGTAAATGCAACAACACAGTTTTATACGCCACATTCCTTGCGGCAGAAGATGAAATTTATACGGAGGCGGTAACGAATTCTACCTGGTTTATTGGTGCAACCACCTATGTATATTTGGCGGCTGAACTCTATAAAAATGATACTTTCATTGTTACCGATAGTCCGGTCGGTTACACCATCACACCAGAAAGTGCCGGAACTGTTGCACATACAGATGTCATAATGATGTCAAATATGAATGTCGAAACGGGCGAAGTATTGTTGCAGTTGGAATTTGAAACCACCGAATATAGAGAGGGTGTACCATATAGTGATAAAAATTACATCTACATAGATGCCAACTACGATTTTACAAAAAAAGAAGTAGAAACATTGCTCATTCATATATGGAGCATTAGCTATTCCAATTTAGTTTTAAGCGCTAAATATAGCAATGAAACATTTAAACACATGAATGATGTTTATACTCAAGAAGTAACGGAAACAGTAACGGCGCTGCGCACTACATACGAAAACCAGTTTGAAAAAAAGATACAACTCGGCGATTATACTGCCGAATACGAACGGGCAAACGATTACATGAATAGAAAAATAGAAGAAATGCTCGGTTAAATAACATGCCATGTAAAATGTCTAAAGGTGTGTTGTTCAAGTTGTATTAACAAATAAAATGCCAAAATTTGCTGTTAAAGTCCTTAACATAAGGACTTTTTTTAGTTGTACTATTTTTGAGTAAAAAATTAAGGGTGTATTTTATTATTTGTATGATAAATAAGTTATTATCAAAAAACTAAAAATGAAAATAGGCTAAAATTATTATTTATTTTCCTGATAATGATTTTTATAGTATTCGAAAATAAAGTTGGGTTTGATAGTTGAAAAATGATAAGATAAATGATAAGATATAGTTGAAAAATGATAAGATAAATGATAAGATATAGTTGAAAAATGATAAGATAAATGATAAGATATAGTTGAAAAATGATAAGATATTTTAATAAAAGGGAATGATACTTAATGAATGATGAAAATGTTGTATTGGAATATAAAAAATCTTTAGTTCAACTTAAAGAAGGTATTATTTCTTTATCTTCAATGTTAAATAAAAGCAATAGAGGCGAGTTATATTTTGGTATAGGACCAAACAAAAAAGTATACCCATTTATGATTTCAAAAAAAACATTAGCAGATATTTCTAACGAAATTCGAATGAACCTTAAACCTTTACCAATTAGATTAGATATTGAAGTTGTTAAAATTGAAGATATTGATGTTATAAGAATTTATGTTGAAGGCGATGATACACCATATTCCGCTTATGGCAGGTACTATATAAGAGTAGATGATGGTGATATTCCTATGACAAATAGTCAACTGCAAAATTTTTTTGAATCTAAAAAAGAAAATTATTCTCAATGGGAAGAGAAACCTACCAATTATTCATATGAAGATATTGACGAAGAATTATTAATTAAGGTTATCAGACTTGCTAATGATAAAGGTAGACTTAATTATGTATACGATGATATAGGAAAAGCTTTAACAAAATTAAATTTAATAACTGATGATGGCAAAATTAAAACAGCAGGATATTATTTGTTTGGGAAAGGGAAGCCACTTCTTATTAAAGAAGCCAATTATCCTACTGACACAAGAACAGAATTTGGAGAAATAAAAGAATTTAGAGGAAATATATTCGAATGTATAGCAGAAGCCACCTCTTATATTCAAAATCATATCACTTATAAATCAGATATTATAGGCATAGAAAGAATTGAAACTCCCGAAATACCAGTTCAAGCTATTAGAGAAATTGTAATTAATAGTTTTGCGCATAGTAAATATGCTGTAAGTGGTGATTTTAATCAATTTGTTGTATTTAAATCTTCTGTAAAGATTTATAATCCTGGTTCAATATATAAAGATGTTGATCCTATTAGATTTGCTAGAGCAGAAGTTGGAAGTAAAATTAGAAATATTTTAATTGCTTCTGTTTTATATAAATGTGGCTATATTGATGCTTTTGGCACAGGGTTTGATAGGACATTTACTTTGTGTGATAAGCATGATGTAAAATACGAATATAAAAATGATGAATTTGGCTTTACTTTTATTTTTTATCGTAATTCTGCTTTTGAAAATGATAAGATAAATGATAAGATAAAAAGTTTTGATGATAAAATATTATTTGAGATTAGAAAAAATAAATATATAACGATACCTGAACTTAAAAACAAATTAAACAAATCAGAGGTAACTATTTATCGACATTTGAAAAAATTAATTACTGATGGTATTATCAAAAGAAGTGGTTCAAGAAAAACAGGTTATTGGGAGATTATGAATGATAAAATTTAAAATACCATTTTAAAAAGTTTAAAGTAAAGGAAGAATGAAATGAAAACAACTAATGGATTTCAATTGCTGTATGTGCTTTTGGATGAATTGATTTAGGTTTTTTTGAAGCATCAAGTAAAGATTCTTTGGTTCCATCAAACTTTTTCATCCAACGCATAAGAGATGCTTTAGAAATATGATATTTCCTACAAATATCTTTAATGGTCCAATGCGATTTCCCTGTTTTATCTTTATTGACAAGATAAGTTTTACAAGCAAAATACATCGATTTTCTAAATCTTACACAAGTACAAATATCAAAATATGAATTAGGAAAAAATGAACCAGATCTATCCACCACAAAAAAATTGCCAATTACTTTAATGTTACAATCGATTACTTATTAGGTTCTTCTAAAGAAGATATAATTTTAATAACAAAAAAAGATTTAGATAATTTAAAACAAGCATCCAATACGATTAATAATTTTATAAAAAAATTTCACCCAACAATGAAACAAATATTTTTAACGCTAGAGACATACAAATAGGTAATAACAACAACAATATTGCCATCGGTAACAATACCAATATCAAAAACAGCTTTAATAAAAAATAAAGGTTTACATTTAAACCAAAATAGCATATAATATAAGTGCGGATATGTATAATAAAGAAAAGAGAGTGGCGTCAAACACTCTCTTTTCATTTCTATTAAAAAAAACTGCTAATAAAGTTTAACTTTACTAACAGTCCAAAAATTAGATGCCGTCAAACATCTTTTTTTTGATTTTGAAAGGATACTCTAGCGAATATGTATAATTTTTAGAATCTAATCTTCATTATTTTTTTCTTTAACAATTAAATAAATAATTATTAAAGTGAGAACAATAAATTCCAATTAAATCCTTTCCGATTATTCCATTCGCGAAAGTCTCCTTCTTTGAATGAAATGAATCATTCTTGCTATTTCTCCTTTCCGTGCACCGAAGTGCATGATTATTATATCATTCCATTTTAAATAAATAAAAGTTTTTTTCTATCTTCAATCATTCTATTTATCTTAGGACCTTTGGGTCCTTTTTTTATTAAATAAAAATACTTTTAAATGCGCCTACAACATAAGTTGGGACCCTTTATAACCCCAACTTATATTGCCCATATTCGGAAAAGCCTAGCCCTTTTCCGCGTACGTTATAGCTATATCTTTTTTTATTTTTTTTGCCCCCTTATTGTGATGCTCCCCGTCAAAAAGGTAAAGGGCTGCATCCGTTTCACTCCTCGACCGCTTCGCTCGTCCCTTTACTTTTACGGCGGAAGGCTGACGGGAGGAGCATCTCAAGTTTGGTGTCAAAAAAAATAAAAAAAAATGTAATGGAACGGTCTTTGCATTTAAAAGTATTTTTTAAACTTTAAGGGGGGGGTGATAGACCAANAGGGGGGGGTGATAGACCAAGATAAGAACAATAAAAAAACACTTTAAACAATTTTTAAAGTGGGAGGTGTTCTTTATGAGTGATAAAGAATTATTAGAACTTGTAATTTTTCTTTTAAAACTTCTAAAGAAAAGAAAAAAAGATAAGTAATAAATACTTATCTCAAACTCACAAGCCAAGTTTTTCAAAGTGTTTCTTGGCTTCCCACTTGTATTTTATCAAAAAACATTCAAAAGGGCAACCCCCCAAAAAAAAGGGAAAACACTTTTTTGATTATTAAAAAATAGCTTTTTCAAATATTTAAATTATTTGTAGCGATTGAATTATAAAGGATTTGAATCACTTTTTTCTTTTTAGTTGGTGTACATTAACACTACTTTATTAATAGCACAACAAATTTAGTTGACAAAGTGCGGGGGGGGGTATAATTTAAGTAGATTTAATAAAATGGGGGGGAAAATATTATATGTCAGATGAAGAAATTTTAGTAGCTTATTTTGGTGGAAGACCTCAATGGTCAGGTAATAAACTTTATAAAATTGGTGATTTAAAAGTTGAATATTCTGGGACACGTCTTTATAAAGTTGGTGGTGCAAAGATTGAATATTCAGGCAATAAACTTTACAAAATTAATGGCGAAAGAGTCGAATGGTCAGGTAATGAAGTTTATAAAATTGGTTCTAGGAGATTTTAATGATTAATGAATTTAGTAGCGAAGTAATCGCAAAACTTAAGCATTATGTCTATCGATTGGTAGATCCTCGTAATGGACAAACATTTTATGTCGGTGAAGGATGTGGCAATCGTGTCTTTGCTCATGCAAATGCTGTAGATATGTCTTTTTATCAAACTAGTGATTTTTTGAAGGAGGAAGAAAAGCCATCAATGGATAACAATGATCCTTTGAAAATACAAAGAATTGCTTTAATTAAAAGTAAAGGATTAGATGTAATTCACATTATTCAAAGATGGGGGATGGACAAAAAAACTGCTTTCGAAGTTGAGTCAGCTTTTATAGATTATTTCGGATTAAAAAACTTAACTAATGAGATTAAAGGTCACGAAGAATACAGAGGGATGCGTTGGACTGATGAATTAGAGCAACAATTCACAGCCAAGACATTTGATGATTATCCCAATTGTCCTAAATTCATCATGATTAAAATTAATGATTACAACATTAATAAAAATGGTGGAATTGAGAATAACGGTATATATAAAGCTGTTAGATGGTGTTGGAAAATAAGACCAATTAGGGCAAATAAATACCCTTATGTTCTTGCGGTACGATATGGAATAGTTGTTGGCGTTTATCAAATCAATGAAGGCGGATGGAAGCAAGTAGAAAATATCAAGCGTGCTTATTTTGATGGAGTGGAAGCTCCAGAGGAGATTAAAAAAATATTTATTGATAAAAAAATTCCTGAACGTTTTAGAAAAAGACAAAATCCAGCAAGTTATTGTGATTAATATTTAAAGTTCGACCGGACTTAGACATGTCGTTAAACTATTCTCTGACTAACTTAAGTGTTAGTTCCAACGACAAACCTCGAAAGAGTCGAGTAGGTAAAAGAATATAGATAGGTTGAGGTATTCCATCTATGTTCGGTTGTTAGAGCTCATAACTGAGCTCTTTTCTTTTTCTTGAGTTTTTTCTCTAAAAAAAATAAAGTTGTTTCTCCGTTAGAATGGCTAATAATATTGTTTGTTTTTAAATGATCACGGACATAAGCAGACATCGTTTTTTTTATTTGCATCAATTTTATTTTTTAATTGTTCATATTGTGGATGAAGAAATGATAAGATAAATGATAAGATAAAAAGTTTTGAAGTCTCCATCAAGAATTATTGACAAAATAAATAGATTTTTGTAACATTAAGACAGATAGGGGGATTGAGTATTATGAATAAAACAAAAAGAGGGTTTGAATTAGCAGGATCCATAATTGTAATCATTATTGCAAGTTTTTTAATTATTGGATGTTTATATTGCTTAGTTTCTTGGGATACTGCAAAATCTCTTATGGAAGATATCTATGGTGAAGATTATTTTTCTGGTATGTTTGATGGAATAATGAAATCAACTTTTGTATTTTTACTTATTTATGGAGTTGCATTAGTCGTTCTTTCATCCTTATTATTACCTTCGCCATATAAAAATGGGGAATATAAAAAAAGAACAGGAATAAAAATTACTTTTTTGATTTTAGTTGGAATATTCGCCTTAATGACATTTGAAAGTATACTTTTATTTTTAATTATAATTGCTTCATTTGTCTTTGTTTTGCTTTCCCTTGTTTTAAAAGGAGAAGTGGTAGAAGGCGGTAATGGTAATTTAAATAATGAAGAGTATGACAAAATTGGAAAATTACAAGAGTTAAGAGACAAAGGAACCATCACGGAAGAACAATATCAAGAAGCGGTCAAAAAAATCATTGATAAAATGTAAATAACGAAAAATGAGATAAAGAAACAATCTCATTTTTTTATTTAAAACATACAAAACAAAAAATAAAATAGAATAATATAAAAAATAAGAATATAATAAAATTGTGATTATTTATCACTAAAGGAGGAAATTAAAAATGCAAAAAATTAAAGTTGTACAATATGGTTGTGGAAAGATGGCTAAGTATATTTTAAGATACCTTTATGAAAAAGGAGCAGAAATTGTTGGAGCCATCGATATTAATCCAGATTTACAAGGAATGGATGTCGGCGATTTTGCAAATCTTGGAGTAAAAACAGGAATTTTAATTTCTGATAATGCCGACAAAGTATTAGATGAATGTGATGCGGATGTTGCTGTGGTTACTTTATTTAGTTTTATGAATGACATTGTTGAACATGTTGAAAAATGTGTATCTAGAGGAATTAATGTCATCACCACTTGTGAAGAAGCTATTTATCCTTGGACAACCTCTGCTGCAATTACAAATCGTTTAGATTTATTGGCAAAAGAAAATGGATGCACGATTGCAGGTTCAGGAATGCAAGATATTTTCTGGATTAACATGGTGGCTATGGTTTGTGGTGGTTGTCATCAAATTAAAAAGATTAAAGGAAGTTATTCTTACAATGTAGAAGATTATGGTCTAGCCTTAGCACAAGCACATGGTTGTGATTTAACCGTAGAAGAATTTGAAAAAACTTTAGCACATCCAACGGAAGTGGTGCCTTCTTATGCTTGGAATGCTAGTGAAGCAATTGCTAATAAATTAGGATTAACTATCAAATCCATCACACAAAAGAATGTTCCTTATACGATTAATGAAGATTTATATAGTGCTACATTAGGAAAAACGATTCAAGCTGGAAAATGTATTGGGATGTCAGCAGTTGTAACCATTGAAACCCATCAAGGAATTACCATTGAAGAAGAAACAATTGGTAAAGTTTATGGCAAAGATGATGGAGATATGTGTGATTGGAAAATTGAAGGAGAACCTAACACAGAATTTAAAGTTATTAAACCAGCAACAGTGGAACACACTTGTGCAACCATTGTGAATCGAATTCCATCTTTGCTTTTAGCAGAACCTGGTTATGTGACAGCAGATCAATTGGATGAAATTGCTTATTTAACTTATCCAATGTCTTATTATTTATAAAAATAGAATAGGGAGTGACTTTTGTCACTCTTTTTTTATAATTAAAACAAAGGAGGATGATTATTTTGAAACCTTTTGTGATTGGCATTGCTGGAGGCTCTGCCAGTGGAAAAACAACTTTTGTTGAGCAATTCATAAATTTATTTAGTAAAAGAAAGATTCTAACTTTTCACATGGATGCTTATTTTAAAAAAGAAAAAGATCGCCCAATTCAAGTCTCAATGATGAATCAAAAATGTTATCGCGACGATAATCATCCTCATTCTTTTCATTTGCATCAATTGTATCAAGATATTTGTCAAGCAATGAATGAAACTTATGAAATAATTATTATAGAAGGGTTGTTAACGCTTTATGATGAAAAAATTTGTTCCTTACTAGACTTAAAAATTTTTATTGATTGTCGCGCAGATGAAAGGATTGTTCGTCGATTAAAAAGAAATATGAATAAGGGTCTTTCTTTCGATGAAATTAGCAATGTTTATTTAGACTTGGTACGTTTTAGACACGATGAATTTGTTGAAAATACTAAATGGAAGGCCGACCTTATCGTCAATGGTTCAAAAGATTTTCATACTATTCTTTCAATTTTAAAGGGATATTTAAGTCAAAAGGTAACAAACAATGAAAAAGAATAATAAATAAAAAAATAACAGCAAGAAATTTTTCTTGCTGTTATGTTAAAAATCTTAGTTCAATAAAAGAATTTTAATGTTTATACACAAGTATAGCCGCCATCAACTGGCAAAATGACACCTGTAACATAACTTGATTCATCAGCGGCTAAAAAGATAGCAGCACTGTTTAATTCACCGGCATGACCATATCTTCCTAAAGGTACAGTCATTTTCATGTAACTTTTAAAAGAATCTGTATCTAAGGTTTCTTTTGTTAATTCAGTTTCAAAATATCCTGGACAAATAGCATTGCAAGTAATGTTATATTTTGCAAGTTCAGCAGCAACAGCACGTGTGAAATTAACCACACCACCTTTAGAAGAGTGATAAGCTACAGTATCCATAGCTGTATTTCCAACTAAACCATACATGGATGCAATATTAATAATACGTCCATATTTTTGTTCTTTCATGATATTTGCAAACGCTCTAGTGACATAAAAAACAGAAGTTAAATCGGTATCAATTGTAAATTGCCATTCACTGTCGGTCATATTTAAGACACCATTGTTTGCTGCAGCACCTGCACAATTGACTAAAACATCAATGTGTTTAAAATGAGCAACAGCTTCTTTTGCACAATTGTTAACACTTTCTACATTTGTTACATCACAACGAATAGGTAGACATTGAACACCCATTTTCCGAATTTCTTCAGCTAAAACTTCTAATTTTTCAAAACGTCTTGCTGTAATGACTAAATCCGCTCCTTGAGCAGCAAATCCTTTTGCCATTTGTGCACCTAGCCCACTAGAAGCACCTGAAACAACAACAACACGACCTTTTAAATTAAACATTTTTCTTTTTCCTCCCTTTTTTTGAACACCTTATTATACCATGAAATGAAGAGGAAATCTATTTTTTTTATTCATCTTGTAATATGAAACTAAAAAAATTATAATAAATAAGGAATAAAATAAGAAGAAAGTAGGAATATGTATGCCATTAACTGCTGGAATTGTTGGAATGCCCAATGTGGGGAAATCCACTTTATTTAATGCAATTACCAATTCACAAGTTGAAGCGGCCAATTACCCTTTTGCGACAATCAAACCAAATACAGGTGTGGTTGAAGTTCCTGATGCTCGTTTAGATTATTTATGTGAACTTTATCATCCGTTAAAAAGAGTAGCAGCAACCTTTGAATTTACAGATATTGCAGGATTAGTTAAAGGAGCCTCTAAAGGAGAAGGATTAGGGAATCAATTTTTAGCGAATATACGAGAAACGGATGCAATTTGTCATGTTGTTCGTTGTTTTGCTAGTGAAGATATTTTACATGTGGATGGTAGTGTTAATGCTCTTCGTGATGCAGAAACTATTAATATGGAACTTATTTTTGCAGATTTGGAAACCGTTGAAAACCGTATTCAAAGAATCGAAAAAAAGGCTTTGTCAACAAAAGAAAAAACGATTGTAGAAGAATATACAGTTTTAAAAAAAGTTCATGAGACGTTGATGAGTAATCAACCCATTCGAAGTCTTTCTTTTTCAAAAGAAGAAAAAGTGATTGTTCAATCTTTACATTTACTTACCGATAAACCAATGATTTATATTGCAAATGTAGGTGAAAATGATTTGGCAAATGTTCAAGAAAATCAAGAATATCTTCATTTAAAAAAACAAGCAGAAAGCGAAAATGCTAAAATTATACCCGTTTGTGCCAAAGTAGAAGAAGATCTTTCTTCATTAACAGCAGAAGAAAAACAACTCTTCATGGAAGAGTTACAAATTAAAGAGTCAGGATTAGATCAACTCATTAAAGCAACATATGAATTACTTGGATTAGAAACCTTTTATACTTCTGGAAAAGATGAATGCCGAGCTTGGACTTTTAAAAAAGGAATGAAAGCGCCTCAATGTGCGGGCATTATTCATAGTGATTTTGAACGAGGATTTATCAAAGCAGAGGTTTATCATTTTCAAGATTTATTGCAATATCAATCCGAACAAGCAGTAAAGGAAAATGGGAAATGTCGTTTAGAAGGCAAAGAGTATGTCATGAAAGATGGCGACATTGTTTACTTTAAATTTAATGTTTAAATAAAAAAACCGATTGAATCGGTTTTTTTATTTCATAGCTTTGATTAAATCTGCTACGACACGATGGCCATGAGCATTGAGGTGAACAGAGTCAGATAAGATTGAATTTTTTTGATGTTCTTCATAAGTATCATCCCAAATGTCTAAATAACGAACGCCATAGTAATTTGCCATATCAATAATGGCTTGACGATAATCTTCATAGGTTAATCCTACATCGTAGGAAGCATTAGGTTTATAAACACTATAATTTGGAGTAATGAGTAAAATTCGTGCATAAGGATTGTTCTTTTTAATAAAGTTTAAAGCATAAGCATAAGAAGATTTAAAAGAATTACAATCTTCTATTTTTTCAGGTAAATATTCGGTCGTTCCAATATCTGGTTGGAAATACATATCATTATGGCCATAAAAGATAATAATATAATTAGAACGAATGACACGTTGAGAGTTATTGACAACAAAAGATACACCATTGAATCCTTTTCCTTGTAAAGCATATTCTTCCCAAATATGACTTCCATCATAGGAATAAGTCATGGTCGTTCCACCAACAGCAAAACTTTGCACGCTAGAAAAATTTAATTCTTCATCAAGCAATTGCCAATAACGAGCACCATCAGGTAATCCTTCACCATAAGAAACACTATCTCCAAAAATGGTAACAGCTTTATTAGATAATCTTCCCCAATCAAAGGTAAATGATGTGCTTAAAGCACCAAGTTTCAAAATAGAAATAGGAATGATTTGATATTGATCCTCATGAATAACATATAAATCAGAACTTCCTTCTTTTAATCCTCTTAAAATATAACTAGAACTCGTTTTTGTCACTTCTGTACAACTTTTATTCGTAACTGCCAATTCAAAAGTATCCAATGCAAAAGTGGTATCTGTCAATAATTTTGTAAAATCATAAGTTTCATCCACTTCAATAGATAAATCATTCATGGCAATCAAATCGGTTTCAGTTTTTCCTGATACATCAACAGAAACAATTTCATCTGGTACAGAAGGAGTAGATGAAGAGGATGAAGTCTTATCATTACATCCTGTTAATGCGAAAGCGCATACAAATGCGGCTAAACATAATTTTTTGAATTTCATAAATATCACCTGCGTTTATTATATCATGATGAAATTTAATTGAAAATATTTTTTAATTGAAGTTGTAAAATTTGAATGAAAAAGATATGATAATAATAGAAAGGTGGAATAAAAATGATTAACCCTTCATTGTCTTATGAAACATTAGAAAAAATGATTCAAAATAACATGGAAGAAAAGAAAAAAGGAATCGTTTTTTTGAGTTGTTTATTTTATGCTTTAGCTGGCGTTTTCTTTCTTTTATTTATTATCAACATAATTAATTTTATGGATATGACTTTTTCTATATTGACATTTTTATCTCCATTTGGAATTGTAATTTGTTTTGGAATTGGCTCGATATTTATGAATCAATATCGATTTTATAAAAGAATTTCTTCTGTCATTAATGAAATGAAAAAAAATGAAAAAAATGATATGAAACAATTAGCCATCCTTTTTCGTTTGCCAGAGTCAACGATTACTTCTATTGCTAAATTAAGTATAGAAAGAGAAATATTAAAAGATTACGAAATCATTTCTCATTGGGTTGTTTTAAAATCACTTCATTTGCAAGAAAGTGATTTATCTACTAGCAAAGAAGATAAAAAAGTTGCAGCACCTTCTTTTATGAAATGTCCTGGATGTGGTGCTAGTATTTCTCGTTATGATAAAACGTGTTCTTATTGTGGAACAAAAATAAAATAGTCATTGCTGACTATTTTTTTTATATGACCCAATTGCCATCTTTAAAAATTGGAATTTCTTTTCCTTGATTGTCCACACCGATAATGTTTAAATCACTGGTTCCAATCATGAAATCTACATGAATCATGGAACGGTTCATCGGAAAGGCTTCTATTTCTTCTAAAGTCATTTTTTCATAATTTTGGATGTTATTTGAAAATGCATGCCCTAATGCCAAATGACAACTAGCATTTTCGTCAAAGAGCGTATTATAAAACAAAGTATTCATTAATGAAATGGGTGATTGATAAGGAACTAAGGCCACTTCTCCAAGAAAAGAAGCACCTTCATCCATTGCAATCATTTCTTGTAATAATGCTTCTCCTTTTTTAGCATGGGCTTCAATGACTTTTCCATCTTTAAAAACAAAGTAAAAGTCTTCAATTAATTCTCCATTATAGGATAAAGGTTTGCTAGCATAGACAATGCCATTTACTCCATCTTTTTTAGGCATACCAAAGCATTCTTCTGTCGGGATATTTGGGTTATAGAAATGGCCATCAATGGTATTTTCTCCTCCACCAACAAAAAGGGTGTTCGGCATAATTTCTACTGTTAAATTTGTACCAAGTGAATTTTTATAATGTAAATGATGGAGATGAAGTTGATTTAAAGTATCACATTTTTGTTGTAAAGTTTGATTATGTTGATGCCAATTTGCAATTGGATCATTTTCATCAATTCGAGAAGCTTTTAAGATACTTTGCCATAATGCTTCAACAGCTGCTTTTTTAGACAAATTGGGGAAAACTTTTTTTGCCCAAGCAACGGAAGGAATAGCCGCAATGACCCATTGGTATCGATTATCCATAGCATCTCTAAAAGGTTTTAAAATAGGGTAAGTATTTTTACGGACTAAACTCACTTTCTTTTGATCAATTCCTTTTAAAGCATCAGGATCACTAGAAATAATATGAATATGACAAGGGAGGGTTTCTACTTGATATTTATTTTTTTCAATGACCCAGTTTGGCACTTCTGATAATTTCTCAACCGTTTGATAACGATAATGTAATTTTGTAATTGCCGAATCGCTCCATTCAATAGAAACTTTTTTTGCTTTTGCTTTGTAAGCTTGCTCTACTAAAAGACGAACAAAATCTAAATTATCCACATCACTATGAATAATGACTTCTTGTCCTTTTTTAACATGTGCACCAATTTCTACAATGGTTTTGGCATATTTTTTTAACATTCTTTGATTCATCAAAATCCCTTTCCTTTCAAAAAATATTATTTTTATATACGATATTATATCAAATCTTTTCGTTTTGTAAATTTTAAAAGTCTTTATAAACTTAAAATCTACTTTCAATTTTTAAAAATAATGCTATAATAAATGTGCTTTTATGTCCTCGTAGCTCACTTGGATAGAGTACGTCCCTCCGAAGGACGGGGTAGTGCGTTCGAATCGCATCGAGGACGCCAATCAATCAAAAAAAGGCAAATCATTTGCCTTTTTTTAATCCCTATTCATCTTGAGTTGGAGCTGTATAAACACGCGCTTTTAATTCTTGATTTAAGGCATATAAACCTTTAGCATCAGAACCAAATAATTTCATTTTTTTAATCAAATCATCAGCATTTTTTTCTTCTTCAACTTGTTCTTTTACAAACCAATCTAAAAATTGCATCGTTTTAAAATCTTTTTGTTCAAAAGCATGTAAGTAAATATTAGAAATTAAAGAAGTGACATATCTTTCATGATTTAATCCTTCTTCTAATGGACTCAAATGATTTTTATAAGTTTTATCCGGCTTTGCAATAAATTCGAAAGTAACTTTATGACCATTATCTAATAAATATTTACGAATCATCATGGCATGGTCTCTTTCTTCTTGGGCTTGAATTTCATACCAATGAGCAAAACCATCCAATCCTTCATCTTCAAAATAATTAGCAAAATCTAAATATAAGTAGGCAGAATAAAATTCTTTATTGATTTGATCATTTAATAATTGAGCTATTTTTTCTTGTAACATATTATCCCTCCTAAAGATATTATAGACTTACTGATAGGATTTGTTAACATTTATTTTTAAAAATGGAAAGAATTTTTGAAAACAAATGGGAATCGTAATTTGTGTTTGAATTTGTTTAATGGAATAAAAGGATGATTTTAGAAGATGCGGTATTTTTTCAATTTGAACCAAATAGCCGTTCATTTGCCAAATTTGATGGGTAAAAATATGTTTTTGTTTTGGAAGGTGTTGAATAGATATTGGACATAGATTAAAGTTTGTTTTTAAATAATCTTTGACTTCATTTTCATCGAAAGTACCCTCTATTAAAATGGGAGAAAATAAATCTTTTAAAACGCCTTGATGTTTGATTTCAAAATAATAAGATTGTTGATATTGTAAAAAAATACAAGTATAAGGATATGTTTTCACTTCTAATTTTTTGGTATTAACAGGAAATTGATCAATGGTTTGATTTTGATAGGAAAGACATTGATTTTTTAAAGGACAAAGGTCACATTTAGGCGATTTAAAAGTGCAAATGGTGGCTCCAAGTTCCATTAATGATTCATTAAAATCACCCCAATTAGAGGGGGATAATTGTTCTAATTGTTGTTTAAAATATTTTTTTGTTGAGGATAAAGCAATGTCCAAAGAACTCGTTAAATATCGACTTAAAACTCTTAAAACATTGCCATCGACACAAGCATAAGGTGCTTGATAAGCTCTTGATAAAATGGCGCCAGCACTATATTCACCAATTCCTTTTAAAGTTAAAGCATCTGCATATTGTTTTGGAAAAGCACCTGAAAAATTTTTTACAATCATTTGCGCACTCGTTTTTAAATTTTTAGCACGTGAATAATAACCTAGTCCTTCCCAAAGTTTATATAATTCTTCATCTGAAACATTTGCCAAATCCTTGATGGTTGGCAATTTTTTTAAAAATTTTAAATAATAGGGGATAACTGTATCCACTCTTGTTTGTTGAAGCATAATTTCGCTAATCCAAATGGCATAAGGATCATGTGTATGCCGCCAAGGAAGATCTCTTTTATTTTGGTGAAACCACTGGATTAAAACTTGTGTATCTAAATTCATTTTAAACCTTCTTTTCTTTTGCAACATCATTGTAACATAATTCGTAAAAACAATTCATTTTTATTTTACTTTTGATGATAATATGATAAAATATCTCTGCTGGAGAAATACCCAAGTGGTTGAAGGGGCTGGCTTGGAAAGCTAGTAGGCGGGTAAAACCGTGCGGGGGTTCAAATCCCCCTTTCTCCGCCAATTTTAAGAAAAAAGTAATATTTTCAGTTAAACCCTAAAAACGTAAGTAATTTAGGGTTTTTTATACATTTTTGGAATAATATTGGCTTATCGGCTATATTTGGTTTTGCTGGTGGAGCAAGCGGTATTACAAAATGGTGCAAAGGATTTAGAAATATAATTATTGGCTTTGGTTTAGGTTTAGGGGAAAACTTTATAGGTGAGAAAAGTTTCGACTTAACTTGATGATTAAATTTGTTTGATTACAACAATCAAAATAAAAATTACTCCTTTTTAGGTTGTGTGACCTTTAGGACACAAAAAGAGGCCCTTTAAAGGGAAAATTAAAAAAAACATTAGTGAATTATATGAGAAATCAAGAATTAGAATACCAATTGTAAGATAAAATAAGTTTAAAAATTAAATGTAAAACCGCAAAAAACAATTAAGTTAACTTTGATTGTAGCATGACAAATATCGTTTTATTGGCAAATTTAAATGACTTACTCCAAATTAGGAAGAAAAATTTTTATCTTACTTCTTTTATTATATATTAAGCATTCCTGAAGCAGTTTACAATTTCAATGTTTTAGGTTATCATACTTATGTAGTTGGTATTAATGGCTTAGTCGTTCAAAAATAGATTCTGGAATTCCCATGAGTCAACGACCGACTAACATAATTCAAAGTATACAAAAAGGATAATTAATTCAAGGAAGAACATATTTATTTAATATTCTATGGAACATATGGAAGGGCATCTAGAAATTGTCATTACACAAAGTCATTTTATCATTGATTTAGGTAGGTTTATTGGAAAAGAGAGTTTAAAAAAACTATGGAGTAAAGTTATATTAGTTAAAACACAAAAAATTCAAATTGGTTTCATCAAAAGGTGGGATTTAAAAAAATGAAAAAAAAGACATTTTATCAAACGAATATTTTATGGCAATTATTTTGTTTTATGTTTTTTGCTGTCTTTATAACTTGCTTTATAGTGGGTGTGCAATTAATTGTTGGAATTATTAATAATGGATTAGGTGAAAGTGTTACTGATATAGTTCTTTCTATAATTTTATTGATTTTATATTTTGTTGCAACTTTTTTGATCTTAAAAGTATTTGTTAGACTTGAACATAATAATATTCATTTCACAAATGAAAAAATATATATGAATGATGATTGGAATAATAAGAAAAATAAGATTCAATATTATTCTGAAGTAAAATTTACTGATATTGATTCGGTTGATATTATTTGGACAAAGAAAGACTCCAAAGGGAAAACAATTAGATCTAGACTTGTTTCAGCTTTTGTGGAAAAACCATATTTATCAATAAAATGTAAAAATGGAGAAGTTGTTAATTTCTTTGTTATGTATATTTCAAAAAAAGATGTAATAAAAATAATTAATGAAATTCGTATTCGCATGAAAAATGTAAAAAATGATGTAGATATTATTCATGAAAAAGAAGCGCTATTAAAGCTTAATAGAAAAAGTCGTATAGACATTTAACTATTGAATAAAAGATTAGGTAGTTTTTCTAAAGATTGAAAGGAATAATACGAATGATTATATTTATATTTATTATTTTGATATTTATTTTTGTTATTTCATTTTTGATATTTTTTTTAGTACGAAAAAAATACGACAAGTTTATTTTAAAAAATAGTATCTATTTAAAAAAAATAATTGATATTAATCAAAGGTATAAATTTTATCCATTTATTAGTTTTGATCAATTCCATATTTATGATAATGAACATTTTTATGAAACCATTTCATGTGCTGATTTTTTAATTTATCAATTACAATATTTAGGCAAGCAAATTCGTAGTCAAATTGATAAACTTGATGTCAATAAACAACTATATTTAAAATATTTAAATGAAATCCATTCTATAAAAGAACGTGGACAATTTGAAGTCCAAACAGGGAAATTAAAATTAGAAAAACTATTAAAAAAAGAAGAAAAATTAATACAAAAACATATTTATAATTCTCCCGAATTAACTTTTTCATTAACCGTAACTTTATATTGTTCAAAAATTAATGGAGAGATATATAAAAAGAAACAAAAAGTATTTTATGCTGATGAAATTTTAGTTTTCCTTCAAAGATTAAATAAAAAAAGTGGAAATTATTACAAAGATCGAGATATTTGGGATGCAATTTGTCGTGTTGAAAGAGGGAAAGTTTCAAATAAAATGAGATTTGAAATATATGCTAGAGATGGGTATAAATGTTGTCGTTGTGGGAAATCAGGTCAATATGTATCTTTAGAAATAGATCATATTATTCCCATTTCGAAGGGAGGAAAAAGTACTTATGATAATTTGCAAACATTATGTCACCAATGTAATGTAGAAAAAGGCGATTCCATATCAAATAATCAATATTATTAACTAAGTTATATTATTATTGTAAATAAATTTATGATAGTCAACAACTATTGTAAAAAGATAGTCTAATAGTGTAGTATTTTCTTAGAAAGAAAAAATAAAAGGGGGAGAAGAAAAAATGGGACAATATTTTAATGTAAAGAAAAACTTTGGTTTTGGTTGTATGCGTTTACCTTTAAAGGGAAAAGATATTGATTATGAAAATTTTTCTAAAATGGTCGATGTTTTTTTAGAAAATGGCTTTAATTATTTTGATACGGCCCATGGATATATGGACGGAAAAAGTGAATTGGCATTGAAAAAATGTTTAACCACACGTTATCCACGTGATCAATACGTATTAACTGATAAGTTATCAACTCATCATTTTAATAGACAAGAAGAAATTCGACCCTTACTTGAAAGTCAACTTCAAGCCTGTGGCGTGGAGTATTTTGATTTTTATTTAATGCATGCCCAAGACAAAAATATTTTTGATGATTGAACTTTCTGTTTTCGCTGTTGTTGCAGGTGCTTTTTCAAAATTGATTTTTAAAAATCAATGGATGATTCTTGTTGCCCTTATTGCTGCTCAAATTGCCGGAAGATGTAGTTTCCTTTGTAGCGTATTTTTACTTCAATCACAAATCAATCTTACTTTTGAAACAGCTTTACCACAAGTTTTGATGAGTGGTGTTGGGCTACTTGTTCAATGGGTGATTTTATCTGTTGCAATGATTTTAATTCGAAAGAAAATCATAAAAGAAAATAACAGACTTACAAATTGCTAAAAAAAATTTAGAAGGAAATACGATTTGCCTTGTTAAAAAAGATTCAATTTTAACAAAAAAAGAAAAAGGAATTTTACCAATGATGCAACTTTTAGAACAAAAAGTTGATTTAACTGGTTATAGTGTTGCAGATTTAATTGTTGGGAAAGCTGTAGCATTTCTTTTTGTTAAAGCAAAGATTAAAGCTGTTTATGCAAAAGTAATTTCAAGACAAGGTTTAAAAATTTTAAATCAATACCATATTGATTGTGAATATGACAATTTGACCGAGCAAATCATCAATAGAGAAAAAACAGATATTTGTCCAATGGAAAAAGCAACTCAAAATGCAACAAATCCTGAAGAAGCCTATTTATTGATAAAACAGGCATTGGCAAAATTAAAAACTTAAAAATGAAAGAATCAAATAGGCATTATTATACACAAATGCCTTTTT
The DNA here is from genome assembly GCA_000433015.1 of Firmicutes bacterium CAG:631. GTDB lineage: Bacteria > Bacillota_I > Bacilli_A > RFN20 > CAG-631 > Caccosoma > Caccosoma faecigallinarum. The sequence goes on from HF998022.1 coordinate 98,722, forward strand.
TTGTTATAAAAGAAACTTGTAACCCTTTATTTTTTTGATATAATAAAATTTGGTAAAAGTACTTTAAAGATACTTTTAATGTTTTATATAAAAAGAGGTGATTTTATGAGTGATTTAGCAATGTTAATCTTTGGCTTTGGTTTTATTTTTGCAATGACGACATTAGGATCTAGCATTGTTTATTTTTTAAAAAAAGATATTTCTACAAAGGCCAATACAATTATTTTAGGTTTTGCTTCTGGTATTATGATAGCCGCTTCCATTTGGTCTTTATTAATTCCAGCGTTAGAAGATGTTGAAGATTATGGAAAACTTTATTGGTTACCCGCGGCTGTCGGTTTTTTACTTGGTGGAGGATTTCTTGTTTTAATGGATAAATTAGTTCCACATTTCCATAAAGGAACGAATCAAGAAGAAGGACCACAAAGCAGTTTAAAAAAATCAACCAAACTTTTTTTAGCTGTTTTAATCCATAACATACCTGAAGGTTTAGCTGTTGGTTTTGCTTTTGGTGCTGCAGCAAATATTGGAACGCATGCTGCTTATATTGCTGCTTTAGGGTTGGCCATTGGTCTGGGAATTCAAAATTTTCCTGAAGGAGCGGCCGTTGCTTTGCCAATGAGAGCGGCAACAAATAGTTCCCATAAAGCTTTCTTATATGGAATGGGAACAGGTGTTGTAGAACCCATTTTTGCTATTGTTGGCTATTTTTTAGCCACACAAATTCATGCATTACAACCATGGTTGCTTGCTTTTTCTGCTGGTGCAATGATATTTGTTGTCGTCGAAGATTTAATTCCAGATTGTCATTTGGACCATCATCCACATTTAGGAACTTGGGCGTTAATGATTGGTTTTGTTTTAATGATGGTGTTAGATGTGGCTTTAGGATAAAACAAAAAAAGGAAGAGTAAACGAATTCTTCCTTTTTTATCTCATAAAAGTTTGAATAATAGGGTAAGAGTTATATTCATTTGTAAAATGAACACTTAATGTTAATCCATCTTCACTTATTGTAGCTGTATTAATCGTATAATCATAATAAGAAAGATAAAAAGAAGAAATGGTAATTTCTGTTCCTTGAATCGACCATGTAAAGGAAGCATTATCATAATAATAGTTATCGGTAATTGAACCACTATAATCAGCATTGAATTGAATGATATAACTATAACTTTCCCAAGGAGCAGAACATAAAGCAGTTGTTAATTCTTCTGGTGGTAAAGGTTGAGGTTCTTCTTTAATTTCAATTTCTAATTCTTCTTTAATGGTTGGATTAGAAAGACTAGTAACTATAATTGTTGTGTGTCCGATGGCTAAACATTGAATGGTATATGTTAAATCATCTACTTTATGAATTTGAACTAATGACGGATCTTTTACCGTCACTTCAAATAAATCGGTAGAAGCATTAGGAATGCGCATAATTGATAATTCATAATCATGGCCTGCGTATAATTGATCTTCATTTTCTAAAGTAATTAAAATCATAGATAGTGGAGGAGCAACGACTTGAACTTCAAGTGTTTTAGTAAATCCAGATTGATTCATCAAAGTTAACGTTGATTTTCCTGCTTTTAAAGCAGTCCAGTTTAAATAGTCTTGTGCGATAACCTCTTCATTGCTACTTTCAACAATTTCAAAATCAATATCGAGTGCTTTTTCAGGAACTGGATTTTTTGTTTGAACATAAATTAATGCACCCGCTTCAATATTGTTGACATCTAATGGATTTCCTTGACTATCCGTTAATACAATTTCTATGTCTTGTAAGATATAATCTTCAAAACGAATTGGTAAAGTTTCGGGTTCTTTTAATGGGCCTTTGATTGATTCCATAGTCATTTCTTTTTTATTTAAACTGGTAAAGGTCTCAATTCCATAATCATAGGAAAATTCTTCACTGATAAAAGAAGCTTCTTTTAAATAGCCTTTTTCATCAAAAAGAAATTGTAATTCAATGTCAAAATAATTGTTGTAGGGATATTCTGAATCCAAAGTAGAATAAGTAATATGATATTCATAATCTTCCAAAGGATTGCGATCTTTTAGTTCGAAATGAGATGAATAGTCTTGCGCTTCTTCTAAATTCTTTACAAAAGAATAAAAACTAAAGCGATAAGAAGAAGTTAAAGCAAATAGATCATTTTTGTTAATTAAATTTTGATCTAATTGCGTATCTTCATTGACAAGTTGGTACATTTCAATCATTGAATTTTGGTTGTTGATTTCTTGATGTAATTCATCCCAAATAAAAGCCTCAATGGCATTTTCTTCATAAGACCCAAAGTAATGATAGCCTTCATGCGTTTCTTCTATGTTTTCTGTTTGGGTTACATTGGAATAGAATCGTTTTTGATAAGATTCATTGGATAAAAAATAATTGCCTTGGTAACGATGAAATGAAGATGTGGTTTCAATCGTTTCTTTTCCATCTTCCCAAACTAAATTCGATTCGGTTTTTTGATTAAAAATCGTGTTTTGTTCTTCTTCAATAAAAATCTCTTTTCCATCTTGGTTTAAAAATTCAATAAGACCATTTAAATTCTTAGGCATGGTGATTGGATCAATTGGAGGAGTGATTGGACTTGTGGTTGAATCACCACTAGAAGAAGGGCTAGACGGAGTAGAAGAAATAAAAGAAGAAGAGGAAGAGGTCGTTTGCTGACATCCGACTAAAGGAATTAAAACCAATAATAGCCATAAATTTCTTTTTTTCATTTTAAAATCTCCTATTTTATTCTTATTTTATAAAATTTCCACTAACAGCATCGTAAAAAATATCTGTATTAGTAAAATAAATTCTTAAAGATTGGCCATCCATACTAAAATAACAAAGATTGTCATTCCATGATCCTATTTCAGAAACAGAGACGACTAAGTCTTCATTTCCTTCAGGAAGAGTTTGATAAGACCAAGTAAAAGTATAAGTACTAAATTCTTTTGTAGAAGCATCCCAGTAATAAAAACTTCCTGAAAAATCATCATTAAAGGTAATGGTTTGGCCTTCAACATCTACATCTTTCCAAGTACCAATAATGTTAGCTTGTACTTCTTCTATAGATAACAATTTGGTAATGGTAATGGTTTTTGAATCTTGAATATTAGGGTTTGCTTTACTTTTTACGGTGATGGTAACTTCTCCTTCAGCTAGACAATGTAAAACGGGGTCATTATCTTCATCATAAAGAATTTCGGCGTTATGATTAGAAACTTCAAATTCATATTCATCAACGGCATTATCGGGAGTTACCGTTAAAAAAATGTTATAAGATTCGCCCACATAAAAAGTCGAAGAATAAATATTGAGCGTGATTTCTTGTGCAGATTGAGAAACAACCGTTGCTTGAATGGTCTTTTCAATTCCTGATTCACTTCTTATAGTTAAGGTAGTCGTTCCAATTCCAACTGTTTTAGCAGTATGGAATTCATCTACGGAAATGACATCTTGATTGGAACTATCAATGATAGTTAATTGTGTATCAATGGCTTTTTCTGGTACTGTAGAAGATACTTTTGCATCAATATAATAATCCATTGGTAGTTGATTTGCATCACAGTCAAAAGATTCATTAACATAACGTGCTTGTAATTGAATTTCATAGTCAGACATCCAATAATCAGTTGGAATGATTTCTAGTGTTTGAGGTGTCGTTGCTTTCTTTCCACGTGTAATTTGAACGGTATCTTGTAAAGAATAAGCCGTATATGGTTCTCCCAATTGGTTGTTTGCATCATAATCTTGTGCTGTTAATGAATAATTAAAAATATAAGAAGACAAAAAACCATCTACTGTAAAATGAAGGGTAATATCGTAGGTATGAAAAGAAACCCCATAATCTAATTGTTCTTCTTTGTCTCCTTCAAAATAATAACTAAAGCCATCTTTTTCATCAATAGGTGTAATCGTATAGGTTTCTGATAATACAGGAAGAAAATAAGTTTCTATATATTGATTGACAAAATCAGAAGCACCCATGACGGTAAGAAATTCAACATCTTCCTCATTGATTTGATTTTGGCCATCACCAATGGTCCATTTTGAAGCAGTATCATTTTCTTTTCCATCCATATAATCCACAATTTCATAAAATTGATTTTCATAAAGACCGACATAGCTTGTGTACTTTTCATGAATCGGATCAAAAATATCACTATCAAAATCGTAATTTTCATGAATGATATCTTCTGTTCCTTGAATCAAAGCAAAACCTTCATAAGCCGTTAAGGTTTGCTTTTGTGTTTTTGTTTTTAAAGAAAATGTTTCTTGTGTTTTTTCAATTGCTTGTCGTGTAGCACTTTTTGTTTCATTAGACTCTAATGATAAACTAGTAATTTGTAATAGATTTTGTAATTCCAATAAGTTTGTTGGTTTGTTTACAGGAGTTACTGGATTTTGCTTTTCTTTTGCACATCCAGCGATAAAAAAAAGAGTAATTAAAACTCCTAAACAAGTTTTTCTTTTCATCATATCTCAATCCTTTCAAATGTATGTTAAACATACATTGTTCAAGATTATAGCATATTTATATAAAAAAGCAACTAAAAGGGAAAAATTACTAAAAAAGAAGGGAAATCCCTTCTTTATTAAGCGGTTGGTTTTTCAATATCTGGATTCCAATAAATTAAAGTGGTTCCTTGTAAAATGGTTTCCCAACCTAAATTTTCAATTGTATTTTTGCTAGCTTCACTATATTCAATATAAACATGTCCAGAAATGGTATTGTCTCCTTTAAAAGTGACCTTTCCATTTCCTGGATACATTTGAGTTACTTCATCATAATCAGGAGCATCTTGATCGACAACTTTGTGCATTAGACCAATACTTCCCCAACTACCATGATAAATCGTACAATCTTCAATGGTTACATTGGAACTAGCAATGGATAACGCAACACTTTTTGTTGTTTCATCCACATTAATGACACAATCTTTTAAAGTCGTATCTGCTTTGTGTAGGTTTAGTCCTTTTCCACCTTCCATAGTAATGGATTCTAATAAGATGTTATCTAATTTTTCATTTCCATTACTAGAAACTTTAAGCGCATGAAGCGTATTTCCATTCATTTCAATGGTTAATTGTTTTAAAGAAACATTACTTGCTTTAATATAAACACCAGCTTGTCCAGAAATTGCATCACTATCAACTTGAATCGTTGCATCTTTTTCACCAATTAAAGTTAAACTTTTGTCAATTTCTAAATGATGCATATTATAAGGTGTTTCTTTCTTTTTTAAATGAATAGCCACATCTTTTGAAGCATTTTCAATGGCTTGAGTCAATTCTTCTTCTGTAGTAACATCGACATAATCAGCCACAGTGATTTTGAAGGATGTGGTATATTCCATATTGTCCTTTTTATAAGTAACCATGGGTTGTTTTTCTCCAGGAGTGGACATGTCTACTGAAGAAACCATATCAATCGTTACTGGAACAATGACATCCTCTTTTTGACTGTATTGAACAGCAATGGTTGCACCTTCTACTTCTAAAACTTCGTTTTTAAGATAATAAGTTTTATTTGGTTGTGTTTCCATGACAATACCCGTAATCATATCTTTTTTAGTGGTAACATCATCTTGATCACAACCACTAATGGTTAGCAATCCTAAACATGCAAAAAGAGGAATGGTTAGTTTAATTACCTTATTCATACCTTTTCTCCTTTTTGAAATTTATTATGCTAGATAATAATTTCATATATATTATTTTCATTATCTTTAAAAGTATACTGGTAGAGATTTCTAATTGTAAAAAAAGAGGTTGATTTGATAAAAAATGCATAAAATATCTAAAAAGAGGGTAATAAAATGACCATTCAAATGATCATCTATTTGCTATTTTTTTTCTTGTTTTTCATTCCTCTCTATGTTTTATTCCGTTTTTTATATTTAAAATCGAAAAAGCAAGAAAAAATTCAACGAAATTGGACACATGAAATGGGCTTGTTTGCTTTTTTTGTTTCCATTTTGCTCATTTTTTATGTCACCATTTTTCCCACTTTTTTAATGGTCAATCAAAAATTATATGTCACTTTTAAAAAAGGGGATCATCATCAAAATACCATTCCTTTTCAAACGATTAAAAGTTTACTTTATTTATTAAAGCATCATATTTATTTGGAATATGCATGGATGAATTTATTAGGAAATCTATTTCTTTTTTTCCCTTTTGCTTTATTTGCAAAATTGCTTTTTCCTTCTTTTAAATCTATTTTTATTTTGCTATTTGCAACGTTTTTTTCTCTTTTGATTGAATTCATTCAAATTCCTATGCAACGAATATCGGACATCGATGATGTGATACTCAATGTGATTGGTGCAGGTCTTGCTTTAATTATTGCTTCTTTTATTCAAAAGTTTATTAAGATAAAAAAAATCTTCTAAATTATCTTAAAATGATTCCATTTTAATTTTTTTTATATTTGCATTTTGGTTCTAAATGTTTTAAAAAAAATATACATTGAAAAAAAGAAATAAATTTGTTAAAATATTTAATAATTGTTGATTCTATCAACAATAAGAAGAAAGGAAGCGCAAGTATGAAAAAAATGAAATTTCTGTATGTTTTACTTGGGTTGGCTTTGGTATTAACCGGTTGTGATGATGGTTCAAATTCGAATTCAAACACAAGCTCTAGTTCCGGTTCATCAACGCCATCTTTTGTAACAGGTAGTGGTACAGAAGAAGACCCTTATGTTTTATACACTGCCCAACATTTGCGTGATTTAGCAGATGAAGTGAATTCTGATAGTTACGCCCCTACGGAAATAGAATATTTTCAATTGGGGAATGACATTGATTTAGCCAATGAAGAATGGATTCCGATTGGAAATTCACTAGAGCAACCATTTTCTGGTTATTTTGATGGAAATGGTTATACGATTTCCAACCTAAAAATTACGCAATTAACAGAAGAAAATAAAAACTTAGGATTTTTTGGTGTTCTTGGCGGTTATGTCAAAGATTTGAAATTGGAAAATGTGACAATAGATGTCGAAAATCCAACAAATTTAACGGAATATCCTGCAATTGGTGGTTTGGCAGGTGTTTCTTATATTTCTGTTTTTGAAGGAATAGAAGTCACAGGAACAATCTCTTATACCGATGAAGGATATGTTGAAGAAGGAACAAGGTATTATGATCAAGCCTATATTGGTGGACTTGTAGGTTTGGGTGCAGTCGCAGATAATTATTATGTTGATGCAGGGTATTGTATGACAGATGTTGATATTGATGCTCCAGCGCCAACAACGATTGCTGGTGGGTTAATTGGTTATTATACGACATCGGGACCAACAGGAATTTTCCATTTGCATGATTCTTATGCAGTGGGGGATATTAAAGCCGGTGCATTTGCTGGTGGCTTAATTGGTCATATGGATTATTGGGTTTCAATTGCTAATAGTTATGCCACAAGTAATATTGAAATGACTTCAACAGATGGAGCGATTGCCGGAGGCCTTGTTGGACGAGGTTATTATGACACAGCAATTCAAAATAGTTTTGCTACAGGTTCAGTACAAGCTTTAAACTCAACTTCTTATGTTTATGAAAGTTATGTAGGTTCTCTTGTTGGTTATGGACCTAAAGGTGGTTTAGAAGAATATACTTTATCAGAAGGAACGCTTGTTTTAAATAGTTATGGTGTTGAAAATGGTTTATTAGAAGGAGATAACCTTTCAGATTTAGGATTAGAAACAAATCAAGCGAATTTACAAATGGCTTCATGGTTACGTGAAAATCTTCATTGGGATGAAAATTATTGGGTTATCGCGGATGGTCAATATCCAACACTCAAAGAATTTTCTGAAATTGAAAAAGTAGAACAAACGACCGTTACCGTTACATTAGATCCAAATTATGAAAATGCGGTAACTCAAACTGTTGAAGTAGAAAAAGGCGATTATGATCCTTTACCAATTTTAGAAGCAACAGTTGAACGTGCTCCTTACATTTTTGATCAATGGTATTATGATAAAGAATGTACAATGCCTTATTGTGCATATTTACCTATTTTAGAAGATACAACACTTTATGCAAATTGGCGTGATTATCGCATTGTAGAGGGTGTATATCGAGGAGAATCTGAATACAATGGTACTTTAGTTGTTTCTGATGATGGTACTTTCATTTGGATTCATTATGATGGTCAATATGTACCAGGTGTTTATGAATTTATTGACAATCAATATTTTGTCTTTGAAAATGAAAATTATCCATTAACTTTAGGAACTTATGAAGATGGCGTGTTAGAATTTCCTGATGCGAATGATGATTCTTATGTTTATACTTTTACAAAAGTAGATGCGATGTATGGAGATTGGGTAGATGATAATAATTCTATTCTTCATTTTGATGGCAAAGGGAATGGCTATTATGATGATGGTTCTGAACATGCCTTTACTTATTCTTTGCAAGAAGATGCTGTGACCATCACATTTACAAGTTATTTTGCTTATGAATTAACGGTTACTATTCAAGAAGATGGCACATTAAACGTTCATTTTGATGATGGCAATGGGGAAGATGTTTTTGATAAAACATTTACAAAAAAGCCTTTGATTCCTGATTATACGGGTAAACCTTTTATTGGTAAATATTATTCTAGTTGGGGATATATGGATTTATTTACTGATGGACAAGGAGAATTCTATAATAATTCTTATACTGTTCCTGGTGGATATGTCATTCAAAATGATGGTGTTACTTTTAATATTTCCTTTAGTGGTAATTCAGGACAAGTGAAGTATAATGAAACGCAAGATGTCTTTTATGGTAATTTTAAAGGCTCAAAGGTTGTTTTTGCTAGAAGTGAATATGTAACGAGTTATAGTACGGCGGATGGAAATGTTTTACTTTCTGTCCATGAAGATGGTCAATATCTAGTTAAAAATAATGCTTTAGAAACATTTACATTAAATGGTACTTTAGCAGATGGCGAAGTGATTTATATTCAAATTGAAGATACCACCTATACTTATCGCGTTGAAGGAAATACATTAGTTGCTTTAGGTAATGAATATGGCACTTTTACAAATGGTGATGATACCTTGACTTTTGATGGCATCGGCGGAGCAACTTATAAGGATGAAACGGTTACTTATTTAATTGATGATACTAAAGTTTTGGTTTATTTATCTGATGGCAGTTATTTAGGATTTACATTAGATTATCAACAAAAAACTTTTACAACCACTGCACAAGATTCTTTCTTTGGTGTTTATTATGATAAAACATCTTCTGATACAAAAGATTATAAATTAGATGTTACAGGTTATGGTTTTGCTATCTTATATGAAGCGGATAAAGGAACAGATACTTGGACAAAAGTAAATGATGGAAAATGTAGTGTTAGTGGAACAACACTTAGTGTAACTTTTGGTTCTGCCTATTCTTTAGCCATTTCAGAAGAAAATAATGTTTTATCAGGAACCATTAGTGGAACAAGATATACTTTCTTAAAAGATGGTTATGTTCCTGATGAACCAGGAACAGGAGATGCTTATCAAGGTACTTGGACAAAAACGGATTCTGAAGATATCGTCTTTACTTTTGATGGTAATGGGAATGGAACATTTAACAATGGAGCTGGTATCTCTTTTGAATTTACCTATGAAGTAACAGGTGATGGCATTGAATTTACAAGTCAAACCGATGATAGTGTATTTGTATTCTATAGTGCAACAATCAATGATGAAAATCAACTTGTTGTTTCTTTAGAACAAGATTTTGAAACCTATTCTTGGACTTTTAATTTAAAACCAGAAGAAGCTAAAGATGCTTATGCAGGTACATGGGAACAAACGACGGTTTCAGGAAACATTTTGACTATAGATGGACAAGGAAATGGTTCCTTCAATAATGGAACTGTTGTTGTAACTTTTACTTATGAAGTGACGGAAGATGGTTTAACAGTTACAAGCCAAGATAGTTACGATGCATTTACTTTTTATTCAGCAACGATTAATGGTTCGGGTCAATTAGTTTTAGAATTAGAACAAGATTATGAATCATATACTTGGACTTTTGCTAAATAATAAATTAAAAAGACAAGGTTTCTATAAAAGCCTTGTCTTTTTTTACGTTTTTGCTTTTTCAAACATATCATGATATAATAAAAATAAACAAAGGAGGGGATAAAATGAAAATAGCATTAATTGCCCATGATAAGAAAAAAGTAGATATGATACATATCGCAAATATTTATAAAGATACTTTAAAAGAACATGAAATTTATGCAACAGGAACAACCGGATCTTTAGTGATAAAACATACAGGATTACCAATTACTTGCTTAAAAAGTGGGCCATTAGGTGGAGACCAACAAATTGGTTCTATGATTGCAGATAGTCAATTAGATTTAGTTATCTTTTTGCGAGACCCTTTGACGAGTCAACCCCATGAACCAGACGTCAGTGCTTTACTTCGTTTATGTGATGTAACCAATACCCCACTAGCTACCAATATTGCTAGTGCAGAAATTATGCTAACCGCACTTAGTCGAAAAGAAATTCAATGCAAAAAAATTAGTAAAAAAGAAAATCTTTAATGTTTGTCATTAAAAAGGTGAGTGATTCATCTTTTTTTTATTTTAAATTGAACATATTTTGACTTTTTTGTATACTATAGTTGATTGGAAAGGAGAAGATTTGATGAAAAAATTACGAATCATTTTTAGTCTTTTATTTGTTGCTTTGTTGACCACTTCTTGTGATTTACTTCAACGATTGAATTCTAATTCATCACAATCACAACCAAGTTCAATTTCATCAACTTCATCTTCTTCTTTACAAACCTCTGGCGATTATTTATACCCTTCTATTGAAGAAGAATTAACCGTTCATTTTTTAGATTTGAACGTCTCAGGTGATTGTATTTTAATTGATTATGGCAATTATGAGATTTTAATTGATGCTGGTGGAAATAAATCAGCGGGAACAAATATTATTGTCCCTTATTTAAATCAATATGTTGAAGATCAATGCATTGAATTAATGATTGCTACACACGGACATGAAGATCATATTGCGGGATTTGTTGGATTATCCAACCAAGCCAGTGTTTTAAAAGATTTTTCATTTGGCACCATTGTTGATTTAGGTGAAGGATATGAAAATTTAAATTCAAGTAATGAATTGACGGCATTACAAAAACAATATAATGAATTAAGAGATCAAAAAATTGAAGAAGGAAGTCAATATTACACCATTCGTGATCTTTATAAAGAAAATAAAACAGTTTGGGAAATCGCTCCTCAATTAACTTTTTCGTTTTTAGAAACGAAATTTTATAACATTCCTTATACAAAACACACACAAAATTTAAATAATTATTCCATAGCAACCCAATTAAAATTTGAAGATAAAACGTTTTTATTTACTGGTGATTTAGAAGAAGAAGGGGAAAGTTCTTTATTAGAAATGAACCAATTATCAAAAGTTAATATTTTTAAAGCAGGACATCATGGTTCAAATACAGCTAGTCAAGAAGCATTATTAGAAGTAATTCAACCCGATATCGCGATTTTTACAGCAGATTCTTCCAAAGAATCAACTTATAATTTCCCCCATCCAGAAACGATTGACCGTCTAGTTCCTTATACAAGCCAATTTTATACTTCTTATTATAATGGGCATATTCAAGTAAAATTACTTTCAAGTGAAAAAAATATAGATATTGAATGTAGCGAAAGAAAAGAACTTTTTTCTTATGTCGCTTATTTAAATTGTTACCCAACGATTCAAGCGATTGCTAGTATTGGTTCTAAAATTACAATCGAATCAGAAACGAAAATAGAAAATGCTGAATCTCTTTATAATCGTTTAACAGAAGATGAAAAAACATATGTTTATAATTATCCTACATTACTAGAAGCAAGAGAAAAATTTAATCAATTATAAAAAAAGATTGTCTTTTGAATTCATTTTATTTATAATAAGGGAAAATTAAGAGGAGTTGAAGAAAGTGAAAAAAATTTGGGGTTGGATAAGTGGTATGATTCTATCCGTCCTAATTTTAATTTGTATGGCTTTTCCAGCAATGAAAAATGATAATAGCCGTTTGGCCATGGCTGAATTTTTTAAAGAGCCTTCTGTAGTTAATTTTGGGGAAATGATGACCGTTTATCACAACATCATACGGTTTTCACAATTGGCTTTAATTATTGCGACAATTTTATTTTTACTATTTAGTATTGTCGTTCTTTTAGAGCATTATTCTTTATTAAAAATGAAATTGCCGATGCAACTGATGACAAAAATTATGAGTTTAGTGATGCTTTTAAGTGCTGTAGTTTCCTTTGTTGGCTGTCTTTTATATTTGAAAAATTCCTCATCTCAATATCATTTAAGATTAGGACTGGCCTCTATTTTAACAATGATTTTAACGCTAGCAAATAGTTCCATTCAATGGTTTGCGATAAAAAAAACACAACCCACCTTACAAGAGCAATAACATGAATGAAATGTTTTTGCTTTTTTTATTGACAAATCATAAAAATAGCATATGATATCTATTGTAAATAAGGGGGGAATAGCGATGGAAAATCAACCCTTTCGTGGTTTGATTACCACTGATGTAAACAAAGCTCATGTCATCCTTACGGGAATTCCTTATGATGAAGGATGTTCTTGTGGTAGTGGTGCTCATTTAGCTCCGAAGACGATACGTGATTTATCTTCTTTTTTGCCACCATTATCAAAAGATGGGATTGAACTTAGCGCAATTCAAATGTTTGATAGTGGCGATATAAAAAAGATAGACAAAAATTATTTTGAGCAAATTGAAATGGAAAGTTTAAAACGTTTTCAAACTGGAAAATTTCCAATTTTTTTAGGAGGCGATCACTCCATTGGTATTCCATTACAACGTGCATTTTATCGTTTTTGTCAAGAAAAAAAGAAAATTCCGGTCATTATTCATTTAGATGCCCATCCTGATATTTGTGATGTTTATGATGATTCAAAATATTCTCATGCATGCACGAATCGCAGAAGTTTAGAATATGGATACCTTCCCCAAAATTTGCATTTGATTGGTATTCGTGGATTTGAATTACAAGAAGTGAAATTTTTAAAGCAACATCCTGAAATTCAAGTCTTTACTTCTACTCAGATTTTAAATGAAGGAATTCAACCTCTTATTCAACAATTGACACAAAAATATGCGGATGATCGTTATGCGATTTACTTATCTTATGATATTGACATTAATGACCCTGCTTATGCCGTAGGAACAGGAACCCCTGAAGCCTTTGGATTGCCATCCCTTGCGGTTTTAGCATTAATTGTAGAATTATTTCAAAAATTGCCCATTACTGCTTTTGATATCGTGGAGGTTTCCCCACCATTAGATTGTAACAATATGACATCCTGGTTGGCTTTAAAAACTTTATATGAAGTTTTTGCCGTTTTAATTCAAAAAAATCATTGGTAGGAGGTTTTTTTATGAAACATGTAATGCTTGATTGTTATGGTGCAAATGCCAGACAATTAGATGATATGAAATTAATTAATGAAGTTTTAAATCAACTGGTTTATCGCTTGCAAATTCGCCCAATAGAACCACCACAATTATTACCTTATTATTATGGTAGTGTAAAGGAAGATATTGGTGTAAGTGCTCGTGTATTACTCGAAGGAGGACATGTGACCATTCATACTTTTCCAATGCGCGAATGTTATTTTGTCGATATTTTTTATGCGCACGATTTTGATGAAAATGAAGCTTATCATTTCTTTTTAGATGAGTTGATTTTTAATCCTTCAATTTCTAATTTTGCTGTAAGAAATCGAGATATTAATACTTTTAACATGGTTCAATATCAAGCTAATCAAGATTTTGGACCGCATATTTTGATTGATATGATGGCTAAAAAAGAACCTACAATGGAAATGTTTTTTGATTTTTTAGAAAATCTAGTCACAAAAATTAATATGGATCCGATTACTAGAGCAACGGTGTTAAAAAGTACACCCAACCATCCTAAATATCTTTCAGCGATTATTATTATTGCGCAAAGTCATATTGCTTTGCATTATGATTATCAAACAAAAAAGATTTATGCCGATATTTTTTCTTGTGCACCATTTGATTATACTTCCATCGGTGATGAATTTATAGATTTAGGAACTATTATTTCAAATGAACTTGTTGTTCGGGGCAGCAAACATATTGAAAAAATAAAAAATCCAAATCAAGATGAAACTTTACAAAGTCAAATTTATTGGCAAAAAGTAATTGCTAAAAAATAACAAAAAAAAAATAAACATTGACTGTATGGTTCTTTTATGGTACCATATTATATAAACTTGAAAAGAAAAGGGGAGAACAAAAATGAAAAAGAAAATTTTCTTATTTGCTTCTTTAGCTGCATTCGTTTTACCTCTTACAGTTGGTTGTAAAAAAGATGCAAAAGTCACGGCAATGACCACAGACGAAGCAGTAAAGATTATTGATGGTTTAGAAGATATGGCTGATAGTATTAAAAATGTTTCAAGTAGCCAATATCAATTCATCTATGACGAAACATATGGTGAAGTAGAATACGAATACGAAATGGAAAAAAAGATTTATGAAAATCGTGTGGCAATTTCTACTGGAACTGGAAAGTATACAGACTTAGTTCAAGAAATGGAATGGAATGTCATTGAACAAACCTTTAGAAAAACAAGTCGTGCTTATACAATCCATGACGAAACAGATAGTGGGATTACTTCTTTATCCTACAAAATGACTAGAGAAGGATCAAGAATTGTTGAACTTTTATATTCTGGTGTTGATAAAACAGTCATTACGGATTTACAAGATTTAATTACTACAGATCAAGATGGATTTGAATTAACACAACAAGGAAATAAACGGACTATTTCGTATAAGTCTGAAACAGAAAATGCAGATGATAGTGTTTTAAATATTAGTGTAAAAATTGTTTGCGAAGTTGAAAATGATACTTATACTTTACAATCTTATGATTATTTACAATCTCTTTATAATGATAAAGGTGACTTAATGGTTCAATTAGATAACAAGTATACCTATACAACAACTTCTAATGGAACATTTTCTGCTACAGATACTTTATTAGATGAAGCCGACTATGTTGAATGGTATCCTGAAATGGAAGTTACACCAGTTGAAGTTGAAGGTAATGTTAGTGATACGGAATTGAGAACGGTTGTTAGCGATACATTAAATGCAACAATTGAAGCAACTTCAACTCATAACAACGAAACGATTATATATAATGCTGGTACAAATGCAGGTATGACCATTGTTGTAGATTACACATTAAGACATTATACAGGTGAAGGTTATGGAACAGGTATCCTTTATGGTGAAGGATATGAAATGGGTTATTTAACAGATGTAACTCCTGAAGATCAAAGAACAAAGATTGAATTCGTAACACAATCTGGTATTACTGAAAGAGAAGGTTCTCATTACTCTTATAACATTAGAGATTACAAAGAAGCTTCTTATGATGAATATGATAATGTTCAATACTCTACTTCTACAGTTTCAGCTGATGCTCCAGTAGATTTAAGAGATAGCATTGCTTACTATTATTTAACTGGATCCAATTCTGTTATTGGAAGAAATTATGTCAATGTTGATTATGCTGCTGTAAAAGATGAATCTACAGGACATGTCACATTATATATGAATCTTGCATTTACTCAAGATGAATCTAATCCAGCTGTAAGACAACACTTTGTTGTTGAATATGATGAAACGAATCGTCCAGTTATGATTCAATACACTGAAATGGCTTATACAGAAACAAATATGCAAACAGACACACCATATTATGTATATGTCCAAACGATTGATTATAATTATGATGAAACGTTTGAACCAATTACGTTATTAGATCCTGCTGATTATCCAGTATCTCAATAGTTAGTTATGAAGTAGTTCTTCAAGTTGAAGAACTACTTTTTTTATATATAAAAAAAGTCATTTTTTTTACAAAATTTGCAATTTGATTAATAAATGTTTATTAAAAAACAAATGTTTATAATAAAATTGTTAAACAATTTTAATCAAAGGGGAATAATCAAAATGAACAAAGAAGAAATGAAAAGGCGATTAGAAGAAAATGTAGAGCCTAAGTATAATAAGCAGAGAAACTTAGAAGAAATTAAATCTAATTTGACATTTACAAACGAAAAAGAGATTATGGAATCAATGGTTCAAGAAAAGCAACAACAAACACAAAAATATCGTTGGATGACATTATTTTTTGTGCTTTTAGGGTGCTTTTTGTTAATTGGAACAAATTGGATTACATACACAAATACTTTAAAAAAAATTCCAGATAAAGATAATATTAAAGTACAAAAGACAATTCTAGTTGAAAATTATTTTGAAGAAAATAATCTTGCTGACTTTTCTTATTTCCCCAATTTTACTTTATATATAGAGGAAGATTACGAGTTTTCTTTGTATCAAGGAGAAAAAAATAATCAATTAATATATGTCTATTATATTGGAATTCTCTTTATAAAACAGGAAAACAAACTAGATTTAAATATCACTAATGAAGATAATCAATCCATTATAATATCTAAAAATTTATCTGAACGGTATGCAATAGGTGAGTTAAATTTAGAAGATTTAACACAAGGAAGTCAATTAACCATTGATATTTATGAAAACGATAACTTTTTAGAACAACGAATCAT
>HF998023.1:0-43079 GCA_000433015.1 Firmicutes bacterium CAG:631
AAAATATGACAAAATTCCGAGAAATTTTTTTCTTTGCCATATTCATTTGATGCATTTTCAAACTTCTCACGATTGTTTAAAAAGCAATGAATAATCATTTCATTTTTTAATGTATATTCTTTCACAAGTCCTCTGTAATCATACCTATTATTTTTTAATTTTTTTATCATATTTAAGGATTTATCATAATTACGCTTGCAAAAACTATTTTTGATTATTTTGATTTTTATCCAGGGTTTAATGCTAAGAATCAAGCAAATAATCCAAACGATAAGAAATTCTATACCGATAACTTCCCATTTTATTGTAATATCAAAAATATTATACATTTCCAATATATCCTCCTAAATTTTTAAACAATTCAATTAATATGATACTTATTTTTGGATAACAATAAATTGCTATTACAGTAACAGCGATTTCAGGTAAATTCGAAGAAAATTTATTATAAGCATATTGATTGCAAAAAATAAAACGACATAACTTGGAATCACAATACCTAGAATTTAAATTATATAAGGTTGTTTATAGTTCTTATATAAATTAAATGGGTTTTAAAAAAACAGAACAATTCACTATTTTGATTGTTATTTATTCCTATGCTTTATATTTATAGTATACTATGGTTGTTCTTGACGCGTCAATTATTTTAGAGATGTTCCCAGTAATATCTTATTTGTGAATAAAATTAAAAAACATTCAGTTGAATAAACGAAATGAAAAGACGATTTTGTCTAAGAGAAGGTCAAAAATCGTCTAGATGATTAACTTTGTTTTTTTCATTAGGAATTTTAAATGCATCAGTTTTCAGCATCTTCCCTTGTACTAGTTTTTTTTATAAAATTAATTAATTTCTTTTTGGATATATCAAAATAATACGGACGTTCCCAAAACTTTCTTCTAGTTATTGGAATTTTATATGTTTTGGGCTCTTTGTTTTTTTCAGATATATGTAAACAAAGAATAATATCATCATTCAAACTAAAGTTATTTTCTATAAATTCGCCTAGTTTTGTTTCATAACCCCTTGATATAAATATTTCTCTATTTCTTTTTTTAAAATAACTTATAACTTTTTTGATGATTATTTCAATATCTTCTTGATTAATCTGAGTTATGAATTCAATATCTTGAGAACACTTAGGACAGAAAAAAACTTTATGAATAAATTCACATGGTCCTACCATTATCGCTCCATCTCCACCAGCATCAAAATCATAATACTTTGCTTCTTCTGATTTTTGATCTACAACTTTTCGATGCTTAACAATCATTAGTTTTTCGCCACATTTATAGCAATAGTGGTTTCTAAACTTAACTTTAAAGATGTTACCATAATTGTACCAATGCTTATTCATAACCTAATCCTCCCAATTAAAACGATTTATCAAATTAAATTCTATGGTTAGACTTTGTAAATTTTTTATATCCAATAAAAATACATTCATATTCACCATTACCCCAAAGATATGCATTTCATCAATAATGCCAGCTAAAGCAAATGAAATTATCGGAGAAATTAATGTTAACCAGGATAAAATAATGCCTAAAATTTTTGCTTTTTTTGTTTTTCTATTTTTTCCTCCTATGTTAAAAAAAGAAAATGGATACATTTATTGGAACTGCTTTTAAATTTTAAGCCAATATCCTTTAAAATATTTTTTGAGCTAATTTTAAATCTTCAATATCATCAATTTCAATCCATTTAGAATGGATAAAACAAGGATAGAAAGAATGTAATTTTAAAATCGCATTTAAAGCCACTTCACTCCAACTTTTTTTATTTTCTTTTAACAAATCTTGAATTTTTAAAAACAAATCAAAAGAAGCAGTTGCACTGATGCGATAAAGATCAATACTTGTCCCACTAGCATAGGATGGCAAGATTTCTTTTGAAATAGCTTGAATTTGATTGTTTTGAATAGATACTTTCATAGATTCTTCAAAATAACAAGTTGCATCTACGGCAATGGCATTTTGAAAAGAAGGTTTAAGAATTTCTTGGATAATTTCATTTTCAAATAAAATATCGCCATTTAACCAAAGAAAATCTTTCCCCTTTAAAAAAGGCTCTACAAGAGATAAAGAATACATATTATTGGTTGTAAAGTAATCTTTATTTT
Source organism: Firmicutes bacterium CAG:631 (assembly GCA_000433015.1). Classification (GTDB taxonomy): domain Bacteria; phylum Bacillota_I; class Bacilli_A; order RFN20; family CAG-631; genus Caccosoma; species Caccosoma faecigallinarum. The sequence continues at coordinate 2,124 of HF998023.1, forward strand.
CAATTAAAATGATTTGCTGAAGATGTAAAGAGTCAATATATTGTTTTAGTTTTTGAAATTGAAAACCACCAACAATATAAATCGTTTGAATTTGATTGTTTAATAATAATTGGATTTGTCTTTCAAGAAGGGTTGTTCCATTAATGTTTAATAAGCATTTTGGTGTATCTTTTGCCCTATTTTGCATCCGACTGCCAATCCCTGCAGCTAAAATGACAGCATCCATTATAATTCCTCACATAGTTCATCATAAATGGAAGATAAAAGGGCATCATTTAAGGTGACTTCATCTAATATGGTATATTTATCAGGACGCAAAGATTTAGCCTTATTCATGCACAAAATAAAGTCTTCTTTGGTAATATTTAATAATTTTGGATTGATTTGTACATCAAAATTTTTCAAATAAGTAAGTAAAAAGTCATATTTTCTATTTTGTAATTTTGCCATAACAATACTTCCTAAAGCCACTTGAAGTCCATGTAAGTTGGTTTGTTTACTATAATAATCCAAAGCATGACTAAATAAGTGTTCTGCACCACTGCAAGGGCGACTTGTGCCTGCAAAATCCATAGCAATTCCGGATAAAACTAATGACTGTACTAAACTTTTTATAAAAGGATAATCCATTTGAGTAAAACGACAATTTAATAGGGTATCTAAAGCTGTGGAAGACATCAAATAGGCCAAATCTTTCATGGTTTCTTTTTTAGCTTTTACGGCAAGTTTCCAATCATATAAAGCAGTATAATTGGATAAAGTATCTCCAATACCTGCTTTAATATATTTGATTGGACTTTTCATGATGACTTCTAAATCAACAAAAAGAGCATAAGGGATGGCACATCCTAAACTTTTTGGCTTTCCATCCTGTCTTTTTAAAACGGCAATGGGACTAGCAATGCCATCATTTGAAACAATGGTTGGAATAGAAATAAATTTGGTCTTAGAAACATAAGCAGCATATTTGCATATATCTAATACTTTTCCACCCCCAAGTCCTACAATAAATTGAATGTCGGTAGCAATGACTCGTTCAGCGATATCCATTGCATATTCAATCGTATTATTATCGACAAATTGTTCTTTTAAATTTGCATGTTTTTTTAAAATGGGTTTAATGCGATGACCAAAAAGATGATCAATATTTTCATCTGAAACATATAATACTTTTCCATGAAGTTGGATAATAGAAGAAAAATATTCATCTAATCGATTCCAACAATTTTTTTCAATTTTTAAAATACATTCCATAATCATACTCCTTTTAAATTATTAATAATTCTGTTTGAAAATCAAAAAGAATGTGCTAGAATAAAAACGAAAATGGAGGAACAAACATGAAAGACAGAAATAAAGTATTAGGTATTTTGGCATTTGTAGCTTTATTTTTAGCTGGTGTAATGAAAATTTTAAATGCTACAAACTTAAATTTAGGAAGTGTTGGTACTGTTTTACAAATCATTGGAGAACTAAGTTTAGTTTTAACCGTTGTAATCGCTGCACATCCTTTTGCAAAAGGATTAAAAAGCATTGTCTGGTATATTATTTACTGGGTTTTAGCGATTATTGCTGTAGTCGGCGTTGTATACGGTGGCGTTACATTAATTTAAAGGAAAAAGCATGGTACTAATCATGCTTTTATTATTTTTAAAAAGCTCTAAAGTAAGCAACTTACCTTAGAGCTTTTTTTATCCTTGATAATTAGAACTATGTCCAGCTCGATCTTCATCTTCATTAAATTTTTTGGCTGATAATCCTTGACCAAAATAAAATAAAACAAAGAATAGTAAAATAAATAACAAAATGATAATCGGAGCTGTTGTGGATTTAAAATCAATGCGCACAATTAAAGGAACTAATTGTAAAATTAATACAAAAGCAGTTTGAACAATTTTTGTAGCAAATTTTGCTTTTGGCAATAAACAAAAAATAATATGAATAGCAAATATAACTAATACTGTAATCTTTGTAACTAAATACAAAGTTTTCATGCCCGGATATAATTCATTATGTATGGGCCATAAAACCAAACCAATTAAAGCTGAAATGACTAATAAAATACCAAGAATTGCACCAACAAATAGTTTTGTTTTTCCATCATTTTTCATAAACACCCCTCCGTTTTTTCTATTTTAATTATATGTATTTCATGAACAATTTGTCAATTGTTAATGTTGAATTGTCCCTGCCTCTAAAGCTTCCTGAATGATTTGAGCCACATTTAAAGATTGTCCAATATCTATTAATGCAGCATTTTGTAAACTGATGTCTAAAGATAAGCCTGACATGGATACAGCGCCCGTAAGACTTAAGGTGGATAGATATCCTTCTTCATTTGTTTGTATAGAAAGGACAAAATCTTTGGATATGCCTAAAGATGAACCTTCTTTAATTAAAGTAATAGCGTCTTTATTAATAGTAATCGTTAAAATGTTTTGTTCTTCATTTAAAGTGATATCTTTTATAAGCTCACTAAATTGAACAGATGCTTGCGCATCACCGTTATTTCTAACCAAATCGGAAGCATTAAGGATATCAAAAATATTATTCGCTATATCCGCTTGAAATTCTTCAAATGTCCACGATTTTTTTAAAACTTCTTTTGTCGTTCGATTTAAATAAATTTTATTTTGAGATTGGTCGATATAGACTAAAGAATGTGTATTTTCTTTTACAATGGTACTTCCTAACCAATTGGGAGCCATGTTTAAATCTAAAACGGCATAAACTTGTTGATTGGTATCAATACTTATTTTAATATCAAAAGTAATGTCTACCTTTGCAAGTCCTAAACCGGATAAATGGATGACTCCTGTAAGATGAAAATCTTGAAGCTGTGCTGTTTTAGAAATTGGTTGAGCAAAAGCAAGTAAATGGTCTAACCATTGTAAAGCAGAATCATGGTTCATTTCAAAAACAAAATCTTCTTCTAATAGTGAAACTTCTATATTTTCATTGAATAAAGACATATTTGCAGTCTTAAAAAGATAAGCATCATTTTGTTTTGTAAATATAGCCTCACATTGAAATTGATTTTCATTAATTGAAAAAGGAGTAGCAAAATCAGAACAATCTATGGAAATTAGAATAAAAGCTTCTTGTAAAGTTTCTGTTACTTCTAAGTTTTGAATTGGAATTTCATGTTTCATAAGTTGCTCTAAAAAAGAGACTATATCAAAGACATCTTTTGGTAAAACTTCAACCAATGTTTGATATGTTTTTAATAAATCAATTTGATAAACTTTATTTTGATAAGAAACATAAGAACGATTTGGATTGATTTCAATTAAAATATCTTCTTGATTATAATGAATAATCGCCTTTAATGTAACAGATTGTAAAAGTTGTTCGATTGAAACGATTTGTGAAGTTAACAATTGATTCAAAGTTGTATCATCAATACTGAATTGCATTTGAATCGTTGTATTTATATTTCCTTGTAAGGTTACTAAAACAGAAATCACTTGATTGTTTTCAAAAGCAGAGCGCACAATTCTTAAGGCTTTCTTTTGGACATCAGTTTGTATTTGATATTGTGCTTTAATCGTAATATCTTTAGTAAGAATAGAAAATTGTTGGTCCCAACCAACAAAAGTATAAATGAGATCATTATCTTCTTCATATGTTGGATTTTCTGGAGGAACAATCTTGGTTCCATAATCTGCAGTAACTTGTTTTAAAATAGAATCATCATAATTTAAAAAAGTATAAGTATATTGATTAATTGTTTCATTATAAATGGGATAGATGTCTTCATTTTTTGTAATTGCTGAAAAATCATCTAAAGACCATTTTACAAATTGATAGGAATATTGATCAGTTTTCTTTTTTTCTGGATTATTTTTGGGAGGTATAATTGGTTCTCCTTCTTGAATCGTATCTTCCTTGATGATTGTATTATAAGCATCGTAAAAACGATAGGTATAATATGGAATAGGTTCTGGTTCATTGCTTGAAGAACTAGAATTTGTACTTTCATTTGGTAAAGATGGGATACTTGAACCATTTGTTGAATTGGAATGAGATGAATTGGCTGTAGCTGAATTGTTTTGTGAACATCCTGTAATCATCATCAAACATAGGACAAATAACCCGCTGACTTTCACTTTTTTTGACATTAAAATCATCCCCTCTATAAAAAAAGTCTTTTTCATTATAAAGGAAAAAAAATAAATACACAAGAAAAAAATGACCTTTTTGTTTTATGTATAAAACAAAGAGGTCTGTTTATTATTCATTTTTTTCTTCGACTATCGTCTCAACTTCTTTATTTTCTATTGTTTGATTTTCTTGCTTTTTTGTGTTGTTTTTTTCTTTTTTAGAAATGGCAAATTTTTCAAATGCATTTTTTTCATGCTTTAAAGCAAAATAACCAATCGTTGCAAAGATGGTTGCGCCAATGGTATCTAACATTAAATCTTTCATCGTATCTTTTAATGCATTTCTTCCGATAAATATTTCTCCTGTTGCAGAGTCCATATAACGTTGCATATTTGAACCAGTAAGTTGATCTGCAAAATATTCAACAACTTCCCATAATACACCAATTGTTACAGCAAAACAAACAGCAAAAATGGCTACAAATAAAGGGGATAATTTTAAGCCCTTTACATTTTCATTTAAAAGATTAATCATCGAAAAAGAGACAATGGCTAAAGTGGCTCCTGTAAAAGTATGCAAAATAGAATCCCATCCTTTGACATTGACATAAAACCCAAATATTTCACCCAAAACAAAATGGCAAATGCAAACGACTAAATAAATGACAAGTAATATATTTGAAAAATTGACTTTTGCTTTTTTTTCTAAAAAATTAGGGACAAAAGAGCATAATAAAAATAACAAGGATTGAACCGCAGCAAAAGCAAATCGGCTTCGTTGACTATCGTCATTGACAAAAAACATTCCAATAACACTAGCAATGAGTGTGATTCCAATAAGTATTCGATTAATCGTATAAAAAAGACTGGTTCCTCTTTTTTGTTTAACAGCAGTGTTAGACATTTTATCACTTTCCTTTAATTCAATTATATTTGGGAAAGAAATAAAAGTAAACAAATAATTCAAATGTGTTATACTAAAAAAGAAGGTGAAACAATGGACACAAAAATTCTAGATTTTATTGCCAAAAATATGCGAAGTGATTGGCTAGATTTTCTAATGAAAGTTTTTACATTTATAGGTGAAGCAGGAATATTTGGCATCGCAATTGCTATTCTATGTTTATGTTTTAAAAATTATAGAAAAACGGGAATGTATATTTTAATTACCATGGCCTTAGGCTTTTTAATTGGGAATTTGCTTTTGAAAAATGTCATTGCTAGAGATCGACCATGTGTAGTGCATCCCGAACTAGTTCATGCAATTTCTTGCCCTAGTGGGTATTCAATGCCAAGTGGACACACCTTGCATAGTTTTATTCCAGCTTTTGTTTTATTATTTAATAAAAAATGGGAAAGTGGCATCATCACTTTTGTTTTAGCTTCTTTGATTGCTTTTTCTAGAATGTATTTTTATGTGCATTATCCGTCAGATATTTTATTTGGCTTCCTTTTGGCTGCTTTGTTATCCTTTGTGGTATGGATTTTATTTACCAAAGTAAAAAAATTAAATCAATTGTTTTTTAAAGAAGGATAGTTCATTTGAAGTTAAAATAGAAGAAGTATTCTTTGCTAACTAAATCAAACATATTTATATTTTTTAATTCATATATTGTATTGATTTGTATGGGTGAGAAAAATGGAAAAAGCAAAGAAGAAAGATATTATCAAATTTGTTATTTTTATATTATTTTTTGTAAGTGTGATTGTTTGTAGCATTGTTTTAGCTCCTAAGTTAAAAGTTTTTTCTGATTTTGGATTAATTCGAGATAAAATAAAATCCTATAAGAGTTTAAGTTTTATTGCTTTTATATTTTTGCAAATTCTTCAAGTCGTCGTATTTGTATTGCCAGGAGATGCGGTCAACATGGTTGGTGGATTTATCTTTGGCATATACATGGGCTCAATTTTATCAATTATTGGTGTCTTTATTGGCACGATTATCGCGTTTTTTATTGCTAGATGGCTGGGATATGGATTTGTATCTAGATTTATTAAACCCAAAAAATTAGAAAGTATTACGCATTTATTAAATTCTAATGCTGGAACATTATCTTTATTTGTAATTTGTAACTTACCTTTTGTTCCTAAAGATATTTTGATGTATTGTGCAGGTCTTACACCCGTTAAACCAAGTCGGGTATTAACGATTTATTGTTTATCAAGAATTCCTGGAATTATGATTTGGACTTCTGTTGGAGCACAAGTATACAACCAAAGTATATTGGGACTTGTGATTACTTTTGCCATTTTAGCAGTGTTTTTAATGGCTATTATTTTATTAAAACGAAAAATTGATAAAAAAAAGAAACAACCAGTTTCTTAAAATATAAATTTTAAAATGTAAGCACTTATTCAATGGATGCTTACATTTTTAATTTGTACATAGGTTATGATTTATCAACTAAATAAGGAAACAATAACAGAAATAGAACTGCTATTTTTTTTATAAATTACCACACAAATATTATATTATTTTTTAAAGAATTTGTAAATTTATATTGTTGTTAGAATCGTTGCCTAACTGAATACAGGTAGTGTTGATTTTTTAGTAAAAAAATTGATTCAAAACAAACTAAAATTTTCTTTCTTTTTTTAATGATAAGGACTAGAAAAAGAAAAATACATTCTATATAATGGGGATGAACAAAAAAGAAAGGAAACAAAAAGAAAATTAAAATGAAAAAACTAAGAATTGGTATTATCGGTAATGGAGGAATTGCCAAAGCTATTCATTTGCATGCCTATCAAAAAATGGATGAAGTAGAAATTGTAGCAACATGTGATATTCTTCCTCATCGTATGGATGAAGTAGAAAAAATACTAGGACATTCTATCAAAAAATATCAAGATTATAAAGATTTAATTGCAGATCCAAATATCGATGCAATAGATATTTGTACGCCAAATTATTTACATTCGATTATTGCTATTCAAGCCTTAAAAGCAAATAAACATGTTTTTTGTGAAAAACCAGATGCCATTTCTGTTCAAGAAGTTGAAGAAATGAAAAAAACGGCGGAACAAACGCATAAAGTATTGATGGTTATGCGTAACAATCGTCATCTTGCTACTTCAAAATATTTAAAAAAATATATTGAAGATGGCAAAATGGGTGAAATTTATTGTGGTCGTTGTGGATGGCAAAGAAGACGTGGTATTCCTGGAAAAGGAGGCTGGTTTACAACCAAAGCTCAATCAGGAGGAGGACCACTCATTGATTTAGGTGTTCATATGATTGATTTAGCCATTTATTTAATGGGTAATCCAAAACCGGTTGCTGTTTCTGGGTCAACCTATACGAAATTTGCAAATGATGCCTCACAAAGCGATTCTGTTCATGCAAGTTTTGGAGATAGTGTAGAAAATGGAACCTTTGATGTTGAAGATTTGGCAATGGGATTTATTAAATTTGACAATGGAGCATGTCTACAAATTGAATTTAGTTGGGCATCCAATGTCAAAGAAGAAAAGAACTTTGTTGAATTACGAGGCACAAAAGGTGGTTTATCTTGGGAACCAAATCATTATGAAATTTATACGGAAGAAGCTGGCCAACTCTTTGATTTAGAACCCAAAGGAACTTTAATTTCTAATGGTCATGCTGCGAATTTACAACACTTTGTGAATGTCGTTTTACATGATGAAAAGCCTGATTTTGTTCCACAACAAGGAGTGGAAATGATAAAAATATTACAAGCCATTTATCAATCGGCCCAAACAGGGAAAGAGGTTGAATTATGAACGTTGTCATCTATAACGAATTTAATGATACCCATCAAACAGGAAAAACTTTAAAAGCTTATCCTACGGGAATTCATGGAGTTTTAAAAGATTTATTTGAAAAAGCAGGACATAATGTAAAGGTTTATACTTTAAAAAATATTAATGAAATCACAGAAGACGTTTTAAAACAAACAGATGTTATGGTTTGGTGGGGACATATGAATCATCAAGATGTCTCTGATGCGGTTGCTGATAAAGTAGCTGAATCTGTTTTAAAAGGGATGGGCTTTATTGCTTTACACTCTGCACATTTAGCAAAACCTTTTAAACGATTAATGGGAACCGCTTGTAATTTAAAATGGCGTGAAATCGATGAAAAAGAAAGAGTTTGGGTTGTTTTACCAAACCATCCAATTGCCAAGGGAATCAATGAATATTTTGAAATTCCTCACGAAGAAATGTATGGAGAACCTTTTGGCATTCCAACACCGGATGAATTAGTTTTTATCGGTTGGTTCCAAGGGGGAAATGTATTTAGAAGTGGTTGCTGTTATTATCGTGGCAATGGTAAAGTTTTTTATTTTCAACCAGGACATGAAACCAATCCAACCTTTTGTATAAAAGAAGTACAACAAGTTTTACTCAATGCTTTGAATTGGGCAAAACCAACCAACAAAATCGATGATTTATCTTGTCCAATGGTAGCATCTTTAGAAGAAATTAAAGGAGAATAAAAAAATGAAATTATCGGTGTTTAGTCCTGCTTTAGCGGATATGACGTTAGAAGAAATGTTGAAATTTTTAACAGATCATGGAGTTTATAGTGTTGAAATGGGATGTGGAGGGTTTCCAGGAACAGCTCATTTTAACGCCAAAGAACTCATTTGTGATGATCAAAAAATTCAAGAAATAAAGGATTTATTTGCAAAGTATCATTGTGAAATTGCCGCTCTTTCTTGTCACGGAAACCCTGTTCATCCGAATAAAGAAATCGCTAAAGCTTATCAAGAAGACTTTGAAGCGGCTTGTATTTTAGCTGAAAAGTTAAACGTTGAACGCATTATTACTTTTTCTGGATGTCCAGGAGATTCAAAAACGAGTAAACATCCTAATTGGGTCACTTGCCCTTGGCCAGAAGATTTTAGTGAAGTTCTTCAATGGCAATGGAATAAAGTGCTCATTCCTTATTGGAAAAAGGCCGTTCAATTTGCAAAATCCCATCATGTAAAATATATATGTTTAGAAATGCATCCAGGATTTTGTGTCTATAATCCAGAAACTTTGTTAAAATTAAGAAATGCTGTTGATCCAATGATTGGTGCAAATTTTGATCCTTCACATTTAATTTGGCAAGGGGTAGACATGGTTAGTGCTATCAAATATTTAAAAGGTGCAATCTATCATTTCCATGCAAAAGATACAGGTCTTGATCGTGAAAATATTGCTAAAAACGGAGTTTTAGATACCAAACATTATGGTGATGAAATTCATCGTTCTTGGGTATTTAGAACGGTTGGTTATGGAAATTCTGAAAAATACTGGAAAGATATCTTTTCTGCTTTAAATTTAATTGGATATGATCATGTTATTTCTATTGAACATGAAGATTCAATAATGGAAGCCAAAGAAGGATTAGTTAAAGCCATTGAATTTTTACAAAATACAATGATTATCAATAAAAAACCCACTTCGATGTGGTGGGCATAATAAAAAAAAGAGAATTTTGAGATGAAACCCAAAAGTTAGACCAACTAACAGGAGGGGCTCACTTCATTCATTCTCTTTTTTTACTTTTTTTGAGATTGAAAATCATAAATTGTTTTTGAAATCATTTCAACAAGATCGATGTTATAAATTTTTATATTTTTTCGTTTTCGAGGCAATCCATCTGTAAAATTTAAAATCGCTTTTACTTTTAAACTCATTAATTGGTTAATTACTGTTTCTAAATCTTCTTTTGGAATCGCTAAAATCGCAATGGTTGTATCTCTGGGTATTTTTTTTGAAAGTAATTCCATATCATAAACGGGAACGCCATAATTTTTTTTATTTGTTTTTTGTTTATCACAATCAAAAGCACAAACAATTTTACCGATGCGATGGGAAACAAAATTATATTTTAATAAAGCATTTCCTAAAACACCTACACCAATTAATATGATTTTTTCATGATTTGTAAATCCTAATTCTTGTTCTAGGGCTTTTATAAAAAGATTGATATCGTAACCGGATGCCGTTTTTCCTTCTACGGATAAAAACATGAAGTCTTTGCGTACCGTATATTCACTAATATCCATCATATTTCCGATTTGATAGGAAAAAACTCGCTCATTACCTCTTTCTTGTAATTCTTGTAATACTCTTAAATATTGCGGAAATCTTTTTTTTGTTGCATTTGGAATGGAAGATCTCATTTTTCGTTTTTACCAATAAACGCTTCAATTTTAGTTAAATTTTTATTATGAATGATAATATACAACAAATCGCCTTTTTGTAAAATTTCCATTGCTGAAGGAACAAAGGTTTTTTCATCCCGAGTGATAGCAATAATATTTGCACCAAATTTTTCTCTAAAATTGGCATCCACAATCGTTTTATGAATTAATTTTTCATTCAAAACTTCAATTTTAATAACCGATAAATCGGTACCTAATTCAATAAAATCTTGTATTGAACTATGGGTTAATCTTCTAGCCACTTTTATTCCTGTTTCAATTTCAGGAGAGACAATATCAACGATGCCGAGTTGTCGATACACTTTTGATTGTGTTTCATCACTTGATTTTACTGTAATATTTTTAATACCTAATTGTTGTAATGCCACTGTGGTTAACAATCCATTTTCAAAATTAGAACCCATGGCAACGATGACATGTTCTGCATTTTTAATGCCTACTTCACAAAGTGCATCTTCATCGGTAGCGTCTAGTGCAGCAGCAAAAGCAACCTTGTCACGAATTCGATTGATTTTTTCTAAATCACAGTCTAAAACCATAACACTTTTATGTTCTTGTAAAAGTGTTTTTACAATACTTAATCCAAATCGTCCTAATCCAATGACGACAAAGTCTGTTTTAAAAGCCATAATCCTTACCTCATTTCATCTATAAGATATTATAACAAATCAAGATAAATTGTAAACAAAAAACCCTTTAAAGGGTTTTTGTTTATTCATTAACAGTTGCTTTATAAGCAGCAATAATTTTTTCAGCCGTCATCATTGGGACTTCAGCATAACGAGCAAATTTGGAAGTAAATTGTGCTTGTGCTTGTGTTAAAGTTTTTAATTCAATGACACATTTTGTAAATTCTACTTGAGGAATGGAAGCACGAATAATTTGTTCGTCATCTACACTTTCCATTTCACCAACGGTTCCTCTATATTTAGAAACACTACTCATGACATCTCCAACAAAATCACTTGGAACGGTAATGGAAACATCTAAAATTGGTTCAAGTAAAACTGGTTTTGCTTTTTTACATCCTTCTTTAAAAGCTAAGTTTGCTGCAATTTTAAAGGATAATTCGTTTGAATCAACAGGGTGATAACTGCCATCATATAAAGTCGCTTTTATTCCTATGACAGGATTTCCAGTGAGTACCCCTGTTTTTAAAGAATCAATAAGGCCTTTTTCTACCGCTGGAATGAAGTTGGTAGGAACGGCTCCACCAAATACGTCGTTAACAAATTCAAAGTCTTTATCACTTGGTTCGAATTTAATTTTAACAACGCCATATTGACCAGCACCGCCAGATTGTTTTTTGTGACGCCCTTCAACATCGGCAAATCCCTTAATAGTTTCACGATATGGCACTTTTGCTTCTTCTGTAGAGCAAGAAACATTATATGTATTTTTGATTTTATCAATAATTGTATCAATATGCATTTGTCCTTGACAGCCAACAACGAGTTGTTTAGTTTCAGGATTTCTTTCAAATGAAATCGTTAAATCTTCTTGAGCGGCTTTTTTAAGCCCTTCACCAACTTTTGCATCATCGTTTTTATTGGCAACAGTGATACCATAATACACAATAGGTTGAGGGAAACGAATCGGCTCAAAAACAACTTCATGGTTTGGATCACAGAAAGTATCGTTCGTTTCAAGCGAACTCACTTTGGTTACAACGCCAATATCCCCTGCAACTAATTCTGTTGTTTCGTTTAATTCTTTTCCAAATGGAGTGTAAACTAAACCTAATTTATCTTTTACTTGTTTTGTACTATTAAAAATGGTTAAATCTCTTTTTAATTTACCAGAACGAACAATGACATAACTGATTTTTCCGACAAAGGGGTCCACAATCGTTTTAAATACTTGAGCGCTAAAAGGTGCATTTGGATCGACAGCTACATCTTTAACGACTCTTGTATCTGCAGAAGGTAAATATTTTTCCATTACTTCTAAAAGTTTGCTGATTCCAATATTATGACGAATGGAACAAGCAAGAATAGGATATAAATGTCCACTGCATACAGCATGCTTTAATCCTTCTTTGAGTTCATCTTGCGTGATTTCTTCTTCCATTAAATATTTTTCTGTTAAAGCATCATCATGCGTAGCAATTTGTTCTACTAAATGCGCATGTTGCAAATCAACTTGATCAGTAGATGTAGTAGAAGTGACTTTTCCATCATTATAAATAGAAACTTCCTTATTTAATACATCAATAACACCATCAAAAGTAGAAGCAATACCATGAGGGCAAACTAATGGCACAGCATTATTTCCCATCATTTCTTGAAGTTGACCAACAACTTTATCAAAATTGGCATTTTCTTTTTCAGTTTTATTGACTAAAATAATTGCTGGTAAATGATAGCGTTGAATTCTTTTCCAAGACTTTTTAGTTCCAACTTCGACTCCTTTTGTCGCATCTACAATTAAAATGGCACAACTAGCAACACTTAATGAAGCTCTAACTTCACCCACATAATCAAAAAAACCTGGCGTGTCTAGCATGTTGAATTTAATCGATTCAAGTTCAACGGGAACAACGGTAGAATAAATAGAAATTCTAGCTTTCTTTTCTTCTTTTGTATAATCTGAAATGGTTGTTCCTTCGGTTATATGACCTTTTTTATTAATTTTATTGGTAACATATAATAAAGATTCAATGAGTGATGTTTTACCAACACCTTGGTGGCCTAATAATGCAATATTTTTAATATTGCTAGGCGAATAAACTTTTCCCATAGGGATATATCCTCCTTCTATTCAATTTATTACATAAATGAATTGCATATACATTGTAACATTGTTTTTTTAAAAAATATAGATTTATTTTAAAATAATATAGCGCTTTCAAAGTATCCTTCTTTTTTTATTGTAAAAGAGTTGTTTTTTTTAAAAAAAATGCATATAATAAAAGTACCATCGTGATAGGTAGTTTTGAACCAGGTCAGAGTCGGAAGGCAGCAGCCTTAAGAAATCAACTATGTGCGATGGCCTTTTTATTAAAAAGACGTGCATTTGCACGTCTTTTTTACTGAACTTGAATTTCAATAATATCACTATAAATTGTATAATAATTAGAAGCACCTAAAGTAAAGGTTGTTTCATAACTTAGGATAATATATGCCGTTCCTGTATTTTTAGCTGTAATGGATTGATTGGATACTTCAATGATATCATCATTAGATAAGACTTTGATTGTAAAGTTCGTTTCATCATTGGTTTGGTTTTTAAAGGTTGTTGAATATCCTTCTAAAGTAATGGATTGACCTTTGGTTAAACTATATTGATCTTCTTTGCTATCAAATCGTATTTTCCAATCTGAAGATAAATCTACACGATTGGTTGTAAAAGCGATATTACCATACTTAATGTAATTTAAGAAGTTAGCGTTAGAAGCGACATCAAATGTCCATACCCAATAATTGTTTCCTCTACTTGTACTTGCAACAATGCCATCTTCTGTTAAATTTCCAATATTTGGAGATAATCCAATTTCTTTGTTGAAATAATTTTGATAGGTATTATAGTAGTCATCCATGGATTTTACATTAACAGAATTTAAATAACCTACATGTAATCCTGGTTCTACTTTTTTAATGTAGTTTAATGAAGCTGTGCTAAAGTCAATGACAACGACTCTATCCATCATGTCATATTCTTTTAATGCTTCTAACATTAATTGTGCGGTTTTAATTCTTGAATCTTTAATTTCAACGACTAGAATCGTATCTTTATCTTTAAATGCATCCAAAACTTCATCAAAACTTGGAATGGTATATTCCGTAGCTTCTCCATTTTGTGTTAAACGACATTGTTTTAATTGCTCTAAAGTTGCATCTCGCATGTTGATTGAACAAGTCGTTGTTTCAGAAGTGGAAATGCCGGCACTTCCACCACCATGAATGACAACAAGTTGATTATCTGCAGTGGTATGAATATCTAATTCAATGGCACTTGCTCCATTTTCTATTGCCCAAAGGAATGATTCTAAGCTATTTTCTGGGTAATGAATGTTAGAACCATCACCACGATGTCCTGTGATAACCGGTTTTCTAAATAAAGCATTACCTAAATGGAAGATAGAAGAATCTACAGCCTTTAATGCTTCGGTTTGACTGGTTGAAATAAATGTTCCAGCACCGGCCAAAGTAGCTTGATAAGGAGCTAAAGCATTTGCAGAATCCATATTGATTGCCCAAGCGCCATATCCTCTAGAGTTAATCCAAAAGACGATATCTTTATTAATGACATTTGCATCAATACAAACAATGTTTGCATGTGCTTCTCCTGCAGTAAAACATTCTTGAGAGGCTTGCTTGTAAGTATCAATAGAAGATAAAGATGAAATATAACCCAATCTTCCTAATGGATTAACAGCATAATAAGCCTTTAAAACATTGGGATCTTTTGACAAAACGGTACAATCTTCAATACCGAGTGAAGCTGTGATTTTAGCTACTTTTTGAGCCACTTCTACAGTTTCTACAACCATATTTGGAATTAATTTTCCTTTATAACCTGATAAAATAGTTTGTAAATTACCTAATTTTTCACCATTAAATGTTTGAGCGACAACTTGTCCATTTTCTAATTCTGCTTTTAAAGAATAAGACAAAATTAAATTGTTATTAACTGCTTGATTTAATTCTTCTGTGGTTGCATAATTTGGTGAAAGCATAGGGAATGCAGATGCTAAATTTTCTTTATTAACATAAGATGAAGCACGATCACTTGTATGCGTTACATTGGAAGCCCCAGTATAAATTGTGATATTTGAAAAACGTGCTTGTCCACCATTAACTTGAAAGCCGATATCTCCAGATGTTAAACTATTTAAGACAGTGTCAATCACTAATTCATCATTGATATAAAATTTAGCGGTCATTCCACTAACTTCTACACGTAGTTTTGTATCTTCAAAAGAAGGCAAAGGCTTATCCATAACATGACGTTGTGGATATAAAAAACTATTTCCTACTTTTTGTGTACATTCAACACCATATTGTCCAGCAACATCAACTTGAACATTATTTCGAACATCCATTTGATACCATGAATTGACATCTAATGCATCGGTTCTAAATAAAATACCAGCATATCTAGTAGGATCATTCGCACTAATAAATTTAAAGTCAGCTTCAATCGTATAATCATAGTTGAAACCAAATTCAATAGGATAATCCACACGAGTTGTTCCTGAACTTGCATTTAAAATGATAGAATTGCTTTGACGATCAAAAGTGACGTTGTTAGCCGTTCCTTCTCTTACTTTAAAATAGGGTTCAGCATCAGCTACATTAATATTTTCATACAAGTAGCGTTCTGCTTCATTTTTGTTAACAGTAACATTAATTTGGTAATCATTTCCTCCATAACTTGCTTTAAAAAGAGTACGACCGATTTGATCATAATATAAAACGCCATCTTTTACATGTGCAACATCGCTTTCTCCGGTCCACGTTAATTGTTCTCCTGTAACCATTAATTCCTCTCCATTATAAAAATGAAGATTCTTTAATGGGAACCCGTTATCACTTAAAATTCCATGAATGTTTACTAAATCCGTAGGAGCATAAACTTCAATAATTCCTGTGTCCGCAGGAGTTAAATCTTGTGTTTTTTTGGTACAACCAGAGATACTTAAACATCCGATGGCAAAAAAAGCCATCAACTTTCTATTCATAATCTCACCTCGTTATTTCTATTATACATGAAAAATTTACAATTTGTTTACAATTCGAATTTTTTTTATATTTTCAAGTATTTTAATTTTTAGTATAATAAAAAAAGTGGTGATGAATATGGAACAAAAACACCAAAAATATATGGATTTGGCTTATCAAGAAGCAATCAAAGCTTTTAAAAAAGATGAAGTTCCTGTAGGGGCAATTTTAGTAAAAAATGATCGAATTATTGCTAAAGCACATAACTTAAAAGAAAGAAAACAACTTGCTACAAAACATGCAGAAATTGTAGTGATTGAAAAGGCATCCAAAAAACTTCATAATTGGCACTTAGATGAATGTAGTCTTTATGTGACTTTAGAACCATGTGCGATGTGTGCTGGTGCAATCATGCAAAGTCGTATTAAAGAAGTAATTTATGGAGCAAAAGATAAAAAAGGTGGAGCCATTGAATCTACCCTTTCTTTATACCAAATGAAAGGATTCAATCATTATCCACAAACGATGTATTATGAAGATGAAAAATGTTCTAAAATTCTTTCTACTTATTTTAAAAACAAGCGAAATAAAGTATAATAATATTGGAGTGATTGAAGATGGCATACAAAGCATTATATCGAACTTATAGACCGAATGATTTTGAAAGCATGGTGGGACAAAAACATATTATTACCACATTAAAAAATGCAATTGCTACCAAAAAAATAGCACATGCGTATATTTTTAGTGGACCTAGAGGGACAGGAAAAACAACAACGGCTAAAATTTTGGCCAAAGCTGTGAATTGTTTAAATCCTGATCATCAGCCTTGTAATGAATGTGAAAATTGTATTGCTATCAATCAAAATAGTCATCCCGATATTATTGAAATTGATGCAGCAAGTAATAATGGAGTGGATGAAGTTCGTGAATTAATTGAAAAAGTCAAATATGCACCCATTAAAGGAAAATATAAAGTTTACATTATTGATGAAGTGCATATGATGACGCCTGGTGCTTTTAATGCTTTGTTAAAAACTTTAGAAGAACCACCCGCTCATGTGATATTTATTTTGGCCACAACAGACATTCATAAAGTTATTCCAACGGTTTTATCACGATGCCAACGTTTTGATTTTACCAAAATATCCTTTGAGGATATTAAAGAAAAAGTCGAAGAAATCATGGAAAAGGAAAATATAACGGCTGAAGATGGTGTTTCTAGTTTAATTAGTGAATTAGCAGATGGTGGTATGCGTGATGCTTTAAGTATTTTAGATCAAGTTGTTAGTTATGCAAAAGATCACATCACCATGCAACATATTTATGATATCTATGGAATGATGTCCACCGCTGAAATGGTGCATTATTTATCTTTAATTGCCCTAGGAAAAACTAATGAAGTACTCGAAATGATTGAACAATATATTGAAAAGGGAATTGATGTTAAACGACTAACTTATGATTTAATGGTTTGTTTAAAAGATGCGATTGTTTTTCAATTTACCAGTGATGCGCAAGTTTTAGAACGATTAAATAAAGAACAGGCTTCAGAAATTTTAAAATATTATTCTACAAATCAGGCCTTATTCATTGTCGATATTTTAAATGAAACAATGGGATATTATCGTCAAACATCGAATTATCGATTATTTTTTGAACTAGCATCCTTAAAGGCTATTGATAAAATGATTCAAAAAGATCAAAAGGTAGAACCACAAGTTTTAAATTCACAACCCTTAAAAGAGGAAACAAAGAAACCTGTTGTAGAGGAAAAAGCGGTTCATCCGATAAAAATTGAACAAGAAGAAAGTCAACCTTTAGAAATTAAACAAGAATATAAACCCACCTCCCCATCTTTAAGAATTCAATATTCCATGGATGAATATATTAATATTGTAGCCCATGGGGATAAAAAATTTAAAAATGATTTAATTCAAAAATGGGATGGAATTCGTGCTTATATCGATAATGAAAAAACAAGATATGTCGCCCAACTCATTGCTGATGCCAAAATTGGTGCTGCATCTAAAGAATTTATTGTTTTAGTATATAACTACAAAATTCTTTCTTCTAAAGCACAAGAAAAAGAAAATTTGATTCTCATTCGTCGCTTTATTAAAGAAATATTTGATTATGATTTAGAAGTATATGTTGTCGAACATAGTATGTTTGTGGACATTACAAAAACATATATGCAACTCATTCAAGCGAATAAAAAACCAGAATTAAAAGAACTTCCCCATTTAGATACAACTAGCAATGAAACGATAAAAGTAGAAGAAGATTTTGATGGAAATGCAACAATTGAAATGGGAAAAAGTATTTTTGGAGATGTCTTAAATATAAAGGAGAAATAGAACTATGAATATGAATATGTTAATGCAACAAGCACAAAAAATGCAAAAAGAAATGGAAAAAGCACAAAAAGAATTAGAAGAAAAAGTTTTTGAAATTAAAAGTGCTGGTGGAGGCATTGTCATCGTAATTAAAGGATCAAAAGAAATTCTTTCTATTCAAGTAGACGATGAATTAATTGATAAAGATGAAAAAGAAATGCTTCAAGATATGATTGTTGTTGCTGTAAATGAAGCCATAAAAACAGTTTTAGATGAAGAACAAAAAATATTGTCAAAGCAAACATCAGGCATTCGGATGTCAGGGTTATTTTAATTATGGACTATCCACAACGATTTCAAAATTTAATAGAATGTTTTAAATATTTGCCAGGAATTGGAACAAAGACAGCTGAACGTATGGCTTATGATATTTTAGATATGAAAAAAGAACGTGTTGAAGAATTTGCAACAGCCTTATTAGATGTCTTTAATTTAAAACATTGCCATATTTGTGGGAATTTATGTGACGAAGATACTTGCAATATTTGTAATGAATCTGATCGCGATTCTTCTTTAATTTGCGTTGTACATTATCCTAAAGATGTCTTTGCTTTTGAAAAAATGAAAGAATACCATGGAGTATATCATGTTTTAAATGGATATATTTCTCCTACAAAAGGAAAGGGAGAAGAAGATATCAATTTGGCTTCTTTAATTCAGCGTGTTCAAAACGGAAATATTAAGGAAGTAATTTTAGCTACAAATCTTACAGTTGAAGGAGAAATCACGGCTTTATATATTTCAAACATGTTAAAAGAATATCCCGTTAAAGTGACTCGTTTAGCGCATGGTTTACCTATGGGAGCACAATTAGATTATGCAGATGAAATGACACTTTATCGCGCCTTTAGTAACCGAAAAGAAGTATAAAATGCTTGAATTTTATTTTAAATCAGGTATAATAGGGGCAAAGCTATGATAAAAGACGGTAATAAATGAAAGTGCTTAGCGAGTTTTGATTGGTGAAAAGAAAACCTCGAGTAATTTATTATTTTAACACTTTTATTTGCTGGACGAAAAACGTCACGTATAATCTGCGTTAAAGAAAAAAAGGGCATAATCAATGATGATTATGAACTAGGATGGCACCGCGTAATTTACGTTCCTAGATAAGGGACGTTTTTTTATTTTAAGGAGGGAAACTATGTTTGAATTTGTAACTGCAAGAGAATTATATGACATTGTTTTAAGTGATCTTCATGCACAAAAAGATTATTTAGAATATGTAGAGATAGAGGGTTGGGTCCGAACAAACCGAAATAATGGACATATTGGTTTTATTGAATTAAATGATGGAACTTATTTTAGAAATGTTCAAATTGTTTATTCTAAAGATGAAAAAAATTTTGAACTCTATTCATCTTTAAATACGGGTGATGCCATCAATGTCATGGGTAAATTAAAAATTACAGAAGGAGGCAAGCAACCTTTTGAAATTGCTGCAAATGAAATTAAATTATTAGCAAAATGTGCTGAAGATTATCCTTTACAAAAGAAACGGCATAGTTTTGAATTTTTAAGAGAAATTGCCCATTTAAGACCAAAAGCGAATACTTTTTTAGCTGTTTTTCGGGTTCGTTCCGTTTTATCAATGGCGATTCACGAGTTTTTCCAAAATCAAGGATTTGTCTATGTCCATGGACCAATTATTACTTCAAATGATGCTGAAGGGGCTGGAGAAACGTTTACCGTAACCACTAGAAAAGATGGGGATTATGAAAAAGATTTCTTTGGAAAAAAAGTCAGTTTAACGGTTTCTGCTCAATTACATGCTGAAGCATTTGCTCAAGCTTTTCGAGATGTTTATACTTTTGGTCCCACTTTTAGAGCTGAAAAATCAAACACGGTTCGCCATGCTAGTGAATTTTGGATGATTGAACCAGAAATGGCTTTTGCTGATTTAGAAGATGATATGCTTCTCATTGAAGATATGATTAAATATTGTATTGATTATGTTTTAGAAAATTGTCCAGAAGAGATGAACTTTTTTAATACCATGATTGATAAAGGATTGATTGAAAGATTACAAAAAGTGAGCCAATCTACTTTCCAAAAAATGACCTATACTCAAGCCGTTGAAGAATTGAAAAAAGCTGTTGAAAAGGGCCATCAATTTGAAAACAACGAAATATATTGGGGGATGGACTTTAATTCTGAACATGAAAAATATTTGTGTGAACAAGTCGTCGATGGGCCATTGTTTTTAATTGATTTTCCTAAAGAAATGAAGTCTTTTTATATGAAACAAAATCCCGATGGAAAAACGGTTGCTGCTTGTGACCTTTTAGTTCCACATATTGGTGAATTAGTTGGTGGTTCTCAAAGAGAAGAAAATTACGACATTTTAAAGAAAAGAATGGAAGAATTGCATATGAATATTGAAAGTATGCAATGGTATTTAGATTTACGACGTTTTGGTGGTGCAAAAAGCGCAGGTTTTGGATTAGGATTTGAAAGAATGATTATGTATCTTACTGGAATGCAAAATATCCGTGATGTTATTCCTTTTCCAAGAACGGTTAAAAATTGTTTGTTTTAAAAGCGATGATTTAGTCGCTTTTTTTAATATTTAAAAGTTGAGAAAATGAAATTTTTTGATTTTGTATTATTAACCATTTTTTTTGTTTTTGAATGGATTGTATTTTTCCTTGTAAAGGAAGGATTTGTTTATTTTGATAAATGGTTATAACAATTTCATCATTGATTTTTAACTGCAACAATATGTCATTGATTTGTCTTTCTTGATCTTCAGATAATATCGGTTTTTCTTCAACTAAGTTTTTTTCTTGTTCAGCTAAAGCTTTTTTAAATCCTTTTAAAGCATCAAAGGGTTGGAATTGTTGTCCTTTTTGTTTGCTATTCATGATGTCCTCCAATCAATTTATTTCTTTTTAAAGTTGTAGCATTTTTTTGCAAATTCATACCACGGATAATGGCCGATTTTCCATATTTTTCTTTGATTTGTTGAATGGTTTGATGTAATCTTTTTTCTTTGAGTAAAGCAGTGTGATTTTCAAAAAGACCATATCGTTCATTTTCTTCAAAAAGTAGATGAGAAAAAGAAATACGAATTTTACGAATAGGAATTTTTTGATTGACATTTTGTTTAAACAATGTTAATAATTCTTTTTTTAAAATAGAATAAGAATTTGTTTGGACATCTAACTTTTTTGATGCTTTTGTCGATGGAATGGCATAATTTTTACTATAAGATACGAATAAAGAAATATGGTCGGTAACATATTTTTGTGTAACTAAATCTAAAACTAACAACTCAGTCATTTCAGTTAATACAAGTTTTGCATCCATGTAAGAATAATCTTTCATTAAAGTTTGTCCACTAGAAAGCGATTTATTTTTCGTTTGATAATTTTTGATGTCTTGCATGGTTGTATTTTCTTTTCCCCAAGCATGTTCATATAATGAAATCCAAGCACTTTTAAATTCATTTTCTAATCTTTTTTTATTAGCGAAAGCTAAATCTTTCATGGTATAAATGTTTAAACGATGCAATCTTTTTTCAATTCCATTACCAATTTGCCAAAAATCAGATAAGGGTTGATAATTCCATAATTTTTCTTTATATAATGGCTCATTTAAATAGGCGATTCTTGAAGAATTTTTTTTAGCAATTAAATCTAGAGCGATTTTTGCTAAATAAAGATTTGTACCAACCCCACAAGTTGCAATTAATTTTGTTTTTCGCTCAATTAAATCAATCAGTTCTTTTCCCATTTGTTGAGCTGTTTTTTGATACAGATGTAAATAAGGTTTGATGTCAATAAAACATTCATCAATTGAATAAACATGAATATCTTCTTTAGCAATAAAGTTTAATAAAAGCCCATAAACTTTTGCAGAGTATTCAATATATTTTTTCATACGTGGTGGAACAATTTTATAATAGATGGTTTCTGGAATTTCATATAAACGACAGCGATTCCGAATACCTTTATTTTTTAAATAGGGAGTGATAGCCAAACAAATTGCTCCTTTTGAACGGCTCGGATCAGCAACAACTAATGGTGTAGTTTGAGGATCAAGATTGCGTTCAATACATTCTACAGAAGCATAAAAGCATTTTAAGTCGATACATAAATACAAAAGGCATCGCTCCCTATTTTTATTATTTGAAAAAAACTATATTTTATGTAAAAAATGGATATTTGCTTAAAATATAAATTTATTGTACAATAAAAAAAACGAGGGATTTAAATGAAAACAACACAAAATCAATGGGTCAAAAAAATTATTCCTTATCTTTTAATTTTTCTTTTTAGCTGTGTTGGCAGTTTCATTTTGTTTTATAAAGGATTAAATACAGGAGATGACATCGTTTATCATTTGGGCAATATCATGGATGAATATGTCTCTTTATCAAGTGGGCACGGATTAAGTCCAATTAGTGGAAATTTGGCCATGGGGCTAGGTGTTGGAAATCGTTTGTTTTATTCTCCTTTGCCTCATCTTTCCATTACTCTTATGGCTTTGTTAATGTCTCTTTTTTCTGTTTCCATTTTAGTTTCTTATAAAATTGTTTTATTTTTAAGTATTTTTTTATCAGGAATTTTGATGTATCGGTTTGGAATTCGCCTATTTAAAGGTCGTCAATCGTTAGCTTTAATCGTTAGTGCATTATTTATTTTGTACCCATATCGCTTGTTTAATATTTTTTGTAGAGCGGCGATTAGTGAAGCTATTGCCATTGCATTCATTCCTTTATTTTTTATGGGATTATATGATATCACTCATTTTAAAGATAAAGTGCAAATGAAAGCTTTTTTAGAAGTTGTTTTTGGAGGGACATTGATTTATTTGTCTCATAATATTACTGGATTATATAGTTTTGTATTTGGCATACTTTATTTACTTTTTCACATTCGCTCCATTATCGTTTCCTTCCGCATAAAAAACTATTTCACATATGCTTTGATTTCTGTTCTTTTATTATTAGGATTAAGTTCTATTGCCTGGGTCAGTCAATTACAATTATTAGGTACAAATTTATACAATGTTTCCAATTCAGAAAGAATGTGGACTTCTTTATCACACATTCAATTTCAACTAGATCTTTCTTATAATTTTTCTGGGTTTTTAAATTTTGTTTATTTAATTTCATTTTATGGTGATATTCTGAGTGAAAATTATCTCATTTCTAACATGCTTTTATTTATTGTCATTGCCGGATTTACCATTATATTGGATTATTTTTTAAGAAAAATAAAAGCTTTAAGATTTTACCATTTTATCATCAGTTTTATCGTTTTAATGATTGGAAATTATTGTTTTCTTTCAAGAGTGGAATGTTACCTTGCTTCGATTGTATTTTATCTTTTATATTGTTATGTTTTATATATCAAAGATCAACCTTTTTCAAATCAAAAAGAAGATATTTTTATAAAAAATGTAGATATTTATTATTATGGATTAATGGTTGTTTTGACCTTAATTATGATTACTTCTGGAATTATATGGGAACATTTACCTGAAATTTTTTATACGATTCAATTCCCTTGGCGTTTATGGGGTTTTCTTCAATTTTTTGTAAGTGTGATTTTTGGGTATATTCTTTATTATTTTAGTTTTATAAGAATTTTAAAATGGGTAGGAACTATTACCGCAGGATTTTTATTAGTTGTCAATGAACCATTGCTTGAAAAACGTTTATACTATGAAAGATATCATGATCCAGCATACAATGCTTGGATTTATGAAGTTGACGAGCGTTATTTAGATGATAGCACAGCATTAGGTTTTAATAGAGAATATTTACCTTCGATCTTTTTTACAGAACATAAATCAGAATATGAAAATTCATTGTATGATGAAGTGAAAAAAATGCTCAATCGAGATTTTAAAGCCCAAGAGGATTACAGTTTAAAGCCCGTTTTTTTAACTGGAAATGGAACGATTGAAGTGAAAAGTGCTTATTCACCAAGATATGAAATGGACATCATTGTTCAAGAAAGCGGAATTGTGCAAATGCCTTTATTTTATTATCCAGGATATGAAATCAATATTTATCATTCAAATCAAAAGCAAATTGTAGAATCTAAAAATATTGATGGGCTAGTTTCTTTTGAATTAAAACAGCCAGGAAATTATCAAATTCGGATAGATTATGTGGGAACAAAAGCAAGACAATTTTCTTTTTTTTGGTTTTATCTTTCTTTAATAGGAATTGGAGTTTGGATAAAAACAAACGATTTCAACAAAAAGAAAATAGTACCCTTTTCCTCTTTAAAATAAAAAATAAATTTTCTTTGTAATTTGAGATTCTTTTTACTATAATAAGGAAGGGTGATTCCATGTTACATATCATTAAACATCCTCTCATTGATACAAAATTATCCATCATGAGAGATGAACAAACAAAAACAAAAGAATTTAGAGAAAGTTTAGACGAAATTGCTTCATTGATGTGTTTTGAAGTTTTTAAGGACCTAAAGACCGTTATTTCGGATCAAACGATAATGACGCCAACAGGAAAAACATTAAATAAAATTAAATTAGAAAATAAAATTATTTTAGCACCAATTTTACGAGCTGGAATTGGAATGGTTGATGGAATTAAAAAGATGCTTCCAACGGCCAAAATTGGCCATATTGGCATGTATCGTGATGAAGAGACATTAGAACCACATGAATATTATTTTAAATTACCAAAAGTGGATAATCCTTTAGTAATTATTGTTGATCCCATGCTTGCAACAGGGGGTTCTGCTTTAGCTGCGATTGAAGCAGTTCAAAAAAGAGGATATCATCAAATTCGCTTGATGTGTTTGGTTGGATGTCCTGAAGGGGTCAAAAATGTAGAAGAAAAATATCCAGATATTCCCATTTATTTAGCAGCCCTAGATGAACGTTTAAATGAAAAAGGATATATTATTCCTGGTCTTGGTGATGCAGGAGATAGAATTTTTGGAACAAAATAAAAAGCACTTTAGTGCTTTTTTTGTTAATGATTTTTATTTTTTAGGACGATGATAACGCATACCTATATGTTGAACATCATTTTCTAAAAATGTTTGACCAAAGGGTAAAAATCCAAATTTTTTATAAAAATCCATTCTTTCAACAGGAGCGTGTAATTCAATTTTTGCATTTTTATCTTTGCGTAAAATACTTTTTACTGCTGCTGTTAGTAATTGCGATCCATAACCATTTTTTCTAAAAGATGGAAGAACAGCTAAACGGCCGATTAAATAATAATCCCATTGCTCTAAATAACGACAGGTTCCAACCGGTTCCTCATCAATAAAAACTAAAAAATGAGTTGCTTCTGGATCTCTAAAATCCATTTCTTGACGCAAATCCATTTGAAGTTCTTGACAAAAAACCATAAAACGTATAAATAAACATTTCATAAATTCTTGTTCTGTTTTTACTTTTCTTACTTTTACCATGATATTCACCAAATTTATTGTATCATGTTCTATTCATTTAAGAAATAGTAAGTTTTAATTTGACATCAGTTCTTTTTAAGTGATATTCAATTGCACTAATGTTGACTGCTATAAATAACAACACAAAATAGACATAAAAAAAGATAAGAATAGAAGCAAACCCGGCAAGTGGTCCATAAGAAGCATAATTGTTAGCAAATATTCGTATGAATGGAGAAAATAAAAGATAAAGTAAAGAAGCAGTAATTGAAAAAAAGAGTAATCCTTTCCATAGAATGGAAAAAGAAATGTTTTTTAATAAGCAAAATTTAATCAATAATAGAACTAGGATAAAATGGATCAAAACATAAATTAAAAATAAAATGAAATAATAAATAAAAATAGGTAATTGATTGGTTAAAATCGGGAAGATAAACATTAATGCGATGAGTAAAAAAGCTAGTGTCATAACTAAAAATAAAGCAATAAAAAATGCCCGAATGCGAAGCTGTAAAAAAGAAGTCTCTTGAATCGAAAAAAGATTATTAATATATTTAATAAAGACATAAACGCCTTGCGATAAAATAACTAATGAACTGATAATGACTACAATAGCTGTAATTTTTGATGTTTGCGTTTGTTTTATAGCAAAATCGATAATTTGTTTTACACTAGACAAAGGAAGAATTTGATTTAAAAAATTTTGTAAACCCGGTAAAGAAATATGAAATAATTGAACACAATAAAACAAAATATATAACCCAGGCAATAAGGCTAAAAGACTATAATAAGATAAGGCAGCACATTTATCTAAAGGAATTGGTGCAATGTATCGTTTATAAAGAGCAATGATTTTTTTCATTTTGTAGGACCACCACACATTATTATTTGTCGTTTCACTTATTTTTATTTCAAACATATTATAAAGTGATAGGAGGTGTAAAGGATGAATTTCGGATATCAACCAAATGCAGTGTATGGAGCTCCATATGGCTATGGCGCATACCCAACGAATAATTGTGGTGTAGGGATCGTTGCTATTGTCTTAGTTGTTTTCTTGTTATTAATAATTTGCTGTTGTTGTTGCGGTGGAATCGGGTGTTTTAACCGCTGCGGTAATACAATGTAAATATATAAAAATCCCTTTATTTAAGGGATTTAATGTGTTATGATGATAATGGTGATGACGATGATATTAAAAAAAGATATTGTAACAGATGACAATCCTCTTCTTAGAAAAAAAAGTATAGATGTATCCTTTCCTTTATCAAAAGAGGATGAACAAATCATTCATGATTTAATAGAATATTTAGATTTATCTCAAGATGAAGCCACAGCCAAAAAATATGATTTGCAACCAGGTGTGGGGATTGCTGCGCCACAAATAGGAATATTAAAGAAAATATTTGTGGTGAAAGCAGAAGATGAAAAAGGGATTTTACATCAATATGCTTTAGTAAATCCTAAAATATTATCCCATTCCGTTTTAAATAGCTATCTTCAATATGGGGAAGGATGTTTATCCGTTAAAGGAGACCATCCCGGTTATGTAAAAAGGCATTATAAAATAAAAATGAAAGCTTATGATTATTTACAAAAAAAAGAAGTCGTTTTAAATGTAAAAGGGTACATTGCCATTATATTACAACATGAATATGATCATTTGTTTGGTATTTTATTTTATGATCATATCGACAAAAACAACCCTCTTACTCCTATTGAGGGAGCGATACAAATTTAAAAGGACAGCGTCATGCTGTCCTTTTAAATTTTTTGAATCGTTTGGTTTAAACGATCTAAAACCGTATCTTTTCCTAAAAGTTCTAAGGAAATGGCCAAATCTGGGCCATGCATGATTCCTGTTGTTGCAATTCGAATAGGCATATAGAGTAATTTCCCTTTAACTTTAGCGGTTTTTTGTGTTTCTTTAATACACATAAAAATTTCATCTTTAGTGAATGTTTCTAAATCTTTTAAATAATTCAAAAATGTGTTTAAAGTATTTTTAATCGAATCATCTGATTTTAAAAATTCCATACCTTCTTGATCAATTTGTAACTCTTTTGTAAAAAATAAAGAAACAAGAGGAACAATTTCTGCACCATAACTTAATTGTTCTTGATAAGTAGCAATAAGTTTTTCAATCCATTCTTTTGATTTATTAGATAAATCATAATGTTTTTGTAAATGAGGCAAACATAGTTGAATTAAATCGGGTAAAGGTAATTCTTTGATATAACGATTATTGACCCATGCTAATTTTGCTTGATCAAACATTGAAGGAGATTTTGATAAACGTTTTTCACTAAATACTTCAATGAGTTCTTCTTTACTAAAAATTTCTTTTTCTCCTTCTGGAGACCATCCAAGTAATGCCATAAAATTAAACATAGCTTGTGGAAGATATCCTAATTCTTCATATTGAGACATAAATTGTAAGACATTAGCATCTCTTTTGGATAGTTTTTTATGATTTTCATTGACAATTAAAGTCATATGACCAAATTGAGGAGCTTTCCAACCAAAAATGCGATAAAGCATGATTTGTTTTGGCGTGTTAGATAAGTGTTCTTCTCCACGAAATACATGGGTAATATCCATCGTATGATCGTCAATGACAACAGCATAATTATACGTTGGAATTCCATTGGCTTTGACTAAAACCCAGTCTCCAATATCTTTAGATTCAAAGGATACATGACCACGAATCATATCTTCAAATTCATAAATTTCATTTTCAGGAACCTTTAATCGAATGGTATAGGGAATTCCTGCTTTTTCTTTTTGTTCAATTTCTTCTTTAGATAAGTGAAGACATTTTCGATTATATCGAGGGGCTAATCCTGCTTTTTCTTGTTTTTCATGTTCCACTTCTAATTCTTCTGCTGTACAAAAGCATTTATATGCATATCCATGTTCAAGCAACCAATCAGTATATTTTTTATAGATCTC
Organism: Firmicutes bacterium CAG:631; assembly: GCA_000433015.1. Classification (GTDB taxonomy): domain Bacteria; phylum Bacillota_I; class Bacilli_A; order RFN20; family CAG-631; genus Caccosoma; species Caccosoma faecigallinarum. The sequence goes on from HF998023.1 coordinate 30,808, forward strand.
TAAACGTTCCATTTGACGATATGGTGCATATTTAGGATTTGGATGTTGAGGAGATTCATCAGGAATAATTCCTAACCAAGTGAGATATTTTAATTGTGATTCTTCGCCACCTTCAACATTTCTTGCCACATCCGTATCTTCAATACGTAAAATAAAATCACCATGATAATGTTTTGCAAATAAATAATTAAATAGTGCTGTTCTTGCATTTCCAATGTGTAAATGTCCTGTTGGGCTAGGAGCATATCTTACACGAACTTTTTCCATTTTTAATCCTTCTTTCTTAATAATACAATTGCTTCGGCTACAGCGCCTTGTTGTTTTCCTATAAAGCCTAATCCTTCTCCACAGGTGGCTTTAATATTAATATTGTCTATCGATGTATGTAAAATCGTAGCAATGTTTTGTTGCATTTGTTCAATATAAGGAGCCATTTTTGGCTTTTCAATAAGAATTAAGGAATCCACATTATTGATTTCATAATTTTTCTTTTCCATCATGATGACAACTTCTTGTAAAATTGTTAAAGAACAACGATTTTTATTTTTTTCATCTTGATCTGAAAAATGTGTTCCTAAATCTTTTAAATTTAAGGCTCCTAAAATAGCTTCTGCTATGGCATGGCATAAAATATCTGCATCAGAATGTCCTTGTAATCCTAAAGGAGAGGGAATTTTTACTCCTCCAATCACTAATGGACGATTTGCAACTAATTGATGTATGTCTGTTGATTTGCCGATTCGATACATTCAACACACCTTACTTTGCAGGATAATCCACTTTTTTTAATCGGTCACTAAACATTTCATGACGACCAACTTTTGCCATATTAACGCCATCTATTTTAACACAATCTCCCGTAAAAGAAGTAGTTACTTTTAATAAACTACTACCAACCCCATAAAAATCTACTGGCGTATTTTCAGAAGCAAATTTTTTACATTTTTCTTCATCAAATCCACTAGATACAACAATTTTTACATGTTGATATCCTTGTTCATCCAAAGCTTTTCTTAAAGCTTTAATTAAGGTCACATTGACACCATTTTTTTCAATGTTAGGGTCAGTAATTTTTTCTCTTTCAAAATATTGATCAACTAATGCTTTAGAGGTATCAATTCGAACACCATATAATTTATCTTTAAAATAATCAGCCACTTTTAAAGAATCCGTAATGACATCGTTATTGGAATCAACTAAAACAATAAGGTTGTCTTGTGGATATTTTTCATAAAAAGCCTTGGCTGCCTCTAAAAGATTCATTTTAAACATAACAATTAGAGCATGAGGCATTGTACCCATTCCTTTATATCCAATCCATTGACCCATGGCATCGGTACAAAAAGAACGAATACCTCCTATATAAGCGGCATAACCATCTCCTGGTTGATTTTTAGGGTCATCGTCTCGATCACCAAAAAAGATGACAGGAACACCATTTGCTGCTTCTATAATTCTTCTACAATTGGAAGCTACAGAAGTTCTACGAGCCAAAATTCCATCAATTGGTCCTTCTAAAAAACCGAAGTCTTGGTATCTTCCAGTAATTTTTAAAACAGGTTCTAAAGGAGAAATTTCATCCCCATCATTTAATGCTTCAATATACAAATCTTGAGGATTTTTTGCAAAAGTATGAATTAACGCAATCGCTTCATCAATCCCACATAAAATAGAATGTTTTCTTTGAAAAAATTGAATAGTAACCGTGTTGTTTGGATGATATTCTTTGATGATTTCTTCTGTTTTTAAAAAATAAGCGGCACTAAAGAAACCATCTTTGTATCTTTGGTCTAATTGAAAAGTTTTATTCGTTAATCTTTTTATTTTCCCTTGCTGTTTTAATGTAAATTCTAACATGTTTTATCTCCTCTTTTACATCTATCATGCTTTACTATTATAAACTATTTTCTAAAAAATATATAGGTTTTAAGCATTTTTCTTATAAAAACGTTTCATAATTAAAAAAAGTAGAAAAAGAAAAAGAATCTGGGAAAACAAAAAAATAAAAAATGATTTAAAAAAAGTTAAAGGGATATTCATTTTAAAATGAAAATAAAAATAAAAAAATAATAAAAGAACAATAGAAATAAACAAGCTTTTTATAAAGACTATGAAAAAATCAAAAGTATTAATTTTAAATATTTGATGTAAAGGTAATCCTAATTGAAATAAAACTTTTCTATTTTTTTGTTTTTTTAATTGCGTGACATAAAAAACTTGGATACTGCAAAGAAAGGCTAATAATAATAAAGATGAAGAGAAAAAAAAGATTTGTTGATTAAGTATTTCCATGGAGGGGATTTTCATTACAAGGGCATTTGGAGTTTGAAATAAAATTTGCTCGGTGTTTTTAAATTCATTTGAATGATTTTTTAAAATGAATAATCCACTAAATAATGAATTTTCTTGAAAAGAATAAATATTTTGAAGCCAGTGAGATGTTCCGTATATAACCGAATAGTTCATTTGATTTTCTATTATTTTTTTGATATAAAAAGTTTTTTCTTGTTGCTGGAAATGTAAAGTAAGAACATCATTTTTAGAAACATGAAGTTGGTTAGCTAAGGATCTTGAAATGACGATTTCATGTGGTTGGATATTTAAATCTAAATATTGAAATTGAATAGGATTTTCTACAGAAATATTTTTTTGATTGATTTGATTTAGGGATAAAAAAAACATCATTCCTGTGGGTAAATCAATATAAAGATTTTTATTATCAGCTAAAATATAATCCAGGATATATTTTTTATTTTGATGATAAAATGTTAAAAAATGTGTATAAGATAAACGAGTTTTATTGATAGGATAATATAAAATATAGGAATCCAAAAGATGAAATTCATAATTTAAGTAATCAGAATTATGAATTAACTCAAGATAAAGATTATTAGCATTTTGACTATATAAAAATTGATTTTTTTCCATAATGATATTGGTTTTATTAAAAATTTCATTTAAGTAATTTAAGTGATTACAATAAAGAATCCATTGATTTTCTGAATTAAAGTCAATGTATAAAATAGGAATGCGAAAAATGTTCCCTTTGTTAGTTGTAACATAAAGGACATTATCCCAAATTTCTTGGATTTGATTTTGAAAAGATTGTGGAATACTTAAGATGACATCATTAGTTGTGTTAATTTGATTATGAACTAAAAAATGAAAAGACGGAACCATGATTTTTTCTAATTGGATAGAATATAATTGTTGATAAATTTCCTCTTTTTTTGCTTCAGTTAAGGTTTCATAATGAAGATAAGAATAATTATTTGAAAAAATGGGTAAATGCTCCTTTTTTTCTTGCTTTTGTTGAAAAACAACGGCATGGTCTTGTTGTATAGGATTTAGTTGATTGGCTTGATACTGAATAAAATCTTTTAAGAAAAAACCAACACCCAACCCTACAAGACCTAAAACAACTAATAACACACACATTTTTAAAAGTTTTTTAGAAGTAGAGAATGCTTTTTTGTAAATATGATAACTTTTTTGAAATGATAAAAAGAAAGGTGCTTTTTTAATTGATTTAGATGGAAGGTGTAAGGATGAAATATAATGTTTTTTAAGATATAAAAACTGATGACAAAAAGGAATAAAAGTTTGAATATCATGCGTATTTATAATAATAATTTTATTTTGTTTAATAGATTGAAGATAATTTAAAAAAACAAGTGTCATTTGCAAATCTAACTGACTTGTTGGCTCATCACACAATAAAATTTTAGGTTTTTTTAATAAAGCGCGAATGATGCTTACTCTTTGTTTTTCTCCGCCAGATAATTCATAACAAGAAGAATTGCAAAGTTTTTTTATTTGGAACAATTCTAGTAAAAAGTTAAAATAAGAGTAATCCATTTTTGATAATAAATCATTAAGATAAAAGGGCAAAAGACAATTTTCTTTCACAGTTAATTCTTCAATTAGTCCAAAATCTTGCTCAATATAACCGACATCAGTTAATGTATATAAAGATAATTTTTGAATGTTTTTTTGATTCCATTCTATTTGACCACTATAGCAGGAATCTAAGCCGGCAATCATTTTTAAAAGTGTTGTTTTTCCGGAACCTGTCTGTCCAACAATGGCATATATTTGATTTTCATAAAAAGTGTAATTTAGATTCTCTAAAATGATTTGATCATTCCATTGTTTATAAAGCCGAGTAATTTTTAGCATGAAAAGTCTTCCTTTAAAAAAGAAATCAAGTCTTTTTTTTCAAATTGATAAATGGAATGAAAAATCATGCTAAATTGAATGAATATTAAAATTAAAATGCTAAAACCAAGGTAAATGAAGTTAAAATGAAAGAAAATAGAATTACTTATGATTAATAAAAAGATGCTAATCAAATTCATGATAAAAAAAGAAAAAAAACACTCAAAATAAGATGCTCCCATTTGTCGATAAATAGCTATTTTTTTTATTGTATGCAAAAGGAAAGATTGAATTAAAAAATATAATCCACCCAAACAGCTAATGGTACAAAATAAAAAAAAGAAACGAAGCAAATCTTTACAAGATTGATAAAGTAATTGATTTGTAAAAAAATCTAAAAGTGCATCAGAGTGAAAATAACTTTCATCTGCTTGATGTTGAAAAGATAGAAGATGATTTTGAAATAAGAAATGATTTTTTTCTTTTTTATAAAAAATTAAAAAGTCGCTATTTAAAAAAACAATTTTAGTGTTATTTGATTGATTTAAAATCATTGTTTCATACCAGCTATTTCCTTGATTATCTTTTTGACTTTGTAATAAATTTAAAAAATAGTCATAATCATAATAAATACAAGGCTTAGAAAAAATGGCATTTTCTTGAATTATGGGAATCAATTGAAAATCCCATTTATATTCCTTATAAATTAAAGAAATTGAATTCTCATTTTTCTTTTTTATAAAATTATTTTCAAAAAAAAGTTGATTTATCATCAAAATAGATTTTAAATTTTGAACGGGTTTAAAATAAAAATAAGTTATTGCATTGCCATTGCATTCCACTTGTAATTGATTGGTAAAATTTTCTAAATCTTCTTGAACGTTTAAGTTTAAATGATCATCTTTTAATGCTTGATAATTCATAATCTTTAAAACATTATGGTCAAAGTATTGATTTAAATTATTTTGTATCATTTCTTGATAACTTTGAGTAAAAGAAGATAATCGACAAAAACTAAAAGAAGTTAAAAATAATATACAAAATAGAGAAATAAAAAAGAAAGGTTTTTGAAATGCTTTTTTACACTCATGTTTGTGAATATGATATTGTTTATTTTGAAAATTTTCTTTTTTTATCATAAAAGGAGTCAAAGATTTTTGATTTAAAACTTTTAACTGCTTTTTTGAAACATCATATATTTTTGAAAGATAAGGTTCAACTAAGGTTAATTGATGAGTGACGATAATAATGGTTTTATCATGAAGTAAAGAAAATAAAAAATGTAATACTTCTTGAGCCGTTTTTAAATCTAAAGCATGTGTAATTTCATCAAATAAAAAGATTTCATTAGAACTTAAACAAGCCTTAAGGATTGCAATTTTTTGTTTTTCGCCTCCTGATAAAGTTTTTATTTTTTTATGTTTTAATGAAAGTAAATTCGTTTGGGTTAAAATGTCATCAATAGCTTCTTTTTTAAAGAAAAGAAATAAATTTTCATATACCGTAAGATTTTCAAATAATAGTAATTGTTGAGATAAATAACAGATTATATTTTTTTGATAATTTTTTCTTTGCTTATGATTAAAAGTATAAATATTTTGACCATTATAAAGAATTTTTCCTTTTTTTAAACGAAGGGTACCACTAATTAAATGAAGCAAAGTGGTTTTTCCACAACCTGATGGACCAATAATGGCTATTTTGTCTTTTGCATGTATGTCTAAATTGAATTGATGAAATAATATTTTTTCTTGATAAGAAAAAGTAACATTTTGTAATTGCAACATGGACATCACCTAATCTATAATAGTAAAAAAAAATAAAAAAACTTTTTAATTGAATGCCATTTTTAAAGAATGTATAATAAAAGAAGTTATGGAGGGAAATTATGAAAAATAAAAAATTAGTCATTGGGAATGTGGTCTTATTTTATATTGTAGGTTTTTTATCCATGATATTAGTAGATCAAGGGAATCGAATGGATTTAAGTGATTCCAAATCAAATTTATTTACAGCGATATTGCGATTATTCAAAATTGATTTAGTCAACATAACGATGAGAACGTGGTTAATGCTCATTGCTACTTTAGGACTAGCTTTTGTGATTTTTTTAATCTTATATCTTTTTAAAGATAAAGTTTTAAAAAATAAAACTTTAAAAATAATTACACCCATTGCTTGTGTTATTGGCACACTTTTAATTTTGGTTGTATGTGGATTAATTCTTAACATTTCTGCCAATCGTTTATTTTTTAAAGAATTCTTTTATGGATTGTGTGCTTTTATCATTTTTGGTGGAATCATCGTTTTAATTTTATATGGACTTGTTTATTTTGTAAAAGTTGTTTTTATGCCAACTGTAAAAAAAGTGAATCAAAAGCAACCAGATAAGGAGATAGAAGAAACAACGAATCAAGTTCAAAATCAAATTGAGGCAATGAATTTATTTCCAGGATTAGATGCAATTGATAAAAAATATGAAAATAATCCTCCACTTTTAGTACAAGATGATCCTTTAAATCTTTCCGATATCGTTTTAAGATTTCAATCTTATCTTTCAAATCAGGAAAATTTATATTTTGATTTACCTATTTTAAGAGGTTTTATAGCAGGAATGAGTGCCTCTCGTCTCATTATTTTAGAAGGATTAAGTGGAACGGGTAAATCTTCTTTACCTCGTTATTTTGCTAAATTTATTGGTGAAGAAGCTTTCTTTGCTCCTGTTCAAGCAACATGGAGAGATAGAAGTGATATTTTGGGCTATTATAACGATTTTTCAAAATCTTTTAAAGAGACTAACTTTTTAAAACACTTATATGAAGCAAATTATAAAATTAATGATATTAATATCATGGTTTTAGATGAAATGAACTTATCTCGGGTAGAATATTATTTTGCTGATTTCTTATCGGTATTAGAGTATCCTTCTGATTCTTGGAAAATTAATTTAATGCAGTTAAAATCCAATGTCGTTCCTCCTAAAAAATTGGAAGATGGAATGATTGTGATTCCTGAAAACACTTGGTTTTTTGGAACGGCAAATAAAGATGATTCAACATTCATTATTACTGATAAAGTTTATGATCGCGCTGTTGTTTTAAATTTTGAAGATCGGAATGCAAAGATTATGACAACTGTAAGTAGTGAACCTATTCACTTATCTTCTAACCGCTTAAATCAATTATTTCAAGAAGCCATTGCTAAAAGAGAAAACAATTTGACAGCAGTAGAATTAAAAAAATTCTTAGAAATTGTTAATTTTACTTTTGAAAATTTAGAAATTACATTTGGAAATCGGATTATGAATCAAATCAAAACAATGGTTCCTGTTTATGTTGCTTTAGGTGGAACGAAAGAAGAAGCATTAGATTTAATGTTTAGTCAAAAAGTTTTAAATAAATTAAATGGTCGTTATGAAGATTTTATTAAAGATGGACTCATGCAATTAAAAACGATGATTACAAAAACATATGGGAAAAATACTTTTATAAAAACAGAAATGACAATTACAAAAATGTTAAAGAAATTAATATAAATGGGATTTATTTATGAACGAAAAAGAATACGCATTTATAGAAACACTTGTTCATCAAATTACTGAAAAATACCCTCAAGAGTTTTATTATAAAAGTTTTTTATCTGATTTAAAATATAAAAGAATCATCATGACGCAAGAGTCATACCCATTAGAAAAAGAATGGATAACAAAATGTCAAAAAGTTATTGAAAAGATCCAAGCAATAACGAATAATTTACGGATTAACGTCAAATATATCAAGGATGTTAAACGGGCAGAAGATGCGAGTAAAATGGATCGACAAGCGATGCATATGACGATTAAAGATTCTAAATTATGGAAAGAAAAAGAAAAAGGGCAATATTCTGTAGAATTTATTCATACGAATGCTATAGAAGATGATATTGCGATTTATGAAAATAAATTCATTAAATTACTTATTGATAAACTCCATATTTTTATTAAAACGTATATTTATCAACTATCAAAAGAAATGGGAAGTGTTTACCAAACTTTTAAATCTTTTGATGTATCGTATCAGCGTGTTGATGAAATTAGTGCATATAAACGTTATCATCGACAAAAATTTAGTGTTTTAACGATTAATGAAGATGAAACAGCAAAACTTTATAATCAATTATATCAATTGGAAAAGAAAATGATGCAATTAAAAAATTCGACATTATATTTAGTTTGCAGCAAAGAAAAAGATATTCAAGAAAATATTCAAATGACTAACATTATTATCAATGAACCAAATTATAATTATTGTTATAAATTTTATAAAAAATTAAAAGATACTTATGCTATTGCTAAAATAGATTCTATAATATATTTTAATTTTGTAATTTTAAAATTGTTTGAAACTTTGCATCAAACCGGCTTTGATGAACCAGATTCAAAAGAAAAAAAGGGATTTAGTTATGATTTAGATGGATGTTTAGAATTAAAAAATGCTACTTTTTTTAAAGAAGATGTTCTTTTATTCATTAATACTTTACCAAAATTTTCTTTTGAAATTCAAATTATTCAGATGAATATGGATCAAGAAGAAACTTTAAGCTGTAAATTGTTTTTTCAAGTTGTTCCTAGTTTTGAATCTTCTTTTAGTCAAACACAGTTAGATAGATTCATCAAAAAATATCAACAAGAAAAAAAATATGATATGGCATACATCATTACAGCAGATGATTTGGACTTTTCGCAAGTTTTTTCTATTCAAACAACAAAAAATGAAACGTTTATTGATTTTATTTATGCATTAGGTTCAACTTTAGAAGGAATGCATATTATTTATGATAAAAAATGCCCGGTTTGTGGGAGTATGATGATTTTAAAAGATGAAAAGGATTTGAATTGCACGATTTGTCATTCATGTTGGTCTTTATTAACACGAAGAGAAAAACAATATGTTTGGATAAAAGCAAAAAAATTGGATTAAACATCCAATTTTTTATTTTCTTCTTCTGTTAAATTCTTTTTTAAATTTTTTTCAAAGTGACTTCTCGTTAACATAATAATATTTCCACAACTCATGCATCGAATTTTGATGTCTGCTCCCATGCGAATGATTTGCCAACGATTCCCTCGATTTTGGCAAGGGTGAGCCTTTTTCATCATCACAAAATCATGAAGTTTATAAGGAATTTTGTTCATTTTGAATCACTCCATTTTGATGCGCATCATAAAGATTTTTCATCAGCATTAAATTGGTTAATACACCAACTCCTCCTGGGACTGGACTATAAGCTTGCACAAGAGGATAACATTCTTTAGAAACATCGCCACAAAGTTTATGATTTTCATCAAAATTAATCCCAATATCAACCAAAATTGTTTTTTTTGTGACAAAATCCTTGGTTATAAAATTGGCCTTGCCGACACAAGTAAAAATAATATCAGCTTTCTTGGCTATTTTGATTAAATCTTTCGTTTTGGAATGGGCAATGGTAACGGTAGCATTTTTGTTTAAAAGTAAAAGGGCGAGAGGTTTACCAACATTAACTGATCTTCCAATGATTAAAACATTTTTACCTTCAAGAGGAATGTTATAATATTCAACTAATGAAATTGCTGCCATAGCGGTACAAGCATTTAAACAAGGTTGATTACTCATTAATTTTCCTAAATTGGTATAGGTATAACCATCTACATCTTTTTGAGGTGAAATATAAGATAAAAAATCTTGTTCATGAAAAGATGAGGGTAATGGACGATCAAGCATAATGCCATCTACAGAATAATCTTGATTGACATTATCTAAAATAGCATACAACTCTTCTTTTTTTGTTTCATTAGAAATTAAAATTTCTTCAAGTTCCGCATTGAATTCTTTAAAAATTTTTTTTCTAGCATTCAAATAACTAGCACTATCCGGTTTATTACTATGAATAATAACTAGTTTTAATTTTTCTTTGAATGATAAGTATTTTTCTTTTAATTCTTCTTTGATTGCTTGTGCTGCAATTTTTCCATCTAAAATTTTAGTCATCTTGTTTCTCCTTTATTCATATCTTTTGAAACCAAAACCAAAAATATCTGAGGTTGTTTGTAAAGACATAAAAGCATTTTTATCAGCATTAATGACAATTTGCATAAGATCATGATATTGTTTTTTGGGAATAACAACTTTAATGACAACTTTATCTTGTTGTGTATATCCACCCTTAGCAAAAAATAAAGTTGTTCCACGATCTAGTTTTTCTAAAATCGCTTGATTAATTGCTTCGTATTGATCAGATATAATTTCAGCAATATAACATTTTTGACCCGAAACTTGTGTAATTTCTACAAACCATGAACAAACAAAAACAGAAATAAGACCAACTAGAACATGATTAAGAGAAAATTTAGCGATTAAAGCAAGTAAAACTAATAAACCATCTTGAACAAAAAAACAACGAGATAACTTAAATTTGAAATATTTGTTAAGAATTAGAGGAGGAATATCAAAACCACCTGTAGAGCCACCAATTCGATAAATAATACCACATCCTGTACCTACTGCCATACCTCCTAAGATACTGGCCAAAATGGGTTCTAAAGTGTTTACTTCGTTTTGAATATTTGTAAAAACTGGCAAAGTAAACAAAGACAAAAATCCAGTAAACAAAATCGTTCCAAAAAGTGTTTTTAATCCGAATTGAAGTCCAAGGAATATGGTTCCAATAATAAATAAAATCCAAGAAACAATGATGGCAACGACTTCTAAATTTCCATTGAATATTTCATTTAAAATTAAAGTAAAACCAGAAACACCACCTGATAATAAGCCACTAAAATCCCCTTGTTGATAATTTAAAAAACAAAATGAAGATGCACTAGCCACCAAGAAATTTCCTAAAATTAATATAAAAATATTTTTATAGTTTTGTTTTAAAAAACGACCAATTTTTTTCAATTTGCATCCCCACTTTCTATTTGCGTTTTTAAATAGGCAAAAATAAATTCATCTAAATCTCCATTAAGAACTGCGCTTGCATTTGCATTTTCATGATTGGTTCGATGATCTTTTACCAAAGTATAAGGGCATAAAATATAAGAACGAATTTGTGAACCCCATTCATTTGCTTTTTGTATTCCTTTTAATTGAGCAATTTCGTTTTCTTTTTCCTTTAAAAAAAGCAAATATAACTTTGATTTTAACATCATTAAGCACATTTCTTTATTTTGTATTTGCGAACGTTGAGATTGACAAGAAACAACAATATTTGTGGGGATATGTGTGATTCTAACGGCTGAATCGGTTTTATTAATATGTTGTCCTCCTGCACCGCTTGCACGATAAGTATCAATACGTAGTTCGTCTTCCTTTAAAACAATGTCAACATTATCTTCATAATCTGGTGTAACTTCTAAAGAAGCAAAAGACGTATGACGACGTTTGTTTGCATCAAAAGGTGAAATACGGATTAATCGATGTACCCCTGCTTCTCCTTTTAAATATCCGTAGGCAAATTCGCCTTTGATTAAAAGACTAGCAGATTTAATTCCTGCCTCTTCACCTAGTTGATGATCTAAAACTTCAACTTTATAACCTTTTTTTTCGGCCCATTTTGAATACATTTCATAAAGCATATTGGCCCAATCTTGACTTTCTGTTCCTCCTGCTCCCGGATGAAATTCTAAAATGGCATTACAAGAATCATATTTATTTGTTAATAAAATTTGAATTTCAAAATTAGAAAAAGCATGATTAAAATTTTCAAATTCTTCATTCAACAAAGTTAAAAACTCTTCATCCAATGCGTCTTCGTTTTTTATAAAATCGATTAAATTGACTGATTGACTTTCTAATTGATGATAAGATTGAACAATATTTTTTAATTGATTTAATTGTCGAATAGTTTCTTTTGATTGTGTTTTATCTTTCCAAAAGTTTTCTTCTAAAGTTTGATTTTCTAAAAGATGAATTTGATTTTCTTTTTGAGGTAAGTCAAAGTGAATCACCGAGCAGTTTTAAACGACTACTCATTTGATTTAATTTTGTTTTAATTTCATATAAATCAAGCATTTCATCACCTACTTTTTACTTTCATGATCTTCTTTTGTTTCTTTATTTTCTTCTTGATTAGTAGGTTCTTTTTTCGTAAAAGTG
>HF998023.1:43096-46942 GCA_000433015.1 Firmicutes bacterium CAG:631
CGTAAAAGTGACTTCTACTTTTAAAGTATATAAGACAACTTCAGTAGCAATTTTATCCATCATTTTTTGGAACATTTCAAATCCTTCATTTTGATATTGAACTAAAGGGTTGACATTCGAATAAGCACGTAGATGAATGCCATCTCTTAATTTTGTCATTTGATCAATATGAGCAGGCCAATTCATGTCGATACAGCGTAATAAAATACTTTTTAAAATGACATTGTAGGCTTCTTCACCCCATAATTCTTTTCTTTTTTCTGCGCCAGAAATTAAAATTTCTTTTACTTTTAAAGCAATGTCTCTTGTATTTTCTAAACCATAAAACAATTCTTTTGAAATCGTGTTGGGACCAGTATATTTATTTTCGATATTGGTTATTAAACGAGGAATATCTACGACAAATTCTTTTTCAATAAAATCTGAACTATTATTAATTAATTCTTCAGATGCTGTTTCATAAAATTTTTCAGTGATTTCATAACAATCTTTTACAGCGAGGACATTATCTCTTAAACGATAAATTTTTTCACGTTGTTGACTGAGAACATTATCATATTCCAAAAGATGTTTTCTAGCGTCATAGTTACTACCTTCAACCTTTTTTTGTGCCGAAGAAATAGCACTGGTCATTAAATTAAATTGAATGGCTTCTGTAGAATTACCAAACATCTTTTTATATCTATCTCCACCAAATCTTTTCATTAAATCATCTTCTAGTGAAATGTAAAAACGAGAAAATCCAGGGTCTCCTTGTCTTCCTGAACGACCACGTAATTGATTGTCGATTCTTCTTGATTCGTGCCGTTCACTACCAATGACTGCTAATCCACCTAATTCTTTGACACCTTCGCCAAGCTTAATATCGGTTCCCCGACCAGCCATGTTTGTAGCAATCGTAATTGCTCCAATTTGACCAGCTTTAGCAATGATTTCAGCTTCTCTTTCATGATTTTTAGCATTTAAGACTTCAGTATGTAAACCTTCTTTTTTCATCATTTTATCAATTTCTTCACTTGTTTCAACAGCGATGGTTCCGACAAGAATAGGTTGACCTTTTGCATGTCTTTCTTTAACTTCTTCAATTAAAGATTTAAATTTTAATTCTTTTGTTGCAAAAATCATATCATTATCATCAATTCGGATGACAGGAACATTCGTTGGTATTTCAATAACACGCATATTATAAGTTTCTAAAAATTCTTCTTCTTCCGTTTTCGCAGTACCGGTCATTCCCGAAAGTTTCGTATAAAGACGGAAAAAGTTTTGATAAGTAATGGTTGCTAAAGTAATGGTTTCTGGTTTGATGGTTACTCTTTCTTTCGCTTCAATGGCTTGATGTAAACCATCAGAGAATGTTCTTCCTTTTAAATAACGACCAGTGAATTGGTCTACGATAACAATTTCATCATCTAAAACAACATAATCCACATCTTTAGACATGGCATAATTCGCTTTTAAAGCTTGATTGATACAATGAACTAAAGCTGTATTATCTAAGTCATATAAATTCTTTAGACCAAAAACACGTTCAGCCTTTGTAATGCCTTCTTCTTTTAAAAATACAGATTTTGTTTTAATATCGACATCATAATGCACACCTTCTGTTAATGAACGGACAAAACGATTAGCTGGAACATATAAGGCTGCATTGGCTTTGTTTCCACCAGAAATGATTAAAGGTGTTCGTGATTCATCAATTAAAATAGAGTCACATTCGTCGATGACAGCAAAGTTTAATCCACGTTGTGTTTTATCTTCTAAACGACGAACCATGTGATCACGCAAATAATCAAAACCTAATTCAGCATTGGTGGTGTAAGTAATATCACATAAATATTCTTTTTGCTTTTCTGCTGAACTTTTTTCACGTAAGTTAACACCAACAGTTAAACCTAAAAAGCGATAAATTTCGCCCATCCATTCGGCGTCTCTTTTTGCGAGGTATTCGTTAACTGTAACGACGTGAACTCCTTTTCCTGTTAAAGCGTTTAAATAAACGGCCATTGTAGCTGTTAGGGTTTTACCTTCCCCTGTTTTCATTTCAGCAATATCTCCTTCATGGATAACAATGGCACCCATAATTTGTACAATAAATGGGAATTGATGTAAAACACGATAAGCAGCTTCACGACATACAGCAAAAGCTTCTTCTAAAATTTCATCCAATACTTTATTTTCATTTTCTTCTCCAGCCGCTTTAATTTTTTCTTTAAATTCTAAAGTTTTATTTCTCAATTCTTCATCAGATTTAGCTCGCATCGTGTCTTTTAATGCATCAATGCGTTCGGCACGCGCTCTTAATTTTTTTAAATGTTTCTTTTGAAAATTAAATATCTTGTTTAATAAGCCCATATTATAACCCCTCCATACCTAATTGAAAGAAAACTTATTCCTTTTTATTATACATTTTTTTTATAAAAAAATATATATCTTATCTATATATTTATCTAAAATTTTAATAAATCTTCATTCTCTTTCAATTTATTTGAAAAAGTGTTTATATTATTGTAAAATAAAGTCGCATAAGAAATAAAAGGAGAGATAAAAATGGCTTTAGTAAATATGAAAGAAATGCTATTAAAAGCAAAAGAAGGCAAATATGCAGTAGGTCAATTTAATATCAATAATATTGAATGGACTTTAGCAATTTTAGATGAAGCACAAAAATTGAATGCACCTGTCATTTTAGGCGTATCTGAAGGTGCAGCAAAATATATGGGCGGATATCATACAGTTGTTGCTATGGTCAAAGGTTTATTAGAAGATAAAGGATATACCATTCCTATTGCTATTCATTTAGACCATGGAAGCAGTGTTGAAGTTTGTAAAAAAGCTTTAGATGCAGGATTTACTTCTGTAATGATTGATGCTTCGCATTATCCTTTAGCACAAAATATTGCTATTACAAAGGAAGTCGTAGAATATGCTAAAAAAACAAACGCCTCTGTTGAAGCTGAATTAGGACGAGTTGGAGGACAAGAAGAACACGTTATCGCTGAAACAATGTATGCCGATTTAAACGAATGTGTGCAACTTGTAAAAGAAGCTCAAATTGATGCTTTAGCACCAGCTTTGGGTTCGGTTCATGGTCCTTATCATGGAGAGCCAAAATTAGGATTTAAAGAAATGGAAGAAATTGGTCATGCCGTTCCTACACCACTTGTTTTACATGGCGGTTCTGGAATTCCTGAAGAACAAATTAAACGAGCAATTGCTTGTGGCACTTGTAAGATTAATGTCAATACAGAATGTCAACAAGAATGGACAAAAATTGTTCGTGAAGTTTTAAAAAATGATAACAAAGTTTATGATCCTAGAAAAATTATTGGTCCAGGAAAAGAAGGTATTCGTAAAGTAGTTTTTGATAAAATGACTATATTTGGCTGTATTGATAAAGCTTAATGGATTTAACAATACAGTTAAATACCGCTTTGCAAGCCATTCAACAAGCCTCTAAAATTGTCATGGATGTTTATCATAAGCGATTTGATGTACAATTTAAAGAAGATCAATCGGAAGTAACCATTGCTGATTTAGAGTCTGACCGAATTATTCGAAAAATTTTACAAGAAAAATTTCCTAATGATGGATTTTTAAGTGAAGAAACAAAGGATAATCAAGAAAGATTAAATAAAGATTTTTGTTGGATTATTGATCCTTTGGATGGAACCAAAGATTTTGTCAACCATACCAACGAGTTTTCCATCAATATAGCTTTATCCTATAAAAATGAAATTATTTTAGGTGTCATCGCCATTCCTTATTTAGACAAGATATATTATGCTACTTATAATCAAGGCGCATACAAAATCGAAAAAGAGCAAATTACAAAAATTCATGCAA
>HF998023.1:46991-58444 GCA_000433015.1 Firmicutes bacterium CAG:631
GTTAGCAATTTCTTTTTCAAAGATAAAGAATTTGAAAAAATTCCCAATAACCATTTAATTGAAAAAAAATTAAATTGTGGGAGTGCCTATAAGGCTTGTCAAATAGCAGAAGGAATAGGAGAGGTATGTATAAAATTTGATCCTGTGACAAAAGAATGGGATACGGCTGCAAGCGAAATTATTATAAAAGAAGCAGGCGGATACATGTGTGATTTGTATGGAAATCCTATCACATATAATAAAAAAGATGTTTATAATCGCAACGGATTTATAATAGCCAATCAAAAAGTAGTCGCAGAAAAATTTATTTTAAAGCAAAATAAAACGGATTGAATGATTTCATTTAATCCGTTTTTATTATTTGTCTTCAAAAAAATAACGAAGAATAAAAAAAGGCACCAATATAAATTTGGTGCACTTTTGTTTTTAACGAAGTTCGTTAGCTAAATTAATAATATTGGATTTATAAAGTTCTAGGCTAGTTTGAACTTGTTCTGTAACTTCTAAAACTCTTTGATCGCTTGCACGAACAGCATCACTATTTAAACCATACATGAGATTTAAAGCATTTGTTTCTAATTGCGTTAAGTTTGAATAATAGATGTCGGCATCTACGGAAGTTTGGCCATCAGCTGCATCATATAATTCAACAAGATAATCTGCATAAGCTTTAAATTTTAAATAAATTCCATATGGATCATATTCAAATGTTTCAGTTAATCTATATTCATTATAAATTTCACCAATTGTTCCACCCGTTCTTTCATAAGTGAAACGAACACTATCGAATTGTCCAGGAATAAAGAATCTTGTTAATTCAACAGCATATGGAACTTTCATCAAAGAATAAACTTCTTCAGTATTATCAACTAAAGATGCATCAGATCCTTGTACTTCACGAACTTGAGTGTGATGAGTAAATCCCCAAGAAGTATCGACTGTATTTACTGGACCCATAAATGCCCATGTTAATAAGTCTCCACCTTCATTTGCACCTTGGAACCAATAACTAGGGAAGCGGCCATTAGAATGGTCGGAGTGTTCCAAAATGTTAAATCCAGTTGAATAACGATCTTCTCCTGGATCAGCAATTGCCCAAGTTTGCATATGATAAGTATCTAGTCCTCTTTCATCAAATGTAGTATCTCCTGTGCTTTCCATGCCAAAATCTCTAGATAATGAGAAATACATATTGTCATTATTTAAAGAAGTATATTCATGATTACTGAAATATGGTTCGGCAGGACTAGTATGGCTTGCACCAGCTGGATAGATGGCTTCAATTTTTCCATCAGTTCCGACCATAATACGCCAGTTCCAAGCATTTGCATCGTCAACATGGATATCTTGACTACATTCTACTCCAGAACCATCAACCGCACAATGATTTAATTTCCAATCTCTATAAACGGTTTCAACTTCATTACTTGGAAATGTATCAGAAGAACTTACAGGTATTGCTTCTGAAATGTAAGAAGCAGAATCATATTGCATAATAGCAACATCTCCAACATTTGCTTTAACATTTCTTAAAACGTGATTGATTGTAAAACTAATTTCTTCACCATTAGTACAATATTGGGTAAAACCTGCTCCTGTGTCTTCAACTTTGCAGACACTTTTTCCATTTTCTTCTAGATAAGCTCTTCCTTGAGCTAATTCTTCTTCAGTAAAGTTTGAACTTTGTGAAGATGATGATGAAGAAGAATTTGAGATAGGAGAAGAATTGGATGACGAAGTATTGTCATTACCTTTATCACAAGCAGATAATGATAAGGCGGTTAGACCGGCTAAAACGACTAAAAATTTTTTGTTCATAAAATTTCTTCCTTTCTTATCTTTTGTAATCGCTATCATTACGTAAGATATTATACACAAACAAAAGAAAAAAAACAATCTTTTTTATATAAATAAAAAAAGATAAAACAACAAATGTTTTACCTTTTGTCAAATTAAAGCATATCACTGCGATATTCATCCATTAATGGCACATTTTTTAAAGAGTCAATGGAAGATGAATCATTAGAAGAATGATTTCGTTCAAAATTTTCAAATGTCAACGGAATGGGATCTTCATATATGATTTTATCAGCTATGTAAGGATTGTATATATTAACTTGTGGTGGATTCGCTGTAGATTGAGTATAGGTATAATTATAGGTTGGATACATTGGTGGTTGATAATACATTGGTGGATAATACATTGGATAATAATAAGGATGATTGTATCGATTATTACCTAAAAATGCACCAGTTACTCCACCCAATACGAGACCGCCAACAAAGGGAAATAAACGTTGCTCATTGGGATTAATATTTGAATAATTGAAGCGCATAAAAAACCTCCTTCAATTACAAAGTATGTATGAAGGAGGTTCAAAAATAGGCTTTTATTTCAATTGTTTTAAGATTCTTGATAATTTTGCAATAGGCAAACCCATTACATTATAAAAATCCCCATTAATTTTTTTTATAAACAAAGCTCCTCCATCTTGGATTCCATAACCACCAGCTTTATCAAATGGAGAATTTGTTGCAACGTAATTTTTAATTTCTTCTTCGCTTAAATCATAAAAAGTGACCGAAGTTGTAGAATAAAATGTTTTTTTAGTTTTTCCTTTTAAAATGCATACTCCTGTAATGACTCGATGAGTTTGATTAGATAACATTTTTAACATTTGAACAGCTTCATTATGAGATTGAGGTTTTCCCAAAACTTGATTATTTAAAACAACAATTGTATCTGCAGCAATGATACAGCAATCTTGATCATGTTTTTTTTGAATTGTGATTGCTTTTTTTTGGGCAATAGATATTGGAATTTGCGAAAATTTGATATTTGAAGGATAACTTTCATCAATATCTGCACTTTCAACAATAAATTTTTTTAATAGTCGATGAAGAAGTTGTTTTCTACGAGGAGACTTACTAGCTAAAATATATTTCATATTTAATCTTCTCTTTTGTTTAAAATCACAGGAATAATGATGGGTTGACGATTCGTTTTAGCATAAACAAATTTACTAACACTTTCTCGAATGACTTTTTTGATGTGTGAAAAGGTGACTTTGTTTTTCATTAAACGAATCAATGCGGAATAAACTACTTTTTCTGCCTCAATTAATAAATCACCGCGTTCTTTCAAAAAGATAAATCCACGCGATACAATAGAGGGTTGTTTGAGTAAAGTATTGGTTTTTGCATCAATAGGAACAACAACAGCAATTAAACCATCATTAGAAAGAATTTTTCGATCGGTAATGACGGCACTTTCAATGCCTGTGATATCTTTTCCATCAATATAAACAGCATCGGCATCAATTTTTTTGCCACGAGTAACAACCCCATTAGACATGACAAGCATATCCCCATTAGATAAGACAAAAGTGTTTTCTTTTTTTACAACATTCATTCCAACTGCCATATCAGCATGTAATTTTAACATTCGATATTCACCATGAATGGGCATGAAGTACTTTGGACTAAATAACTTTAACATTAGTTTTAATTCTTCTCTTTGCGCATGACCAGAGGTATGAATACTATATAAAGCACTATTTACAATGACTTCTGCACCATTTTTTGAAAGCATATTAATTACTTTATTGACAGGAGATAAATTTCCAGGAATTGGGTTAGATGAAAAAATGACAGTATCTCCTGGAATAATTTTTATGACTTTATGGGTGTTATTGGCAATGCGTGATAAAGCCGCCATGGGTTCTCCTTGACTACCCGTACACAAAATTAATATTTCATTTAAATTTTGATAAGCAGAAACTTTTGCTGTTTCCATATCAAAAAGATAATTATCTGGGCATTTAATGTATCCTAATTTTCTTCCAGTAGCAATCGCATTTTCCATCGAACGGCCAAAAACTAAAATTTTTCGGTTATGTTTAACAGCATTTTCGATAATTTGTTGAATGCGGTGAACATTACTTGCAAAAGTGGCTATGATAATTCTTCCGGTTGCATCTTTAAAAATATCATTTAAAGAAATAGCCACATCTCTTTCACTTTTTGAATATCCAGGGACTTCTGCATTGGTGGAATCAGCCATATACAAAGTAACTCCTTTGGATGCTGTTTGTGTAATTTTATAAAAATCAATATCTTGTCCTAAAGGGGTTAAATCAACTTTGAAATCTCCTGTTGTGACAATTCTTCCATTAGGTGTTTCAATAATTAGTCCATAAGAATCAGGAATGGAATGAGTGGTTGCAAAAAATTCAACCGTAATAGGACCAATTTTAATTGTTTTAGTAGAATCTATTTCTACGATATTAATTCTAGATTCTAAACCCGTTTCTTCTAATTTATGTTTAATTAATCCCGCGGACAAACGTGAAGCATAAATAATAGGGATATCAATTGATTGTAATAAAAATGGAATGCCACCAATATGGTCTTCATGACCATGTGTAATAAACAAGGCTTTAATTCGCGCACGATTTTTAATTAAATAAGAATAATCTGGAATAACATAGTCTACTCCAGGAAATTCTGATTCTGGGAATTTTACCCCAGCATCAATGATGATAATATTATTTCCATGTTCAATGCAATAGGTGTTTTTCCCAACTTCATTTAATCCACCTAATGCATAAATATAAGTCTTAACTGATGTATCAATTAGTTCATTTGTTTTATTTGTTTTTTGCATATATTCTCTCCTATAATTGTCATAAATTGTGTTTTAACAAGTTACTATAATTATAAGATTTTTAATGCATAATTTCAAGAATTTTATGAACAAATATAAATGCCATTTTCAGTGATAGAATAGGCTTTGTAAAAGGATTGAATGACTTTAGAAAGATTTTGCTTAATATAACTCTTTTCTTTTTTGTTATCGGCATACCCTAATAAAATCTCAATATCATACTCCATATTTAAATTACTAAAGCAACGAATGTTAATTTGGTTATTTTCTAATATGTTTTTTATAAATTTTGCTTTTTGCTCATTTTTATGTGATTCGTAATACAAATTTGTCCCATGATAGTTTCCATAAGAAAAACCAATGAAAATATTGTCTGTAACTAAAATATTATCTTTTTTTAATTTAGAATCTAATTCTTTTTTGATTTTATTTAAAACTTTTTTTTCAAAAGAATTTTTAATTGCTGTTTGATAAATAAATCCCATCAAAATCACCACTATTCAATTATATTCATTCAAAGGGATAAGATATGCGCAATTTAAAATCAAGATTTCTTTTTATATATCGATAAACAAGATTGGTTGGAAAAGAGATAAAGCAACTATAATTTTTAAAATAAATTTGACTTCCATAATCCTTTTGAACAATTTTAGTGATTTTAAATAAATTAATGAATTCACACTCTTTGTTTTTTAAAGATAAAGTCGGTTGTAACCACGTATCCTGAATTAAAATAGGTAATTTATAATGATGTAAAATTGCGGGACGTATAAAATGTTTTTTCAATGAATCAATCAATTGAATGGGCAAAACATTAACTTTAATTTTTTTACCACTTTCTAAAACAATTAAAGCTCCATTTTTATCTTTAAAAATGCCAACAATTTCATGGATAAACATAAACTATTCACCTAAACATAATATACCATAAAGAAATCAAATGAAGCGTTTAATATCGTCTCAAAAAAGTAATATTAAAATCTCTAATTTTATTCAAACAAGTATAAAATAAAATAAAAACATTATACTACTTATGAGGTGATACTATGGAAAAAGAAATCATTACCCACATTAAAAAAGATAATTTAAATCGTATTATTGAATTTAAAACCAATAAAGGAAATGTCTACAATTTTGAAATGGCAAAAGAAGCAATTATTTATGATCGCATCAAAAATGCTAAAATTGTAAAAAATAAAAATGGTAGAACATCAATAGAATGTAAAAATTCTAAGCAATCTTTTGATGATTTTCCCGAATTTGACGAATAAAAGGTTTGAACGAAAAACACCATTTTAAAAAGAATAAAGTACAATAGAAAATTAAAACTAAATTAGCAAATAAAATAAAATAACTCATTATTGTTAATCCTGTTCCAATGGAGACCATATTACTAGCATAAAAAATACCAAAAATTGCGGCAGAAAGCAAATATTTAGCAAGATATACAAGTGCAATTTGAATCAAAAAGGAACAATAACTGAAAAGATCCTTATTTTCTTGATTGTCTGAAAAACTATAAACGCCTAAAATAAAGATGATAAAAACTAAAAAAACAATACAAATAGGATGTAAATATCTTAAAAAAGTCAAAACGGCTTCTTTAGCTAAAATTAAAAAATTTTCAGTGTTTGTTGTTTGCATATAAAGGACGATTTTACCAACTGAAGTTTGATACAAAATGGGTTGAACATCATCAATTGAATATTGATAGGCTCTACGTAAAGGAAGCGTATGAATAAAATCAATTATAATGAATACGATAGCTGCTAAAGAGGCAAGAGCAACTATAGTTTGAAAAATAAAATAAATGATTTTGCGTTTACTCATATAAATCCTCCTTTTAATCATCTTATCATAAATTTCTTTGAACTACAAAATAAACTTTATAGACGAAGAAAAATAAATTTTTAATAAATTGGATAGTATTAAAAATACTATTGAAAAAATATAAAAATAATGTTATGATATTATGGCTATAAGAAGATAAGGGAGGTTTTTTTCTTATGAAAAAATTCTTTGGAAAGATTATCAACTATATCAAAAACACAGCATGGATTCAACCATTATTAATTGTTTGTGTTATTTTCTTAATTTTATTTTTGTTACAACCAATTGCAAATGGAATTAGTAGCATTGTTTCTTGTATTGGTAATAAAAATAGTATGACAGAAGTTACATTTAAAGAATACACAGAATTAGTAGAAGAAGCTGCACAAAAAGGAACAGATGAAGAACCAATACAATTTATTGTTGTTTTTACACAAGATGGTTGTGAACATTGTGAAACGATGAGACCTTATATTAATCATTATATTAAAAGAAATGAAGATGTGAAAATTTATAATGTCGATGTAACTTTCAATTCTAGTAAATCACGTTTTAATGATAAAACAATTAAAGGAAGTACTGTCCATGAAGGATTAGGAAAATTAGATGCAAGAATAAATGAATTTTATCAAGAAGGAAATTCAGTAAATGCAGAACCAGATGAATCTTCCGATTTATCTTTATTAGGGACACCAACATTTATGTGGTATGTCAATGGTTTAGAAGTTCGGATTGATGTTAACCCTGCAACTCCTGAAAACCATGCTGGATTTAGTGAATATATTAAGTTCCCAGATTCTAAAGATTATGCCAATTGGGATGAACCATTTGTCGCTGAAGATTTGTTAAATTAAACAAAAAGAGTACCAAATGAAAGTTTGGTATTTTTTTTAACTTTAAAATTCGATATACTATGATTAAACAAAAAAAGAAAGGAATATGCTAAATGAAAGAACTCATTTATGACCTTATTAACCACAACGATGAGAAGAAAGTAGTATTATATACTCCAGAATATGAATGGATAAAAACGCCACAATCAAACAAAAGAGAAATTATTTTAGTTTATAAAAATGATGCTTTTTATGTTGAAAAAATACAAAATTGTGGCGAAAATAAAATTCCTCTACATGGTGTCGTTTTATCTTATCCTAAAAACGTCAAAATTGAATTGACAGTAGAGGAACCCGTTCAAATCAAGCAATATCAATATTATCCTTTTGCAAATGCTCTTATTAATGAAAAAGGAAAAAGATGTGCCATTCATAAATATAATCAAAAATATTATGAAAATGAAATTGCTCTTTTTGATCGAAAATATAGTGTATTTACATTAGTTTATCAAAATTATTATGAAATGATATTGAAATTAGATCCTCAAGTTCGTGGTTGGATTGTTAGTAGTTTACAACACAAACAAAAGGATAAAATGTTAGGAAGAGAAATTGATAAAGGTAGTTATGTTTTATTGTGTAATGACACGAATGATGCCTTTTTTCATCGATTTGGATTAAATGAAGAAGTTTTCTTTGAAATCCCTTTAGTTGTAGAAAATAAAGAAATTACTTTTAATTATACAGAATATAATCCTAAACCTTTAGGAAAAGTAAATTTTGATGCTACATTTTTTGCCTTTAGAGCAGCAGATACCTGTATGATCTATGATATTAATGGCTATACAGTAGATAAAAAAACACGATTAACTGGAACAAATGTTTGGGGATATGAAATTGCTGTAGATGAAAATGGTACAATTGTTGATGCAAATATCAATGTAAAAGTCCCCATTAATGGCTATGTTATTAGTGGGGTCAGTGAATTCTATCCCATCTTAAAAAATGAATTTAAATTAGGGGGAAAAGTAACTTTAAATAAGTCTAAGAAACTTGTGACTCTAAAAATTAATTATATGGTTTCTTGCCTTTACCAATATCAAGTTTTACTCAAAGAAGTACAAGATATTTTGCAAAGAGTAAAGCAACTTTATGATTTAGATGCTGAACTTATTTATAAATATGTGGATAAGTTTTTACCATTAAAAGAAAAAATGGAAAATCGAAAAATGATGATTGAATATAGTCAAGGACATGAAAGAGAATACCATTTACAACGTTTTGACCAATATTTTAATAAAGCATTAGATTATTATCATCAAATTCATAAATTGGGAATAGAACCAAGTCGCGTTGAAGTTAGAGCTTGTTGGCATGAACCACACGAAAAAACATTACAAGAAGTTTGTGAAACGTTAGATACGTTAAAAGCATCGAACTTTAATGAACTTATCGTCGGTGGAGTCATGAATGGTGGTGTAATCTTTAAATCAAATAAATATGCTTTAAATGATTTTGTTAAGGGCTGGTTTGGCGATGAATATCAAGATGATTATTTACTTTGCTTAACCAAAGAAGCGAAAAAAAGAAACATTAAGATTCAAATTAGTTCTGATAACTTTTTTGCAGTGGCCTATTTATTGAAACAAGATTATGAAAAATATTCAAAATGGTTGGCTAAAGATTATTATGGTCAAATAGGACAAAGGCATTATGGCGAAATTACTTTATTTTTTGATCCAGTAAACCCGCAAGCCCAAGATTTAATTTTAGACATTTATAAAGAAATGTTAGACCACTATGAAATTGCTGGATTGCAATTAGACTATATTCGTTATTGCATTGGAAATGACCAATATTTAACCGCTTATGGTTATAATGAAGATACAGTTGAAAAATTTAAAAAAGAATATCATTACCAAGGAGATATTCACGAATTAGTAAAGGATGCTAAAATATATGAAGATTTTTGTGAATTTCGTAGAAACGAACTCACAAAGTTTGTTAAACGAGTACGCGCCCTTCTTGGACAATATCACAATGTTCAATTAACAATTGCGGTCGTATCAGAGCATGAAATCGCTAAAAGTAGTAAATTACAAGACTGGCCAACGTGGGCAAATTTGGATTTAATTGATGGCATTTATTTAATGGCCTATCATTTAGGAGAAGATCCGGTATATCATGATTGTATTCAAGCAAAGGAATTAGTCAAAGACCATGCTTTTGTTTATGGCGGAGTTGCGCCAATTTATAATCAATCCAATATTAATTTGGTTTTAAAACAAGTAGAAGCCACAAAGAAAGCAAAAGTTGATGGATTTTCTTTATTTGCTTTTCATAGTTTCCAAAATCGGCCTGATTTATATTATTATTTTAATAATAATGGGCCTTATAAAAATGCAGCGATTCCAACTTATGAAGTAAAAGAAGTTGTCATGAAAAATGTAATTGACGAATTAAATGATCGCTATCAACGAATTTATAAAAATCAAGGACGTATTTCTGAAAATGAATTTCAACAATTTATTTTGCAATTAAAAAATGCAAAAACTATTGAAGATATCGACCAAATTGAATATATTGCTCATCCTAATGTTCGCATGCATTTAGAAGAAGTAAAAGAGAAAATGAAACGTTATTTTGCAGTTATGGCAAGAAAAAATCGATTATAAAAGATTTCAAATAAATTACAATGGAGGAAATGGATGAAAATTGGGATTATATGCGCAAGCGATGAAGAACTTTTATTTCTATTCGTTGCATTACCGATAATGCTGCTCATTCTGGGAAAAATAATTTTGAAAAAAATTGTGCAAAAGCCTCTATGATTGCCAAAGATTTTACAATATCATTATTGGATGAAATTGATATGAATTTACTTAAAACGAAAAAAAGCACGTAATGTGCTTTTTTATATTTAACCTTCTAAAAGATTCACTTTTGAAAGTTGTGGATAATTTTGTTGCCGTAAAGCTTCAAAAACAACAATCGCAACAGCATTAGATAAATTTAAACTTCTAGCATTCGGATTCATTGGAATTCGAAAGGCATTTTTTGCATATTGTTTTTTTATTTCATCGGGTAATCCTTTACTTTCTCCACCAAATAAAAAATAA
Organism: Firmicutes bacterium CAG:631; assembly: GCA_000433015.1. Taxonomy (GTDB): domain Bacteria; phylum Bacillota_I; class Bacilli_A; order RFN20; family CAG-631; genus Caccosoma; species Caccosoma faecigallinarum. Next base: position 57,440 of record HF998023.1, read on the forward strand.
TAGTCTTGTTGAGGATCAGCACAATCAATATCACTATGTGGGATATGTGCAAATCGTGTTAAAATATAAAGATTTTTTGGTTGATTTTGTTTTAAAAAATCATCAAAACTATCATAAATTTCATAGTGAAAATCTTTTAAATAATCCATCCCGGCTCGTTTAAATGCTTTGTCATTTAATTCAAAACCCAAAGGACGGATTAAATGTAATTTAGAATTCGAAGCCATGCAAGTACGCATGATATTTCCTGTGTTTGGTGGAATTTCAGGTTGATATAAAACGACGTGATTCATATTATAATTTTACATTATGATAGACATCTTGAACATCTTGTGCTTCATCAAGCATATCCATCATCCGTTTGAATTTTTCTTTTTGTTCTTCATCTAATTCAATGGTTTCATAAGGAATATAAGAAGTTTCAGCCATTTCAAAATCTGTAATATTGGCTTTTTCTAATGTTTCTTTAATTTTATTTAAATCTGCTGGAGCAGCATAAATCACTATATTGCCATCTTCTTCAAATACATCACGAACATCGGCATCTGTTTCTAAAAGAATTTCTAGTGTTTCATCTACGGTTTTTCCTTTGAATTCAATAATTGCTGTATGATTGAATAAATGAGAAACACAACCGGTTACCCCTAGTTTTCCTCCCACCTTTGTGAAAGCAGAACGAATTTCAGATACAGCTCGATTAACATTATCGGTTAATGCATCAACAATGACACAACAATTTCCGGGACCATAACCTTCATATCTTGTGCTACTTAATGCTTCTCCTGTTCCACCTTTTGCCTTATTGATTGCATTTTCAATAACATGTGATGGAACTTGTGCTCTTTTTGCTTTTTCAACTGCACTTCTTAAAGTCGTATTCATTTTAACATCAGGAACACCACTTTTTGCTGCCATATAAACTTCTCGACTGAGTCGATTATATAATGCTGATTTTGCTGCTGCTGTTGCAGCCATTGATTTTGCTCGAACTTCATGTGCTCTTCC
>HF998023.1:58473-110147 GCA_000433015.1 Firmicutes bacterium CAG:631
TTTGTTTCACCTCTATTAATCTTGTTATCAATAATATGGAAATTTGCAAATAAAAACTTTTAAAATTAAAGGAAAACATTTTAGAATTCCTTTAATTTTGAAAGTTAGAGTTGGAAAAATCCAACTCTAAACTTTATTCTGCCATTTTTTTCAATTTATTCCAACGTCTCATGGAATAAGTTTTATTAGCATCGAGTAATGCTTGCGCATTTTCAGGGTTTACCTTTGGTAATTGATTATAACGTGTTTGAGATAAAATATAATCAAAATATTTATCAAAATTAGGTTCTTTGCAATCAATTTGTAAAGGATTCTTTCCTTGTGCTTCTAAGCGTGGATCAAATCTAAAGATTGGCCAGTATCCACATTCTGTAGCATCACGTTGTGATTTTTGATGGTTAATTAATCCACCTTTAATACCATGTTCAATACATGGAGAATAAGCAATGATTAAAGATGGACCATTGTAAGATTCTGCTTCTTTTAAAGCTTTAATGGTTTGATTAATGTTTGCACCCATCGAAATTTGAGCAACATAAACATGTCCATAAGCCATAGCAATGGAAGCTAAATCTTTTTTCGCTGTCTTTTTACCAGCGGCAGCAAATTTAGCAATTGCTCCAGTTTGTGTGGATTTAGAAGCTTGTCCACCTGTATTAGAATAAACTTCAGTATCTAAAACTAATACGTTAATATTTTCGTTACAAGCAAGAACATGATCAAGTCCACCATAACCAATATCATAAGCCCATCCATCGCCACCGATAGACCAAATGGATTTATTTACTAAATCACGGCTATAATCAAGTAATGCTTTAATACCTTGGTTAGAACTAGCTTGAACTAAAGTAATGATTTTATCTTTTAAGGTACGAGTAACTTCACGATTTGTTTGATTTTCAAGATATTGATTTAAAACATCTTTTAATTCATCTTCACAACCATCGATATTTTCTAAAATAATGTTGCGAATATCATTTAACTTAATATCTGTTGCAACACGCATACCATAAGCGTATTCTGCATTGTCTTCAAATAAAGAGTTTGCCCAAGCAGGACCTTCGCCATTTTCATCTTTGACAAAAGGAGTAGATGGAACAGAACCACAATAAATGGATGAACAACCTGTTGCGTTACCAACAAGCATATCTTTTCCAAATAATTGTGAAATTAAACGATAATATGGTGTTTCACCACATCCAGCACAAGCGCCAGAAATTTCAAAATATGGTTTTAAGAAAGAAGCGCCCTTGAAGGTGTTTGTATTGAAATAATTAGAACGGTAAGGAACTTTTTGATAATAGTAATCAGCAGAAGCAGATAGATGTAATTCGTGTTTGACATCTTCCATTGTTAAAGCTTTTTGACCAGCTTTTCCAGGACATTCAGCAACACATAATCCACAACCAACACAGTTATCTGGAGAAACTTGAATTTTGAATTTTAAACCAGCCATGTTTGGACCTAATGCTGGAATGACATCATCTCTACCATCTAATGGAGCATTAGCTACTTCTTCTTCTGTAGCTAAGAATGCACGAATGGTTGCATGTGGACAAACCATGACACATTTTCCACATTGAATACAATTTTCTTTGTGCCAATGAGGAACTTCGGTTGCAATCGTTCTTTTTTCTTTATAAGTAATGTTTGGTTGCATACTACCTGTTAAAAGATCCCCTTTAACAAAAGCAGATACAGGTAAATCATAACCTCTTAAGTGGTTGATTTCTTCAACATAATCATCAAAATATGGATCTTCTGTTTTTCTTTCTACTTTATGGACTTCTAAGTTTTTCCATTCTGGTTTAACAGGAACGCGTTTTACTTTTCCGCCCTTATCAATTGCTAAATAGTTTAATTTAACAATTTCTTCACCTTTTTTGCCATAAGATTTTTTAGCAGCTGCTTTCATCAATTCAACAGCTTGGTCATAAGGCATAATATTTGCTAACTTAAAGAATGCTGATTGAAGAATCGTATTGGTTCTTCTTCCCATGCCAATTTTATGAGCAATGGAAGTAGCATCAATAATATAGAATTTTGCTTTCTTTTCTGCTAATTGCTTTTTAAAACTATTTGGAAGATTTTGTTCTAGTTCTTCTGGAGTAAAGGTCGTATTTAATAAGAAAGTACCACCTTTTTTCAAACTCTTTAACATATCATATTTAAAGACATAAGAATCTAAAGAACAAGAAATTAAATCAGCATGTTCAATATAGTAGGTTGAGTGAATTGGTTTTTTACCAAAACGTAAGTGAGAACGTGTTGCTCCTCCTGCTTTTTTAGAGTCATATGCAAAATATGCTTGAGCATATAAATCAGTATTATCCCCAATAATTTTAATGGAGTTTTTATTTGCAGATACTGTTCCATCAGAGCCGAGTCCATAGAATAGACAAGATGTATAATCAGCAGCAACATGGAATGATTCATCTACAGGAATGGACTTAAATGTGACATCATCATTGATCCCTACAGTAAAGTCTGTATGTGCATTTTTTGATTTCATGAAATCAAATACGGATTTGATGTGTTTTGGTTGAGTATCTTTGCTAGATAAACCATAACGGCCACCAATAACAGTAATTTGATTGCGATTCATTTGTTTTAAAGCTGCAACAACATCTAAATATAATGGTTCGCCTGTTGCACCCATTTCTTTTGTCCGGTCTAAAACAGCAATTCTTTTTACAGTTGCTGGTAAAACAGAGACGAGATGTTTAGCAGAAAAAGGACGATATAAATGAACTTTAACAAGACCTACTTTTTTACCTTTTGCGGTTAAAGCATCTACAACTTCTTTTGCTGTTTCAGTTACAGATCCCATAGCAATGATGACATCTGTTGCATTTTCAGCACCATAATAAGTAAATGGAGCGTAATGACGTCCTGTCAATGCACTAATTTTATCCATGTATTTTTCAACAACGCCAATGACTTTATCAAAGTGAGCATTTTGTGCTTCTCTTCCTTGGAAGTAAATATCGTCATTTTCAGCACCACCACGAGTTAAAGCATTGGTGTGTGGATTTAAAGCATTTTTACGGAAACGTTCAACTGCGTCTTTATCTACTAAAGAAGCAAGTTCGTCATAATCCCAAGTTTCAATTTTTTGAATTTCATGAGAGGTTCTAAACCCATCAAAGAAACTAACAAAAGGATAAGAAGCTTCAATTGCTGATAAATGAGCAACAGGAGCTAAATCCATAACTTCTTGCACAGAATGCGCACAAAGCATTGCAATTCCTGTTTGACGAACAGCATAAATATCTTGATGATCTCCAAAAATAGATAAAGATCTAGTTGCAATAGCTCTTGCTGAAACGTGGAAGACAACAGGTAATAATTCACCAACACATTTATAAATGTTAGGAATCATTAAAAGTAATCCTTGTGAAGCGGTAAAGGTTGAAGCTAAAGATCCAGCTTGTGCAGCACCATGAACGGTACCAGCAGCTCCAGCTTCAGATTGCATTTCTACAACTTTAACTTTTGTTCCAAAAATATTTTTGCGACCAGCAGCAGACCAAGCGTCTACATACTCAGCCATTGTTGATGATGGTGTAATTGGAAAAATCCCTGCAAATTCTGTAAAGGCATAGGCAACATGCGCGGCAGCGGTATTTCCATCCATCGAAACAAATTTTCTTGCCATAATTTTCCTCCTCAATGCAATATTTTTTATATTCTATAAAAAACACCGTTAATATTATACACTATACTTCACGTTTTTTCATCTAAAAAATAAATAAAATTGATTAAATTGTGTAATTTTATTTCAAAATCAATAAAAAAATGATTCAATAGTCCTTAAATTAGGTAAAGAAACAATAAAAACAAAAATGATTTCATATAATGAAATGGTGATCTTTAATGAAAAAGGCCTATGCAAAAATTAATTTAGATGCAATTTTATATAATTATCGACATTTGAAATGTCAATTTCAAAAAAATATTATTGCCGTATTAAAGGATGATGCTTATGGATTAGGTGCAGTCCCAATAGCAAAACATTTACAAAACGAAGAAGGCATTGTTTTTGCTGTTAAAGATCTTCACGAGGCTATCCAACTTAGAAAAGCAAAGATTATAAAAGATATTTTAGTTTTAGGTGTATTTGAAAAAAAAGATCTTTCTAAAATTAAAAAATATCACTTACAAGTCATTGTGACAACCTTAAAACAACTAGAAGAGTTAAAAGATACATCTATTTCTTTTCATCTTAAAGTCAATACAGGAATGAACCGATTAGGGCTATCTATTGAAGATTTTAAAAAAGCTTTTTTCCTTTGCCATCATCCTCCTCAATATTGTTTAAAAGGGATCATGACACACTTTGCTACAGCAGATGAAAATCATAAACAATATCAAGTCTTCAAAGAAGCTTTACAAGGTTTAGATTGTTCTTCTTTGATGATTCATTGCTTTAGTTCTAATTCTTTACAACAAGATGATTTGACCAATTATTGTCGTGTTGGGATTCGGTTATATGGTCTTTTTAAAAGAGATTTAATGTTAAAAAATGCTTTAGAAATTGAATCCCCTATTGCACACATTCAAAAAGTTTATCCACATGATTTTGTAGGATATGATTTTCAATACGAAGTAAAAGAAAAAGGGTATGTGTACATTTTACCTTTAGGATATGCTAATGGTTGGGGAAGATTTGTAAAAAGTTATGCTTTTTTTGAAAATATTTATTTAGAGCAAGCAGGAACCATCTCCATGGATTATACCGCTTATTTTTCTACACAAAAAATAAAAAAAGATACGATTTTAGAACTTGTCAGTTTACATGTTCCCATTGAACAATTAGCTGATTATAATCGTATCAGTATTTATGAAATTTTAACACGTCTTCGTTTAAAACGCATTTATTTGTGATATTGCGTATGATTGAGAATCGAAAAAGCACGATAGATTTGTTCTAAAAGTAAAATTCGTGTTAACTGATGAGGGAAAGTCATTTTTGATAAACTTAAGGAAAAATGATGAAAAATATTTTCAGAAAGACCATAAGAACTTCCGATAATAAACGTAATATCTGAAGTTCCACTAGATTGGATTTCTTCTATTTTTTGGGAAAGTTGAATACTATCTAGCATTTTTCCTAAAATAGCCAGTTGAATTACATATCCCTTACAATATTTTACAATTTCTTTAGCTTCTTCTTTTAATGCCAAATCTTTTGGAAGATGAGAAGCTTCTTTAACTTCAATGATCTCAATTTTACTAAATTTAGATATTCTTTTAATATATTCATTTGCCGCTTCTTTTAAATATTTTTCTTTTAAATTACCAACACAGACAATTCGTATCATACGGAAACTTTTTCAGGCTCAATCGCTTCTAAATAATCAATAATATGTAAAATAGCGCGACAATCAACTAAAGAATTATGGAAAGAAGTTTCATTAAACCCAAGTTCAGTAGAAAGAGCTTTTAAATTTAAATGTTTTGGATTTAATCTTTCTTTGGCAATTTCTTGAATGTCAACCCAATTCATATTTTGTAAGTGGAAATGATATTTATCAAACATGAGTTGAATCATTCTTTTATCAAAATCATATCCATAGGCGTAGATGACATCTGCATCTTTTAATATTTGATAAATTTCCTGAATTAATCTTCTTTCGCTAATGCCTTCTTTTTTTAATTTTGCTAAATTGAGATGGGTTAAACGTTGAACCACCATTGGAATTAAGTTCACATTACGATTGTAAAAGTTGACTTCTTTTTTTTCGTTATTTTCAATAATAATCGCTGAAAATTGTGTGATTTTTAATTCTTCTTTGGCGTGTGCAGAATTTCCCTCAATATCTAAAATGACGACTTTTTGATACTGCAATAACACCCTTTAAAACCACCTTTATTTGACTTTTTGTCCTTCTTTATAGACAGATAGTAAGGTAAGATTATCTTTATCTAAACAAACTAAATCTGCTTTTTTATTACGAGCAATCATACCACGATCTTTTAGTTTTAATAATTTTGCTTGATTCGTTGAACTTGCTTTTGCTAAACCAATTAAATCAATATCAGCAAATTGCGCTAAATTTTTTACAGCTTGATCCATGGTAAGTAAAGATCCAGCTAGAGGACCAGTTGTTAAATAAGCAGCGCCATCTTTTTTAATCACATCAAGACCACCAAGCATAAAATGATCTTCATTGGTGTGTTTTCCACTTAATGAATCCGTTACAATCATGAAACGATCTTGTCCAACAATTTTATAGAACGTTTTAACGACATCTTTATTGACATGAATGCCATCTAAAATCATTTCTGTGTGCAATTCATCAAAATAGAAGGAAGCGGTAACGACACCAGGATTACGATGGTGATGACCACTCATCGCATTATGGGTATGGGTTGTGCTTGCAAGTCCATAGGGAATGGCTTGTTGTACTTGAGCAAAAGTTGCATCTGTATGTCCAGCAGAGCAAACAATGCCATGTTCTGTTGCATATTGAATGAAAGGTAAAGCATTTTCTTTTTCAGGAGCTAATGTAATATAACGAATGTTTTTCTTAGAAGCTTTAATCATTTTTTCTAATTGTTCAATGCTTGGATCAGCAATGAATTTTTCATTTTGTGCCCCTTTATATTTTAAAGCAATATAAGGACCTTCTAAATGAATTCCTAAAAGAGAAGGAATATGTTTTTTCGCTTTTGCAACGGTTCTACAAACTCTTAATAATGATTTGATATCCGCCGTTAATGTAGTTGCTAAAAAACTGGTGGTTCCTTCTTGATATAAAGAATTTGCAATGGTTTGCAATTGTTCTTCATTTGCATCCATAAAATCATAACCACCTGAACCATGAATATGAAGATCAATGAATCCTGGCATTAAAATATTGCCATGCATATCATAAACATCTTGATCTTCTCCTTGATAAGTACCAGCACAAACTTTTGTAATTTTTTTATTTTGAATTACTAAATAACCATTTTCAATTACTTTTTTTTCAGTAACAATTTTTGCATTTTTTAAAATCATTTTTCAATCACCCACTCACATTATAACCTTTTTTTTAAAAATAGGAAGGAATTTCAATTCATTTTCATGTATAATATACTATGGTGATGAAAATGAATAAAGTGATTTTCCAAATTTATCCACATTTTATTAAAAAAATGGAAGAATTTTACTTAGAAAATGAAAAGAAAGAAAAAGTTGATATTGTTTTTGTTGGAGATTCAATGGTTGAACTTTTTGACTGTTCAACTTTAAATTTGCCCCAATATAAAATTTATAATCGTGGAATTATTAGTGATAAAAGTGCTGGGGTGCTTCTATCTTTTGATGACCGCGTTTTAGCATTGAGCCCCAAATTAGTGGTGATGGAAATTGGTTCCAATGATATTTGTGATGGTTATACATTAAAGCAAATTCAAACGAATTTGGAAGATATCATTCAAAAGCTAAAAGAAAAAAATATTCCTTTAATTATTTTAACAACTTTGCCCCCTTGTTATTATAGTGCACCACATGTTGATCCGATTTATCGTGAATGTCGTGATATTGAAAAAATGGAGGAACTTAATCGAATTATTCTTTCTTTAAGCAAAGATAATCCATTCGTTCATGTTTTAGATATTTTCCCTATTTATGCCGATAAAAATCAATCTTTAAGAGTGGAAGATACATTAGATGGGATTCATTTGACCCCTCTTGCTTATCAACGAATGGTTGAACCTTTACGTCAACGCATTCTTGAAGTGATGAAAGGACAAAATGTATGATGAAAGTATGGACTCAAATCCCAACGTGGGGAATTATTGTGATTATTATTGGCGTTGTTTTTATTTTAGCAACAATTGCTTTTATCATTCTTTTAAAAAGATATTTGAAACGAAAAAAAGAATTTTTAGAAGAACAAAAAGTTATTGATAGTTATTATAAAAATATCATTGATGCTGTTGGCAAAATTCAAAACATTGAAAAAGTAGAACAAGTTGGTTCTCGTCTATCTTTTTATTTAAAAGATCAATCTTTATTACAAGTAGAAGCTTTAAAAGAAATTCATATCACAGGAATTGTAAAAACATCTAAAAAAGTCACATTAGTTGTCGGTGAAATGGCTGCTAAATATGCTCAATTCATTCAAGAAGAAATAAAAAATCAAGAGGTGTAATTATGAAAAAAATCGCACAATTTTTTAAAGTTAGTTTTGATCAATTTTTTATTGATTTTTCAAATCTTTATCCAAGCGTTAAAGAAAAAGAAATTCGAGAAATTTATAACAAAATTATGCTACCTAAAAGAGCCACACAAGGTTCGGCAGGATACGATTTTTATACCCCTGTCATGATTACATTAAAACCGCATGAAAGTATTCAAATTCCCACAGGAATTCGTGTAAAAATTGAAACAGGATGGCTTTTACAAATTTATCCAAAAAGTAGTCATGGAATCAAATATCGTTTACAATTAGACAATACTGTCGGTATTATTGATAGTGATTATTTCTTTGCTAAAAATGAAGGGCATATTTTAGTATCTATTTCGAATAATTCAAATGAACAAAAAACGCTAAAAATTTTTCCTAACAAGGCATTTTGCCAAGGAATTTTTATGGAATACGGCATCACGATTGATGATGAAACCAACGAAAAAAGAATAGGCGGCTTTGGCAGTACAAAGCAATAGAATAGGAGTTTGATTATGAAGTTTTCTTATGAGTTAAAGCATGTTTGTAAACAAAGTGGAGCTAGATATGGTGTTCTTCATACGCCTCATGGGGATGTTGAAACACCAATATTTATGCCAGTTGGAACATTAGCCACTGTTAAAACGGTTTCTCCAGAAGAATTATATGCGATGGATGCACAAATTATTTTAAGCAATACCTATCACTGCTGGTTGCGCCCGGGTGAAGAGGTGATTGCTCATGCCCATGGCTTACATGGCTTTATGAATTATAAAAGACCAATTTTAACTGATTCTGGCGGATTTCAAGTTTTTTCTTTATCTAAAAATCGTAAAATTACGGAAGAAGGCGTTCATTTTAAAAATCATTTAGATGGCAGTCCTTTATTTTTATCTCCAGAAAAATCGATAGAAATTCAAAATAAATTAGGGGCTGATATCATCATGAGTTTTGATGAATGTCCTCCCTATCCTTGTAGTTATGATTATATGAAAAATAGTGTTGAAAGAACTTTACGTTGGGCAAAAAGAGGCAAAGATGCCCACCATAATGATAATCAAGCTCTTTTTGGTATTGTTCAAGGGGGAGAATTCACAGATTTAAGAAAATTTTCTGCTCAAGAAACGGTAAAACTAGATTTTGATGGATATTCTATTGGTGGAACAAGTGTAGGAGAATCAAAAAAGGTCATGTACCAAATGATTGAAGATTCCATTGCCTATTTACCTCAAGATAAGCCACGATATTTAATGGGAGTTGGAACACCAGAAGACATTTTAGAAGGCGTATTAAGAGGCGTAGACATGTTTGATTGTGTTTTTCCAACAAGAGTCGCTCGTCATGGTTCTTTAATGACCTCCTATGGAAAAATCAATATTCGAGATAAAAAATATGAATATGATTTGCAACCCATTGATGATCAATGTCAATGTTATACTTGTAAAAATTATACTCGTTCTTATTTAAGACATTTATATAAATGTGAAGAAAGTTTTGGGAAACGATTACTATCAATTCACAATTTACACTTTTTATTAAATTTAACCAAAGAAATCCGCAAAGCGATTCAAGAAGATCGTTTTTTGGATTTTAAAAAGGAGTTTATGAAAAAATATGGACAAGGAAAACCAACCACTCTTGTTAAATGATTTTGATTTTGATTTGCCTCAAGAATTGATTGCACAAACCCCGCTTCAAAAAAGGGATGATTCTCGTTTATTAGTTCTTGATCGTCAAACAAAAACGTGGCAAGATGACTATTTTTATCATCTTGGCAAATACTTAAAAAAAGGGGATGTCTTAGTTAGAAATAACTCCAAAGTCATTCCTGCCCGTCTTTATGGATATAAAGAAGATACGCATGCGCATGTAGAAATTTTATTATTAAAACAAAAAGAAAAAGATTGTTGGGAATGTTTAGTAAAAGGGTCAAAAAAAGTCAAAGTGGGTACAATAATTATTTTTGATGAACAATTATTAAAAGCAACAATTGTAGCCAAAAAAGAAAATGGTTTATGTGAAATAAAAATGATTTATCAAGGCATTTTTATGGAAATCCTTGAAAAATTAGGAACGATGCCTTTACCTCCATATATTAAAGAAAAGTTAAAAGATCAAAGTCGATATCAAACCATTTATGCAAAAGTTGATGGGAGTGCAGCTGCACCAACAGCAGGACTTCATTTTACACAAGAACTATTCCATCAATTAAAAGAGCAAGGGATTGAAATTTTAGATGTCACTTTACATGTTGGATTAGGCACCTTTCGACCGGTAGAAGTCGAAAAAATTACGGATCATCACATGCATGAAGAATTTTATGTTATTGATGAAGATGTTGCTAAAAAATTAAACCAAGCCAAAAAAGATGGAAGAAGAATTATTGCCGTGGGAACGACAAGTTGCCGCGTTTTAGAAGCAAATTATCGAAAGAATCATTGTTTTAGTGCAGAAAGTGATAAAACAAATATTTTTATCTATCCTGGACAAAAAATTGAATCCATTGACGGGTTAATTACGAATTTTCATTTACCTAAATCGACTTTAATCATGCTTGTTAGTGCTTTTGCTTCAAAAGACTTTATTTTAAAAGCCTATCAACATGCAATTGAAAAAAAATATCGGTTCTTTTCTTTTGGAGATGCAATGATTATATTATGACAGACATCATTAAACGATTTAAACATGAATTAGAAAAAGTTCAAAAATTGCCCACAAAACCATCTTTATTATTACATACTTGTTGTGCAATGTGTTTTAGTTCTTCTTTTTTACAAATCAAGGATTATTTTCAAGTTGCTGTTTATTATTTTAATCCTAATATTTATCCATTAGAGGAATATGAAAAAAGAAAAAATGAAGTTCTTCGCTTGATTGATATTTTTGAAAAAGAATATCAAGTAAAAATTGATTTTATCGAAGAAAAGAAAGATTTTAATGATTATTTACAATGTAAAATCCATCAAAAAGGATGTCAAGATTGTTTACATTTACGATTGCTTTATAGTTTTCAATATGCAATGCAGCACCATTATGATTATGTCACGACAACATTAACTTTAGGTCGTTTAAAAGATTCTTCTTTGATTAATAGTTTAGCCTATTCTTTACAACCAATGTTTCCAACTGTTCATTATTTATATAGTGATTTTAAAAAAAATAAAGGAATTGATTTAAGCTTACAATGCAAGGAAAAATATTCTATTTATGCACAATGTTATTGTGGTTGTGAAAAATACGATAAAAAGGATTAAAATGTATTTCAAAAGGTTGATTTTTATGATGGAGGACTTACTATGAATTTTATTGAGGATAATCTTAAAAAAGAAAGTAAAAGAGTTTTACTCACATTTATTCTTTGTTACATAGTGGCTCTAATCTTTCCTTTGTTATATTATATTGATTATGATATGGATGATATCTTGTTCTTTTCCATTCTTTTCTTCGTTATGGGTTGTTATTCATTATTTGGTTTTATTTATATATTAAAATATCAAGTATCCATATCTCAAGAAACAATTACCATTAAAACCCTATTTAAAAAAATAGAAATTCATGTTTCAGATATAGAAACATATACTTACAAACGGTATAATGGAAGTTCAATTTTATACGCTTTTAAATTTATTGTAGCAAAGAAAAAAAAGACTTTGATTACAAGATATAAAGATGAATTACTTGAATTTTTAAATCAAAATCAAATCGCTAAAAGTTCGAATTAAAAATATTTTTGTTTAAAAAGAACATTTTTAAGGATTTATAAGTGAATCTGTATTTTATGTTACTCATTAATCAGAAGTAATTGCTTTTATATGGCTTTAAGATTATTGGTTATTGTGATAAAGAATTCTTTACTCCAAAGGTCAAGTTTTGATTTGTCCTTAATAAATGGCAAAACATCTTCTTTTGCAAGTTTAAAGTTCAGATGCTCAAATCTTTTATTTAACAAAGATTTTAAATTATCAATAGTTAAATCATAATTGACATCAATATAGTTGGATTGAACTAATTTTTCTTTTAAATTTTTTAAATTAACTTTTGCACCTATAGATAAAAAGAAAACATAATCATAAAAATCCCTGCCTTTTACTCTTGAATGCCAATTTCTACAAAGACAAGCATGAATTTTACCAGCGAAAAGAGAAGGTAAGTCGTATAATCTTACTTGGTATGGTGAAGGTAATAATCCAAATTTTGTTTCATAAGTAGCCCCTACTGGCGGATTGGTATCTACTTCAAATTTAATTCTAATTATTTCATCTTTATTGATTAATCTTACATCATCATTTTCTTCATAAAATGTTAAGATATGTTCTTTTGTATTACCTTTTAAGAATGCAGATTTTATATGAGAGTCAACTGACTTCACTCTTTCGGTGACGCTAAAATTAAGCCCTAGTGACTTTGTTTCATTTTCAATGAATGAAAAATATTTGCTTAAATTAAAATTATTATTTTGTGTAATTAAAGAAAAGTCTAAATCTTCACTGAACCGATCTAAGCCATAAAAAATTCGAAGTGCAGTTCCACCATAAAAGGCCGCCTCTTTAAAAAAACCACCACGCGAAAGGCCACATAAAACGATTTCTTGTACAATCTCTTTCATTGCATTTTTTTTGTCTTCCATATTATTGATTTGATATTTTGAAAGCATCTGCGTTATTATTTTTTGCATTTTATTTAGCTCCTTTAATATACTTTGAAAACAAATTTAAATTTGTGGAATGATAAAACGGTGCAATATCTAAAATATCTTGCATATTCAGTTGATTAAATTTATCTTTATCAATACGCAAATCTTCAAACAACATTTGCTTTAAATCTTTAATCGTTTTAACAGGAGGTAATATATATAACTTATCACAGAGTGCCTTTTCAGCTGTGGCCATTGAAAAAGAGTATCCTTCTTCTTGATAAGCAATAACACCTAAATTATAAACAGCACTCGGCACATCTCTATAAATAAAAGTTCCAAATTTATTAGTGTAAGTTTTTCTTTTCTTTTTGTTGAAAGTTGCACAAGTAAAAGTATTATAGACAGTTTCTGGTATTAAACTTTGCACAAATAAGACATAATCAAATGATAAATAAGATGGTCCATAGATATATTGAGCTAATCTTGCCCCTTGAGCATTAGAATTAGTTTCATAAATTCCTTTTACTAAAGGAAATAGTTTTCCTTTTTTTATATCTCTAGCAATTTTTCCCTTAACATCAGTAAGATTGCTATAAGATTCTTTCAACTGTTGAAAAGTAATAATCATATTCTATTTCCTCCTTGTAATTTCATTTTATCATACTATTTCGATAAAGCCAACAAAATTTATAGTTATTTTCTCCAAATAGTTGCATTTTTTACAACTTTCTGGATAAAATATTTGAATAAATATTTTTTTAAATCTTGAAGTGAAATAAAAAATACTAGCTAAAAAAGGCTAGTATTTTTTAATAGAATGATGAAAAAATAGTTGCTCATTTTCTCTGCTTTAAGCTTTTTTTTGATGTAAAGTCACTTTTAATCCAGTTTCAAAAAGTCGATTCCATGGTTGATAATTATCGAGTATTTCTATGGTATGAGTCTCATCTTCAAATAAATATTTGATTTCATTTAAAGCTTTTGTGATGCGTTGAGATACTTTTCCTTTGACTCCATCAATAAGTGTCCAACACATTCCTTCTTTTTTGATTTCTTCATGTATTTGGTGACGAACAATACTCATATAACCAACATCTTCTAAATAACGTAAAGCTAAAAAGTCATAATGTTGTTGATTTTTGCCATATTGAAATTGAATCATTCCATGTGGAATACAAGTTCCTAGTGTGTTTGAACTCGTATTCCAGCCTGCATAAGCATTAATTTTGTATAACAAACCTTTGGTTTTTAATAGGGATATCAATTCTTTATCGCCACCATTAGCGTAAGCAATATCGGCCACAATCACCGGTTTATTTTTTTGTATGAGGTAATCAATATATTCGATAGATTCAATTAAATTGCGATTGATTTGGTATTGCATAAAATGTTGATCTTGTAAAACCGCTTCTTGCATATGATCAGAAGGGAGATTCACCATACAAACTAAATCACAATCCAAAATATCATAACTTACACGACCATTAGCCGCAAGGATGTGATATTTTATCGTTTCACTTACATTACGATCTTCATATAAAGGGATTAACATGCCTTCATTACTAGAATTATAGCGAATGAATACACTTGGACAACGTTGATTGATTTGATTAATGGCTCGAGCAAGTAAGGTATTACAAACAGCATCAGCATCTGGATACATATAGGCTTTAAATTCTAAATGTTTTTCAAAAATTTTATCGCGAAGTAACATTTGATCCATGGCCGTATATCCATAAGGAGCACTATCATCTTGTGGTATAATTAAAAAATCAATAATCCCTTCTGAAACAAAATCCAGTGTTTTTAAATTCATATTTAAATTGATTTTACGACGATGTAAATAATCTTTGATAGCGATTTGATTTTCTTCTTTTTGAAGAATTTGTTCGATTTTTTCTTTTTCTTCTCTTTCTTGCTTTGTCAATTCTTTGGTTTGACTTAAATGTTGATAATGTCCGCAAAGATGGATTTCTCTTCCACATGTGGCATAATAATCAGGTTCTTCATCATTACTA
This sequence comes from Firmicutes bacterium CAG:631, assembly GCA_000433015.1. Taxonomy (GTDB): domain Bacteria; phylum Bacillota_I; class Bacilli_A; order RFN20; family CAG-631; genus Caccosoma; species Caccosoma faecigallinarum. The sequence goes on from HF998023.1 coordinate 73,287, forward strand.
GAATAACTAGGGCAACGCATAATTAAATGATAAGCAAAAATTTTTAATTTTGGATTTTTTTCTTTTAAAACTTTTATTTCATTTAACCGAGTTGTCAATTGTTCTTCATCAAATTCATGCAATCTAGAAGGAATAATGCCTCCATATAATAAAGTATCAATAGCAAGAATTAAATAATCGGCATCTGCGCAAGCATCAAAAAGAAATTGTGTAATGTTTTGATGTTCCGCAGGTCTTTTTTTTAGTCCTAATTTTTCTTGACTAATGGTTACAAATTCAATATCTTTTTTAGCAATGGAAGCTAATTGGATAGGATAATCATAATTACAAGGTCTTTCATCTAAAGGAAGATAAACCACTTTTTTCATATTTCGCACCTCTTTATCATTTGAATTGTACCATAATCTTTTTTTTTTTACTATCCAAATTTACGGCAAAAGCAATAAAATGCGGTTTAATTTATGTATTTTATTCCATAATAAAAGAGAAGGTGAGAATATGCGGAATATCAAAACCGATTTTGCAGATGAATCCATCCAGCAAACAATAGAAAAAGAAGACTATAAATTAGTTAAAAAACAATACGGGAAAGTGACTTTAACTCATGTTGAAATTCTTAAAAAAAATAGAAAAATTAATAAAGATGTTGGTCATTATATTTCTTTAGATTTTGAAACCCTTCAAGATGAAAAGGATCGAAAACAAATTAGTGAAGTTTTATTAAAGGCCTTGCATCAAATGGTAAAAATTTCAGACAATGACAAAATTTTAATCGTAGGACTTGGAAATTCTGATATTGTCGCAGATTCTTTAGGACCAAGTGTCGCAGATAAAATCGTTGTTACCAATCATTTATTTAAACTTTTTCCAAGCCAAGTAGATAAAGATTTAAGACGAGTTTGTGTGTTTACTCCTAAAGTCATGGGACAAACAGGACTAGAAAGTAGCGATTTAATCAAAGCCATTGTGAAATTGTTTAACCCCAATTTAATTATTGCAATTGATAGTTTAGCTTCCAGTAGTGTAAAAAGAATTAATAAAGTGATTCAAATCAACAATACCGGTATTCATCCGGGAAGTGGCATTGGCAATTTTCGAAAACCATTGAATCAACAAGTTTTAAAAGTTCCAGTGATTGCTATTGGAGTAGCAACGGTTGTCAGTGCAGAAAAAATTGTAGAAGAAGCGTTTGTTCAATTTGCAAATCAAGCAAAGATAAAAGTAACAGCAAAGAAAAAGCAACAGATTTTAAACGACATATTAAGTCATCGTTCGCTACAAATGGTTGTTACTCCTAAAGAAATTGATGAAGATATCGAATATTTATCGACAATTATCGCTACATCTTTAAATCAATTTGTTCATCATGACCTCTCTAACGTTTAATTGACAAAAATAGACATAAGAAAGCACTACACTTATAAACGCAAAAGAGGATATGAAAATGAAAAAAAAGGTCTATTTATTTGTTTGTTTAGGATTTTTATTGCTATTATTTACGAGTATGATGTTTGCTCCAGAATCAAATTCAAATAATATTAATAATCAAACGAGTCAATTTGATTCTTCCATTCAAGGAGGATTAACAATACCAGATGGTAATATTGATTATGAAGTTAAGTATGATTATGAGGGAAATAAATTAAGCAATCTCAATGCTGCAATCAGTAACCAAGTTACCGATCTTTTTGAAAGAGTTTTTGATTTTGTCAAAAAAATTATTAAGAAATTGGTTTCTTAATTCAAATTTATTGTATACTTATGAATAGAGATTAGAAGTAAGGTGAAAAGTATGCAAAATATAAAAATCGTTTTTTTTGGTACTCCTGTGTTTGCTACAACAATTTTAGAAGGGTTAATTCAGGCAAATTATGATGTCATTGGAGTCGTGACACAACCTGATAAAATTAGAGGGAAAAATAAAATTCCTAGCTATTCTCCAGTCAAAGAGTTAGCTTTAGCTTATCATATTCCAGTTTATCAACCCGTTCGTTTAAAAGAAGATTATCAGTTTTTAAAAGATTTACACTTTGATTTATTAATTACTTGCGCTTATGGTCAAATTTTGCCTCAAGCCGTTTTAGATTTGGCTAAAATCAATAATATCAATGTTCATGCATCTTTGCTCCCTAGATGGCGTGGCGGAGCACCTATTCATCGCGCTATTATTAATGGAGATACGAAAACAGGAATCACCATCATGAAAATGGTTCAAAAGATGGATGCAGGATGTATGTATGCACAAAAAGAAATTCCGATTGATCATCATATGAATACCACAGAATTATTTCAACAATTACAATATGTTGGAAAAGATTTACTATTAGAAACACTTCCTTCCATTATTTCAAAAGCAAATCAAGGAATAGAGCAAGATGAAAATGAAGTGACTTATGCACCAAATATTCGTCGTGAAGAAGAAAAAATTGATTTTAATAAAAAATGTTTTGAAGTGCATAATTTAATTCGTGGATTAGCAATGACACCGGGTGCCTATTGTTTTTTTAAAGGGAAAACTTGTAAAATTTTTCAAACTGAATTTTCTGATTTCAAACTTTCTTGTTCAATGGAACCAGGAACTTTAAAAATTCAAGATAAACGATTATTGGTTTGTTGCGCAGATGGCTATTTAGAAATTTTGAAATTGCAATTAGAAGGAAAGAAAATGATGACAGCAAAGGATTTTTTAAATGGACACAAAATCGAACAACTTGAAAGGGAGCAACTCTTGTAAAAGCCCCTTTTTTTTACTATAATAAAAAAAAGGAGTGAATGAGATGAAAAAGATATGGATGGCGTTATTATCCTTTTTATTAGTATTTACCGTAAGTTCTTGTAAAAAAGATAATGTAGATAAGTTTTTATTAGAAGGAAAAGAAGGACTTGAAACTTCAGTCGAATTAAGTGTTGAAGATTTTGATGCGATGATGGATGATGATGAAAGTTTTGCTTTTTTTGTTCATTCAAGCATGTGTAATAGTTGTAGGGCTTTTAAAAATGATGCTTTAGATCCCTTTATTACTCAAACAAAATCTGTGATTTATCAAGTGGATGCTGGTGAAATCTTTGGTAGTAAATATGAAAAGGAATTAGATGTAGAATATACGCCAACTTTTTATGTTATAATTAATGGAAAAGTTGAAGAAAAAGAAGTTTATGATAATAAAAATGAAATGTTTACTTCTGCCGCTGGGTTAGAAAATTATTTAAAAGAATATGCTTATTTACCAACATTAATTGAATTAAGTGAGGCACAATTAGATGCTAAAATCAGTAATAATGAAAGTTTTGTCATTTACTTTGGCTGGTATTTATGTGGAGATTGCCAAAAGATGGATCAAAGAGTTTTGAATCAATATTTAATCCATCAAATGGAAGGCAAAATTTTATATTACTTTGAAACACATGATTATATTACAACAGCAAATACCGAAAATGATTTATGGGTCCCTTTTACCCAAAAATATCATCTAGATGAAACTCCGCTTGAAGCTGGAAAAGTTCCAACCATTCAGGTTTATGAAAATGGAAGTATTGTTGAAGACTTTGTTTATGCCAATGATACACAAGATGAAAACAATGTCATTACCAAATCCTTTTATGAAGATCTAGTTGGACAAACCATGACAGAAGAAGAATTATTAAGTTATTATGATGAAAAGTTATTAGAATTATTAAATCGACTTTATCAAAATGCATAAAAAAAGAGTAATCAGGTTACTCTTTTTTGTTATCTAATAACGCGTCTTTAGAATAAGGATTTTTATAAATTTTAAATAAAGAAGAAAGATAATACCAGATAAACCAAATGACTATAGCAATTACATTTAAAACAGTTACAATAATAACGGGATTGATATCTAAAGATAGAGCAAAATCAAGATTATTATTTAAATCTTGATTATCATAAAGATAATGATATAAATGTTGTGCAATTCCAATAATTAAAGCACAATTGATGACACTGATGATGCCATAAATTCCGGGAAGAATGAAAGAAAGAATATGCGGACGTTTGTTTTGGAAAAGCAAATGACAAAAATAAAATACTAAGCCAAAACCAAAAAGCATATATAAAGGAGAAAGATAATACAAAAATTTTCCAACGCCTTCTTTATAATCATATAAAACATCAATAGATGTTACTTTTAAAATATAGCCCATCCCACTTAAATCTTCAAATGTGTAGGATAATTCACATACTTTAGAAGCAAAAAAGCAAAAAGATGTAATAACGAGCGCAATTCCAACTATAGACACAAAACTTTGGATGATATAATTTCGCCATCGAATTTGATGAAAGCGGGATGAAAGATAAAAAATCAGTGCAACAATCCAAAATAAAATAGCAAAGATAAGACAAAAGATTCCTGATGTGGATAAAGAATTAATAACGCCTGCACTTCCCAAAATGTAGATTTTTTGATAAAAAAATAAAGAAAGAAAACTTAAAATACTAATGGTTGCAATCGTTAATAATATCCCATCTAATTTCTTTTTAAAACTAAAAATATAAGTTACAATAGCCAAAACTAAGCAAAGACTTAAAAGAATAATGATAAAAATGGTCCAACCTGCTACCATATCAATCGGTAATGCAAAAGTATCTGTAATTTCATTGATTTCATTAATATCATGAATAAAATATAGGGAACTAATGTTCATTGAAAGGCCTTCTCCAGTAATAAAAGTTTGAAGTTGGATAAATGGTGTAAAAATCGTAATTAAAGAAAGAATTGTAATTAATAAAGAAAAAAAGGAACTGATATACGGAGATAGCGTTAAAATATATTTTTTAGTAGAAATAGAAGTTGTTTTGGATTGTAATGATTCATAATCCACATTATCAGACATTTTACCCCTCCTATAAAAATGTACCGATTCTAATTTAAGTTTAGCATAGTATCCATAAAAATCAATGTTTTTATGAAAGCAAAAAAAAAGTAGTTTTAAAAACTACAATTTCCTATTACATTAATAATATTCTTTTAATTTTGCAATAAAGTTGGCTACAGGAACAGAAATCAAATCGCCGTTAATGGCAAAAGAGACTTTACCTGTTTCTTCAGATACAACAATTGTGATGGCATCACAAACTTCACTAATGCCTATTGCAGCACGATGTCTTGAACCATATTTTCCATTTAAAGCTTTTTGCGTAGGTTGATAAAAAACAGCGGCGGCAACAATATAATTTCCACGAATGATTACAGCACCATCATGTAACGGAGTTTTATTGACAAAAATGGTTTCTAATAATTCAGAAGTGACCGGAGCATCAACATAAACGCCAGAGGTTTGTAAAAATGGAGTTAAATCATCTTCTCTTTCTAAAGTAATTAAAGCGCCTGTTTTATTGGCGGATAAATCAGAAATGGTTTTAAATAATTTGTTAAATAAATCATCAATTTCATTGGTAGATAATGTAGGAAGAGGCTTTTCTTGTTTCTTTTTGTGTTGAAATAAAAAGTTTTCTTTTTTATTTGAATTTAAATTTATCAACAAAATAATGGCTCCAACAAAAGCAATAACACAAAGAATGGTTCTTAAAAAAGATAAATTAAAGATATGGGTTAAGGCAATGACAATAATAGTTCCAATGGTTATTAATAAGACTTTTAATGAATATTTAAAATACATAAATCCAACTAAAATAGCTGCTAAAGCACATAAAATACCAGCTACATAATCAATAATTTGAGTTGCAGTAACTGCAAAAATAAAATTTAACACGGGTTTCACCTCTAACATTACAAATTCTCACAATATATAATATCAAATTTGATAGGAAATAAACACTTTTTTTAGAAAAAATTTAAAAAAAATTGAAGAAAGTGTATAATGAATTTGAGCAAATCCTTTTAAGGAGGAAAAAAATGGAAAAAATCATTTTAGAAGGTTATCAAAATCAATCCTTTTTTGTTGAATCTTATGAGATTAATCAACCCAAAGCTGTTGTAATCTTAGTGCATGGTGTGGCAGAATGTGCTAGTCGTTATCAACAAGTTGCAACAATTTTGAATCAAGCTGGAATGAATGTTTATATTGCTGATCATATAGGACATGGTCAAAATGTTGAAGCGTCTGCTTTAGGTCATTGGGAAAAAGGAGATTTTGATGGATGCATTTTTAATGTTCATGTGTTATATCAGCAAAAAAGAAAAGTTTTTCCAACATTACCTTTCTTTTTGTTAGGTCATTCGATGGGTTCTTTTATGGCACAAAAATATCAATATCTTTATCCAAATCAATTTCAAGGAATCATTCTTACAGGCTGTGCTAAAGCAGATGCTTTGTTCAAATTTGGTCATCTTTTTTCCTCTTTGATGGCCATGTTTCATAAAAAAACAACACGAATGCCCATTATTGATCGTTTATCTTTTGGTGCTTTCAATAAAAAATTTCGCCCCAATCAAACGAATTGTGATTGGCTTTGTAAAGACAAAGAAATTTGTCAATGGTATCAAGACACACCTTATGTTGGTTTTGTTGGAACGGCTGGATTTTATCAAGAATTTTATAAAAATGTTTCAAAAATTCCTAATCGAAAGTATAAGCACGTCATTGATCAAGATCAACCATTACTTTTATTGGGTGGAAAAGAGGATATGGTTTCCAATCGAGGAAAAAAACTTAAAAAACTTGCTCGTTTTTATCAAAAACAAAGTAACCAAGTTCAATATTATTTATTTGATCATCTTCGTCATGAAATCTTTAATGAACCAGAAAAACAAGAAGTTTTTGACATTTTAATTCCATGGATGGAGGAACATTTATAATGGAAAAATATCTTTTAGCGATTGATCAAGGAACAACCAGTACGAGAGCCATTATCTTTAATAAACAGGGGCAAATCATTTATCAAGCCCAAGAAGAAATTGAACAATTTTATCCACAAATTGGATGGGTAGAACAAGATGCGACAGAAATTTATTCAAAAACATTAAGTGTCATGATTGAAGCAGTTGTACGTAGTCGTTTAGAAATGGATCAAATTGCTTGCATTGGCATTACCAATCAAAGAGAAACGATTGTGATGTGGGATAAAAAGACCCAAGAACCCGTTTATAAAGCGATTGTTTGGCAATCGAATCAATCGGAAAAAATTTGTCAACGTCTCATAAAAAAAGGATATGAAAAGAAAATTCAAGATAAAACGGGATTAAAAATCAATCCTTATTTTAGTGCAACAAAAATCATATGGCTTTTTGAAAAATACCCTCATTTAAAAAAGAAAGCAAAAGATGGAGAATTATTATGTGGCACTATCGATAGTTGGTTATTGTATAAATTAACGAATGGAAATGTTCATGCTACCGATATTTCTAATGCTTCAAGAACCATGCTTTTTAATATTCATACTTTAAAGTGGGATAAAGAATTGTTAACTTTATTTTCAATTCCTGAAACAATTTTGCCAGAAGTGAAACCTTCTAGTGGCATTTTTGGCTATATTGAAAAAAATCAATTTTTAAATAATCAAAAAAGAATTCCGATTAGTGGAATGGCAGGGGATCAACAAGCCTCTTTATTTGGCCATTGCTGTTTTCAACCAGGAGAATTAAAAAATACTTATGGAACCGGATGTTTTGCTTTAATAAATACAGGAAATAAACCCGTTCAGTCAAAAAAAGGATTACTCACTACGATTGCTTGGCAAATTCAAGATGAAATTTGTTATGCATTAGAGGGTTCCGTATTTGTAGCTGGCGCCGCAGTGCAATGGTTAAGAGATGGATTACGGATGATCCAAACCTCCAAAGATTCAGAAAGATACGCAAAAAAGGTTTGTGATAGTCAAGGCGTTTATGTTGTCCCTTCTTTTACAGGATTAGGAACACCATATTGGAATAACCAAGTCAAAGGAGCGATTTTTGGTTTAACAAGAGGGACGACAAAAGAACATATTATACGTGCCACTTTAGAATCCATTGCTTATCAAAGCAAAGATGTCATCGAAACGATGAAAAAAGAAACCAAATTATGTTTTTCACAACTTGCTGTTGATGGTGGTGCCTCAGAAAATGATTTTTTAATGCAATTTCAAAGTGATATTTTACAATGTGAAATTGTTTTACAAGAAAATGCCCAATCGACCGCTTTAGGGGTTGCTTTTTTAGCAGGACTGGGTAGTGGGTTATATCGCGATTTAAATGAAATTAAACAATTAAAATCAATAAAGAAAATGTATCAGCCACAAATGAGTACAAAAGAAGTTCGTCAACGTTATACTAAATGGAAAGTTGCAATTTCAGCGGTAACTCGTTTTGTTTAAGTAAGGGGTCTTGAATAATTTTCCATGATTCAATCAGTTGCTTTAAAGAATAGCGCGCATTTGCGCTAGAACTTGAGGGTAACAAATGACTATAGAGCTTTAACTCAGGAAAAAACTTTAAAAAGTTTTGATAAGCTGTTTTTCCATTCAAATAGATAGTAGATATTTCTGTTTGTTTTAATAATTGATAAAGTGAAATGGGTTTTACATTTTGTATTGATGCGTCACTAGAATTGACAATCATGCAAGATTCAATAACATCATATAACGCAATATAGTATTGTTTTAATTGCTTGATTTTTTCTTCTTTTGTAGATTCATAAAATGAAGTATGAAAAAGGGCATCAAGAATTTTCCAAAATCGATTTTGAGGATTCATATAATAAAATTGTTGTTTTCGAGAAACAATAGAAGGAAAACTTCCTAAAATTAATATTTGACTGTGCTTATCATAAACGGGTTGAAATGGGTGTTGTACAAATTCTTTTTGCATATTTTCACTTCCTATTGTGATATTATCTTACTTCAAGATTTAAAAAAAAGTCAATTATGCTATAATAAAAAAGAAAAGAAAGAAGGATGCGTAGTATGATTCATGAAATTGTGGATTTAAAAGAATTTTTTCCTTTGCCTTATTCAGTAACACTTGAATGTTATTGTCCGAGCAATTTTGGTGAAATAGATTTGAATCGAAAAAGAAAAAGTATTGTGATTTACCCTGGCGGTGGGTATTGTATGTGTAGTGATCGGGAAGCCGAACCGGTTGCATTACAATTCGTTGGAGAAGATTGCAATGCCTTTGTTTTAAAATATTCTTGCGAAGAAAAAGCTTATTATCCTACCCCCATTTTAGAAGGGTTAGCAGCCATTGCTTATTTAAGAAGAAATGCAAAAAAATATAATGTTGATGTGAATAAAATTATTGTTATGGGTTTTTCAGCTGGCGGACATTTAGCTGCTACGGTTTCTGCTTTTTGGCATCAAGAAATGTATGCAAAACAAATTCAAGCAACCATGGATGAAGTTAAAGTCAATGGTGCTATTTTATGTTATCCTGTTATTTCAATGAAAACCTATAGTCATTGTTTAACAAGAAAACAAATGACCCATGATGAACCAAAATTAATGGAATTGTTATCGATTGAAGATCAAGTGACAGAACATTTTCCTAAAACATTTATTTGGCATACGACTTTTGATGCAACGGTCCCTGTTGAAAATACATTGTTTTTAGTTCAATCTTTGACAAAATATAAAATTCCATATGAATTACATATTTTTCCCAATGGAGTTCATGGTCTTTCATTAGCCAATTTTATTACCAAACCTGTCAATTATGATGCGTGTGTGGTAAAAGAAACGGAAATTTGGATGCCTCTTTGCAAAAAATTTATTAAAGAAGAATTTTAAAATAAAAAGCAAACGGAAGTAACATCGTTTGCTTTTTTTCTTTGTTATTCTAATTCAAAGGCACCCGTATATAATTGATAATATTTTCCTTTTTGAGCAATTAAAGATTCATGATTGCCTCGTTCGATAATTTCTCCATGTTCTAAAACCATAATCGCATCAGCATTTTTAACTGTTGAAAGTCGGTGAGCAATGACAAAAACGGTTCGACCATGCATGAGAGTATCCATTCCTTTTTCAATGAGCGCTTCTGTTCGTGTATCAATAGAAGAAGTGGCTTCATCTAAAATGAGGACAGGCGGATTAGCAATAGCTGCACGGGCAATCGCTAATAATTGTCTTTGTCCTTGACTTAAATTGGCTCCATCTGAAGTTAAAACGGTATCATATCCTTCAGGTAATTTTTGAATAAAATCATCTGCATTAGCAATTTTTGCTGCCGCATAAACTTCTTCATCGGTCGCATTTAATTTACCATAACGAATATTTTCTTTAACCGTTCCTGTAAATAAATGCGTGTCTTGTAAAACCATCGCTAAGGATCTTCTTAAATCATCTTTTTTAATTTTAGAAATATTAATGCCATCGTATCGAATTTTTCCACCTTGAATTTCATAAAATCGATTAATTAAATTGGTAATGGTTGTTTTTCCAGCACCTGTTGAACCAACAAAGGCAATTTTTTGACCGGGACGAGCATATAAACTTAAATCTTTTAAAATAATTTTTTCTGGCTCATAACCAAAAGTAACATCTTCAAAGACAACATCCCCTTTTAACTCAATATAACTGATGGTGCCATCATGATGAGCATGTTTCCAAGCCCACATGCCTGTTCTTTTTTCACTTTCAATAATTTTACCATTTTTATCTTTTGTAGCATTGACTAACATGACATAACCATTATCTTCTTCAGGTTTTTCATCAATAATAGCAAAGACTCTTTCAGCACCAGCCAAGGCCATAAAAATAGAATTAAATTGTTGTGATAGTTGGTTAATTGGTTGGCCAAAGGAACGGGTGAATTGTAAAAAACTTGCAATTCCACCTAAATCAAGACCACCAATATGATTAATGGCTAAGGCTGCCCCAATAATTGCTGTAAGCACATATAATAAATAAGATAAATTACCCATGATAGGGAATAAGATAATAGAATAAGAGTTTGCATAATAAGAAGCTTCTCTTAAACGACTATTGTAAGTTTTAAAATCTTCATTAATGCGATTTTCTCTACAAAAAACTTTGACGACTTTTTGTCCTTCAATCATCTCTTCAATATATCCATTTGTTCTACTAATTTCTAGTTGTTGTTTTTGGAAGTAGCGACGAGAATGAGCACCAATTTTTTTCACAATAATAATCATAGCAATCATCATTAAGACGACAAGAATGGTAAGTAAAGGACTTAATACAATCATGACAATAAAAACAGAAACAATCATGACAAAAGAGTTAATTAATTGAGGGATTCCTTGACTCAACATTTCTCGAATGGCATCGACATCGTTATTAAATACAGACATAATTTCTCCATGAGGATGTTTGTCAAAATAAACAATAGGTAAATTTTGCATGTTGTTAAATACATCTTTACGGATATCATTAAGAATTCGTAAAGAAATGGTCATCATTAAACGATTATATAAGTAAGTTGAAATAATTCCAATTCCATAAATGCTAGCCATCATTAAAATGGTATTGATAAAATTAGATAAGTCGGGATTTTTTTGACCAATATAGGGAGCAATATAATCATTGATTAAGGGCTTTAAAAAATAAATGCCAGCAACATTAGCTCCACAAGATAAAATGACAAAAAGGACAACGAAGGCAAAGCGAATTCGAAAAGGTTTAAAATAGACAAATAATCGTTTGAGGGTTTGTCGAATATTTTTGGGACGATTCTTTTTGGGCATGGAATGTTCTTGTTTTTTTACCTTTTTCATTGTTCAATCACCCCTTTTTGTTGTGAAACATAAACTTCTTGATAGATTGGACAGGTTTGCAATAATTCATCATGTTGACCAATCGCTACAATATTTCCTTTATCTAAGACAAGAACGCGGTCGGCATCTTGAACAGAAGCGATTCTTTGAGCAATAATTAAAGTTGTTGTGTGTTTTAAATTGGCTTTAAATGCGGCTCGAATTTTGCTATCTGTAGCCGTATCTACGGCACTTGTTGAATCATCTAAAATGATAATTTTTGGCTTTTTAAGTAAAGCGCGAGCAATACAAAGTCGTTGTTTTTGTCCTCCAGATACATTGACACCACCTTGTCCTAATTCGGTTTCATATTGTGCAGGGAAAGACATGATAAAATCATGGGCTTGTGCGGCTTTACAAGCTTCGATGATTTCTTCATCTGTAGCCTCCTCATTCCCCCATTTTAGATTTTCTTTAATGGTTCCTGAAAATAAAACATTTTTTTGTAAAACCATGGCTACTTGATTTCTTAAAGTATCAATTTTGTATTCTTTAACATTGTGGCCACCTACGCGGACTTCTCCCAAAGTGGTGTCGTATAAACGAGGAATGAGTTGAACCAATGTAGTTTTTGCTGATCCCGTTCCTCCAATAATACCAATGGTTTCTCCAGAATGAATTTTTAAATTGATATCATTTAAAACTAATTTATGAGGATCTTTTGAGTAACTAAAACCGACATGATCAAATTCGATGGATGCATCTTCCATGACTTGGTCAGTTAATGAATCTTTGATATCTGGTTCTTCATTTAAAACTTCACCAATTCTTTTAAAAGAAGAAGCTGACATAACAATCATGACTCCAGCCATTGAAATCATCATCAATGAAAATAAAATTTGTTGAATATAATTAATAAAACTCATCAATTCACCCGTGGTCATGGTTGTACTAATAACCAGTTGTGCGCCAAACCATGCAGCTAGTAACATACAAGCATACATGACAAATTGCATAACGGGATTGTTAAATAATAATATCTTTTCTGCCCTTAATGAAGCATCATTGACCGCATCAGAAGTGGCATTAAATTTTTTACTTTCATAATCTTTTCTAACATATGCTTTTACGGTGCGAATAGCAATTAAATTTTCTTGAATGGTGGCTTCCATTTCATCATATTTATGCAACATAAAGGTAAATTTAGGATAAGCCGTTCTTGCAATAACAAAAAGAAGACTTCCCAAAATAGGAATGGCAGCTAAAAACATCATTGCTAAAGATGAATTTAAAGTAAAAGCCATAACTGTTGAACAAATTAACATAAAAGGAGCTCTAACGGACATCCGAATTGAAACTTGAAAAGCCATTTGGACATAGGTAATGTCTGTTGTTAATCGAGTGACTAAAGAAGCGGTTGAATATTTATCAATATTAGCTGAAGAAAATTCTTGAATTTTTTCCATTTCTTTTTGTCGAATTCCTTCTGATAGACCAGTAGAAGCTTTTACCGCCGTTTTTCCGGATAATATGCCAAATATTAATGAAAAAATGGCAATAATGGCCATAATAATTCCTGTTTGAATAACAACATCCATATTTCCTTTGTCAATTCCTTCATCTACAATTTTAGACATCAGCATAGGAATAGCCACTTCCCCAATGACTTCCAGCATGACAAAAACAGGAGTCAATATGGCATATATTTTATATTTTCCAATACATGATAGTACTTTTTTCACTTTATCATCCTTTCTTATTAAAAAATTTGACAAAATCTTTTCCGAAACATTGTAACTTTCTTTATATTAAATGTCAAGACATTTAAATATCTTTCATCAAGAGGATTCATTTGCCTTTGATTATTTTTAAAAAGACTATAGAAAAGACTATAGAAACCATATGTCCTTTCATTTGAAATTATGCTCTATAAATTATCAAAAATTTGTCAGTTGCAAATAATCAAACATGATAATTAAATATCGCAACGTGTTGGGTATACTATACATGCGAGGTGATGATTTTTGTTGGTCTTGACAGCAGATCGCATTAAAAAACTGCGTGAATCAAAAGGATGGTCTCAAGTCAAGTTATCAAAGAAACTAGGAATAACAAGATCAAGTGTCAATGCATGGGAAATGGGTGTGTCCATTCCAAGTACACAAAAAATTGTTGAGTTAGCATTGTTATTTCAAACTTCAACCGATTATTTATTAGGATTGGATGATGAAAAAACATTATCTTTGAGAACGTTGACAGATAAAGAAATTGAACTTATTTATCAACTTTTAAATTATATTGAATATATTAAGAATCATAATCAGTAGAATATAGAACTAATTCAAAATTAGTTCTTTTTTATTAATGATTTTTTGTTTTATGGTATAATGCTTATAGAAAAAGAAAAGAGAGGAATCAACAATGAAACCAATTAATGGAACATGGTTAGAAATTCATCATCATGGATTACCGGAAGGAAAGTATTTTAATCCAATGATTCATGAATTTAGTGACAAACAATGGAAAGCAAAAGTTAAAGAAATTGCTTCATTAAAGATGAAATATATTGTCTTAATGGGAATTGCTTATACGGATTATGAAATCCAAGAAAGTTATTTTCCATCAACGATTTATCCAAAATCAAAAAGAATAAGAGCCAAAGAGCCCATTAAAGCGATTTTACAAGAAGCAGAAAAGCAAGGGATGAAGGTATTTTTAAGTGTAGGATTTTATGGTCCTTGGCCTCAACCTTATGAAAATATGATTTCTGAAGAAGTGTATCAAAAAGCAACCAAAGCAATGAAGGAATTATATGATTTATACGGTCATTATGAAAGTTTTTATGGTTGGTATTATCCTGATGAAACGGAAATAGAACCTTATTTTCATCCAGAATTTATTCAATATGTGAATCGGTATAGTGCTTTTGTCAAAACCCTCAATCCTAATTTAAAAACTTTAATCGCACCTTATGGAACACGAAAGGTTCAAACTGATGATTATTTTGTGCAACAACTCAAAGAATTGGATGTTGATTTTGTGGCTTATCAAGATGAAGTGGGTGTAAAAAAAGCGACACCAGAGCAAACAAAAGAATTTTATAAAAATTTAAAAAAAGCTCATGATCAAGCCAATCGTAGTAAATTATGGGCAGATGTGGAAACCTTTACTTTTGAAGGAGAGGTTTATAAAAGTGCGCTTTTACCAACCCCTATCAAAAGATTAGAAGCTCAATTAGAATCTGTTTCTCCTTATGTTGATGAAATCTTAGTTTTTGAATACCAAGGCATGATGAATCAACCACAAACGATTGCTTTTTGTGGTCATCCAGATTCGATTCAATATTATAAAGATTATAAAAAATTGTTAAAAAAGATTACCAAAGGAAAATAAAATGCAAATAAAGCTTTATCCTGTTTTTTCTTCTTTACATCAAAAAAATGCGATTCAAGCAGAAAGTCAAGCATTGATGCAATATATAAAAGAGGCTTTGCAAGTCAATATTGGTTATTCCACACTTGAACAATTATATCAAGATGCAGCTTTATCTTGTGTTTTTATTCAAAGTGGTGGTTCAGAACAGGAATTTTTAAAAATTTATCCTCATCTACAATCGCCAATTTATCTTTTGACAACGGGCTTTAATAATTCTTTAGCAGCCTCAATGGAAATTTTAAGTTTTTTAAAGTCACAAAATGTTGAAGCAGAAATTATTCATGGTAGTTTTAAAGAAATAACAGAGCAAATCAAAACAATGATAAACTTTAAAAAAATTCGTTTAGGAGTCATTGGAAAGCCAAGTGATTGGTTAATTGCAAGCCAAGTCGACTATCAAAAAGTTCAAAAGCAATTTAAAATTGAACTCGTTGATATTGCCATTGAAGAACTTATTGAATTGGTTCATACAATGGCGAATTCACAAATTGATTTGAATGCATACTCTTTTCCAACTTTTGATTCCAATCAATTAACGGATGCAATGAAGGTTTATCAGGCTTTAAAACAAATCATTCAAAAATATCAATTACAAGGATTAACCGTTCGTTGTTTTGATTTATTAAAACCATTAAAGACAACCTCTTGTCTTGCTTTTGCTTTATTAAATCAAGAAGGGATTATTGCAACTTGTGAAGGAGATATTCCTTCGATGCTATCGATGTATATTTTAAAAACAGTAACGCAGCAAATTGGTTTTCAAGCGAATCCTTGTCAAATTAAAAGAAATCAAAAACAAATCACATTTGCTCATTGTACCATCCCTTTAAATATGGTTAAACCCTATTCATTCATGACTCATTTTGAATCGAATATCGGTGTTGCTATCCAAGGTAAATTAAAAAAATCAACAGTGACTTTGTTTAAATTATCCAATGATTTACAGCATTTCTTTGTGGCAAAGGGAAAAATTATTCAAAATTTAAGTGAAAAAAATTTATGTCGAACGCAAATTGTTGTGCAACTTCAAAATAATATCGATTATTTTTTTAAAAATCCTTATGGGAATCATCACATTTTAGTATATGGCAATTATACTTCACGCATTAAAAAATATATGAAAAAATCGAGGAATTAAAAAATGGTATGGCAAGATTTTTTTAAAGAAGAAATCAAAAAAGATTATTATAAACAACTCATGGCCTTTGTTCGTAAAGAATACAAGATAGGGGTTTGTCATCCTGATTATGATAAAATTTGGAATGCATTTATTTTAACACCTTTAGAAAAAGTAAAAGTAGTCATTTTGGGACAAGATCCTTATCACAATTATCATCAAGCGCATGGGTTGGCATTTTCTGTTCTTTGTAAAGAATTGCCACCTAGTTTAAAAAATATCTATCAAGAAATGGAAGATGATTTGAAAATAAAAGTTAATCAAGATGGTAATTTAAGTTATTTAAGTGAGCAAGGGGTATTATTATTAAATACGATTTTAACGGTGCGTCATAATCAACCCTTAAGTCATCAAAACAAGGGATGGGAAATACTAACGGACCATGTTATTGAATTATTAAATCAGCAAGATCGTCCCATGGTTTTTGTATTATGGGGAAGTAATGCCAAATCAAAAATGAAAATGTTAACCAATCCAAAACATCTTGTTTTAACTAGTGTTCATCCTTCTCCTTTATCCGCTTATCATGGCTTTTTTGGTTCCAAACCTTTTTCTAAAATCAATCAATATTTAGTGCAAAATCATTTAGAACCGATTCATTGGGTAAAAGAAAAATAAAAAAATAGGCACAAGTCCTCACTTCTTACATATCATGTATTAGTGAGGAGAGATAAAATGGAATTTAATAACCAAAGATTTAATCCGGGATTTATGCATCAAGTCCCGCCCTATCCAACACCAGATGGCATGGTGCAACCATCACCCAATGAAAGAGCCGACACTGAAACGGTAAAAGCAAAACCACAAGACAATGGTGGAGAAGATACGTTTGTCAATACAGTTTTAAGAAACACCATTGGCCGTCGGGCTCAACTTTATTTTAGTTATCCCGATAGTGATAAGTGGAGAGACATTGTTTATGATGGAATCATTGAACTTATCGGAGAAGACTATATTATTATTAGTGAACCTACTACCAAAAAAGTTCAAGTATTGTTAATGCTTTATTTAGAATGGGTA
Source organism: Firmicutes bacterium CAG:631 (assembly GCA_000433015.1). Taxonomy (GTDB): domain Bacteria; phylum Bacillota_I; class Bacilli_A; order RFN20; family CAG-631; genus Caccosoma; species Caccosoma faecigallinarum. The sequence continues at coordinate 90,532 of HF998023.1, forward strand.
GAATATGAAATTTTACCGACGGATGTTCGACCAATTTGGCATACAAAAACAAAGGGAGAAAAAAATTAATCTCCCTTTTTTTGTACGATAATTTTTGTTTTATTTTTTGGATTTTCTAAAATGAGTTGTTGATAAGATTTGACTGTAATTTTTCCCTTTTTAGGATTTTTAATTGAAACGATATCACTACAGATGGAAGCATGAACCGAGCTATTTTCAAAACTTAAATCTGTATCTTCCATTGTACAATCAATTAATGTTAAATTTTTACAATAACATAAAGGTTGTGTTCCTTTAATATGGCAATGAATTAAGGTTAAATTTTTAGAATACCAACCTAAATATTCGCCCTCTAATGTTGAATCTATAACCGTTACATGGTTGGTATGCCAAAAAGCATCTTTTGTAGATAAATGACTATTTTTAATAGTCATATGATGAACATATTGAAAAGAATATTTTCCTACAAATTGCATGTTTTCAATTTCAATGTTTTGACTTTCAAAAAAAGCATATTCACTTTCTAAAAAGGTGTTTAAAACTTGAATGTAATGACAGCGCCAACCAAATTCTGGAGAATGAATGGTACTATTTGCAATGAAAATATCTTTAGATTCTCTTAATGTTTTAATTCCTTGAATCTCTGTATGATAAATTTTAATATTTTCAGAATACCATAATGGGGCACGACAGTTGGTAGACATTAAAGATTGTTCTATATAGATAGAATGGTTATGCCATAAAGGATATCTTAAATCAAAAAAACAATGCATAATTTTAATATGATTGGCTTCTTTTAAAGCGGATTCTCCATCTTCTATTCCTTCAAAACGACATTGATTTAATAAAAGGTGGTTTTGTCCATAAAGTGCTCGTTCTTCGCCAAATATTTGATTTTCAATTTTTTGATACATTTTTCATCACCTTGAATAAAAATAAGAATATTCAAATGAATATCCTTATTTATTTTAACTATTTTTTTTGTGTTTTGCAATGATGACAATGGGGGCAACTAGAGCAATCACAACATCCATGTTTTCCTTTTTTGCGATTGATAATTGAAGTCACTACAACTGAACCTACAATGAGGACACTTGCTATAATGACAATGACTTCAATGGCGGTAATGGCAAAGATGCTCATGCCCTTTTTGCTTCTTTCTTATTCATTAGTACAATATATGCAATCACAGCAGCAATAATAACTGCAAAGATGAATGCTGTCCACCACCAAGAGCCGATTAAGTAAATCATCATTGCAACGATATAAGAAGTGACAAGCCAGAATACTAAAGTCCAATTAAATTTCTTTTTCGAAGGAAGTTCTGCTTTCGCTGTAGCTACTGCGGCAAAGCAAGGAATTGTAGTCATATTGAAAGCAATAAAGGCAATGAGTGCTGGAATGGTAACTCCAGTAGCTTTAATCATTTCTGTAACGGATAAAATACCTTCTTCATCGCCAATAAATCCTGCAGTAATACATGCACCTAAAGTTCCAAAAGCGGCAATGACATTTTCTTTGGCGATTAAACCAATAATCGCTGCTACAGCAAATACCCAACCCCATCTTCCTAATTGTGAACCAAAACCTAGAGGTGTAAATAAAGGTTGAATGAGTTGTCCAATGCTAGCTAAGATACTTTCATCCATTCTTTCATCAGGTAAAAATCCCCAAGACCAAGAAAAATGAGATAAGAACCAAATAAGAATGGTTGATGCAAGGATAATCGTAAACGCTTTTTTAACAAAGTGTTTTGTTTTATCCCAAAGGTGAATCATTAAGTTTTTGAATCGAGGAGTGTGATAGGCAGGAAGTTCCATAATAAATGGTGGAACTGCACCTTTCATTGTTGTATTTCTCATTAATAAAATACTAACAATTGCAACAACCATTCCAAGTAAGTACATCGAATAAGTGATAATATCTGCATTGCCAACACCAAATTGATAAACAATGGCACCGGCAACGGCAGTTAAAATTGGTAATTTTGCACCACAACTAAAGAAAGGAATAACCCGAATAGTTGCAGTACGTTCATTTTCATCGGCTAAAGTTCTTGTATTAATCATTGCTGGAACGGAACAGCCAAAGCCCATGATCATAGGCATAAATGCTCGACCAGACAAACCAAATTTTCTAAAGGCTCTATCTAAAATGAAGGCAACACGAGCCATATAACCGCTGTCTTCTAAAATGGAAAAGAATAAGAATAAAACTAAAATTTGTGGTAAGAAAGATAAAACAGAAAATAAACCGGCTAAAATCCCATCACAGATAAATCCTTGTACCCAAGAAGGGCTAGAAGAAAGCCATCCACTGACCCAGCCTGTAATGGAATCGGTAAGTAATCCTAACAAATTGGCTAAAATTACCCCGGGAGAATTGATCCCTCCTTCACCAAAGACGCCTTCAAATGCAGTGCCTTCTAAAGTTACAAAATCATCACCTAATAATCCACCTAAATATAAAAAGTTTTCAGAGAAAGTTAAGTGAAAGATGATAAATAAGATGACTAAAAAGATAGGAATACCCCAAATTTTATGGGTCAATACTTTGTCAATTTTATCCGATTTTGTAACGACAAGTTGATTTTTGTTATCTTTTGTTTCTTTTACTTTTTTTATTAAAATTCCCTTCACTAAAGTGGCAAGAAATTTATATCTTTCATCAGCAACTAAAGCTTCAAAGTCGGTTCCAAAGATATCGTCTTTAAAGGTCTTTTTAAAGTCATCCACCATTTGGATGGCTTTTGTATGATCGGCTGATTCTAATTCATCGTTTTCAATTAATTTAATGGAATGGAATAAAGGATTTTCTACACCACTATGTTCTAACGCGATTTTAACATCACCAATTAAATGGCCTAAAGGTGAATTTTTTAAAACCGTTGTAGCCGTGCGTTTTGCATTAGAGATTTGATAAGCTCGTTCCATGAGTTCATCAATTCCCTTTTCTTTTAATGCCGAAATTTCAACAACAGGTAACCCTAATTTCTTTTCGAGTTCTTTTGCATCAATTTTGTCTCCACTTTTATCAACTAAATCCATCATGTTTAAAGCAACGATGACAGGAACATCAATTTCCATTAATTGAGTGGTTAAATACAAATTTCTTTCTAGGTTTGTAGCATCCACAATATTGACGATACAATCTGGTTTTTCATTTAAAATAAAATTTCTAGAAATGACTTCTTCTGGTGTATATGGAGATAAAGAATAAATTCCTGGTAAATCCACAATATTAATGGGCTCTTTACATTTTTTATAAACGCCTTCTTTTTTATCAACAGTAACACCTGGCCAGTTTCCTACATGAGCCGTACTTCCTGTTAAAGCATTGAATAATGAGGTTTTTCCACTATTTGGATTTCCAGCTAAGGCAAATTTTTTCATGATGGATCAACCTCCATTGTTACAAGTTCTGCTTCATTTTTTCGAAGTGTTAGTTCATATCCTCGAATATGAATTTCTAAAGGATCGCCAAGTGGCGCTTTTTTTCTTAAAACAACTTCAGCACCAGGAGTTACACCCATATCAAATAGTCTTCTCCTTGCTTTTCCTTCGCCGGCAATCGATTTAATAATACCGCGATCTCCGACATTGAATGCACTTAATTTTTTTTCCATATGTCTCCCCCTTTTAATACACAAAAATTTTAACAGCCGTATTTTTATCTAATGCCAAACGGCCATCTTTAATTAAACATATGAGATTTCCACCATTTTGACTTAAAATAGTGATTTTAGAATTAATTGTAATTCCTAAACTCTCTAAATGTTTTTTTAATTTTTCATCTACAGCAATTTTTCTTACTGTGAGTTCTTTTCCAATGGGTGCAATAGTAAGTGGCATTTTAAAACCTCCTAGTTAGATTGACCTAACCAATAAATAAAATTAAAAGTTAGATAACACTAACCATTACAAATTTTAGCATAGAATTCTAACTTGTCAAGGCTTTTGTCGTTTTTTTCAAAGTTGAAAAAAAAAGAATTTCTATTTATAATATGAATAACCAGGGAGTGAAAAGAATGCAAAAAGATGAAACTTTAGAAAATTATCTTGAAACCATTTTAATTTTAACAGAAAAAAAGGGAAATATCCGTGCCATAGATATTAGTAATGAAATGAATTATGCAAAGGCAACCATTAGTATTATGTTAAAAAAATATGCGGAAGCAGGGTATTTGGTTGTAGAAGAAAATGGCAATATTGTTTTGACACAAAAGGGCTATGCCATTGCTTCTAAAATATATGAAAGACATAATGTCATTGCTAAAATTTTGATGCGTTTAGGGGTTGACGAAAAAACAGCTTATGAAGATTCTTGTAAAATTGAACATGATTTAAGTGAGCAATCTTTTCAATGTATTTTAGAACATTCTAAAAAACATGAGCAATAACAATGCTATATTTTTCTAAAATCATTCATTACATTGAAAAGGCAGCAACCTATCCTTTAAAATCTTATATTAGCTATTATCGTAAATGGAATTTAATCAATATTGTTCTCATCATTATTAGTAGTATTGGCATTCTTTCATCCGTTTTGTTTGGCGCCTTGATGGATTTAATGGCCTTGTTTGGTTTAATTCTTTTCTTTCCATTACTTATTGGTTCAATTCTTACTTTATGTTACACACAACTTTGTCTTATAGGCGCTAAAGAGTGTAAAAAGATTATACAACAAATCAATCAAGATATTGTTTTTGTCGATCATATTCAGTTTTTTCATGTAGATAACCAAAGTTATTTATTGCATATATTAAAAGAATTAATACGAAGTAAAAATCTAGTCCATTATCAACTTTTTAAAAATGTTTTTTTATATAATACAAAATATACAATTAATGAAAAAGAATTATGGGTAGATGGAAAGTTAGTTCAATTTGATGTTTATGATGATCAAATTGTACCAAAGCATTGTCCTCATTGTCATCATGTTTTGTTTTATAATGAAAAAAAATGTCATTATTGTTCGTAATGACATTTTTTCTTTAAGTGTTTTCTAAAACGGTATCAATGGTATATCCTACATCTGCTGTTTTAAAAGAAGAGAAAGTAACAACGGTTTTGTTATTTCCAGAAATATTAGTAAAGATATATTGATCATCTAAAATTTCAATGGTTAAATTTGCAATGGTGTAGGTTAGCGCTTCTAAAATGTAATAAACGGTAAAATCTCCTTCCACATTGGATTTAATTTTATAGGTGTGGTCATCGATTTTATCAAAGCATGCACGCGAAATATTAAAACTAGGATGAGGAACATTACCAACATAAGGGCTTTCTGATTTATAATATTGCCCATCAATTTGAATGACGTCTTGAACTAAATTTTCATTTAAAGCATAGGTTCCAGCAAAAATATTTTCATCTTCATCATTATAGATATCATAAGATACTTTATCTGGATTGCTTCTAAAGATACTATTAGAAACTTCAACATTGTCAACATAATTCATTGCCGTAGCAATATAATTATCAGCTTTTAAAGTTGCAATCATCGTTTCAAAAGCTTCATCTTGTACTTCTTCATAAGGTGTAGCTAAATAATCAATCGTTGTTTCAGCACCCATTTGAGTAAAAGTAGCACTAAATTCATATTCATAGGTTTGAGAAACAGTGATCGGATCTGTAAAAGCAGATAATTGAATAGAATCATCTTTAAGCGTTAAAGAAAGTTCAACGATTTCTAATCCTGGATTGCCATAAAACAAACTTGAAAGAGCATGATTAACGCGAGCAATGTTTAATTTTGAAGAAGATAAAAGATAAAGATTTGGGTCATAATCTTCAGGAATGAAATCTTTCTTTGATAAAAAGGAAAATACATTTTCAAAGCCATCTTCCCAAGTAAAATACTCATAGGTTACAGGATTGTATACTTTATAATAATTTAATGTATTCGAAATATTCAAACGTGTGGCATAAACATAATTGTCTACTCGTCTTCCTAAATAGGTTTCATGTAGGACAACTTCATTTGAAGTTAAATCTTGGTATTGAATAAAAGAGAATTCTTTTTCTTTTGCAGCGGTTTGAATTAAATATTGGTGTTCTTCACCATCTATAACTTCTGTGACTTGTACTTGTGCTTTATATCCTTCTTTTAATTCTTCAAATAAATCATCATTTAAAGTATAAACGGGTGTTGATGCACTAGTGTTAGAATCGTTTTGATTTGTTTTTGCACAAGAAAATAGAAAACAACAAGTGAGTAAAGAAAAAAGAACTGTTTTACTTTTTTTCATTATAACCCTCCTTAAATATATTCAGTATATACAATTTTAATCAATTAGGCAAATAAAAAGTGAATCGCATCTTTTATGTGGCCGCTTTTATTTTAATATTAGGACTTTTATTTTTCTTTGTCAGGTTGTTGTCCATCATGGGCCTTCCATTGACAATCTAGCCATTGAAAATTTGTAAATTTTGCCTTAAATGAAGAATTTTCAGGAGAACAAGCATAAACACCAATTTGTATCGTTTGATTTCCCTCATTTAAGTGACAAATTCGCATTTGTTGATAGTTGTTTCCATCAAAAGAACATTCAACACAATAATCATCTTCTCTTCGAGAAAAACGATACCAAATTGTTTTTCTTGAAGCGTCGATTTGTGTGGTTGCCCAATCTGAATATCCATGATTGGTTACGACACTTCCTAGATGTTGAAAACTCTCATTTTCATATTCGACAGAAGCCTTTATCCAGTTTTGACTATCTAAATAAAGTACGATGCCACATTGATCAAATCGATGATGACTATCAGCAAATTGAGTTTGAACACAAAAACTAAAGTATTTTTCATCGGTTTTGATATAAAAAATAGGGGCATTATCATTTTGAAAGTGATAATAAGTTCTTTGCCATAAATCAGTATGGGGTTCAGTTACAATTTCTAACTCTTGATTGGTAAGATGAAATTGATGGGGTTTTCTAATCCATAAAAATTTTGATAAATCCATAAGTAACTTTTCTCTATTTAATCTAATCTTTCAATTTTAATAATAACTGGACGAAGACCATCGTTACAAGAAACAATGGCCACGCCTGGATGTTTATTGGTATCAATCCAATCATCAAAATACCAACCATTACTTCCATTTGCTAAAGCAAAGACATATTGATAAATTGCTTTCCATGCTTCATCACAAAAACCATTAGGTTTAGCATAATCGGCATAAAATACTTGCCCTTCTTTCATTAAAGGACAAGTTGGTAAATTTTTTATTCCATATTCTTTTGCTAAATCTTCTTGTAAAGTTGTTTTTAAAATGGTAATTTTACATTTTTTCATCATGCTGTATTTCTCCTTTTTGAATATATTTTTCGTCTTGACTAGAATCGGTCGAATCGTCAATAAAACGTTGAACCTTCATTGTTAAATTATATTTATTTCTTAAAGCAGCAATTTTTGTCATCATTTTAGAGTGATGATGAAAATCTAAAGCTGCTTGATCTTTCCAACAATCAATTAAAAGAATTGTTTCAGGGTCTTCTATGGAATAAAAATATTGATATTGTAAATTGCCCTCTTCATTCCTAATTGCTTGGACTAAACCAGAATCCACCATTTCTTTTGCAAATTTTTTAGCATCTTGGTTTTTACCCGTGTAGTAGATATGAATGGTTATCGCCATGTTTATGCTCCTTTCTTTTTCTTTCTTTTATTTTATCATGAAAAGAGGTTTAATTTATTGAAAGTTTTTTCTATTTATACTGGTTTGGTACTTTTAGTTGACAAAGTGCGGGGGGGGTATAATTTTACTAGAAAAAAAGAGAGGGGAATCATTAAAATGAAAAAAAGTGCATTATTATTCTCTATGCTTTTATTTTTAGGAATAACGGGTTGCACAAATAATAGCACAACTTCGAATGCTAGTTCATCATCATTCTCTTCAACAACTTCTTCACAAGAAAATCAGAAAAGATACACGATTACTTTTGAAAATTGTGATTTTGAAGACCTTGTTGTTGTAGAAGAAACAAGTTTTGCTAAACCAAATGATCCTATTGCTGAAGAGGGATATTTATTTGATGGATGGTATTTAGATGCGCAATTTATTCAAGAAGCGACTTTTCCATTAATCATTCAATCGAATGTAGTTTTGTATGCTAAATTTAGCGAAATCAAAGAATACTTTTTAGAAGCAAGAGAAAAAACGTTATCTAATGGATATACCTATACGGATCATTTGAATGTAACAACCAGTATTTTAGGCATTGCAGGACCACAGGCCTTAAGAGAAGGAACAATTTCTAAAAGAAATGATGGAGATTTGACCTATAAGGCACATTACCTTAGTAGTGGTTTACTTCTTGTTGATGGTGAAGAATATATTTTAGAAAGATTAGGAAATAAAGAAACCATTCGTTTAAATGAAGATGGTCATTTGACAAAATATGAAGTGGAACGTCTTGAAGATGTAAAAGATGGTTCTGTTTATGCAAAAGCGATTTTTGAATATGCAAGTGAAGATATTGAAAAAGTAATTGATAGTGGAAATGGGTTATATGAAATTAAAACCACAGCCAATACCAGTAGCGTGATTTCCTCTACACTTTCAATATTAGGTTCTAGTTTTGTTCAAGGTTTGATTAGTGTTTTACCTGAAGTGGGCAATACTTTTACAATGTTTGTGACTTTTGATGATGGATATATTGATACCTATACTTATGAATTTGAAATTGAAGTAGCTTCAACCATTCTTAATTTTGCTTACTCTTTAGATTTTAATCAATATAATGAAACATCTGCTCTTGTGCCACCAACTTTTGATAATGTTTTATTGGATCAAAATGAAATCAACCAAGAAATAAATGAAACCATAAAGACCATCTATACCAACTATAAAGATTTAAATCCATCCAGTTATTCTTACGAATTAGATGTTGTTTTAGAAAATGAAGATCAAACGTTTGACACAAATGTTAAGGGAAAAACGATTCGAACAAATCAAAACGAAACCATTTATTTTAATAATAAAATTTCTTTAAATACCAATTTTGATGAATATTATGAAGATGTTGAAAATTATGAAATTTATCGAGCAAATTTATTAAATGGTGAAGTTTATAATGCAATTGATCGAACATGGCCGTTATCAAATGAATATCATTTATCTACATCTCGTAATGAAATTGATGCCTATTATTTATTTTTAGATGTTGATTTTTATACGATTTCAAATATTAATGCCTTAGAAAAAGAAACAAATCAATATCATTTTGTATTGAATCAAAATGGAGTCGTAGAATTATTGAATCTTTTTGAAGCACATACCTATATTTTAAAAGAAGATGCAAGCAAATATTCACCATTTGGAAATTATGATTCAAATCAACTAATTTTAGAGGAAGCGTTTTTGATTATTTCCTTTGATGAGCAACAACAATTAGAAGAGATTACGTTAGAAGTTTCAGGTGATATCGATTCTCAATTTGTAAATTTTGAATCATCTACTTATGATTTCACATTAATGTATAATTTAAAGGTTGAATCCATTTCTACTTATGAAATTCCAGAAACAACCGACGATATTGAACTATCATAAAGGAGGAAAAGAAAAATGATTTATTGTAGTCAATGTGGAAAAGAAAATGCAGATCAGGCAAAGTTTTGTAGCAGTTGTGGTGCAACATTAAATGGAAATGTTTCTTTTCAAAGTCGACCTCAAGTTCAACCAAAAGCAAAAACGATGCCATTTAAAGAAATGACGGCAAAAAGGTCCCTTGTTGGACATTATGGCTTTGGGTGGATTCTATTATGTATTCTATTTTGTTGGTTAGTTTTTCCACTCATTATTTTAATTTGTTGGATTGTTAAAAATGCTAGTTTCAAATATATTATTTCAACGGAAAAGATTGAATCTAGAAGTGGAATTTTTAATACAAAATCTCAAAAACAAATCATTACAAAAGTTTTATCTGTGAGTGAAACACAAAGTTTAGGTGGAAAAATTTTTAATTATGGTACGGTTTGCATCAATTTAGTAGGAAAGAATGATTTTTATATTAAAGATTGTAAAAATCATAAAAAAGTTGTAGAATTTTTCGAACAAATGATTGCAAATGCACATGAATTAAATCAAATTGTCATGGAATAAAAATAATCATTTCAGTTGTTTTTTTAGAGGGTTAACTTTTAATCCTCTTTTTTGTTTTCTTAAAAGTTTTATATTCCCTTTTGACTATTATAAAAAAGAAGGTGATAGTTAGATGGGAAGAAAAAAACGATATTTAGAAAGTCGGATTTTTATAACTAATGATCGTTTATTTTCTAATGATGGTTTTAACAAAGGGAATCGTCGAGTTGTTGTTTTAAATAATGATAAAAGTGAAGCAGTAATTTGTAAAATTAAAAGTTTAAAAGATAAAGAAGGAAATTTAAGACAAAAATTAATTTCAATTGAACGATATCCTTGTTTAACTAAACCAAGTGGTGTGGATCCAAATTTATGAAAAAGAATGAATAAAGGGGAAATTAATTTACAAAAAATGCAACCTACAGCCATTCGATTAAATAAATGGGATATGAAGAAGGTAAAAGAAAAAATCAAAAAATAAAAAAATGCCCTATAACCTTCTATAGGGCTGGGTAGATAAAATTTAATATCTACTAGAACCATTTATAGTATATGCCCTTTCATTTAAAAATTCAACTAGAAGAGGTGGGTATAAACGCTCCAATAACTCAATTTTAGACTAGAAAAAGGCCAAAGAATCAAAGCTAAATAATAAAAAAGGATAGGCACTAGGCGGTAGTCATTAGCTATCACGGGCTCTATCCGCTATTATCTTATATTAAAAGTAATAGTTTGTCAACAATAGAACAAATAAGAAGTTTATTTTATATTAGAAAAAATTACGAAAATAAAAAATGCCCTGGCATCCAATATCCAGGGCTCGGTAGATAAATTGATATCTACGAAAACCGTTTATAGTATATGTTTTTTCATTTGAAAAGTCAACTAAAAGAGTTAACAATAAAATGGGATTTTAATTCGGATTTTAGGCTAGAAAAAGGCTAAAAAATTAAAGTTAAAAATAATAAAAAAGATAGGCACTAGGCGGTAGTCATTAGCTACCACGGCTCTATCCGTCATTATTTTATTTAAAAAGCAATAGTTTGTCAATAAGAGTATTTAAATCTAATGAAAAGTTTGTTTTACATTAAAAAAAATATGAAAATAAAAAAGTGCCCTATAACCTTCTATAGGGCTGTGTAGATAAATGAATATCTACCAATCTCATTTTATAGTATATGTCTTTTTATTTAAAAAATCAATGTGAAGTAATGGATTATAAAGATTGGTTTGTATTTTTTACTCTAGAAACAAAAAACAAAGATATATAATTTTTTTTAAAGCACGAACAAAAATGCTTAAATTATTGCAAATCAAAGCAATAAAAAAGAAGGAATTCGCGATAAAATCGTTTTTAAAAGTCCTTCTATATATATATTATACAATAAATATCTAGAAATAGTCAACAGAAGTATGGTATATCATATGTTTTGAAATAAAAAATCCCTAATATTTAAGGATTTTTAGTAATTTGGTGCCGTTAGTCAAGAAGAAGGAAATTGAAAAAGCATTGCAAGTGGTTCAACAGGAAAGTAAAAATCCGTTAACAAACCAGAATAGAAAGGAAATGAAAATGATGAAAAATAATGATATATTAACTACCAAAAAATTTAAAAGACATTTTAGAAAATATATTAAGTCGGGGCATCCAGCTTATATACTAGACCAAGAAGGAAACATGTATGTATTTCATAGAGTAACTTTTGCCACTAAATCAGGACATCATACAAACTGGAAAATAGATCCAAATCCAGATAAAACAAAAAAAACACCAATGTATATTGTAAAGCAAGAGCAAAAAGATAATCAAAAACATTTTTCAAAAAAAGAATTACCTTATAATGCTGATTTAGATTTTATAAAAAGAGCGAAAAAAAAGTAACTCCATTCAGGGGTCTTTAAACCTCAAATATTCGAGTTACATATATATTATATGCAATTGATAATCGTTTGTCAAAGAAAATTAAAAAAGGAGGGATAAAATACAAATGAAAAATCTGTTTTAATAAATTATTGTAAATCAAAGCAATAAAAAAGAAAGAATTCACGATAAAATCGCCTTTAAAATTCTTTCTATATATATTTTACAATAAATATCTAGAAATAGTCAACAGAAGTATGGTATATCATATGTTTTGAAATGAAAAATAGTTAATATAATAAAACTTACATTTTAAAAATAAAAAATCCCTATATTTAGGGATTTTTTAGTAATTTGGTGCCGTTAGTCGGAGTCGAACCGACATGGATTTCTCCAATGGTGTTTGAGACCATCGCGTCTACCAATTCCGCCATAACGGCATCTTTATAGCGATATTATTTTATAGTATAGAAATTAAAAAGTCAAATGAATTTGAAATAGCAATTAATAATTTACAAAAAATATATAAATTATAAAACCAAAATGATTTGATTATGTTATAATCCTTTTAAAGGAATTATATAAGAAAATGAAAAAAAATTTAAATGAGACGAAAAGAACGCTATTTCAAAACATTAAAGATGCTTTTAAAAAATTATATCAAATCGATAAAACAACAATTTGGTTTTTAGCACTTTCAGTTGTTTTTTCAGCGATATCGCCGTTTATTTTTGTTTTATTTCCAAAATTTTTATTAGACGAATTATCTTCCCCTCAAAGAAATATAACAATTGTTATTCTTTTAATTGTAGGAACGGCTTTATTTAGCTTTTTTATTAATTCTGCAACGGCTTTACTTAATTGGTCTATTACTCCCAAAATGGAACGTTTTAGAAATTATTTAAAAATAGAACTTGGTCAAAAAATTGCTAGTTTAGATCAACAAGATTTAGAAACACCAAATGTATTAGACTTAAATCAAAGAGCGCAATCTGCTTTAGAGGATGGTCAAGGAGTTTGGGTATTAATTTATGGTGTAATTTATTTTTTTGAAAAACTATTTGTTTTAGTCGGCTGTATTTCGATTATTTTTACGCTGAATTGGCTTTTTATTGTAATCTTAATTCTTCCTGTTTTAGTAGGAATATTAGCAGAATATTTTTGGGAAAAAAGCAATAAAAAAATTCAAAATATTCTTCAACCGATTTGGAGAAAATTAATTTATTTAATGAATATTTTGACACAATTTCAATATGGGAAAGACATCCGGTTATATAACATGCGCCAATGGTTATTAGAAAAATATCATGATATGTCTCTATTAGAATATCATTCCTTAAAACGCTTGTGGCGTAATAATTTTAAAAATCGTTTTGGCTGGAATCTATCCACTTTTATAACCACGGCAGCAACCTATATTTATTTAACATATAGCGTTTTGCATCAAGGAATTTCGATTGGCGATTTTTTAATGTATTCATCGGCCATTTTAACTTTTGTTAATAGTGCTACTGACTTTTTAAATTTATCCAATTACGTTATTGCTGAAAATCGTTATGTCAATGATTATCATTTATTTATGCAATTCCATCAAAATCATCCTCAAACACAAAAATTCAATCAAACAGGAAGTCCAATCAACATTGAATTTAAAAATGTTAGTTTTAAGTATCCCAATCAAGATCAATATGCTTTAAAAAATGTAACTTTAACAATTCATGATCATGAAAAGTTGGCTGTTGTTGGCTTAAATGGTGCTGGAAAAACAACTTTTATTAAACTTCTTACACGTTTATATGAACCGACGGAAGGCGAAATTTTACTCAATGGGAAAAACATTGCTTTCTATGATAAAGAAGAATATTATCAATTGTTTTCAGTTGTCTTCCAAGACATTAATTTATTTTCTTTTTCGATTAAAGAAAATGTGGCTATGGTTGAAAAAGAAGACATTGATGAAAATAAAGTTTGGGATTGTTTAAAAAAAGCAGGATTAGAAGAAAAGGTTTCTTCTTTAAAACAAGGAATGGATACGAATTTACAAAAAAATTTAGATGAGAATGGAATTATGTTATCTGGAGGAGAAGCACAAAAATTAGTGTTTGCTCGTGCTCTTTATAAAGATGCCCCATTTTGTATTTTAGATGAACCCACCAGTGCCTTAGATGCTTTGGCGGAGTTACGTCTTTATCAACAATTTAATACCATTTTAAAAGATAAGACCGCGATTTATATTTCGCATCGTTTATCTTCTACACGTTTTTGTGATCGTATTGTTTTATTTAAAGAAGGAAAGATTCTTGAAATGGGAACGCATGATGAACTCATTCAAACTAACCAAGAATATAGTCAACTATTTGCCATGCAAGCCAATTACTATATGAATGAAGGAGGGGAAAATTAAAATGAAAAAAAACAATGATTCAACACTATCTATCATTGGGTATTTTTTTAAGATAGCCTTTCAGTATCGCCCCTCTTATGTTTTTTTACTTCTTTTTCAAATTCTTTTACAAGCAATTTCCCCTTTTTCAAAAATTATTTTTCCAACTTTAATTATTGAAGAATTGACCAAGGTTCCACTTGATCAAGTCAATCTTTCAAATTTAACATGGATTTTAGTTTTATTTTTAGCTGTTGAATTTATAATCCCATTTTTAATGAATCTAAACTGGATGTTTTTATTGCATAATGAAAATATGCTCAACAAATACTGGAAAAAATTAATGGGGGATAAAATGATGCAAATGCGTTTTTATCATTTAGAAAACCCTGACGTCTTAGACCAAATTTCTAAAGCCCAAGATGGCTTATTGGGATATGGAAATAATTTAGGAGGATTTCAAGCACTCATTAATAATATCATTAGTATTCTTTCTAATTTTCTTTCTGTTGTAGGAATTATTTATATTATTGCCCAAATTAATATTTGGTTAATTTTTATTTTGATTGGTATTGTTGGATTGCGCTTATGGAATCAATCACAAATTAAAAAATTAAATATCCAACAATGGGAAGAAAGAAAGCGAATGAATCGAGAAAATGAATATTATAGTTCTTTATTAACGGATTTTAAATATGGCAAAGATATTCGTCTTTATGCTTGTAAAGACTTATTGATTACTAAAAATAAAGAATATATTGAAGATACTTATCAATATCAAATTAAAATCAATCAAAAGTTTAAAAAACTAACGATTATTGATAATCTTTTTAACATGGTTAATCAATTATTAACCTATGGTTATGTTGCTTATTATTTTATTCAATCTTATATTTCGATTGCTCAATATTCATTATATGTTACGTCTATTAATACCTTTATTTCTTCCTCTTATAGCATTTTTAATAGCTTTTTAAATATTCGGCAAAATACAAAAATGATGTCTGAATTTAAAAAGTTTATGGAAATCGATGCAACGTATCAAGAAGGAAATGTAAAAATCAATCCTAATGATCCGATTGTTTTGGAATTTAAAGATGTTTCTTTTGCTTATCCAAATACGACAGAATATGTATTAAGACATATCAATTATCGTATGGAAGGGCAAAAAAAGATTTCTATTGTTGGTGAAAATGGAGCAGGAAAGTCTACTTTTATTAAGTTATTGATGCGACTTTATGATCCAACGGAAGGAGAAATTTTACTCAATGGTATCAATATTAAAGAAATTCCTATTCAAGATTATTATGCTTTGTTTAGTGTTGTATTCCAAGATTATCAATTAATTGGATTTAATTTAGGAGAACAAATTACTTCAAGTGATACTTTTGATGAAGAAAAAGTGCTTCAAATTCTTAGTGAAGTACAATTTAATCATAAGATGGAAAATTTACAAAAAGGTTTAGCAACATCAATGTTAAAATATTTTGATGATCAAGGAATTGAACTTTCTGGTGGTGAATCTCAAAAGATTGCCATTGCTAGAGCTTTATTTAAAGATGGTAAGATTTTGATTTTAGATGAACCGACGAGTGCTTTAGATCCTTTAGCCGAATATGAAATCTATAGTCAATTCCATAAGATGACGCAAGGTAAACTGACTTTTTATATTTCTCATCGGTTATCTAGTTGTCGTTTCTGTGATGAAATTATGGTTTTAGAACATGGTGAAATTGTTCAACTAGGACATCATGATAAACTGATATTAGATGAAAAGGGTAAATATTTTGAAATGTTTAAAGCACAAGCAAAATATTATCAAGATGATCAAGTAAAACATTTGTTAAAAGGAACTAAGTTTTTTGCTAAATAAATCGTTAAGTAATTATTAAATAAATTTTTTTGTGCTTTTCATGTTATCAATATTGTTATGAATTTAAAGAGGGACTGGTATTAATGAGATTAATTAAAGCATTAAAAACTGTGAATTATCGTTTATGGTTTGCTATTTTGATTACTTTTCTTTTACCAACGATTTATCAAACTGTTCGAATTTATTTTTTAGGGAATATGCCAAGTGATAATGGTATCAACATTGCAAGTCAACTGCAATGGGTCAATTTATTGTACGAAGTTGTTCAAGAAGCGTTGATTTTACCATTATTCTTTTTATTAGGAAAATCATTAAATGATAAAAAAGAATTTACAAATAAGGTTCGCACAGGATTAATTATCACGGCTACTATTTATTTTTGTGTTTCTATTATTATCATCTTATGTGCAAAACCATTAGTTTTATTTATGTCACAAAATGATTCTCTTGTAAACCAAACAATTACATATGTTCGATTAGAAACCATCGCCACTCTTTTTGCTACACTTTGGCGATTTATGATGGCTGTTTTAATTTCTTTAAAGAAAGAGAAATATTTGTATATTGTTCTTTGTGTACAAATGTTATTTTCCATTTTATTGGATACCTTTTTTGTTAGTAATTTATCGATTTCTTTAAAATGGGGTGTAAATGGAATTGCCATCACGAATATCATTGTTAATCTTATAATTTTATTTTGTGCTGTATTTTTATTATGTAAAGAAAAAATATATTTATTTTCAAAACAAAAATTACAATTTTCCTGGATAAAAGAATGGTTTCATGTTGGCAAATTTTCTGGCTTAGAATCTTTATTACGTAATTTAGCTTTTATGATTATGGTTGTTAGAATGGTCAATATTGTATCAGAACAAGGAAACTATTGGATTGCAAATAATTTTATATGGCAGTGGCTTTTATTGCCAGGCCTTGCTCTTGCAGATTTAGTAAAAAAAGAAATTGCAGAGAATAAAGAAAACATTCGTAAAAAAACCTTTGGATATTTGGCCCTTGTTTCTATATTTGCCCTTGTATGGTTATTAAGTATTCCTTTATGGAAACCATTTTTACGTTATGTAATGAATGTTAAAGAATATGAAATCGTATTTCGAATTGTCTTGATTGAAACAGGATTTTATATGACATATTTATTCAATAGCTGTATTTTTGATAGTACCTTTTATGGAATGGGAAAAACAAAATATATGTTAATTCAATCTATTTGTATAGATGGATTATATTATGGATCCCTCTTTATTTTATATTTGACTGGTGTGTTTAATCCTACATTAATGGGCATATGCTTGATGTTTGGTTTTGGTATGGCGCTTGATTTTATTCCTACTTTAATTCTTTATTTACGCATGTTAAAAAAAGAAAATATAAAAATAGATTTTAAATTAGATTTTTAATAAATTTTTAATTAACAAAAATATTTATAGATTAATCAATACTCAATTAAATGTATTAAATAAATGTATTAAAATAACTTTTAATAAACTTAAAGCAATCTTTAGATTATTTCCAGCATTTTTATAAATGCAGAAAATCTATACTGAAAATAAAGAAGAAAAAATAGAATTAAGATAAAATAAAATTGAAACATATTATTTTATAAAAAATTTAAAAGATATTTATAAATATGCAAAAACTTTTGAAAGTATCGGTTATTTTTTTAAAGGAATTAATTCTGTGATTTTAAAAAATGAAAAAGCGATTAGTACAAATAATTATAGTCAAGTTTTTTCTTAAATTTGATAAGAATATTTTGCAAAATTTTTAGTTTTTAATATTATCTATCTACCTTAATTTCACAATGGTTTCACTAGCAACTCTAGATTGATGGGAAATAAATTCTTTATATAATTTATTAGCCAATTCTAAATTAAATTTACCAATTCTTTTAAAGTTATCTATCTCCATACCATTTAGGTATGCTAAAGAAATAAAATCTTTAACTTTATCATCTGTTTTTTTCTTAATCACTTCCCATTCAGATTTAGCTTTTATTATTCTTTGTTTTAATGGATATCTTAAATCGTCTATACAATATATAAAATTAATACTACCATCGTCATTACAGCAAACATTATCTAAACACCAAAAAGGTATTGAAAGTAACTCGTCGTTATTTTTAAATTTTAAATTAAAAACTTGATCTTCAATTTTAATTAAGTTATAAGTATAATTTTTTCCTTTATTCAAATTAAGATTATATAAACAATTAACTTTTTGTATTATCTTATTTTCATCATTCAAATTTTCACTTTTTATTATACTAAGAGCTATTTCATTTTTATAAGTCAACATTGTTTTATCATTCAATAATTCAAAACTAACAGGAATTAATATTGAATATGAATTTTTTCGCTTTCCAGAATCTCTAATTACTAAATCACATGCCTGATTAGCAATCATATAATATTTCTTTCCAATATTGAACACATCACCAAATGAAATATCGTGATGCAATTTGTTTACGCTATCATCTAAAACACAAGGATTATCAAAATCATTAATAAGTTTAGCAATTCTCCATAAAACTTTTTCTTCTTTTGAATCAATATTTTTGTCTTCTAAATAATAGTCTATAGCATTATTCATAATAGAGAAAATTGAATAATTTAAACTATTTACATAATTAGTTTTTAATTCATATTGAAAAACATCAAAAAGAGATTCATCAAAACTTTTTCCTTCAGTTAAATAATCATAATGAAATAAATTGAAATTCTTCTCGAAATCAAATATATTATCTTTTAATTTATTTAAAGATTTATTGATAGAATTCGTTAGCAAATCAAAAAATTTATTTTTTGAGGCTTTTAATATTAAAGAATAAATTAATAATGAATCAATATTTCTTTTTTCTAATATATTAGTATTTAATTCGGCATCACTAATGCATAACTTAACTTTATTTTCTAAAAAAAATTTTAATTTATCTAGTGAATTATATAAAGACGCTTGATTAGAAAAAAGTATAAAAATATCATTCTTACTATCGTTCTTAATTCTATTATAAAAATCTTCGTAAAGTGTTTTTATATGATTGTAGTTATTATCTATATCCATTTTAATATCTATAAACCATAAAGTATTGCCTTCGATTAAATCAATATTTTTATAATTTAACATTGATGAATAATATTTAAAATTTACATTATGTTTTATCTTGTCAATAATTTCATATGGATTATCAATGTAAATATTAATTAATTTCCATAAATTGCTATCGCAATCACATATTTTTTTATTAAACACATCAATGCCATAATTTTCAATTAGTAATTCATAAATTGGTAAAGTTTCGTTAATATATTTTCCAATAGTGCAATCAAAATAGTTTTCATTATCAACGACTATAATATTTCTATAATTAAACTTACTCAAAATTTCTAATACTTCCATAC
>HF998023.1:110210-111359 GCA_000433015.1 Firmicutes bacterium CAG:631
CCAAAATTATTTCTTTCATCGCTTAAAAATATGCTACCATTAATTTCATTAATTAATTGACTAGTTATATATAAACCTAACCCTCGACCTTCAGCATTAGGTTTAGAAGTTACAAATGCATCAAACAAATTATTTTCAACATCTTTTACTATTCCGTAACCATTATCATAAAAAATAATTTCATGATTTTTAATTTCTATATATATAGACGGATTTTCAATTTCATTTTTTAATAACCAATATTTAGAATTTACAAGTAGATTTTCAATTGAAACAATAAAATTATTTTTAATAATTTCAATATCAAACGAATCTCCGGTTATAATAACATCGCATATATTTCCTATTTCTGAATCAAAAAGCGGGAATGTACTTATTATATTTTCCAATAATTCTTTAATATTTACAGTTTCAAATATATTCTTTTTTATGTATGAATTAGAATCCAAAATAGCAGCATTACGCTGTAAAAATTGCATTGAAGAAATAATCATGTCAATATTAGCATTTATTTTTAATTCATTTATGTTCATTTTGCTACATTCTTTGCGAATATTTAGTGCATAATTTTTAGTTTTTAAAGCTATTTTTAAAATTTCGTGTGCTAAACTTTCGGCAATTATCGAATTGGCAATTGCTATTTTATACTTTTCTAAAATTTTTTCTTCTTCATGAATTCTATTTTTTTCTGCTTGTATTGTTTCTTGTATTTTATCCGCATCTTTTTTTATCGAATTAGCTATTTCTTTTAAATTCATTTTGTAATTGGAAATTTCGGGAGAATCAAAAATAGTAGGTTCCAAATTTTCAACTAAGTCTTTTGAATTTTTTTGTATGTTTTTAGTTATATTTTTTCTTTTTTTAATTAAAACTTTATCTCTAATAATATGAATTTCATCATTTGGATTTGCATTTGTTACTTTATTAATATCAGCTACGAATTCATTTCTAAATGCAACATCTGAATCAACAATTATTTTCGAAATTATTTCTCTCAAAATGATCAAAAAATTCTTACCGAAGTTATCTTCAAGTAACCCTTGCCTATTTGTCATTTCACGAAGTTTAGTTAAATTTTCTTCGCCATTTATATAGATATATCCTGCAACAGAATGAGATTTATAAATATTAGATGCGTATGTTTGACTA
>HF998023.1:111412-122604 GCA_000433015.1 Firmicutes bacterium CAG:631
GTTTTTATTTCCATATGGTAATATTCTAAAATTATTTCTAAACAATTTAACACCATTTATTTGTTCAAGAATATCCCTATCTTCTTTACTAAATCTATTAGGTGTTTTGTCAAACGCAAAATATCTTCCTTCAAAATTTCCTGGTAGATACAATAGGCCAAGTGAATCTTTAATAAGTATGTTATTATGTATTTTGGGATAACTTCTTGATATATTTTCTAAGTCAATTTCATAAGTTTGAGCTAAATTATTGTATCTTGCATCTTTATCTAATTCAATAAAATCAAAGTCCATTTTTTCATATCTTTTTCTAGCTTCATTAATTCTATAATCTGCATATTTTCTTTTTCTATTAACGTTAATCAAAAGTTTTTTTGTTAAAGAATCAAACTTGAAATCAACAATAGAATCTGCCAAACTTTCTATTAATTTTACATCATATTTATCAGAAACAAATCTAAATTCATCTAAATTAAAAAATATCGAAAATTTACTTTCATCATTTGCATATGGATTAATCATAGAAATTATTTCGCTTTTAAACTTTGCAAATGTATCTTTGTTTCTCCACAATTCTATATTTTTTAATCCAAAAATTTCCATTTTTGTACCAGTAGAATTCAAACTATATCGATAATTTTCTATGACATTTATTTTGATTTCTTGAATGTCTACATCTTCACTAAATTTTTTCCAGTCAATCTCTAAAAAGTGTTCGCTTACCCCATCATTAGTGGTTATTTTAACAAAACTTCCAAGACGTTGAAGAGATAATCTTCCTACGCCCTTGTTTCCTAATGACATTCGGTTAAATTTTGGTGATATTTTTTGCTTTTTTAACTTATAATCTGTCGCAAGTTTTAAAAAAGAATTTTCAATTATATTCAAACTCATACCATTTCCATCATCCAGTATCTCGATTTTACCCTGACCATTTTCATCATTGTAATATGTATCTATATTGATAATTGCTTTATTAGCATCTGCATCGTATGAGTTCTTTATTAATTCCAATAATGCAACTAATTCATCAGAAATTAAAGCTTCGCCAAGATGGTTCATTAATCTAGCCGAAATTTTAAAGGAAAAATTATGCATTGATTATTCCTCCTTCTTTTTTATAAATTAATATATATTCTTCAGACATTGATTCAACAGAAGTAGAATTAACTTTAGATATTTTTTTTGCGATTCTTTTATTTAATATATCTCTTCTTTTTTCTATTATCTTAACAAATCCAAATAATTTTGCCAATTCATCATTTACTTTAACAAAAGGAAATAATTTATTATCTACTTTTCTATTACCAACAGTTAATATCATAAATCCACCTTTTTTTATTTTTGTAGATAACTTTGAAAAGATATCAACATAATCTGTAACAAAATTGATTACTTTTTGTTTTTTTGATTTAGATAAACTATCTATGTATGAACTAGCACACTTCAAATTTAAGATCGAATTTCTTTTCTTTCCACCCAAACTAAGATTATCTATTGATGAATAATTATAATCAACTTTGTCTACAGAACTATCTAAATCTTCCCTTAAAATCCATCTTAATGCCAAACTAGAAAATTGGCCATATGTTACAGTTGTTGAATTATCACCATAAGGTGGAGAAGTGCAAATAATATCAATAGAATTTTCATCTATTATATCCAATAAGTTCAGAGAATCTCCACAATAGAGATTTGTTGTTATATTGTTATCCGTTGAATAAGAAATTTTTTGTAAAGCATTTTCTATTTCTTTTTTAAAATCATCAACAACTTTATTTTCCATTGAATCTATTTTAGATTGTTCCTTAATATGTAATTTGAAAGTTGATGAACGTGAATTAGAATATTTTCTCACAATATTTGAAAAAATTGTCCAAAATAACAATCTATTTTTTTTGTTTTCTATTTTTATTATCGACATTCTAACTTTTGACAAACTTTTTATTATATCTTTTCTAAACCATTTTTCTATTTTTTCGAATGAGTGATTTTCATATTCAATATCTGAATCTAATATAGCAAATAATTTGTTTTTATCTTCAAATACACTATTATCATAGTTATAAAGTTTAGTTTTTGCTATCAAATTTGCAAGAGGATTAATATCAAATCCTATTTGATGTAATCCTAATTCTTTGGCAATAAGTAACGACGTTCCTGCGCCATGGAAAGGATCTAACAATACTAGGTTTTCTTTTTTATCATATATTTTTAATACTTCCTCTAAAATACATTTTTGCATTTCATCTATCATCATCGCAGGATATAAAGCGATACTATTTAAGCCATTATTTTTATAATTTTTAAAAGTTAAAAATTCATGAGTAAACTTATTAAATGTACTTTCCATTTTAATATCTCCTTTCGATGATTTTATTAATTATACCATATTGATAATAATTAAACAATTTTAGATATAATTACATATTAAATTATGCATTCCTTAGCACATCACATCAAATTTCCTTTATATTGTTTCAAATATAATGAATATATTTAATTCTCTTGACTTTTATATAATTAGTTTTCTATTTTTAACCATAATTTTCGTTTGTCAACACAATATTATTGTACTAGTTTATATTGTATTCTTTATTTAATTGCTTTAAATTTTTCCCTTTTTCAACATTATTTTAATATAATTTGCTAATGGTTTATCTTCACAATAAATATAACAGCCTTTTTGCCCTCTTGTTAATAAGGTTTTATAGGTATTTTTAATCAATTGTTTTGCTAATCCTTCCCCACAAGATCGGATACCTGATGATTTGTCATCTTTAGAAATTTGAGTTTTATCTATAATAATTTCATGATTTTTTTCATCATATCTTAAATCTTTTCCAATAAATACACCTACATAATCAAATTCTAAACCTTGGGCTGTATGAATACAACCCACCTCTTCAAAAGAAGAAGGATTAATTGCCCAAATTTTATCATTTTCTAAATTCCATTTTGCTTTAAAACCATTTTCAAGGTAAATATCATAATCTCCTCTATGATTTTTTACATTCCAATCATAACAATAACCAGCAACCATTCGTGCTTTGTTGTTTTTTTCATTTTTCTTTCGAAGTTCATTTCTTAATTCATTGGGATCATCAAAAATTTTGATGTCAAAATGAAGGCCTGAGACATCAATATCTACCGGTTCGCCAATTTGTAAAAGATTATTTAAAAATTGAATATATAAATCACTTCCGTTACATCTAAATTGAGAAGTGAGTGTTGTTTCTTCATTTAAAATGACTCTACTATTGAATATTTTTGCCCAATGTTGAATTTCATCAATTGAACCAATATCTTTAGTTGTTATTTTTTGATTTTCATCAATTAAAAAAATTGTCAATAAAGAAGCATTAATGCACTCCATCACTTGATTTTGTCCTTTAAAATCGCCATACATTTGTTTTACTAATCGATGGGCTTCATCAACAATTAAGCAGTCATAAAAATTACTAGGAACTTTACATAATCCAAATGGAGAGCGGAATAATTGTTTAATATTGACTTCTTTTTTTAAATCAGATTGGCTTAGTAATTTTAAATAAGCTTCTCTAGGTGCACTATTTTTGGTAACATAACTTGCATTTAGACCTTTAGAAATATACGATTTTAATAAATTAATCGCTAAGACAGATTTACCTGTTCCAGGGCCTCCTTGAATAATGATCGTTCTTTTCTTTAAGTCTTTAAGACACTGTTTCATTGTTTTAATACACATATCATAAACGACGGCTTGTTCATCTAAAAGCATGAATTCTTTATTTCCTTTCATTAAAGAAACTAAACAATCTTGCAAAGCTTTCGAAGGCCGTATTCTTCCATTATCAATTTTATATAATAAATCTCCATCATTTGATTTTTTAGTGATATATTTTTTGATAAAATTTCTTAAATCTACAACTTGATTTTTGATGAAAAAAGGAGCTTCTTCATACCAAGTTTTATAAATTTCATCATTTAATTGGTTGACATATTTTTCTTCGTAATTATGTAAATAGGCACAGGGAATGATTTGGATATTTTCATCTTGAACTTGTTCACTAGAATTTCTAATAAAAACAGCATAAGAATAGGCTTGATAAGAAGGATGAGAAACAATTCTATTAGCTCCTCCTGTGAATGCTTTTACACTATGTAGCATTTCGTCGGCAACTTTTTCTACTTTATCCCATTGTTTTAATTCAACAATGATAATATTATTTTTATCATGATTGTCTGCACCAGCAATAATAAAGTCTACTCTTTTAGAAGTTCTAGGAATTTGATATTCAATAGCGACTTCAATTTGGCCATCAAAATCCTTATCATTTAAAACATTATTCATAAAGTTTAATGAATTTTGCCATGCATGATATTCTGCTAATGCGCCACCATGAATATTTGCTTCTTGTAATTTTTTAAGAATTTTATTTGAAATCTGATTCATCATCACATCATTGTTAAATTCTTCTTTGGTAGCACTATAAACAATCATTTTTTCTTTCACCTACTTCTAATTAGTTTCATATAATCATTATAATTTTATCATAATTAAATAAAATTAACAATTTTCTTATTATTTAGTGTTTTTGAGTAAAACATATTTTAAAAATATTATTAATATCTTTTGTGACTTTTTATATTTTTCAGTAAATTCTATGATATAATAAAAACAATTATAGTAAAGGTGCATTATGAAAAAATATATTGAACACGATATAAAAATAAAATATTATGACGGAATATTTGACCGCTCTAAAAAATGGCAATGGTTTATAGACTCAATTGAACAAAATTTTTATTTTGATGAAAAAGATATAAAAAATTGGAATGAATATAATTGTAAATATAGTAATCTAGTGGAATTATATGAATGTCTTGTTAAAATCCATGAGTTGTGGAAGGTAAAATTAAAAATAAAAAAAACATGGTTGAAAAAATTAAATTTTATTGCACTACTATATAATAAAAAGAAATCTATAAAAGAAATTTGAAATCAATTAGATGATAATTTTTTTAAATCATTTGCGTTAAATATTTTTATTACAACTTTGCTAAATAATGTTAATGAACAAAAATATTATTATTTAACATATATCTTTACTCAAAATAATATATTTGATTTATTTGATATAACAGAAGTTGTTCTCGTTGAATCAGAAATCTTAAAATACTTAAAAGATATAAAAATTGAAGAAAATGTTAAATTAAAAAGGACTTTTTTAAATAATATACATCAAAATACAATTCCTTATAGTAAAACTCTATTTAAAAAAAATTCTAAACTTATTTCATCTTCAAATACTTTTGAATTTCGAAATATAAAAATAGATAGGCAAATATCATGGCAAGAACAATATTTTTATGATATGTTAAGCATTAAAATTGAAAATAAAAAATTGGTTCACTTTTATAATTTTTATGGAAGATGTTATCCTGATTTCACACAATGGGATTTATGTAAACTACAAAATATGAAGTCTTTTTTTAATAATTCACATGCTAATTTTATAATTGAAACAATAGAATATATTTTACATGGGAAAACTCCATCTGAGCAAACAATAAACAAACATTTTGAGTTTGAAATAAAACATTTCTCTAAATTAAAAAGTAAATCAACATTTTATGAAATAAATGCTTCTTCTTTTAAAGTTATAACCTATTTAATTAAAGATAATCTTCTATCAAAAAAAAATCAAAGACAAGCATCTTCAGTTAAAAACATTAGAAATATAAATGATTTTAAAAATTATTGCACGAATCAATATATTGCCAAAGTAATTAAAGATAAACATATTCAGTAGTTACATAAAAATTTTATTAATCTCATTAATGATAATAATGATCTTATCATCGCGATAGCTTTTAATCATTATATGATTTTACTACTGTTGAGTGAGCCTTGACACGCTGAAAAACCACGAAATGTCGAAATATGGGTACAGAGCCTGTCAATTGGGCCTGCTCCCCTTGACCATACAACTGAATACAGACCGGCCATCTGCGGGGCACTCAAAACTGTATGAAAGTGGGTGGGAAATCCCCTGATTTTTCGTCTGTAAGCGGCTTTTCTGGGAGTAGTTCCTATGTGGGAGGGCTCCTCCGATTTGATGGGCGCAAAGTAGCATTTTTGAATACTTTTTCATAGCAGAGCGGGAGAGTCACCCTCAGTCCAAACCGAAGGTGGCGCTCCCGCTTCTTTTGTTTAAGAATTATATCTTATACCGTTTTTAATAATTTGTGGAATCAAATAAGAATACCACACATTACCTAATCCATAAGAATTTCCCATTTTATATTTTTTCCCAGCAATTACGACATCTTCATACCACTTAAATTCGCCAGAATATACACCGAGAAAAACAAATTGTTTGGTTTTACTATATTTTAGGTTAAAATCTATCATCGCAATATTTGTTGGTTTGCTTATAACTAAACCGCCGGATGAACCAGGAAAAAGCTGGGCATCAATTTGGAAAATTGGTAGACCATTGAAGTTAGAACCCCAAGCAGATGCAACTATACCAGACTTTACAATAGGAAATTTATTGATTTTATCGTAGAAGCCTTTGGGATAACTTGCAACAATAATATCACTGGTAACATCTATCGTGATTGGTTGGTTCTCAGGCAAATTTATGTTGGATAATGTTGTTGGAATCATCAAATTATTTGTTGTTTTTTTTGAAGCGATGTTATCTATGATATTTTGAATGTAAGGAGTTATATCAATCAGAGCAACATCTATTTCGGTTTGAGGATGGAGTCTCAACTTCGATAACAGTTCTTTTTTGGATAAAGTGATAGGTTCCCAAAGTATAGTATCCCCATCCTGTTTTCTAAGGCAGAAAATGAATTTTTCAGGAATGCACTCAATATTGCCAATTTTAGGAAGCACAACATGTCTGTTGGTAACAAGCCAGTACTTTTCTAAAGAATAAAATTGAGGACCACTTTTTGTTGGATCTGCCGGACTCATCTCGGTATAATAGAATCCTGATCCTTGAAAAATGTAAGTTTCTCCATCATTTATTACAGTGGTTTCTGTAATCGTTGTAATGGCAAATAGTTGATGCTCAAAACAATTTTTGCTATTCATGTAATCGGCTCCTCTCTCATTGATATTTATATTCATTTTCTTTAATTATATCAGAAATACATGGCAGTGTCATGAATAACATAATTGATTTTACGAGAGCGCATCTTAGGAGGCAAAGGCGCAAACCTTGCGGAAAGACTCAATTCGTGTATGCCTGGAAACTGGTCCTCACCGACAAGCCCCCCTGTGGGCAATCGGGATGACATCTCGCTCCGTGAGAAGGTCAAGGAGATTCTGCGAGACATAAATGATGGGATCGACACCATCGGCAAGAAGATGACGGTCTGACAGTTCTATGCCCGACAGAACAGCCATCGAAAGAATGTCAAGCGTAGCACCGAGAAGGGTCGGGAATACCTGATGTCTGTTTTGAAAAGCGACCCCCTGGGCTCTCGAAGCATTGACACGGTGAAGTTCTCGGACGCCAAGGAATGAGCCATCAGGATGAGCGAGAAGAGCTACGCCTACAAGACCATCAACAACTGGAAACGATCTTTGAAAGCGGCCTTCCTAAAACGGCGTCCTGCTACGGAGCATGTTCCAGGGGCTTGTCAGGAAGTACAACAAACACCACAAGTCTGATGAGGCCCTGCCGAACATCACGCCCATACCATGCGGCACACTTTCTGCACTCGGCTTGCCTAGGTTGGAATGAACCCTAAAGATCTGCAATACATCATGGGACATTCCAACATTATCATACGCTGAACTATTACGCTCATGCGGATTACGCCTTTGCAAAGGCGGCGATGGGCAGGCTGGCGGCTTAGTAGAAAGGCCGGTTTTCTACTACGTTTTTACTACTTTTGACTGCTAAATGAGAACCAGATATGCTATGATATGCGGGGGGTATCTTTCGAAACGCAAAATGTCGAAAATGCTTGATATGGCAAGCAATTCCGACATTTGCAAAGTGGTGCCAAGATAATCAGAAAATCGATAAAACTTTAAGTACAAAAAATATTAATCTAGAAAACATAATGATTTCTCTAAAAGAAATGTGGACAAATACATATTATGACAAGAGTATAAATTCTCTACAATCATATGAATTTTGTCAGATTATTAAAAATGAAGAGATTAAAGAATATAACAATCTTTTTATAACTTCACCATTAACAATTGCAATAAATTGTTTTCCTACTAATGAAAATTTACTAATTGATATGATGTCTTCCATATCAAAAAATGTTTTTTCTATTCATGCATCTAATTATAACATTTCGCAAAATTATCCCTCGTTAATATCATATGAAAATTTTGCAGAAGACCACGAAATAGGGAAATGCTTTTAAAATAAAATAGAAGACATAGTAACAAGAAAGGCTATAAATTCCTTAATGTTTTTGATAAACACATTTATGCAAAAGAAATTCTTGATCAATATAATTTTAAAACAAGTTTATACGTTAGTCTCTTTAATAATTGGTTAGAATTGTATACTGATATAAAAGAAAACCTGCCAGAGTTCAACTTGTTAGACATAAATGACAATAAAGTTTTACTAGGACATGTTACACAATTGTTTCCAATATTAGAAATAAAAATTAGAAAATTAGGTTCATATTTTGGCATAGCACATTTTAAAGAAAATGAACAAGAATTTTTACAATCTAAAGATCCTAGTAATGTTTTAATCAAACTTATATTGCAATACTATGAGGGCACATCAGAATTTATAGGTGTAGGCGATTTGTTTTTTGTTTATTATACTTTATACAATAGCAATTCATTAAATATAAGAAATGAATGTGTGCATGGAAACAATTATCAGTTAGACAACAATTTACTATATGCATATAAAATAACATTACTTTGTTTTAAATTAATATTAAATAGAATTCAAAAAATTGAGGAACATATATAATTATTTTTTTATAAAGAAACTTTAGAATATATCTTCTTTCTTTTGCTTAAAAAAATTTCTCAAATTGTTTTAAATTTATCTTCAATAGTTGCATACATGACCACCGAAGGGTTGTCATAAAATTTTTCTAATCTAAGGAACATATACCATAAAATCAATATTAATAAAATACTAAGAACAATATTAAAATATAAAAGATAAATTTTTAAAATTTTCTTATCCAAAAATATTATTTAAAATAATTTTTAGTGCTATTTTTTTCATATCCCCATCATTTTTTAATTACAATTTAAAAATATACTCCGTCTTAATTGAATATGTAGTTGACATAAAAGAGCCTCTGTTTATAATTTTTTATAATATTCTTTTACAATTTGATATAGATTGCTTAGCACATTTTTAATATAATTCAAAACTATATCTGCGTATCAACAACAGTAATCAAATGCTAAAATACCTAAACTTTATTTTAAAAAGTTAATCTTTGAAATATTTATTATAAATTTCATTTATAATCTCTGCTCTTAAAGAACGTGATTTTTTATTTGGGTCATCATTATTGTTTTTCTTTTTTAAATAACCATTTAGCACTTCGTTCCAACATCCATTATTTTTTAAGGCCTCTATTTTTTTAGAAAGATCATAATATCTTTTAGGTTGATATTCCCAAGAATAGTAATTTTGCTCCTTGTTAAACCTAATGTATTGTTCTGAGCCATCATTGTTCTTGTAAACTATTGCAAAATCACAACTATGTAAAATTCTCGAATTTTCTTTATCTTTTACTTTTATTGTGAAAACTCTAGTGCTATCCTCGCAGTTACTATAACTATAATTGTGCTGTCTTAGAACTTTATTAAACGCGTTCATTAAGATATGTTTAATTGTTTTGGCGTCATATTTTTCTTCTTCATCATTAACTTGAATATCCACATCAAAGTCATACCCAATATTGGATGAAAAATCACATGTAACCATATTTAAAGTATCGCTTCCAACAAAATCGAACCTAAAAGTAAAATCATCTCTTATTTCATCTTGGACTAAATTAATTATTTTTATCAACTCTTTTTTTGTTTCTTTTCTTTGATTTTTAGAAACATATTCAAAATGATACATATAAACACCTCCATTGTGTTCCCATTTAGTGAATCTCTAGATTATATAGTTTACTATTAAAACTAAATTTAATCAAGTTATAAAAATCATTATTTATGAACTGTAATGACTGAAAATCTTTTAAAAAATAAGGGATTGTCATAAAAATTTTTTAATTTCCTATAAAAATTCTATAATTCAATTTATCATATTCATCTATATAGCATTCTAAAATATTTTCTATTCCGGCGGACTTAGCAACAGTGTAAACTAAATTTTTATCATCTTTAGACATATTTAAGCCTAATATAATACCCCATGGCCTCCATTTAATTGATATCGGTTTGTTATACCAGATTGGAGATCATTCGCCATTCTTGATCATACATATGACATTTCTTCTTTATTAAAGTAATTTTTTCTTTTTCCCATGACATTTTAGGAAATAATTTAAAAATCTTATCATCTACTATATCATTTTTTGAAACATACTCTTTTAGGACGACAAAAGTTGTAAACCATTTTGCATATTCTGTGGCATCATATGATTTGTTCGAATAATAAACAGGGTATAGTGGATGAGAAAAATGATTAAATGAACAATTATTGAATTTTTCTTCTTTTCCACATAAATAATTTTCTTTATTTTCTAAATCATATATAAGTGCAAATCCTTTATGTTGATTTGCATATTTTATCCACAAGGTTTCATTTAATCCATTTTCAGAAAAACAAGCAGATAAAGTATAGCTTCTCAATATATTTCTAATATCGCCCCTAATCAAAGAGATGATTTGGGAATGAAAACTTTTTATATCAAAAGAATTGATTTTTTTAGAAATTTCATTTTTATTAAATTCCATACCTAATTGCTTACATATGAATTCAAGATTTGAAAGAAAATTTTCTTGTTTAAAAATATCATCTATACTTTCAAACAACTTCTTTTGATTTATTTTTAAAAAAGTATCAAATGGGTCATCATAGTAATTTGAAGTTGAAAATTTTAATTTATTATTTTTTATATCTGCAAGACTATCAATTGTTAAACTTTTATACCTAAATAGATATTTAGGATATTTAATTATGTTTTCTGAAAGATTTTCATTATCTTTTAAAGAACACAATGTATCCCCA
>HF998023.1:122669-141122 GCA_000433015.1 Firmicutes bacterium CAG:631
CATTATTTATTATTAAAATTATTTAACATCTCATAAACATAACCATATAAAGTGGTAAATATTTTATTTTTTGATGGCTCCAATTGAGATTTTTTGTAGATAAAACAATTCCGTAATCTAATTTTTCTTTTTCAACCAAATTTTTTAAACTGATTGCTTTTGTATTTTTGCTTGATTTTACCTCAATAGGCACAATTTTATGATCCATATAAGTAACAAAATCAATTTCTAAGTAATCTGCTTTTTGATAATAATATAAATCTAAATCATTATTGATTAAACATTGAGCAATTACATTTTCAAAAATTCCACCTTTAAAAACCCCTAAATTACCATTGATAATTTCATAACTAACATTTTCTTTATAAAATGCTAAAAGAATGCCTGTATCATTTAAATAAAATTTAAAAGCATTCGGATCACGATAGGCTTTAAGAGGAATATCAAAGGTTTTTAAACGATGGACCTTGATTCCTAAACCCGCATCAATAATCCAACCTAGTGAATTGGCATAAGTTCTAGATGTCCCTTTATTTTTTAAAATTTTATATTGAAATTTTTTGTTTTCTTTAGCTAATTGATCAGGTATAGATTCAAAACATTCTCTTGCTTTTTCGCGCATGGTTTTAGAAGCATATTTAGCAATATCATTTTTATAATCAGCAATAATTCTTTTTTGAACTTCAAGAACTTCATAAAGATTAGATGTTTCAATATACGTTAAAACAGCTTCAGGCATCCCGCCAACAGCCGTATAATGCAAAAACAATTTCATTAATGTATCATGTAGACTTTCAGGAAGAGATTTTTTTTCATCATAGAATTGCTTAAAAATTTCAATTTGTTCAGTTGAATAACCACTTGCCCATAAAAATTCTTTAAAGTTCATAGGTCTCATATAAAGAGTTTCTACATAACCAACCGGATAAGAGGATACTTCATGCATAATAATGCCTAACATAGATCCAGATACAATGACATCAAATCGTCCATCTAAAGCGAAAGATTTCAAAGCTGTTAATACTTGAGGACTATTTTGTGCTTCATCAAAAAACAATAATGTCTTTTTTTCTTGAATAGGGACATCGGTTTTATAGGCCGACAATTGTAACAATAAAGTTTTCATATCTAAATTTTGTGAAAACAATTTTGCTGCATCTTTATCAAATTCAAAATTAATCGAATAAAGATATTCATAATTTTCTTTAGCAAATTGTTCGACAAGATAAGTTTTACCAACTTGTCTGGCTCCAAATAAAATAAGTGGTTTTCTTTTTTTGTTTTTTTTCCATTGCACTAATAATTCATACATTTCTCTTTTCATCAATGCCACCATCTTTCAATATTATTTTATATTAATTATTAAAAATATGCAATTATAACATTAAAATACTATTGAAAATATGCATTTTTAATATTTTTATACTATGAAAAATATGCAATTTTTAATAAGTTATAAATATTTGAGTTTAAATTTTAAATAAAATTCATCTTGATTGTAAAAATTGATATTGAGATTGAAAGTTTTTTTAAAAAAAATTATATAAATTATCCATGTTGTTCTTTTATCACTTTTAACAAATTTCTTTTTTCAATTCTTTTTGACTTTTTAACAATTTTATAGCAAATACACCACTTAAAATCATGCAAACACCACCAACACCTATCATAACATAACTTGTTATGATACCAGCTTTATAATTGAAATATTCTGCTTTTTCAGCAACATTCATATCTAAATAAACGATGTTATTGATTTCAATTTGAGATAAATGATATCTTTTGTATTCATCGATATAAGCTACATACAAATCAATGGATTCACCACTTTTTAAAACATCAAAAACCTTTTCATCTAATTCATCAAAAACAATGTTATTGACATAATATTCAACATCATCGTCTTGTAAATAAATCGTTAAATGATCTTCATCGACTTCAACTTTTTCAATCATACCCGATACTTTATAATTTTCATATTTTGAAAATTCACATTGACTATGAACTAAAATCCCCAATAATATAAGTAAGATACCAAATAAAAGAAAACACCAAAAAGAAATTTTAAATTTAGATTTTTTCTTATATTGCTGAAAGCAAAGATTTTCTTTCATTTCATTAGTGGGATATGGTTTAGGTAATAAGGGATAGCCTTTGTTATGTAATAATTCCTTTAATTTTTCTGCTCCAACATGATAGTAATCCACAGCAAATAATGGAATTCCATTTTGATCATAGCCAGAAACTTCACCCGTTCCAAAAGGATGGCTATTGATATAAGCAATATCATCATAATGGATTAATGTTGGTTTTTTAAACATTTTATGAACTAAAATTCCTTCATTTTTAACGACAATATAATTAAATTTACATAAAGCAAAGCCCAACATTCCTATAAGGAAAAATAAAATACAAACTATTTCTATAATCCAAAATAATTGATTTTTATCTGGGCCATGATATAAAAATAAAATCAAAAGTGCACTAATCATACCTAATAAAAAAATAATCATCCAAATCAAAAAGAATAAAACAATGCCTTTACTCATTTTAACGATAAATTCAGAACCATAAATTATTTTCTTTTCTTCTTTTTCTTTTAGATAATAGAAAAATCCAAAAACCAAAGGTAAGATGATAATCGTAGCGATTCCTATAATGATATTTTCCATGATTTTTCTCCCTTAATTATATATATTATAGCATGAATAGATTATTTTCCAAGATTTTCTATAAAACATAAAAAGGTGAGTGTTTACTTATCACCTTTACTATGTTTCATTTAAAGAAATTTCACATAAAATATACAAGAAAGTATACAAGATAATATATAAGATAATTGATTACAATTGAATTAATGCAAAAAATAAATTTAAAAATTCGTTTTGACTTTAGCTTTAGAAAAAACTATTTACACCAGCTTTAGATGCTATATTAATCAGCTTGATCGAACCTCCCAAACCAAATAGCAAAAATCAAAAATATTTTAAGATTTGATAAAGAAGTTTTATGAATATCATTAATAAATAAGCCTCATTTGAAGAATGCTGACATCTATGAGAGTAGTATTAGACTGTTTTTAAGCATTTTAGGTTGAAAATTGAGATTTGCCATTACTTTTCTTATATTTGGTTGTGTTTTCTCATCGTAATATGTGTTTAATGTATTTTTATCTATTCCAGTTGCATAACATAGCCAATTTTGCGATTCTTGCTTTTCTTCTAATAAAACATCAATACACTCACCAATAGTTAAGCATGCTCCTAATTTTTGTTTAAAATATTTTGATGCTTCATCATATTTTTCTTTTAATTCATGATTATTTGCTAAATTTGGTTCTTTAAGTAACTTTGTTTTAAATTGCAAATTAACAAAATATTTTTCTCTACATAAATAGCAGAAAGAAATAAACGAACTTTTAGTGTCTTTAAATATTGATTCATCGCTTTGAACTTTAAATTTGATTGAACATTCATCAAGATGAAATCTAGCTTCGTCTTTTAATATGAAATCTCCATTATCTGCTTTAGTTAGATATTTATCGTCATTTAAAATTAGATGGTTTTCAACAAAACGATAACGACCACTTGAAAGGGCCATAAGCAATAACGCATCATCACTTAAATCATCAATCAAATCTTTAGTACTAATGGTATATGTTTCATTATCTGATAAAGAATCTTTTTTGTAGCCATATGCAGGAACATAATGGTCATCAACATAATCAAGACAACCTGCCACTTCATTTTTACCTATTTCAAGTAATCTTTTTTTAACTGAATAAACACTTACCTGCAGTTTTTCAGCAATATCAAAAATGACTTGAGGCATGTAAACCTTAAATTCACCATTTTCTCTTGTTTCTAAGGCTAAAAAATCATTAAACAAACTAAATAGTTTATTTGTAGTCATTAAGACATGTGGAGCAATAGCATTAGCTTCAATTTCCATCCATTTACTTTTGTCATCACAACTTAGATTTAACATCACTCCGCTTGTAGCGCATGATATATATTGCAGTTTTTTGTTATAAATCTTTGCAAAACTAAAGGCTTTTTTATGAAGATAGAAATGTAAACATTCATGCACTATTGTTATTGGCAAAGAACCAAAAGAAAATAAAGCATGAGCAGTTTTATCAATAACAATAGTATTAGCTTCAACCTTTTCTTTTATGACTTTATCATTAGCTTCATCATAAAATTTAGCAACTGTATCTTCAAAAAATGATTCGCCAAAAACTGAAGCCTCTTTATTAATTCTTCTATAAATAAGTTTTAAACCCATGTTGTTAACAAGCTTATCAGTATCTAAAGGTGTATCTTGATTTAAAGCTTCAGGATAATATTTAGAAAGAAAGGCCTCTGCTACTGCATCATATTGGTCACTTGAAATAATAGGAACTAGATCACCATCAAGAGGCTTCTTTGATTTATGTTTTGAGTGTTCTTCAATATTGTTAACTATTTTAAAATTAACAAGGTTTTCTTTGCCGACTGTCCCTTTGCAAGGCACAATCAACCATGTTGTTCTGATAGAATCAGTATCCCAATCTTTGCACCTACTATCATAATAAGAAAAGGCAACTTCAGGGACTACGACAACATCAAAAGCAATATCGTCATTTGGTAAGTCTTCAATATAGATCTTTATAAAATCAAGATTGGCAATTTCAATATTCTCAGCTCTTGTTATATCTTTTGGTTCAAGAATAAGAAAGGCTTTATGTATATTGATATACTCGTCGCATTTTGCCACTATTTCATCATAGAATTTGTCTTTTATGTAATCTAAAAACTTGCTATAGCCCTTCATTGATAAACACGTCCTTTTTGAAGTTGTATGAAAATATTATAGTTGATTTTGGCGAAATTAGAATTTTTAAAACAATAAATTGCTAAACTTTAAGAATCGTCAATAATGAAGGATTTATATTTCCTAAAGCATTTAAGACAATTGTTTTTGTATCTTTATCCTGAATCATATTAAAAAGATTTTTGATTTTATCCTCGTTGTAAAAGCAGTCTTTCAAATGAACTAAAAATTCCTTTATAAATTCATCAGACACATGATAATTTAGGGATTTCACTTTGATGATATTTGAAAGCTTCTCACAATAAAAACTGCTATTTGAATGAGAAAAAGTGAAAAGAATAAAATTTTCATCAACAGAATTAATCTCATCAGCGTTTAAAAATTTTATTAAATCAATGCCGCAATGAAAGATGTTTTCATTCTTATTTCCCTTGAACATAAACACTTCAAGCATCTTATCGAATTTTTCTTTATTAAATTTTTCTCTTTTAGTTCTATTTATATAATCTATTAAAAGAGTAAGTGAATTATGGTAAAAGGATGTGTTTGCAATAACATTTATAACATCTATTATTTCATTGGAATAAATAAAATTTCTCATTAATAAATAAGCATATTTCCAAGCAATGCTCTTAAAGCCATTAGAATTGAGAAGTTTTTCTAAGATTCCTTGATTAAATAAATCATGAACAAAATTAACCTCATATAACAGTGAAAAAGAGAAAGCATGAAAAGATAAATTATATCCATCTATTTCGTTTGAGAATATTTTCTTTAGTCTTCCTGAAGTCCATTTTTTGTCAAAAAACCAAAGGTATTGGATATGTGCGGACATTGCAGCTTTTGCATCGCTTTTGTCAGCTTCTAAATATTGCTCAAGGCTTATTTTGAAATTAGCAAAACTTTCTTTAGAGCAAGTTTGAATTAATATTGATACTTTTAAGAATTCATCGTTTGAGAATAAATTATTACAAGCTAACGTAGAAATATAATCATCTGTAGGTGTTTCTTCATTAACATCAATCGCATTGACATATTCGAAAATATCTTCTACAAGTTTAGCATCTAAATTCTTTTCATTGGTGATATCAAAATATAGGCTATTTAGCAATGTAGTTTTTGAGTTCGGCTGATGTTTCAAACTCTCAATTTCTTTAATAAGTTCGAATTTTGCTTGCAGATTTAAATTTTGATTTATCAAACGACTTTCAAGCATATCCAAGAATTCATTAGAAACCCCATTGAACTTTGATAAAGTAGATTTATTAAAAAGATTAAACTTACTATTTAATGCATCAAAGAAATTAGAAATTTGATATACTGAAAACTTAGTCTCAGTTGAATTATTTGCTTTTAAATGCGAAATGAATTCATCAAGATTCATCGCTAATATTTTGTTTTTTAACTTTGAATCTTCATCACGTTCCCATGATACGGATATAAAGAAACTTTTACTTCTATCAAGAGGAACCATTTTTTTGTATTCTATCTTAGCATGATTCATCGTCAAAAAATTATTAAGTTCATTGATTTTAGAAAGTATGTCATTGTTGCTTAAGCAGCTACTTTGTAAAATTTGCAGTAAATCTAGTTTGCAAAAAACCGTTATGTACTTATTATCGTATTTTAGATTATTGATGAAGCTAATAATGCTATTTATTTGTTGTGAATTTAATCTTTGAATATTATTTTTCAGTGCAGAATATATTTCGGAAAAATAAATTCTATCTGAACTAAATTGTTGAATATCATCAATAAATAATTGTCCGACTTTAAAAAAATGAACATTAGCAATATAAATTGACGTCAAACGAGAAAAGGTATCATCCGACTTGGAAAGTGTTTTATACAATTCTATTGCTTCTTCATCCATTAAATATCGAATAGAATTTCCAAGCCATTTTTTTAAATAAGTATGAGCATCAACTAAATCATAGTTTTGAGAAAGCGATACAACATATGCGTCATAGGAATAACGTTTTTCTGAAAAAGCCTCACTTTCAATTGGCATTAAATAATCAATAATGTTTTTTGCAAAGTTAGTGGTATAAAACTTTAAATATGATTTATCAAATTCAATAAAATCATATGTAACTTGTCGAGTTTTTTCTAAAGTTTTAATCATTAAATCAAAAAATTTAAAAGGTTTATTATCTTGTAAAGATTTCAAAACTTTGTTATTGAATGAGGCAAACAGCATCCAGATAGATGGCTCTGGAGAAAATTTTATAAAAGAATTTAAGAAATTAAGTGTTTTGTTTTCTAAGAGAAAATCAGTATGTGAAAATAAAAGTTTCAAAAAACTCTTATAAGCGTATTGATTTAAATATAAATCGTTATTCTTTAAATAAGCATTTTCAATATTAGATATAAATTCCAAATAGAACTCCTTAGTCTTTGTTCCATAACAATCAATGTTCACTAATAAGCTTAATCCAGGAAAAGGTGTTCCAATACTTTTTCCCTTGTCTTGTCTAGACTTATCTGGCGCAATGAGATTATTCAGTGAAAATATTTCTTTTTTTAAACCTTTGTCTGAAATTATCTGTTCTGCCCATTCTTTGGACTTACCTGATTTTGATATTTTTTCTAAGAAGAATACTTTATCCTGTTCAGCTAAAAATTTAATCTCATTTCTTATTTTTCTAATTGAATCTTTATTTGGTCCATCTTCGATGTATTTGTTTAGTTTATTTATAAAATTATATTGAGAAAGTGATTTTTTTTTGGCTTCGTTTTGAATATATTCCAAGGCATCAACTAATCCATAATAGTTTTTATCATCTTTACTATAAGAAACTAAGGTTACTCCATATTCACGATAATACTCACTTTCTACTTCAAAAATATCATCTTGATTAGAATAATATCCATTAAGAGCAAAAGTCTTATTCCTTCGTGAATCACGTGATTCAACATTTACCAAAAAATCAAGCAGCTGCATTTCTCTGAAGCCATAACCAATAAAAAGAATTGTGTATTTGGAATCAAAAGAAAATAAAGATTTAATAGCTTCTCTAAAAATGTTACTTGCATATCGCTCTAAATAGTCTGCTGTAGTAAAAACTAAATCACTTGGTTTCTTAATTGAACCGTGAATATGTATTACTTTGTGTTCAAAATCACTTTTGTAATTCCCAATTTTATTTTTTTCAACAATGACATTTTCTTTATTAAGATCTTTATCTAATATGTCATCAGCGTTGGTAGTAAAAATTATTTTAGATAATCCAAAAAGTAACTTCTGTATTTCCGTTCCTTGCTTATTTTTTCTCGCATCTACATGAAGTTTTTTATAAAAAAAGCTATTAAATACATCATCTGATTTATAAGTTTTTCTAAGAATGTTCTTACCTATACTTATAAGTGCTCGTTCATCATCTATATAGTTTGATATTTCATTTAATTGTTTGTATGAAAAATTACAATTTGAGTCACTTGCACAATATTTTAAAAGTGAATCAGCAAGTTCTTTCCAAAGAGGAAGGCCACAAAGCTTAGAAAGACCAGAGCCAACAAATAAAACTAGTTGTCCTTTATTAATAGCTTCTATAACTTGATTCAAAAACTCTTTTTGATCTTTATAGTTAAGCATTGCAAACAAATTTCCTCCTTTCTTAAATAATACTAATGAAAACTAATTAACAAAATTATTTTGGCTCAAACCTACCTGTTCCCATCTACATACAGAAACGTAACTAACATTTAATATTTTAGCTAATTCCTCTTGTGTTAAGCATTTTCTTTCACGGTATTCTCTAATCTTTTTAGCATAATCAAACATATGGTCACCTCAAATGGTTATCAGTATTTTAACACAAATGAGGTAAGAAATCGATATTTTTATGCAACTTTGCCGAGATTTTTTAGCAAAAAAACAAAAAGTTTATTGTGCTATAAAAAGTTTTTAGTGCAAAATTCCAAGTTAAAACTTCATTAACAAAGGATGGGATGTTTAATCAGCTATGCTTAATTCATGTTAAATAACTGCTAAATTTGGCTATTTTGGGCACAAAAAAAGGTTTGAATAGCTAAATTTTGCGTATCAAACCTATGCTTTCATGCTATTTCCCTATTTATTTTGTCCACAAGTATATTAACTTTTAATATATTAAATCATATTTATCAATATAAAAATATAAATAATAGGTATTTTCGTTAGAATAATAAAATTAAAACAATTTTTTTGTAAAATAAAAAGATTGTTATACATTAATAAAGCTTCTCCTTTCTTAATATTTTGTGACATTTCTTCAGAACGAAGTTCACGATAGGCTCTTTGATCTATAATAGGAAATGTATTTGGATTATAAAAATGAAGGATTGTGCTTGCCATTGCTAATTGAATCCCTTTAGAAGAAATCAAATCATTAAAACATTTTTTTAATTTATCTTTATTTTCCTCTAGGTTATCCAAATTTATGGTCTTTATATCCATTAATTCTTTAATCGTTCCTGAATCAATAATTGCCCTTCTATTTATCTTCCATAAAATAATCATATTAATAATATCCAATTGTTCTTTTTCATTATTTGATGATTTTATCCTATTCAAAATATTTTCACCAGCATCATATTTGTAATTTTTTAATGCTTCTTCGTATTTATTTCCCATTTTCTTTCTTCTCCTAAAATTTGCATACTCTAAAATTATTCAAAAATTGGGATCTAAATGCTTAATTCTTTTCTTTCCATAAACTGGAAAGAGAAAGATTCATTGATTTTAAATCACTCAAAGAAACAGATTTAAAGACAAATAACCAATAATATGATTCTTCAGTAAAACCTGCAAATTCTACCATTTTAGCAAGACATAAAAAATGATGTTCTGTGCTTTCTATAAATTTCATATCTTTTAATTCATCATCAATTAATTTAGCAATAAAGAATCTTTTTGCAACTCTAGTTTGCAAGTCACGTAAAAACCCCATAATAAAATAATCATCAGATTCTTTATCGTACTCTATTGTAGTTAAGACTAAATTATCATTTTCACCAAACAATTGTTTTTTTAGTGAAAAATCACTTGTATCATATATAGATAACCTTGTTTCATTAGATGAATTATGTCTTTCAATATTCAAGAAATATTTGTCATCTTTAGTAAAAATAAAGTTATCACCTTGGGCTCCATCTACTTCTGAAAAACGAAATTTTTTAATTAGTTTTAATTCTTCAAGAGAATATATCGCTATTCTTCCTCCAGAACTTTTAACCACTAATAAATCCTGATTATTAGAAACGCATCCCATATAAGCATAAATTAAATCTTTAAATCTAATTATTTCATTTCCTTGTTTATCGTAAATGTAAACCGTCCTAGTTGTTAAACCAATATTATATTTATCTGTTTCTAAATAAGTCCAAAATTTTAGTGCCATAAGATGTGCTCCTTTACTCTATAAATTCTAATTATTTATTTATATTGTAGCATAACTTGTTATTTTTTACTATTTTCATACAACAATGATAATTTTTACTAGAGTAACATCATAGATTGGAAACATAAGAAATTACCCATCAAAGTACTGATATATCTTTTGTTATGATGTCTTATTATCCTTTTCAAATGGCTAGAAATATCAATTTTGTCATTCATCTTTTAAAGATAAGTAGATTTTTACTATCATTGATAAAGTAAAAAAATACGAGAAAAAGAAACTGAAAAACATTGTAGATAAA
This sequence comes from Firmicutes bacterium CAG:631, assembly GCA_000433015.1. Classification (GTDB taxonomy): domain Bacteria; phylum Bacillota_I; class Bacilli_A; order RFN20; family CAG-631; genus Caccosoma; species Caccosoma faecigallinarum. The sequence continues at coordinate 133,167 of HF998023.1, forward strand.
TATAGAGTCTTGAAACTCTCTTCTGATGGCAATGAATTACAACTTACAGGCATCAGTTCTTCTTTAGTCAAATTAAAAAAGGCGCCAATATCACTACTGACGTCCTTTGTAAGATTTTCAAAGTTTTAAATTGTGATTTTAAAGATATAATGGAGTATATTCCAAAATAGAAAGCTAACTTCTCGAAAATACTTTATTAGCATTTAATTTTGCTTTTTCAACATTTCGTTGAACCACTTCTATGTGATCGTGATCGCGTTTGAGCTTGGAACATACTTTTTGGAACTCTGATGAATATTCAAAATTATGTATATAAATAAAATCGATGTATGCCTGATGGCACCAATAATTCCTTTTCTCCCTCATTTGATTGAGAAAATTATAATCGTTTTTAGAAATAAAAGGAGTTCCAGATGAAAAATCCAGTTCTTTAAGTTCCCTAATAACAAAGCCAAGATTTCTTTTATCTAGGCTGTCATAGTTTTCGTCTATATCACCTTTATGCATCAACGAATAAATCCATTTCAAATCGCTTTCGATAAGTTGAAAGTAACTTATTGTTTCGCTATGTAATATTTTGAATTCTTGATATGTCATCATTTTTTCTTTTCTTTTTTGAAAACTAACATGAATTTTGATGACATGTCATAGCATTGGAAATTTACAAGTTCCCATCCTAATTCCCCTAATAATGAACATTGTTCTTGAATAGCTTTTTCTGCACCCGATCCAGTCTTAAAATGTGCATTAATATTTACAGGCTTATATTCCCATTTCATACATAAGTTTCCTCCTACTTCTTGCAAATAATTTTCTCTAATCTATGAATCAATTGATAAAGAGTGCCTTTTTCTTTTTTTGTTAAATCACTAAGAGCGGTCCTTACTAGTTCCCTTTTAGATGGATTGCATTATTAGGTGCTTTTTCCCTATTGTTATATCAAAAATAGATAAGGTCCCTTTTTCATTTGTTAATGTCTTATAAACGTGGCCAGTCAAACTACTCGTGAATTCGATATTTTTAAAGTGATGTCTATTGGTAGCTAAGTACCTATTCTCTTCAACTGTTTCTTCTTTTATTTCTTTCTAGGAAGGTTTAACCAAATGTAGGTTATCCTCTCTTTACACATACTCCGTGCCACCGTTGAAAAAGGCATAATAAATTTTAACGACCTTCAATAAACAATTCCTCAGGTCGTTTTATTTTTTCTCCATCTTTATAACGATTATGCATAATATCGCTGGATTTTATAATCTTGTAGTCCATTTTATCACTATAAAGTGCGGTTTCTAACATAGCTTCAGCTTTTGCTTGAACTTCTTTTGAATCAATCATGTTGTCACCTTTAACTTCAATAATGTCAATAGAACCATCTTTATAATAAACCAGAAAGTCAGGATAATAAGTTCTAATCATATTTGATTCAGGATCAATATATTGAACCGATAATCCATTTTCTTTTCCCGTAAACATACCAGTAAAATAGATTTTATCTACGTTCTTATCAGCAATTAAATCAAGGAATAATTGCTCTTCAGGTTTAGAATCAAAACAATATCTATCAGTATGAAAACTTTTAGACGAATATGTTTTAACCAAATTTTCATCTTTTTGAATAGTCAAATCTTGTGTGCTTCTAAAAGTAAAGTGGTCAATACCATTGGGATATTTAATAAGTGGTACACGCTTATCTTCTTTTTCTACCTTTTCTTCTATCCAATAAAGATAATTAAATATAGATGGTATTAATTCGTCATAAAGGATGTCATTATACTTAGATATAAGATCCGTTATTTCATCAAAATTAGATGTATTTTCTAAAATTTGTTCAATATCTAAGACATTCCCATATTCATTTAAATATCTTGCCACTTCATAGATAATTTGATACTTAGAATATTTGTGATTGGTATCACTAGCAAACTCTTCTACTTTCGATTTTTGTCTATTATCAAGCCCCTCTTTAACCGTTTTAGTTGATTTATACTTGTCAAGGTCTATTTTGCTTAAATCAATTGAATAGTGATTTAAATCTACATTTCTTCTACGAATATTGTATGTTTTTTTAATTTCACTTAAATTCAAAGTAATAACAGGCTCAACAATTCTAACTGAATATTCATTTTTTAAAGGAGCTCCTGAACTATTTACTGTAGCAATATTAAGATTAAAGTTCTTTTGAAGCTCTTCATCCAAAATATTGAAATTATCTTTCGATAAATATACCCTGGCTTTTTGTTGCACTTCAGTTATGCTACGTAAGCATCTCATAGTAGACTGAAGTACAAATACTTTAGACTTAGGTGATCTAAATAAAGCAACTGAAAAAAGCGACCTGCAATTCCATCCTTCTTTGCCTTTATTGACTAAAAGGATAACTTGTTTTGCACTACCTTCTGTTCCTACTACATCAAGATTATTAAAATTTTTAATATCATCATCTTTGGTGTATTTTTGATCTCCTACATTGACCAAAATTGTGTCTAAAGAAATTCCTAAATTGTTTAATATGCCTTCGACGAGAGGCTGAATTTCATTTACTACTTCTTCAACTGTAGCACCATAAATGGCAATTTTAGGTTTTAAACCCTCGTATAAATTATCGCCATACGAAGAAAAGAAATCCGATAATACTTTATGCAAAAACTCTTCGTTTTTAACATTATCATAACCAGTAATTTGTACTTGTTTCAAGAATTCGTTATCTATTGCTGCCTTAAGTCCATAAGTATAGACAACTTCGGGGAGAACTGAGTTTTCAACATATGGAGTACCCGTAAAATTATAACAAGCTACTAATTTAGTAGAACTTTTCTCTAATACATCTGCAATTTTATTAATAGTGTATCTTAAAGAACTTTCACTAGTAGTGTCATTTAAAGAAGCAGTTAATTCTTTGCCGAACATATGGTGTGCTTCATCAACATAAACTCCCAGTTGTTTTAATCTTATAATTTTTTGGAATCTTTGATTTACTTCGACTTCCTTTTCATCTTCAATATTGTTTTCTAAAAAACTATAAATATCTTGTGTCTCAGCATCAAATCCATAATCAAAAAGAGACATATTCATTAATTTATCTGTTGCACTCTTTTCTTTATGCTTCTCTTTTAAAATAATTTTCTGAGTATTAGATATGATGATATTAAAATCACTACCATCAATTGTATTTAAAGAAGCGGATGAATCATCTAATATGTGAAATTTTAAATTTGAAGTTAAAAAATTTACATAATCGCTAGGTATAACTTTTTTAAAATCAAAAGACTGAATTTCTCTTAAAGACTGAAGTACAGTTTTATCAGGAGCAAAAACCAAAGCATTATGGCAATATAAAGAGTCATCTGGATATTTATGCGCCAAAATAAATTCATAAAAAATGCAAGTAGCCATGAGAATTGTTTTACCTGTACCCATTGTTAAAGCGTAAATATAGTTAGGGTAGCTTTGACCTTGAGCCTTTAACTTATCAAATAATTGTTCATAACTTTCTTTTGTAATGTCATCCATCATGAAATCGAAAATAGAAAATTGACCATCCTGTTTTGTATTGAAAGGGATTCTATCGGTAAAAGCTCCTTTTTTATTGTACCAGTTAGCAAAAATACTAAACATCTGAGCATTGTTAAGCAATTCTTTAATCATTACGTAAATTTCTAATGCTTCCAGTTGGGGTTGTCTTAAAAACGCATCTTCTCTTTTATCTTTGTCATTATACTTTAAAATTTTTCTTGTCTCAGGCTTATAACACTTCCAAATTTCCTTTTTACTAGAATTATAGAAAGATAAAAGCGCTTGATAGAATGGATAATCAATGGATTTACTTTTCTTAGACATTATCTATAACCTCCACTTCATAAGATTCTGAAAGAAGGTCGGTTATTTTCACTTTTATTCTTCCATGCGTTTTTGGAATATCATATTTACCTTTTACAAGCTCATTTTTACCTGGCACATCAGTAATTTGAGGGTTTAACGTTTCACCATCGTAGTTATAATCAATAAGGATTGAGTCAACTAATTGAGTCCAATCATCAATTTCTTCTTTTTGAATTGATAATTTTTGCATTAAATTCATTGGATAAAAAGATTTAATTATTAAGATGTTATGTTTAAATTGAATGTTTGCTTGGCTATCTCTCTTAAACTCTAGTTGTGATTTATCTTTCAAGATATCCACTATTTCAACATCAATTTTAAACTTCCCAATCATCTGTAAGAACGAGCCTTTTAAGTCAGGTTCATGGCCCATACACACTAAGGTAATCCTATCGACAACTGCGTTTGGGTCTTTTTCTTGTATTTTTTCGTAAGACTTATATGGTAAGTTTGAAGTTAAAGGCTGCAAATCTACTCTAGTAGCAATTCTATTAACTGGAAGAATGTAAACTTTTCTACCATCAAGCTCTCCATGAAAAACACTACCTTGTGAAAATGGCTGAATTTGCAATGCCTCAATTAGTAAGTCTCTAGCTTCAAGGGGATTTCTAAAGAAATCATAATTATTAACATTATAAACTTCAAAGCCTATTTTCTCTTCTTCAATCAAATTTGTATTTTTGATAATATTTAAAAGACGTTTGGTGGTTGTTTGAACTGCACCAAGATTTATATCTGCGCCTAAAAATCGCCTGTTATTCTTCATTGCAATAGCTTGTGTTGTCCCTGAACCCATGAAACAATCAAATACCAAATCTCCAGGGTTTGAACATACATCCATAAGAATGTTAATTAGACCCTCAGGTTTTTGAGTTGGATAATCAACTCTTTCTGCACTAAGATTTAAAACTGCTCTAGTATTATATGACTTAATAACCTCTTTTTCTTTGTCCACAACAACATTAATAACACCTTCAAAAGTGTCGCGTAAGATAGTATCAACATACCATCTGCCTTGGGAATCCTGAGGACTGCCCATGAATGGTTTTTCTAAATATTGTCTTTCTAAAAGTTTATTAATTTTAAATTGACTTGTCTTAGCGTATAAAAGAATAGAATCATGTTTTCTGGATAAACTAAAATCCTTCGGCGCACCACCCGTTCTATAAGACCATATGATTTCATTTCTAAAATGAACATCAGTATTACCACCAAAAATTTCGTCTAAAAGAAGTCTTAAGTTAGCAGACTGTCTAAAATCGCAATGTACTAGAATGGCTCCTTTATCACTTAATAATTCCCTTAAAAGAATTAATCTTTCATACATGAATTGAAGATATTCATCATTCGTCCAAATATCACCATATTGTTTTTCTTCGAAAAAATTATTATCGTTCGTGGCTGTTTTGCCTCTTAATTCTATTTTTTTCTTATAATCAGCTTTACTATCAAAAGGTGGATCAATGTAAATTAAATCTATTTTTCCTCGATAGTCTTTGAGTAGATGAGACATTACTTGAAGATTGTCTCCCCAAAATATTTTATTTATCCATCTATTTTTATCAGGATTACCATACCTTTCTTTTAATTGAGCGGGGTAATACTGAGTTTGCCTATAAGGTCTTTTTCCGGTCCATCTAAGTTCAGGGAAACCTTTAATGACAGGCCTAGTGTCTAAATCAAATAAAGTTAATTGTTCATCTTTTCTTTCTTCAGCCATTGTTAAGTCCTCCTACAATAAAATCTAAAGTCACAGTTCTTGCAAACATTAAGATCACTGCATTTTGTGTCAAAATTCTTGTTCTCTATATTTTTTACAACATTATTGAATTCTTTAATAGTTTTTTTAACATTCTCATCTTCTTTTTTAAAATTAATAAACGGGTTTGAGCTAAGTTCGCCTGTGTAATAAACACGCATCCCATCAACCTTTATTCCATATCTTTTTTCAAATAAATATGTATAAATTTCAAGTTGCCTTTTTACTCTATTTATTTTGTCCGCATCTTTAACTAAATTTGGCTTTTTTTCTGTTTTAAAATCTAGCAGTTGATATTTGCCCTTGTTATTAACTACTAAATCCACTTTACCGCTTATAACATAATCACCATTTACTAAAGTAATGGGTAATTCTGATTGCGAAACAAGATTAGGATTATCCTTAACTCTCTTATAATAGTTAATAACTTGTTCAAGCCCTGCTTTTAATAAATTTGCCCCTAAATAAGAGTTAGTGGCTTTACTAGCTGTTTCATAATTAATATTTAGCCATTCTTTTATTTTCTCTTCGGTAATATCTTTTGCTTCTTCAGCAATGATTTTTTTATTTATATCTTCTATAGTTTGATGCACAATGGTGCCGAATAAAGTACTGCCAGTTCTTATAGGCTCAAAGCCCAACTCCTTAAAAAACATATATTGAGTAGGGCAAGTTAAATAAACATTAATATCACTAGTAAATGAATAAGAATTTTTTAGATTAGTTGGTTTGACATTTTCAAAATCAAATTTGTTAAAATCAGCGTTATATGAAATTTCTTTATATATTCGCTCAAAATACTTACTGGGCTCGTTATTCTTTGAAGCATCGCAAAGCATTACTAATAATGATTGAGCCCTAGAAAACGCCACATAAAAAAGCCTCCAAAAATCGAAATATTTAGTTGATTCAATATCTTCAAACTGTCCCCTTCCTGAAAATTCTTTAACAATATTTTCAACATTCTCATCATATTGTTTCCTAGGAGTTGCACTTTGTGAACCAATAACCACTATCGGGAATTCCATACCCTTAGATTGGTGAATAGTCATAAAAGATACACAATTGCTTGGCGCATATTCGCTTTCATCTTCATATTCAGTTATTCCACCGTCTAATAAAAATCTAAAATAAGTGCCAAATAATTTTTTAACATATCCATAGGCATTATTTTTTGTCAAAACTGAAATATTATTCATCTTTTCAAATCTGGCTATTAAAGATTCAAGCAAAGCGACATTTCTAGCTGTTCTGGTATCGTATACTCCTTTATTTAAATCAGTCTTTACCATATTAGAAAAAGGCTCAAAAGATAACATTTGGAATATAATTCCTGTGAACGCATAATCGAGTGCAACATCAAAAATTCTCAAGTTATTTAAAATTCTTTTAAACCATTTTTGAAAATCACTAAAATTGTTATTTTTAAGTATTTTTATTGCCTCTAATTCACAATCTTTTAAAAAATTATATAAAGAGAATTTATGTTCAGAAGTTTGAACATCTCTAACATAATCAGGAAATAATAAATATAAACACCCTACAATCGTTTGAACTTCATGTCTTTTAAAAAACATGTTTGAGCGTGGGGAATAAACCGGGATACCATTGCTTTCTAGATAATTAGCTAAATGAATTACATCTTCATTTTTAACCGACCTAAATAAAAATGCTATTTGATTTAAATTTGATATTTTATTTGAGTTTTGCATGGTTTTAATAAAATCTAAAACTTTTTTGCATAAATAATCGTGCTCTTTTGTAGATAGTTGTATAACTGCATCGTGCATAAAATCACTATTTTTAGCTGCAACAATTTTTTTGTCATAACGATAATTATCCCAATCAAATTTAAAATCTCTGCCTTCGGTTACTTTCATCCAATTATTATAAAAATCAACAATTTTTGGGTTTGAACGATAATTGTTAACCAATTCAACTTTTTTGCAATTATTAAAATGCTTTTGAAATTCTAAAATGTTTCTAACCGTTGCTCCTCTAAATCTATAAATAGCTTGGTCATCATCACCAACAACACATATGTTATTTGATTTACTCGATAGTAATAAACTTAATTTCTCTTGTATATGATTAGTGTCTTGATATTCATCAACCATAACATATTTGATTTTATCTAAAAGTTCTCGTTTTAAGTCTTCGTGTTCAATAATCATTTTGTAAGTTTCAACTTGAATTGAACTAAAATCTAAAAGATTATTTTTTATTCGCAAGGCTTCATAAGTTTTCAAAACTTCGCCATAAAATTTGTTACTAGCAATGTTTGATTTTAGAAGTTCTTTATAGTCTACTAATTCTTC
>HF998023.1:141158-142314 GCA_000433015.1 Firmicutes bacterium CAG:631
CGCATTAACTTTGATGCTTTGTCCCACCAAACATTAGAAGAAATAAATGAATCAAAATTTTCGATTTTAATAAATTCAGATAAATGATTATAAATAAAATATTGTTGTTCAAATTGATCCACTACTCTAAAGTTCTTTTTAAGCTTACTTTTTTCTACATGCTCTTTTAATATCTTTAAGCAAATAGAATGAAATGTCCCAATATACATATCATTAGGATTAAAATCCATTTCAAATTTGGCTAATATATTAGAGAGTCGACTTATCAATTCTTTTGAAGCTTTTTCTGTAAACGTAGCAAGAAAAATACTCGTTGGGTCAATATTATGATTAATGATTAAATTTATAGTTCGATTTATCAAAGTAAACGTCTTGCCAGTTCCTGGCCCTGCTATGATTAATAGTGGGCCATCTATGCTTTTAATAGCTTCTAATTGCTGAGAGTTAGCTGTTGCTTTAATGTCGTTATTAAGTTTTCGTTTTTTAATAGCGTTTTGAAGCCCCATTGTTCATCACTCATTTCAATTAATTATTTTAACACAAACGCGGTCCAAATTCGATATTTTTATGCAACTTTGACGAAATTTTTCTCAAAAGAATAAAAAGTTTATTGTGCAAAATCACGAGCTAAAATTTTATTAACAACGGAAGGGTTTAATGAATTATGCTCAATTTATGTTAAATAACTGCTAATTTTTGTTGTTTTAAGCACAAAAAAGGTTTGAATAGCATTATTTAGCGTATCAAACCACTGTTTTTATACATTTATTTTGCCCACAAGTATTTTAACTCTTAATATATTAAATCATATTTATCAAATAATATCTATAAAAATATAAATAATAGGCATTTTCATTATAACAACAAAAATGAAACAATTTTTTTTGTACAATAAAAAGATTTTCTTTCAATTTCATAAATTGGCACGTTTTTCTTCAACGTGCAGTTTCACATAATGAAGTTTTTCTTTTAAAGTAAATTTCATATTTTAAACCCTCATTTCTATCATGCCATAATGGGCAAAGAAATGAGGGTAGTTTCAATCAATATGGCTTTAATTACCTATTTTGATACAGTTGCACCCCTCTAGGTAATTTTGCACCCCCATAAATTATTCATCAGTGTACTGCTATTGTACTGCTATTATAAAAGTAGA